>DATIWF010000082.1:0-25675 GCA_035519535.1 Vicinamibacterales bacterium | reverse complement strand
TCGGATATCGCGGGCGCCGAGGACCACTACGGCGACATGGACTTCAAGGTCGCCGGCACGCGCACGGGCATCACCGCGCTGCAGATGGACATCAAGGTCGGTGGCATCACGATGGACATCATGCGCAAGGCGCTCGAGCAGGCGCACAAGGGCCGGTTCGAGATTCTCGACAAGATGGCGGCCGTGCTCGAGGGCCCGCGCGCGAACATCTCGGCCTACGCGCCGCGCATCATCACGATCCGCATCCCGACCGAGAAGATCCGCGACGTCATCGGCCCGGGCGGCAAGACGATCCGCATGATCATCGAGAAGACCGGCGTCAAGATCGACGTCGAGGACGACGGCCGCGTGAACGTCGCCTCCGCCGACGAGGCCGCCGCGCAGAAGGCGATCGGCATGATCCAGGAGCTCACCGCGACGCCCGAGCTCAACAAGACGTACATGGGCCGCGTCGAGCGCATCACCGATTTCGGCGCGTTCATTGAGATCATGCCGGGCGTCGACGGCCTGCTGCACGTCTCGGAGATCGCGAACTACCGCGTGAAGGACGTGCGCGACGAGCTCAAGGAGGGCGAGCAGATCATGGTCAAAGTGATCAACATCGACCCTTCAGGCAAGGTGCGCCTCAGCCGCAAGGTGCTGCTCGCGCCCGACGAGGGCACGGCGCCCCGCGAGCCGCGGCCGGTCCCCGACGGCCCGATCGACACCGGCGAGCACGGCCACCGGCCGCCCCGCGATCACCACGGCCACGGGCACGACCGCGGACCGCGCCGCGACAGGGGCCCAAGGCGCCATTGATGATTGATGAAGGGTGATTGGCCATTGCTATTGGGTGATTGGTGATTGGTGATTGGCGATTGAATTGAGTGATTGGCGATTGGGCCATTGGGCGATTGGCGATTGGGCGATTGGCGATTCGATCGGTCGGTTGATCGATCGAGTGATTCACTCCAATCGCCAATCGCCAATCGCCCAGTCACCCAATCGCCAATCGCCAATCACCCAATCACCCAATCACCCAATAACGATCACCAATCCCCAATCACCAATAGCAATCACCTATCACCAATCACCAATCGCCCGATAAACTGGTAGCGCTCCCCTGGCCGGCCGGACGACCGGCCGAATCGTCAGAATCGTAAGGAGGGGCCCGTGGTGCGCCTGCCAGTCCGCCTCAGCCCGCGCGTCGTCGCGTCCGTCCTGGGAGCGTTTCTCGTCGCCGCAGTCGTTGGCGGCGTCATCGTCGCCGCCCAAAACAAGGTCAGCTTCACGGTCTCGGCGTACAAGTACGGATACCGGGTTTCGGGGTCCGACAAAGCCGAGATTCGGGTGCATCTCGACGACCTCGTGCGCATCACGTTCTCGGCCGAGGACGTCCCCCACAGCTTCACGATCGATGACGACCACTACCGCATCAGCCGCCGCGCGGAGCCCGGCAAGCCGCAGATATTCGACTTCCGCGCGGACAAGGCCGGGACGTTCGAGTTCTACTGCAACCTGTCGGACGACCCGCGCTGCCGGCGCGAAACGCGCGGAAAACTCATCGTCGAGAAGTAAGGGGTTCCTCCGGTTCGCATGGGCTCCTGAGGGTTCATTGCCTTCTGCCTTCTGCCTTCTGCCTTCTGCCTTCTGCCTTCTGCCTTCTGCCTTCTGCCTTCTGCCTTCTGCCCTTCTGCCCTTCACCCCCTGACCTTCAGCTGCTGATAGGCCTCCGCCATCGCGAGCCGCTCGGCGACCGTGGGATGCCGGTGGAACAGCCAGCGGGTGATGGCGCTGGGGCGCTCCTCCGCGAGGTGGCGCGCGCCAAGACGGCGGATGGCCGAACTGAACGCGCCCGATCCGCCCGTGACGACGAGCGCAAACAGATCGGCCCGGCGCTCCTGACGGCGCGATTGCGCGTGGCGGAGCGGCGTCGCCGCCAGCCACACGCCGCCGGCCACGAGCGCAATCAGCGGCAGCGTCGCCAGATCCTCGAGCCGGCCCGCGGCCGGCACCCAGCGCACGACGGCGGCAGCCGAGCCGAGCGCCGTCGAGAGCACCATCGCGTCCACCGCCAGCGTCCGCAGGAGGTCGTGGTACGCGTGGTGCGCCAGCTCGTGCGCCACGACGACGGCGATTTCGGTGTCGGACCAGTCGCGCACGAGATCCGATGAGATGAAGATGCGGCGCGTGCGGCCGAGGCCGGTGACGAGCGCCGTCGTGCGGGCGCCCTCGCCGGCCCGCCATTCGTCGATGCCCGCGACGGGCACGCGGGCGCGACGCGCGAGCTCAGCCAGCTGAGCGGCCAGGTCGGGACGCGAGACCGGCGTGGCGGCGGCCAGACGGGCGAGCGCAGCCGGCGCGCCGTGCAGGGCGGCGCCGAGCCCCGCCGCCAGCAGCACGCCGGCGAGCAGCCACCAGGAGCCGCCGGCGATCCGGACCGACACCTCGAGCGTCAGCGCGACGACGACGGCCACCGGCAGCGCCACGAGCGTCGCCTGCGCCTGCGCCGCCAGCACGTCATCCACCGCCGGCGGTCCGCCGTTCAAGCGCCGGTCCACGCGGAGCCCGAGATAGAGCATCGCGGGCAGCGCCGCGATCTCCCACAGCACCACGAGAAGGACGGCGAAGCACACCGGGGCCAGCAGCGGTTGCGCCGGCCCCGCGAGCGCCCGAACCGATCCTTCGGCCCACGCCGCGAGCCTCGGGCCGGCGGGCGTGAACGCCAGCGCCGCCAGCATCACGGCGCCCGAGAGGAGCCCGGCGGCCCGCGCGCGCCGCCGCAGTCGCTGGTAGCGCGCCGCTTTCGTTTCATTCATCGCGGGAGAAGGCTCTCTGCTGAATGCTCAGGGCGATGTGCTTCGTGCTCGGTGCGCTGCAACGTGCCCGATGCGGCGTCGAGGTCCCGGAGTGAAACGGCATCCGCTCGAAAGCGTCGTCGACGCACCCGCACTCTGCAGTGCACTGAGCCCTCACCACAGGGTCAATTCAGCTGAAGCGAAATGAGTTTCGAGACGCCAGGCTCTTCCATCGTCACGCCGTACAGCCGGTCCGCGATTTCCATGGTCTTGCGGTTGTGCGTGATGAGGATGAACTGCGTGTGATCGTTCATGCCCTGCAGCATCTCGACGAACCGCCCGATGTTGGCGTCGTCGAGCGGCGCGTCGATCTCGTCGAGCAGGCAGAACGGGCTCGGGCGGTGCTTGAAGATCGCGAACATCAGCGCCATCGCGGTGAGCGCCTTCTCGCCGCCCGAGAGCAGCTGGACGTTCTGCAGGCGCTTGCCCGGCGGCTGCGCGATGATGTCGATGCCGCTCTCGGGATCGTTCTCGAGGTCAATCAGCACCAGGCCGGCGCGCCCGCCGCCGAAGAGCGTCGTGAACGTCGTCTCGAAGTGCTTGTTGATCGACTCGAACGCCTCGGCAAACCGCTCGCGCGTCGTCTTGTCGATCTTGCGGATCGCCTCGCCGGTCTGGGCGATCGAGTCGAGCAGGTCCTTGCGCTGCGTCGTGAGGAACGTATGGCGTGTCTCGAGCTCGTCGAACTGCTCGATCGCCATCATGTTGACGGGGCCGAGCCTCTCGATCTTGCGGCGGAGGTCGGCGATGACCTCCTCGGGGCTCAAGGCGCGCCCATCGTCCTCGATCGGCCCTGCCGGCTCGGCGCTCTCCGCGACAGGCGGCTCCGTTCCGCCTTCACCGGCCGGCGTATCTTCTTCGTCCTCGTCCGGCGCGGCGACGGCCGCGACGCGGCGGGCCGGCGCCATGAGCTCCCCGGCCTCCTCCATGCGCGCCACGGCGGCGACGACCTCGTCGATCGACTGGCCGACCGCTTCGAAGCACGCCGAGGTGAGGTGGGCGAGATCCGACGCGGCGGTCGCGCGGGCGACCTCGAACTGCATGAGCTGAGACCGGACGCCCTCGAGCGCGTGCCGCGCGTCGCGGATGTCGTGCTCGCGGACGCCGAAGTCCGCGCGGAGGGCCGAGACGCGCTCGTCGAGCACCCGCATCTCGCGCTTCAGCGTCTCGAGCGCACGCACGTCGTCGTCCAGGAGCTGCTCGGTCTGATGAATGGACCGGCGCAGCTCCTCGCGCCGCGCGGCGTTGCGGGCCGCCTCGTCGGCGCGCGCCGCAATCCGCGCTTCGAGGTCGCGGGCCGCCTCGTCGAGGCGGACCACGTCAGTGTCGAGCGCCGAGGTCCGCTCGATGAGTCCGGCCTGAGCCGCGCGGGCCTCCGTGACGTGCCGGGTCTTCCCTTCCGCCACGCCGCGGGCGTGCTGCAGCCGGGCGACGACGTCCTCGAGCTTGCCTTCGGCGCCGCGCTGCGCGGTCTCGTGCATCGCGATCGCCGCCGTCGCGTCATCGCGGCGGCGCTCGGCGGCCTGCTCCTCTTCCTGGGCCCGGCGGTGCTCGGTCCGGACGACGTCCAGGCGGCGCATCGTGCGGGCCAGTTCCTCGTCGCCGCGCGCCACCTGCGCCTCGTAGCCGACGATCGCCTTCTCGTGACGGTGCTGCGCGTCGCTGGAGGCCGCGAGCGCCGCTTCCGTGCCGGACACGTCCGCGTCGAGGCTCGCCGCCTCGAGCGTCATGCGCTCGACTTCCGCCCTCGCGACGCCCACCTGCTCGCGCAGCCGCCGGGCTTCGCCGCGGGTCTCGAGAATGCCGCGCGCGTCGCGGCGCGACCCACCTTCGACAATGCCCTCCGCGCGGAACACCTCGCCGGCGACGGTCGCCACGGGCACGCCGGACGTGCGCGCGAGCGCGTCGGCGACCTCGAACGAATGGACGATGAGCGCCTCGCCGACGAGGCGCGAAAGCACGCCGGCGTACGGTCCGGTGGCGGTCACGACGCTCGAGAGCGATCGCGCGGCGGCCGGGACGGAGATCGACGCGGGCGCCTGGCGATTCGCCACCTCGTCCAGCACGACGAAGCCGCAGCGGCCGGCGCCGCGCTCGGTGGCGAGGGCCAGGGCGCCGGTCACGTCGCGGGCCGTGTCGACAATCACGTGCTGGAGGAGGTCGCCGATGAGCGCGTCCACGGCGCGCTCGTACGACCGCTCGACCTGCAGGTAGTCGGCGACTGCGCCGTGCTGGCGGATCGCCTCGCCGGCTTCGGCCAGGAGGAAGCGTGCGCCGTCGCCGAACGTCGCGCGGCTGGCGTCGAGCCGCTCGAGCGACTCGAGGTGCGCTTCGTGACCGGCCAGGTCGCGCTCACGCGACGCCAGGGCGTTGCCGAGGAGGGTGCGGGCGGCGCGCTGTTGCGCGAGCGCCGTCTCCGCGGCGGCGCGGGCGTCGCCGGCGGCGGAGAGCGCCGTCCGCTCGGCGGCCAGGGCCTCGGCCGCGCGGTCGCGCTCGGCGCGCGCCCGGGCGCTCTCCTGTTCCAGATCTCTCGCTTCGACCTCGAGGCGCGCCCGCTCGGCGGCCACGCGATCGCGAACGGCTGCCGCGTTCTCCCGCGCCTGCCGGAGCGCCGAAAGTGTCGTCGTCGCGGCCATCGCGGCGGCGCGGGTCTCGTCGCCCTCGCGCTCGGCCGCCTGCACCGCCGCCAGCGCCTCGGCGTATTCGGCCTCGCGTGCGGCCACCTCGCGGCCGGCCTCGTCGAGGGCCCGCCGCGCCCGCTCGGCGGCCTCGCGCTGCGCCTCGATCGCGAGCTGCGCCGGATCGCGGCGCGCTTCCAGATCGCGCACCTCGGCCGCGAGCGCCTCGGCCTGCCGGCCGAGGTCCTCGATCTGCTGTTTGTCGAACTCGATCTGCTGCTGGCGCCGGCCGATGTCCAGCTCGCGCGCGTGCGCCGCCTCGCGCGCCTCGGTGGCGCCCGCTTCCGCGCCGGTCAGCCCGAGCCGCACCGTTTCGAGCGCGGTCTCCAGCTCGGCGACGCGGCCCGCGGCCGCCGCCTCGCGCGCCCGCGCATCCTCGAGACGCGCCTCGGCCGCTTCGATGTCGCGTGCAAGAGCGTCGTAGCGGCGCGCGAACTGCACCTGCTCCCAGCGCCGCAGCTCCTCGCGGAGCCGCTTGTAGCGGCGGGCGCGCGCCGCCTGCCGCCGCAGAGCGCCGCGCTGTTTCTCGACCTCGAAGATGATGTCGTCGATCCGCGTCAGGTTCTGCTGCGCGGCCTCGAGCTTCAGCTCCGCCGTGCGCCGCCGCGATTTGTACTTCGTGACGCCCGCCGCTTCCTCGATGAGCGCCCGCCGCTCACCCGGCCGGGACGACAGGATCTGCCCGATCTTGCCCTGCTCGATCACGGCGTAGGCCTTCACGCCCAGGCCCGAGTCCATGAGCAGGTCGTGGATGTCGCGCAGCCGGCAGACCTCGCCGTCGATCAGGTATTCGCTCTCGCCCGATCGATACAGCCGGCGCCCGATCTCGACGTCCTTGGTGACGAGCGGCTGCTCGTCGAGCAGCGTGTCGACCGGCGGCGGGACCTCGGCCGCCGTCGCCACGGTCATCGCGGCCTGCGCGACCTCGCTCAGCTTCAAGCGCACTTCGGCTGCGGCCGTCGGCTTGCGGGCGTCGCTGCCGTTGAAGATCACGTCCTCCATACGCTCGCCGCGGAGGCTCTTGGCGCTCTGCTCGCCCAGCACCCACGTAATCGCATCCACGACGTTGCTCTTCCCACAGCCGTTGGGCCCGACGATGGCCGTCACGCCATGGTCGAACCCCAGCTCGGCGCGATCCGGGAAGCTCTTGAAGCCCGCGATGTGCAATCTCGACAGTTTCATCGTTCGATCAGTCCGAGGGGCTCCGCCCCTGCGGGCTCCCCGACGCGCTCACTCGCGGGGCCCCCACTGCCCCGCTCCGTGCGCGCGACTCGCTCGCCGCCCGCTCGCTCGTCCGTCCGAGGGGCTCCGCCCCTGCGCCCCGCCTTAGCAAGGCTCCGGCGAGGCCCGATCCGCTCGCGCGGCTCGCCGTACACACAACCAGCCGCTTCGGCCGACACCCTCGGCATCGGCCCGCAAGCGGCTGGGAGGCGCTTGCCGGGCGTGTCTCAGGGCGTCAGTCTAGCATGTGTCCGGCTATTTCTTGTTCAGATCGAGGAGCTTCTTCGCCTCGTCCAGGTAGCCGAGCGCGGCCTGCACCTGCGGGTCCACCCGGGTGAGATTCCGGCGGGCCTCTTCGACGCCAAACAGGTCGTTGTCCACCTCGAACCGGATCTCCGCCTTGATGAACGCACGGTCCGTGTTGAACGCGGCGTCGTCCATCTTGAAGCCCTCCGCGACGAGGAACTGCTTGAACTCGTCGACGATGGCGTCGGTCAGCTCCCAGCCGGGCGCGACCTTGTGGGTGGCCGCCGATCGGGCGGCCGGCCGGGTGTCGCCTTCCTTCGTGAACTTCTCGGCGAAGCTGATGAACGCGCCGCGCTGGAAGATCGCGCGCGTGAACGGCTGGACGTTGAAGCCCTCGATCGCGCCCGGGATGAAGTGATCCGGCTCGACCCCGCCGCCCCCGTAGACCTTGCGTCCGCCGTCCGTGTACTTCAGCTCGGAGGCCGGGTGCTCGCGCGGGCCGCTCTGGTCGCGCAGTGCATACAGGGAGTATTCGTCGAAGCTGCCGTCCCAGGGGCGCTGGATCAGACGCCCGCTCGGCGTGTAGTAGTGCGCCGTCGTGAGCGCGAGCCCCGCGCTGTCGATCGAGTAGACCGACTGCACGAGCGCCTTGCCGAACGTGGTCTCGCCGATGACGAGCCCGCGGTCGTGGTCCTGCATCGACCCGGTGACGATCTCCGACGCGCTGGCGCTCTGCCGGCTGACGAGCACGATGAGCGGCACGTCGGTGTACTCGCCCTCCATCACCGCGCGGTAGTCATCGTCGGCGTTCTCGACGCGCCCGCGCGTGTAGACGATCATCTGCCCTTTGTGCAGGAAATGATTCGCAACGGCGATGGCCTGGTTGAGCGGCCCGCCCGGGTTGTCGCGCAGGTCGAGGATCACGCGCTGCATGCCCGAGGCCTTGAGCTTCTTGAGCGCCGCCGTCAGCTCCTGGTCGGTCGTCTCGGAAAAGTCCTGGAGCCGCACGTAGCCGGTGCCGGGCGCGATCATGAACGCCGTGCGGACGGTCGTGATGTTGATCTCGTCGCGCTCGACGGTGAGGCCGATGAGCTGGCTCACGCCGGCCCGGCGGATCGCGATGTCGACCGTCGTGCCTTTCGGCCCCTTGATGCGCTTGACGACGTCCTCCGTGCTCCACCCTTTGGTGTCGTCCTGGCACGGCTTGCCGGCGGCGGCCTTCGCGTCCGGCTGGGCCGTCGCGTCCGGCGCGCACGGCACCCTGGCGATGATGTCGCCGCGGCGGATGCCCGCCCGGTACGCCGGCGACCCCTCGAAGAGCTGCGTCACGGTGATGTCGCCGTCCACGGCCTGGATGCTGATCCCGATGCCGTAGTAGTGCCCTTCCTGGCGCTCGCGCATCTGCGCGTACTGTCGGGGCTCGAAGAACGTCGAGTGTGGATCGAGCGTGCGCAGCATGCCGTCGATCGACGAGTAGACGAGTGGCGTGGTGTCCACAGCCTCGACGTATTCGTTCTCCACCGTCGCGAGCGCGGCGGTGAAGACGCGATAGCGCTCGGTCTCGCGGTCCGCCCTTGCCAGCACGCGCGACCCGAGCACCCCGCCCACGAGCGTCGAAAGCAGCACGACCGAAAGCGCGACGCCGACAGATCGATTCCGCATGGTTCCTTTCATCCTACCAAAGCCCCGGCCCCGCCGGAGCCTATTTTTCCGCGGCTTTCGGCCGTTTCTTGCCGAACATCCAGGCCACGCCGATGCTCAGCACGTAGAGGGCGACCATCGGCGCCGCCCAGATCGTCTGGTTGACGGGATCGCCCGAGGGCGTCACCACGGCGGCGAGGATGAACGCGACCAGGACGGCGTAGCCAATGTTCTTCAGCATCCAGCGCCACGTGACGATGCCGAAGCGCGCGAGAAAGAAGACGACGATGGGCATCTGGAACACGGTGCCGAAGCCCAGGACCATCCAGATGTAGAACGTCGCGGCTTCCTTGATCGTCGGGAAGAACGCGACGTGTTCGTTCTCGTAGCTCGCGAAGAACCGGAACATGCCGGGGAACGCCACGCGATGCGCGAACCAGACGCCTGCGGAGAACAGCACCGTCGCGCTCGCGGCGAACGGCAGCACGACTTTCTTTTCGCGCGCGTAGAGACCCGGCGCGACGAACAGCCACATCTGGGCGAAGACGAACGGCGACGCGATCAGGAACCCGACCAGCAGGCCGAACTTCATCTGCAGGACGAAGCCGTCGGTCAGGCCGTTGATGATGAGCTTCCCGCCGAACTGCGAGAAGTAGCGCGTCATCGCCTCGTAGAGGTCGCCGAGGAACCAGAACGACACCGCGCAACCCGCGCAGATGGCGTAGAGCGAGTAGATGATGCGGCGGCGCAGCTCGTCGAGGTGCTCGAGGAAGCTCATCCTCGAGCGATCGCCTTCGGCAGGCTCCGTGTCCTGAAAGGTGTCGGTGGCGAACTCGGAAGTGTCCGTCGACATTTACGGCCCCGGGGGTGCCATCGCGCGGCGGACGCGGCGCGCGCTACGACCCGTGCTGGCCTCGCGCGATGGCTTCGGGCGCCGCCGGCGATCCGATCGCGGCCGGATCGGTCGGCGCGTGCACTGCCGGAACGGCAGGCGTCGCGGCCGGCAACGCCGGCGCAGCTGGTGGCGCCTTCTGCTCGTCGAGTTTGATCTCCTCTTCCAGCGTGTTGCGCAAGTCGTTCGACGCGCGCTTGAACTCCGCGATGCTCTTGCCGAGCGACCGGCCGAGCTCCGGCAGCTTGCGTGGACCAAAGACAATCAGAGCGACGACGAAAATAATGAGCAGTTCCGGAATACCGATGGGACCCATGACCGACTCCTCGCCCCAGGGCTCGTCCACCCAGTATACCGCGAGGCCCCCACGATCGGCCGTGGGCACGGATAGTCCGCGAGGGCAAAAGTGCCGTGTTTGCGTTGACTTGGCGTGGAAGCGAGCGGTAGCATGACGATCTGTGGTGGTGGGAAGGCCGGGCATCTATCTCCGGCGTCAATCCGTCAGTAGGCGGGCACCACGCCCGCCCGTCAGTCTAGGTGGACCTTCATGAGACGACTCTTCAACTACTGCTTGCTGAGTACGCTGCTCGCGGTTCCGACCTGGGCCCTCGCACAAACACCCCAGACGCGTCCCCAGCCGTCGTCTTCAGGTGCGTCCTCGACGTCGGAAGACACCCGACCCGGGACCGCGACGGTCTCAGGCGACACCGGTATCTGGTACGTGCCGACCGGAGAAGTGCTCCCCAACAAGAAGTGGTCCATGAGCTTCCAGCGGACCAACGTCGATGAGGGCCAGGGCTTCGCCGACATCTCGACATTTCCCGTGACGTTCGCCGTCGGCGCCGGCAGCCGCACAGAGATCTTTGGCAGCCTCTCGATCGTCACGCGCATCGACCGTGACACGCGGCCGCTCTTCTTCACCAGCACGTCGAACGAGACGTCCACGGGCACCGGCGGCGGCCTCCTGCTGGACTACCCGCTCAGCCGGAAGGAGTTCACGAGCAAGTTCGGTGAGTTCTGGCTCGGCGGCAAGTTCAACCTCACGTCCCAGGCCAACAACAAGCCCGTGGCGACCGCCGTGCGCGCGATGATCAAGCTGCCCACCGGCAGCAAGGAGCCGGACGGCACGACGAGCGGCCAGGTCGGCTTCGCGCTCGACGGCATCGTCTCGAAGCAGACGAGCGCCATCGAGGTCTCCGGCTATGGCGGCTTCATGATGCGCGGCAACCCGAGCGGCTACAGCCTGACGAACGGCTTCCGCTGGGGCTTCGGCGCCGCCTTCCCGCAGAAGTACGGCATGGGGCTGAAGGTCACGACCGAGCTCTTCGGCGAGTCGTACTTCAACAAGACGATCACGGCGCCGGCCGGCCTCTTCGGCGAGGACGGCTCGCCGGTGCCGACGTCGACGTCCCTCAAGAATCCGGTGTTCTGGAATCTCGGCCTGACGTGGCAGGCGCCGAACGGCTTCTACATCGGCGCGGCCGCGACCGTGAACCTCACGATGGCCGGGCGCAGCGAAGCGCAGATCGCCAACGTCGTCAACCCGCTGGCCGGAACGACGTTCGGCGACTATCCGAGGGACGCGTGGGACGTGCTGTTCCGCGTAGGCTTCCACCCCGGTCAGCACGCGTCGGCCGAGCAAGCCGGCTACAGCAACAAGCACCACGCGGCGCCGCCGCCGCCACCCCCGCCGCCGCCCCCGCCGCCCCCGCCGCCGCCACCCCCGCCGGCGAATCGCGCGCCGACGGTGCGCGCGTCGTGCGATCCGTGCACGGTGGAAGTCGGACGCACGGCGACGGTCACGGCTGACGCGCAGGATCCGGACGGCGACCCGCTGACGTACCGGTGGACGGCGCCGTCAGGCGCGCTCTCGAGCGCGACCAGCCGGCAGACGCCATGGACGGCGCCGCAGACCGAGGGTCCGGTGCGCATCACGGTGACGGTCAACGACGGCAAGGGCGGCACGGCCAGCGACACCGTGACGATCAACGTCGTCCGGCCGACGCCGACGGTCTACAACTTCGAGGACGTGCACTTCGACTTCGACCGCTACACGCTGCGGCCGGACGCCCTGCGCGTGCTCGACGAGGCGGTCACGGCGATGCAGCGCAACGCGTCGCTCCGGTTGACGATCGAGGGGCACACCTGCAACATCGGCACGGCCGAGTACAACCTGGCGCTCGGCGAGCGCCGCGCGCAGGCCGTCAAGGACTACCTCGTGAGCCGCGGCATTTCCGCCGATCGATTGACGACGGTCAGCTACGGCGAGGAGCGGCCCAAGTTCGACAACTCGCGCGAGGAGACGCGCCGGCTCAACCGCCGCGCGGCGCTCACGGTCAGGCTGCAGTTCCCGTAGATCGGAACGCCCAGAGGGCAAAGCCCAGAGGGCAGAAGGCAGAGGCGGATTCACTCCGCTTCCGTCTTCTGCCCTTTGCCTTTTTCACCGCGTCGCGATCCGCGACGAGGCGGAGACGACGATGCGGCCGAAGATCGCGCGGCGGTCATCGTACGCCGCGCGCCGGTCGGGCGCCATTGTCGCGACGTACTCGATGACACCGGTGCGCGCCAGCGCGAGCGCTGCCAGATGCGTTGAAAACGAGCTCACCAGAAACGGCCGTCGATAGCCGGCGTCGCCGTCCTCGACGAGGGCGGTCAGGATGACAGCGCGCAGTTCGCCGTACCGATCCCCGCCGCACCAGCCGCTGTCGAAGTGCGGTCCGCGAGCCGCGGCGTAAATGCTGCCGTCGTGTCCGATGGCAATGACCGCGATCACCGCGGGCTTCTCGAGCTGACTCAGATCGTCGCCGCTGAGGCTCGTACCGTTCGGATGGTTGTGCACGAGGACGAGCGAGGGCATCTCGACCGCGAGCATACGGTCGAGACCGGGCGTAAGCGAGACGTGCGTCGCGTCGCCGTCGAGCGAGTCGACGATGACGCCCGTTCGCGTGATGGCGATCAGCCGCTCGCGCGCGGGCCCGCGGCCCCGGGCGCCAAGGCGCTGAAGCCAGTCTCGCGCCCCCATGTTGGTCAGGGCCAGCTCGCGCAGGAGCGGCGGCAGCTGGGACGGGCGGTCCGCAGCGTGGAGCGGCAGGTGGACGAGTGCAACGAGAAGAACCGAGACAATTCTGGCGAGAGCGTTCCGTGACATTCAGTGCACCTCCAGGCCGGCCGACTGGCTGGCTTGTCTGCTGGAGGCGCGAACGCGCGGCGGGAACCCGCATCACGTCAGGGGTGGCGTAAGATGGGCGCCAACCCATGGGGATTACCGACGATCTCCGCGAGTGGCGGGCTGGCGAAAGCGCCGCCCTCAAGCGGCTGGTGCCGGAGGTCTACTCGGAGCTCCATCGGATGGCGCGCCGGCAGCTGCGACACGAGCGGCCCGGCTCGCTGCAGGCGACGGTGCTCGTGAGCGAGCTCTACATGCGCCTGCTGGCCGCGCGGCGGGTCGCTTGGCAGGACCGGGCGCACTTCTTCGCGATGTCAGCCATGCTGATGCGTCGGGTGCTCGTGGACGCGGCCCGGCGACGCAACTTTCAGAAGCGTGGCGGCAGCGCTCGCCGTGTGACGTTCGACGAGGGTGCGGTCGTGGCGCCCGATCGCGGCCCCGATCTGGTGCGGCTCGACGAGGCCCTCGAGGCGCTCGCGGCGGTGGCGCCGCGCAAGGCGCGTGTGGTCGAGCTGCGCTACTTCGGCGGGTTGAGCAACGGCGAGATCGCGGAATTGCTGGGCGTGTCGGACGACACGATCACGCGCGACTGGAACTTTGCCAAGACGTGGCTGCAGCGCGAGATCACGCGGAGTGCGTCCCCGTGAGCGTCGATCCGCTGGACGTGCTCGAGGACCTGTTCCATGAGGCGCGACAGCGGTCGCCTTCGGCGCGTGCGGTGTTTCTCCAGGCGCGCTGCGGTGGGAACGTGGAGCTCCGGCGCCAGGTCGAATCGCTGCTTCGTCACGCCGCGAGCGCGGACTGGTCCCGAACCGTCACGGCCCCCGGTGCCGGCGCCGTGCCGCCGCCCCAGCTGGTCGATCGGCTCGGCCGGTACCAGATCGTCGACCTCATCGGCGCGGGCGGCATGGGCGTGGTCTACCAGGCGCGCGACACGCGCCTCGGCCGGCTCGTCGCGCTGAAGGTCATGCTGCCCGACGCGGCAGTTGACCCGATCCGCCGAAAGCGCTTCGAACGCGAAGCGCGCGCGACCGCGGCACTGAGCCACCCGAACATCGTGCCGATCTTCGATTTCGGCACTGAGGACGGCACGACGTTCATCGTATCGGAGTTCATTCGCGGCCGGACGCTCCGCGCGCTGTTGCAGGAGGAGCGCCTCGCGCCCGCGCGCGCGCGCGACCTGGGCGCGCAGCTGGCCGACGGGCTCGACGCCGCGCACGCCGCCGGCGTGATCCACCGCGACCTCAAGCCGGAGAACGTGCTCGTGAACGAGGATGGTCAGGCGAAGATCGTCGATTTTGGGCTGGCCAAGGCCACGGGTCCGGGGTCGCCCGTCGCGACGGACGACCTCACGTCGTCGGGAACCCTGCTCGGCACGATTGGCTATATGTCACCCGAGCAGGTCGAGCGGCAGCCCGTGGATGCGCGCACGGACATCTTCGCGCTGGGTGCGGTGCTGTACGAGATGCTGAGCGGCCGGCCGGCGTTCCGCGGCCAGGGGCCCCTCGACACCATCGACGCGATTCTGGCGCGCCCCCCCGCGCCGCTCGTATCAACCGCCGATCGTCCAATCAAGCCGGCACTCGTGCGCGTCGTCGATCGCTGCCTGGAGAAAATGCCGGCTGCGCGATTTCAGTCGGCGGGCGACGTGGCGCGCGCACTGCGAACCGAGAACTGAGGACGCCGGAGCAGGGACTCGGGCCCGGGGAACGAGCCTAGTACGCTTTTGCGAACCACGCTTTGACGCGCGACGCGCCGTTGCACTTGACGCACTGCCCGTCGACGCGCGGCGATCCGAGCGGAATATTGCGGAGCGTCGCCTGGGTCTCGGCTTTGATCTGGGCTTCGCAGGCGGCGCTGCCGCACCAGCTCGCGATCACGAAGCCCGGGCGTCCGTCCATGGCGGCCTTGAACTCGTCCCAGGTCGAGACCTCGGTCGTGTGCTCGTCGCGGAACGCGGTCGCCCTCGCAAGCAGGTTCGCCTGAATCTCCTCGAGCAGCGCGGGCACGCGCGTCGTCAGGTCGGCCAGGGGAATCGCGGCCTTCTCGCGGGTGTCGCGGCGCGCCGAGAAGACCTGCGCTTTCTCGATGTCCTTGGGGCCGATCTCGAGGCGCAGCGGCACCCCACGCAGCTCCCACTCGGCGAACTTCCAGCCAGGCGAGTTCTCCTCGGAGGCGTCGAGCTTCACGCGCACGCCCTTGGCCGCGAGCTCCGCGGCGATGGCCTCCGCCTTCGGCAGCACGGTCTCCTTCCAGTTGCCGCGCGGAATCGGGACGATGACGACCTGGTACGGCGCGACGTGCGGCGGCAGCACGAGGCCGCTGTCGTCGCCGTGCGTCATGATGACGCCGCCAATCAGCCGCGTGGACACCCCCCACGACGTCGTCCATGCGTGCTGCAGCGTCTTGTCGCGGCCCTGGAACTGAATCTCGAACGCCTTGGCGAAATTCTGCCCGAGGTTGTGCGACGTTCCGGCCTGCAGCGCGCGGCCGTCGCCCATCAGCGCCTCGATCGAGTACGTGCGCGACGCGCCCGCGAACTTCTCGCTGTCGCTCTTGAGCCCGGCCATCACCGGCATCGCCAGATCGGTCTCGGCAAACTCCTTGTACAGGCCGAGGATCTTGAGCGTCTCCTCTTCGGCTTCGTCGGCGGTCTCATGCGCCGTGTGCCCTTCCTGCCACAGGAACTCCGTCGTCCTGAGGAACGGCCGCGTGACCTTCTCCCAGCGGACGACGTTGGCCCACTGGTTGATGAGCACGGGCAGATCGCGCCACGACTGGATCCACTTCGCGTACATCGTGCCGATCAGCACCTCGGACGTGGGCCGGACGATCAGCCTTTCCTCGAGGTCTTCGTCGCCGCCCCTGGTCACCCAGGCCACCTGCGGCGCAAAGCCCTCGACGTGCTCCTTCTCCTTCATCAGGAGGCTCTCGGGAATGAAGAGCGGGAAGTACGCGTTCACGTGGCCCGTCGCCTTGAACCGCGCATCGAGCAGGCGCTGAATATGCTCCCAGATCGCATAGCCGTACGGCCGGATGACCATGCAGCCCTTCACGGGCGAGTAGTCGGCCAGCTCGGCGCGGCGGACCACGTCGAGATACCAGCGGGAGAAGTCCTCCGAGCGCGGCGTGATCTCGGTGACGAACGATTCCTTCTGCTTGTCAGCCAATGCGACCTCGGGTCCTGAGTTCGAAGTTCGAACGTGACACCCTGCTATTCTAGCGTGCGCCCCATGCCTCCCCTTCGCATCGACGTCCACGGAACCCGCACGCCCTACCACGTGCTGATCGGCCGGGGTGTGATTGCCGACCTTGGGGCCATGCTGCACGAGGAGGGCCTCGGAAAGGAGCTGCTGGTCGTCAGCTGCCCGCCCGTGTGGCGCCGGCACGGCGCGCGGCTCCGCGGCGTCGCGGGACGCCGGTCGCCGGTGCTCATCCCCGATGGCGAGCGCGCCAAGACCCTGCAGACCGTGTCGAAGATCTACGACGCGCTGATCCAGCGACGGCTGGACCGGTCCGCGGCCCTCGTCGCGTTCGGCGGCGGCGTGGTCGGCGACGTGGCCGGTTTTGCGGCCGCCACGTACCTGCGCGGGATCCGGCTCGTGCAAGTGCCGACGACGCTGCTGTCGCAGGTGGACAGCGCGATCGGCGGCAAGGTCGGCGTGAACGTCGCTGCCGGGAAGAACCTGATCGGCGCGTTTCATGCGCCTGCGCTCGTCGTGTGCGACCCCGACGTGCTCGGGACGCTGCCCCGCCGCGAGTTCCGCGCGGGGCTTTACGAGGTCGTCAAATACGGCGTCATCGCCTCGCGGTCACTGTTCGATCGAGTGTCGGCGAATCTTCCGGCCGTGTTCCGGCAGGACGCCGTGCTCCTACCCGAGCTCATCGGCGAGTGCTGCCGGATCAAAGCGCGCGTCGTCGAGCTCGACGAGCGCGAGGCGGGACCGCGGCGGATCCTCAACTTCGGCCATACGGTCGGACACGCACTCGAAGCGGTCACGCGCTACCGCCGGTTCCGGCACGGCGAGGCGATCGGCTACGGCATGATGGCCGCCGCGCGCATTTCAGCGTCGCGGGGTCTCCTCGCCCCTGAGGACGAGGCACACCTGAAGGACGTCATCGGCCGCATGGGCCCGTTGCCGCCGGTGACGGACCTCTCGGTCCGGGACGCCCTCGAGGCCATCACCCACGACAAGAAGGTCACACACGGCCAGCTGCACTTCGTGCTCGCCCGCGGCCTGGGCGACGCCGCAATCGTCGCCGACGTCGCGTCGAAGGACCTCGCAGCCGCGATGCGGTCGCTCGGAATGAGGTCGTAGGTCAGGGCTTACCGCACCCACCCCGGCGGCACGCCGGCGCGACGAGCCTCTTCCTGAATCCCCGCGACCGCTTTCTGGTCGTCGTCGACCTGCTTCTGCAATCGATCCAGCTGGTCGAGCGCCTTGCGGCGGTCGTCGGCGATCTTCGCGCGCTGGGCCGGATCGTCGCGGTTGACGAAATCGGTCGTCAGCGCGTTGATGCGGCTCTGTACGGCCGCCAGCAGGTTCTGGTCCTCGTCGAGCTTCTGGCGCGCGACCGTCATGCGGTCGCGCCAGAACTTCTCGTCCCCCTTCGGGTCCGCCGCCTGGGCCGGGGCCGCGGCGGCCTGATCAGCCTGCGCGGGCTTGGCGGCCTGGGCCGGAACCGGAGGTTCGTCCGAGGAGTCCGGCGGCGGCGTGGCCGCGACGGGCGGCTGGTCAGAGGCCGTCTCCCGCACGAACGCCGAGGCCGGCAGGTTGAGGTTGGAGAGCTGCCGCGTGGGCTTCGGCATGATCTGCCGACGCAGGGCCTCCCGCTGCGCCGCGTCGGCGAACGACGTGGGCGTCGAGTTGAGCCACGTGAGCAGCGCGACCACGACAATTGGTGCTTGCCAGAACGACATTATCGAACCTCCCGCCATGACATGACGCGAAGGCCGGCCTGTCCCGGGGGTGCCCCGGCCCTCGCTACCGTGACGTCGAGCGCGCGCGTCCGCCCGCCCGACCCTACCGCCTCGCCGCGGAGCATGAGCACGCCGTTCGTGTCCGCAGCGGGATTCCCGTCTGTCTCCGTGATGTCATCGGCGACCCAGACGACGAGGTACGCCGAGCTGTCGAGGGCCGATGGCCCTGCGATGTCCCTGAGCGGCCCGCTCGCGAACACCCGCCACTGCGGCGTGTTCGCGCCGAGCCCGAATGCGTTGGCCGACGCCTGCAGCTGACTCGTCTCGCGGCGCACGTCGAGGGTGCCGCCGGAGGGCATCACCGGCAGCAGGTTCGCGTCCAGAAACCCCGACGCTTGCGCGCCGCTCAGCAGGTCGTCCCACCGCATCGACGCCCGCACGTCCTGCAGCGCGCGCTCGATCGCCGCTTCGGCCGCGCATGAGAGCTCCGTTTTCTCGCGGAAGCTGGCGGCGATCGTCGTCTCGGTGTTGCTCAGCACGGTGAGGGCCGCGCCCAGGGCCGAGACGAGCGCCGTCGCCAGCAGGACGACGACGAGCGCCGCGCCGGCATCGGCGGCCGCGGCGACTCGATCGGGTGGACGGACCATGGCGCGCATCGGCTCTACCGCTTCAGATTCAAGTTGCGCGGCGAGACGTCGAGCGTCAGCCCGACGTCCGGCAGCGCGGACAAGGCGCTGGTCGAGGTTCCCGGGTGCGCGAACGCCGGTCCCGCGGCCCGAAACGCGGGCAGCGCGGCCTCCACGCGCAGCGTCACGCGCACCTGGCGAACGCGCAACAGGTCCGCGTCGAATCGCGCCGCGCCGGATCCACACCAGGGCCCGTCGGTGAACATCGCGGGGGCCAGCGGCACCAGCGCGCCGCTCTGCGACGGCAGCACGACGATCGACGGATCGAGTTGGCCGGCGGCGTCGAACAGGCAGTTGGCCGTGCCGAGCGGCGGCCGGGGCGCCTGCGGCGGATTCGGATCGCCGAAGTACGAGAACGAGAGACCGACGACGTGATCGACCACCGCCAGGTCGGACTGATTGCCGTCGTACATCCGCAGCTGGCGCTGGGCGGCGTCGAGATAGAACGTCCGGGACACGGCTTCCGCAACACGCGCACCCGGCCCGTACTGAAACGGCGCGGCGTCGTGCGGCTGAAGGGTCAGGACGTTGGCCTGCACCTGCGTGATCGTGAACGTGTCGGCGTGCCCCTCGTCATCGAAGACGAACACGTCGGCGCCGGCGGCAAGGCCGCAGGCCGGTCCGGCCGGACACCCGGGCCCGCCGGCCACCGTCATCAGCGCGGCCGGGGCGGGCGTGAACGTGGCCACCGCGGTCTGCGATCGGGTGTCGGGCACGTATCGAATCGTGATGGCGTCCTGCCGCGCGACCGTGGGGGGATCCGCGCCGTTCAGCCCCATGCGGCGAGGCACCACGGGCGCGAAGGCTTCGACGAGCGCGCCGGCATGCGGTCCGGCCGAAATCCCCGCGCCGGCGCGTGAGAGATCTTCCAGAAGCTGGTCGCCCGCGACGCGCGCGCGCTCCGTGAGGTCGATCGACTCGGCCAGCACCGGCGACGAGGTCGCCGACGGCCCGACCAGCGACACCACGGCGCCCGTCAGCGACACGGTCAGCGCGGTCGCGATCAGCAGTTCAACGAGCGAGAAACCGTCGTCACATGTCGGCTGCACACTCACCTCGAGGTTCGCGTTCGAACGGTGATCAGCAGCGCCTCTCCCGGCAGCCGCCGCCGCGGAGGCGGTTGCGCCACGCGCTGCGCCTCGCGGGTCACGTTCGTCACGAGCACCTGCAACACCAGCGAATCCGACGGGCTCGCCGGCAGCGGCGTCACGGCCCAGCGCCGGATGAACGTCGCAGGCGGCGGAGGCGCGCTGCCCGTGCCCACCCATCGCCCGCTCGCGTCCAGAAAATCCACAAACCCGGGAACGTTGCGATCGAGCGCGTTCGCGGGCGACGGACTCAACCCCGGTCCGCCCGGCGCCGGCGGATCGCGGCTGAGGTCGGTCGTCAGGTCACTCACCGCAGGCCCGGGCCCGGCATCATCCGCGTTCCACTCGAGCACTCGCAGCTGTTCGAGCTTCTGCGACGCGAGCATCACCGCCGTGGACTCGAGCCGCGCGTCCCGCGCCGACCGCGCCGCGATGGCGATCATTCCCGCGGCGCCGATCACGCCCGGCACCAAGACCACCATCGCGACGAGGACTTCGATCAGACTGAATCCTCGCTCCCGCGCACCAGTCGCCGCCCTCCTGCCGCCGCCCATCGCTCGCCCCCGTTGTTCGCTGCTCGAAGGCGATCGCAACCGCCGATCCAGGTGAATGGGCCTGATTTCGGCCCAAATCCGATCGGCGTTGCGGATTCTGCGTGCGGGTCGCGGCGACCGGATCGCAGGAAACGCAACGGTTCCCAGGCGCAAGGATCGTTCCAAGAACCGAGCAATCAGCCCAGTGGATTTCGACGAGCCGCGGGCCTCGCACCAGCGGGCCCATGGTCAGAACGGTGTGCGGATTACGGAAGTGTACGTCGGTACTTCGGGTACGTCGGGTACTTCGGGTACGCCGGGTACGTCAGGTCCAAGGAGCCTGCATTCGGGTCAGCTTCTTTTCCAAGGACCCCTGAGAGCTTGAGAGGAAGGAAAAAGGTGACACGCGCCAGCTCGTTCCAGTCGCCCGTCGTACCCGACGTACCCGACGTACCTGACGTACCCGACGTACCCGATGTACCTGACGTAGTTCTCTATGCGTAGAACGCCAGATACCAGCTGAGCAGCCGGTCGCCCACGAGCGACGCCACATACGCCGCGACCGCGAGGAACGTGCCGAACGGGAGGCGGGTCTGGAGCGATCGGCCGCGGCCGAGTGAGAGCGCGACGCCGACGATCGCGCCGGCGAGGCTGCCGAGGAACAGCACGACCCACACCTGGCGCCAGCCGAGAAACGCACCGATCATCGCGAGCATCTTCACGTCGCCGAGGCCCATCGCGTCGACGCCGCGCAGGCGTCGCCAAATCCACCGGACGCTCCACAAGACGGCCGCGCCGAGCGCCGCGCCGATGGCACTCGCGACGAGGCCCGGCGGCGCCCACAGGCTGAAGGCCAGGCCGACGGCGATGCCCGGCAGCGTGATCACGTTCGGCAGGCGCTGCACATCGAAGTCCGTGCCGAACAGCACGATGAGCATCGCCGTGAGCACGATCCGCGCGGCGAGCAGGATCGGCTGGTCGGCGAACATCCAGGCCTGGAGCATGAACGCCACGGCCGTCGTGAGCTCGACGATCGGATAGCGGAGGCTGATGGGCGCGCGACACGCGCGGCACTTCCCGCCCAGGAGCACGTAGCTCACGACCGGGATGTTGTCGTACCAGTGGATCGGCGCGAAGCATTTCGGGCAGCGCGACGGCGGCGAGACGATCGAGAGGCCCTCCGGGATCCTCGCAATGCACACGTTGAGGAAGCTGCCGAGCATGAGACCGAAGACGCCGACCAGCAGGACGATCGACAGCATCACTTCTTCTGCAGCTTCTTCGGCAGGGGATTGAGGGGCGAGTCGGGCGAAATCGTCACCGTGTGCGTGGCCGGATCGTACACGAACGGCGCGCGCGCGGGATCGTACGGCTGCTTGCCGGCGCCGAACATATCCGACCAGCCGGCCGGATAGGCGTGTTGCGTCGCGAAGTAATGCTCGACGATGCCCTGCAGCTCGTCAATCGCGTCGAGTGCCTGCAGCTGCATGAGCCCGCGCTCGGCGGCGTCGCGAACGTATTTTTCCTCCGATCCGCGAAGCTCCTCGAGCATCCGCCTCGCGCCCGTGCGGTCGCCGCCCTGCGCCAGCGTCACGGCCGCGAGCGGGCGAATCCAGTCGGGGGCGCCGGGAATCTTCGCGGCCCGGTCGAACCAGCCCGCGGCTGCCCTGTAGTCGCCGGTGTACCAGTACTCGATGAAGCCGATGTCGTGCGCGTACTGCCAGCGGTCCGGGTTGGCCGCCAGGCCCTTCTGCAGCAGCGCGATGGCCTGGTCGGGACGCGCCGGCCCGTTGGGCGGCTCCAGCGACAGGAAGATCGCGCCGAACCGGTACGCGATGTTGAATCGCGGGTCGAGCGTCGTCGTCAAATCGAGCAGCGGCTGCAGCAGGTCGAAGCGATCCGACGTCCGGAGCGACTTTCGCTCGCGGCCGTAGTGCTGGATGGCCCGAATCCAGTAGACGTCGGAGGCCACGGACTTGAACGACAGCATCATCCGGGTGGCCGCGCGGCTCGAGCGCAGGTAGAGCAAGTGCTGCGTGGGCACGGGCAGCGGATACGCCGAGTCGCGCGCGTGGAGCACCGCGCCGGCCGCCGCGAGACCAACGGCCATGCCGGCCACCGCCAGCGCCAGCCGGACGCGCCCGGTCATTTGAACTCCCGCCGCGAGAAGACGACGACGGCCGCGCCGAGAGCGACGAGGATGTACAGCAGCGCGTACAGCAGCGTGTGCGCGACGAACGCCGCCGGCACGTGCACGCCGTGCACGACCTGCGCCTTGACGTCGAACGCGGAAAACGCGGGCACGACCCAGCCGATCGCGGATACGAGGCGCGCCATGATCGGCGCGTCCACGATGTCGCCGAAGTTGCGGAGATCCTCGCTCTCGAGGCCGGCGATGAACAGGCCAACCGTGAAGACGACCGACCACAGCGCGCTCGACGAGAACGTGGAGAAGAAGAGCGCAATCGCCGTCAGCAGGGCGAGCTCGGCGTAGATCAACAGCACGGAAATCAGCAGCCGCACGTCCGTGGCCGGCGCGTCCCACGACCGGCGGATGTTGAGCGGCGACTCCCAGTTCATCCACGCGAGCATCAGATAGAGCGCGGCCGCCATCGCCGCGACGTTGACCGTGATCGTCAGCAGCAGTCCCAGATACTTGCCGACGATGAACTCCCACCGCGGGAGGGGCTTGGCGAGCAGCCCATGGATGCTGCGGCGCTCGATCTCGCGCGCGACCAGCCCGACGCCGATGAACACCGTCATCAGCACACCCGCGAGCTCGATCGTCGCAAGGCCCAGGTCCTTGATGATCTTGACGTCCTGCCCTGCCGTAATCTGCCCGATCAGGAACGAGGACGCGACGAGCAGCAGCGCGAACACGCCGATCGCGTACAGCACGCGATCGCGCACGCTTTCCTTGAACACGTGCCACGCCACGAGGCCGATGCGGCGCGCGGTCATGCCTGCGGCCCTCCGCCTTCTGCCCTCTGCCCTGTGCCTTCTGCCTTCTGCCCTCTATCCGCGGACCCAATCGCCTTGAGAAACGCGTCCTCGAGGGTCGTCCGCAGCGTCGTCACGGACACGAGCGCGGCGCCCGCGGCGGTAAGCTCGGCCACGAGCGGCTCGGGGCGCACGTCGGAGCCGAGCTCGATGCTGTAACGGCCCTCGGCGATCGACGTGACGCGGCGCACGCGCGGCGCGAGGCGATCAGCCGCGGCCGCGGGCAGCGACGTCACGACGACCTCCCAGCCTTGGCCGCCCTCCCCCGCCGACGCGGCCAGTTCCGCGACCGTGCCCGAGGCCACGAGCCGGCCCTTGTTCAGGATGCCCACGCGGCTGCAGAGCAACTCCGCGTCCGAGAGGATGTGCGAGCTGAACAGCACGGTGCGCCCCTCGTCGCGCAGGCGGAGGATCAGCTCGCGGACTTCGCGGCGGCCGATCGGATCGAGACCGGACATGGGCTCATCGAGCATCACGAATTCGGGGTCGTTGACGAGCGCTTGCGCGAGGCCGACGCGCTGCACCATGCCCTTCGAGTACTGGCGCATCGGCCGCCGGCGGTCGGCGCCGAGGCCGACGAGGTCGAGGACGCGCGTCGCACGCGCGTGGCGCTCCGGACCGCTGTAGCCGAAGAGACCCGCGAAGTAGACGAGCAGCTCCTCCGCGCTCAGCTGGTCGTAGAATGTCGGGTGTTCGGGCAGGAAGCCGAGGCGCTGGTGCGCCACGGGATCGCCCACCGGCCGGCCGAGGAGCTCGGCCGTGCCCGACGTCGGCCACAGCAGCCCGACGAGCAGCTTGAGGGTCGTCGATTTGCCGGCGCCGTTGGGACCGAGCAGGCCGAACACGCCGCCGGCGGGAATGTCGAAGGTGAGCGCGTCCAGCGCGCGGTGCGGCCGCGGGCGCCAGAAGCCGGTCGAGAAATCCTTGGTCAGTCGGTCCGTGCGGACAACCGTGCTCATGCGCGGTTATTTGGCGGCGGCTTTCGCGATCTCCAGCTTGATGGCCACGTCGAACCACTGCGCCGGCAGGTAGTTGCCGTTTGCATCGGCCGCACGGACGCCGTTGATGAAGAACGTCGGCGTCGATTGCACCTTGAGCGCCCCGCCGTCGGCGATGTCGCGGCGCATCTCCGGCAGCTTCTTCACGTACTCCGCGTCGAAGTCCGTGACGCCCAGCACTTCCTGGGCGCCCTGCTTGACGGCGTCGGCGGCCGCGGGTCCGCCGCGCAGCCCCAGCTCGCCCAGCCGCTGCTGGTTCGTGAAGAGCCACTCAATCATCGCGTCGGCCTTGCCCCGATCGCGCGCCATGCGGACGGCCGCGGCGGCGTTGCACGCGCCCTCGTGTCCATGGATCGTCGCGGTGATGTTGAAATTGCAGTCAGCGTTCCACGGCCAGTCCTTGATCACGTACTTCACGGCGCCGGGCGCGTCCTTCTGATACTTGTCGAGCACCGGCTGGTACATCATCGCCGCCATCTTGCACGACGGACACAGCCAGTCGTTGAACTTCACGACGACGACTTTCGCGCCATCGGCCGGGATGCCGAGATCCACACGCGGCTGCTGCGCCCACGCGTCGGCGAACAGCTTCTCCATGTCCGCCGAGGGCGCCGCCGGCGCCGCGGCGGCCTGCGCGCCCTCGCGCGGGAAGAAAGCGACGGCCGACGCCGCACCGGCAATGTAGAGAATGGCCACCACCATGAAGGCGGGCTTCCTCATGAGGTCGCGCAGATCGCCCAACAGGCGTACCGGCACGCGCGTCAGGCCGACCGGGGTCGTGAGGCCCGACGTCACGAAAATCCCGATCACGGAGACGTACGTGCCGAGACACAGCACGCAGTACGTCTTCAGCACGAAGAGCGAGGCGTAGCCCAGGTAAAGAATGGCCGCAAGACCAATGGTCGCGAGGGCGAAGATGTACGCGCCGGACGAATTCGCCGCCGCCAGCTTCGTCGACTTGTCCGCCGCCGCCCCTTGGACGGAGGCGGAAGCCGGAGGCGGGGTGGGCTTCGCGAACCCCGCGACGAGCGCCACCAGCGCGAACCAGATGACCCCGCCCAGCGCGACGGGCACGCCCTGCACCGTTCCGAACCGGCTCAGGTAGACCTGCGTGCAGTTGAACTTCGCGTTGATGTCACACGGGCTGATGTAGTGCGGGTCGGTCAGCACCCGGTAATGCACCCACGCCGAAGCGCCGGCAAACGCCAGCCCGAGCAGGGAAAACCCCAGGATCATCCAGCGGGCACGGGGGGTCATAGGTATTCAGTATAAAGACCTGTCAGGTCAGAGGGCAAAGGGCAGAAGGCAGAATCGCTCCACGGAGCGCGGGTCTGGCCCCGCTCGGCGCCCGCCGGACCTGACCCGGGGTGCGGTCGGAGCTGAGCGAAGAGCGAAGAGGGACCCGCCAAAAAACTTCGAGGTCCCGGGCCCCGGGAGCCATGTCCCGGAACCACGGAACCTCGAAGGCAAGTACCGGCGGAGCCGGGGCGAGCTACTGGATCGGCGTGTCGCCGTTGGCCGTCGCGAAGGGCGACTGCGGGGCGTTGGCCGTGTTGTTCTGCCAGATCGTGTTGCCGGCGTTCACCGCGAACGAACGGGTGCCCGTCGTGCCGAACGTCTGGGGCATGCCCGAGGCATACCACGCCGTGATCGTCGCCGTGCCGTTGCAGTCGTTCGGACCCGCCTGCGAGCCCTGATCCTGGGTCAGCAGGAAGTTGTATCCGCTCTTCTGCGGCGGCTGGTTGTTCGGGTCGCCGAGGTCCTGAGA
>DATIWF010000081.1:0-7154 GCA_035519535.1 Vicinamibacterales bacterium | reverse complement strand
GAAGGAGCCGGCGCGCGCCGTAGCGGAGATCGCCGACGATCAACGGAACACCTTGTCGTTGATTCTCGTGTTGATCTCGTACCTCTTGATCGTCACGTCCTCCACGAGGCCTGTGTTCGTCCGCATGACGAGCCGGAACGGCCACCGGACGCTGCCGACGCTGCGGTAGTCGCTGAGCGTGATGACCGGGCCAGCCGACGTCGCCGTGCCACCCGACCACGACACCTCGGCCGGCAGCCGTGAGGCCGCGTCCAGCGTCAGCGCCCACGTGAAGCCATCGTCGCCCGTGAACGCGACCCTGTCGGCCGATGTGGTCACCTTCGCGGGATAGGCGGACGTGAGCCTGGCGAGGAGCGGGATGATGAACGCCGCGTATTGCCTCGCGCCGGCGCCAAGGCCGTATGCGCCGCCCGAGCCGCTCGCAATCGCCGTTTGGCCGTTGAATCCGACTCGCGACGTGTTGATGGTGACGTCCGTCGTCAGATCCGGCGCGCTGAGCGATCCGTAGCCGGGTTCCTGGTCGGCCGGCAGCCGGCGGTCCAGGAGCCGCCCATCCCGGATCGTCGCGCCCGGGTACGCGCCCGCGGGATTGACCGCCACGCGCGTCACGCGGACAAACTGATTTGGCGCCCGGAAGTAGACCTCGAGCGTGCCGTCTCGCGTGCCGCCGCTCTGCACGACGTGTCCGACGGCATGTATCGAAGTGATGCGCGACAGCGCCGCGTCGCCGCCGAGCGCAGCGCGCACGGCGGACAGCGCGTCGTCAGCCGCCTGCCCGGGCAGTCGGGCGGCCGCCATCGCGCCGCTCCATTCGAGCAGGCAATCCAGGCGCATCGAGAATCCGGTCACCATCACCAGGTTGGGGTAGCTCGCTTTCTTGAACCCCGGCGTCGACGATTCCACCACCAGCATGTAGGTGCCGGGCGCGAGGTCCGTGAACTGGTACTTGCCATCGCGGTCCGTCGTGGCGACACGCGGAGCGGCGAGCGCCGGCCCAGAGAGGGTCGCGGTCGCACCCGCGAGCGGCGCGCCCGTGATCTGGTGCACGAGACCGCCAATCATGTTGGGGCCCAGTCCGATCGCCGAGGGATCGGGTGGTTTTACGTTCTCTTTGATCTCTTTGGTGAACGTCGCCCCGACGCGTGGCGATCCAGGAGGCCTCACGCGATACGCCTTGTTGATGCGAATCGGCGGATCGAGGTTCTGCGTCTTCCTCAGCGGATTGTCGGCGGTCGCCGCGCGCGAGGCGACAGGCTGCTGGTTGATCGCGCGGACGACGTCCATGCCGGCCACGACCCTGCCAAATGCCGCGGTGCCCTGCGCATCGGCGAATCGCTTGCCGCCGAAGTCGAGCGACGGCTGGTCGTTGAGCAGGACGTAGAAGTCGAACGCCGCGCTGTCGGGCTGATCGTCGTTCCGCCCCATCGCGACCGTGCCGACGACGTGATGGAGTCCCGTCACGCTCGTGCGCTCGAGCGGAATCGGCGCGTATGCCTGCCGGCCGGCCGGAATTCTCGCTTCGATGAGCTCCATCGGCGGCCGGTTCGGCGGGACGGCGTGATACGTGTCGGGCCGCGCAGCGCGATAGAACTCGCCGCCATCGTAGAAGCCGCCGAAGACGTACCGCAGGAAGTTCGCGGACGTGATCGGCGCGTGCGCGGTATCGACTTCGATATCGATGTTGCCGAGCGTCGTTTCGATGCGGACCAGCGGGAGCGACGGTCCCTGCTGCGCCGAGAGGACGCTCACTGCGAGGGTCGCGACGAGCCCGAACAAGACCGCCTGCTTCCTCATGCGGAGCATCCCGGGAGGAGTCACCCCCCGCTATTTTGCCAGACGTTCGGATCTCCTGACTACCAGCTCGACGGCCGCGAAGGCGGCGCAGGATCGACACGCGTCTGATGGGACAATGACACCGTTGGAACCCTGGCTCGAAACCGACCGCCTCGCGCTGAGGCGCTTCACGCCCGATGACCGCGAGTGGTTCGTCGCGCTCTACGCCGACCCCGACGTCATGCAGTACATGGGCGGCCCGCAGGCGCGCCAGGACGCCGAGAACATGCTGGAGATCCGGATCCTGCGGTACTACGACGAGCATCCGGGCTTTGGGATCTGGATGACGGTCGATCGATCGACGGGCGCGCGGCTCGGCCTGCACCTGATCAATCACATCCGCGGCGAGTCGATCATCCAGGTCGGATTCGTGCTCTCAAAGCCCGCGTGGGGGCGCGGATACGGCACCGAGATGGCGGCGGCGCTTCTGCGCTACGGGTTCGTCGACCTCGCCCTGCCGCGCATCTGCGCCATCACCGACCCGGCGAACCTGGCGTCGCAGCACGTGCTCCTCAAGATCGGCCTGCGGCGGAACGGCGAGCGCTCCTTTCCGGCGTACGCGAGTCACGGTCCGCAGGCCTGGTTCGAGCGCGACGCCTCTGACTGGCTGGCCGAGCGCGGGGGTGTTGCCCGCGGCGCGTGATCGGCCGGCGCGCCGGTCCGCGGTTACGAAGGACCGGTGAGCTCCTCGACGGCGAAGAAATCGAGCGGCGCCGCGCGGCCGCGGAGCGTCCGCGACCCGAGCGGCCGGACGCGCACGGCGTCCTTGACGGCGGCGTACGTCGGACCGGAGATGACGATCTCCCCGGGCGCCGCGATCTCGTCCTCGATCCGGCTCGCGGTGTTGACGACGTCGCCCAGCACGGTGAACTCGCGGCGCCGGAGCGATCCGAAATCACCCGTGAGCGCGACGCCCGTGCTGATCGCGATGCGCATCTGGAGTTTCACGCCCTCGCTCTGGGCGTTGAGGTCGGCGAGGCCGCGCCGCATCGCGAGCGACGCCTTGACGGCCTGCACCGCGTGGTCGGGCTGGTCGAACGGCGCGCCGAACACCGCGAGCAGCGCGTCGCCCAGGAACTTGTCGAGCGTGCCCTGGTGCTCGAAGACGATGTCCGTCATGCGCGTGAGGAACGCCGTGAGCAGCGCCGCCGCCTCGGCCGGCGGAATCTGCTGGCACAGGCTCGTGAAGCCGACGATGTCGCAGAAGAGCACGGTGACGTCGCGCTCCTGCACGCGCATGCTGATGTCGCCCGCGGGCGCCTGCAGGATCCGGCTCACGACCGACGGCGAGTGGTACCGCTGCAGCCGCTCGCGCCGCCGCTGTTCCTCGATCAGCTGGGTCGAGAGCCGCGCGTGCTCGATCGCGGCCGCCGCCGCGTTGGCGAGCGCCGTGAACGCGTCGAGGTCCGCGGGGCCGAAGCGCGCGCTGCGCGGGCTGTCCACGTACAGCACGCCGATCACTTCGTCGTGGCTCCAGAGCGGCGCGCACATGAACGCGCGGATGTTGAAGCGCAGGATGCTGTCGGTGACGCCGAGGCCAGGGTCGGTCGTCGCGTCGGAGGCGAGGACGGCCACGCGCTCGCGCATCACGCGGCGGACCACCTGGCGGCTGAGCGTCGCGTTGGTCGGCACGGTGCCGTCGCGGTGCCGCAGCACGCGCGCCGTCAGCCCCTCGTCCGCCGAATCGCGCAGCATGAGAAACGCGCGCTCGGCCGGCACCGCGTCGAACGTCACGTCCACGACGCGCTGGAGGATCTCGGAGAGCGACTGCGTCCCGAGCAGCGTGCGCCCCATGTCGGCGAGCAGGCGCACGAGGCGCGCGTCGCCCGCCGCGGGCGGCACGGCCGTGACGGGCCGGTAGATCGTTCCCGGCCCCTCCGAGATCTCGTGGCCCTCGGACAGCAGCTCCTTCTCGGACACGCGCTGCTCGAGCGTCAGCGTCACCTCGCCGACCTTCAGCCGGCTGCCGGGCAGCAGCTCGACTTCGTCGCTCACGCGCTCGTCGTTCACGAACGTGCCGAAGCGGCTGCCCGCGTCCTGCACGAAGCAGCGGCCGTCGATCGCGCGGAGGCTGGCGTGATTGCGCGACACGCTCGAGTCGGCGATCACGAGGTCGCACGTCGCGAGCCGCCCGATGAGCGTCACGCCCGTGCGCACTTCGTGCGTCCTCTCGGTGCCGTGGTCGTCGTAGCGCAGGAGGAACATCGCGGGCGAATCGCCCTACTTGTCGGCGGCAGCGGGCCGATCGACGGCAAGGCCCGTGCGGAGCTCGAACGTATCGAGAATCTGCTGCCAGTTCGAGTCGTCGAGCCGGAGGATGAGATAGCTTGTCTTCGACTGCAGCACGAACCAGTGGCGCGTGCTGCGCAGGATCCCGGGCACGTCGAGATTTGCCGGCGGGCCCGGCAGGCCGGGATCCCACTTCGGCGTCTTCGCGTGCACGTACGTCGCGTGCGCGATGCGCTTGTACGTTTCTGACACGATCGTCGCGCCGCCCTTCTTTGACGCGATCGAAATCTGGCCCGACACGAAACTCAGCACGACGTCCTCATCGTCGGATTTCTGACCGCGGACGCGCAAGACCTTCACGTCGCCGAACGTGACCAGCTCGCGATCGACCGCGGCCGATGCGCCGCGCGACCCTGGCGTCGCCGCGCGCCCGGTCGCGGCCGGCGTCGGCGTCGGCGATCCAGTGGCCGCCGGGGTCGGCGTGGCGGCTGACGCCGATGCGGTCGGCGCCGGCGATCCCGCAGGAGGCGGCGGCGCGGCGGCCCGCGGACCGGGAGTCGTTGCTGGCGTGGCCGCGGGCGACGTCGGCGGCGAATTCGCCGGCACGGTCGCGTCGGCGACGGGTGGCGGCGGAAGCGCACCCGCCGGTGTCGGCGATGGCGTCGATGTGTCGGCCGGCACCGGCGGAGGCGGCGTGGGCGTGGTGACCGTCTCGGCCACAGCCGTCGCGGCGGCGGGCGCCACGTGGCGCGAGCGATACCACATCCATCCAACCAGAATCGCGAGCACGACCGCCGCGGCGCCGAGCGCCAGCACGGTGCGACTCGGCAGGGACGCCGTCGGCGGCGTCGGACCCTTCGTTGCCGCGGTCGGACCCTTTGTCGCCGCTGTCGCACCCTTTGTCTCCGCTGTCGCACTCTTTGTCGCCGCTGTCGCACCAGGCACCGCAGCGGTCGGGCTCTTCACCGCCGCGGTCGGACCTTTCACTGGCGCCGTCGGACCCTTCACCACTGCGGTCAGACTCGGCGCCGCGGGCGGCGTCACTTGTCCGGTTGCCGGACCGGGCGCGGCCGGCGTCGCGGTCGTGGGTGCTTTGACCGCTCCCGTGGCGGCCGGCCTCGGCGCGCCGGAAGGCGGCGTCGCTGCGACGGGCGGTGCAGCCTGGGCCGCCGTGCCGGCCGGAACAGGCGTTGGAGTCGCGGGAATCGGCCGCGCGGGCGGCGTCGGCGGCGACGCCATCGTCCCGGGCAGCACGGTGGCGACGAGCTCGGGCGGAATTTCCGCTTCTGACTGCGGCTGCATCGGCAAGCCGGCGAGTCCGCGGCGCAGCGCTTCTCTGAATTGATCGGCGGACTGGAAGCGGTCAGCCGAGGCTTTCGCGAGCGCGCGCTCGAGCAGCGGATCGATCCACGCAGGCAGGCCGTCGCGGACCTGCCGCACGGGCGTCGGCTCGCCGCTCACGCGCGATTGAGCCATCGCGATCGGCGTGTCGCCCTTGAACGGCAGCTTCGCCGTCACGAGGTGGTACAACACGACGCCCATCGCGTAGAGGTCGGTGCGCGCGTCGATCTCGCCTCCGGTGACCTGCTCGGGGGCCATGTACGCCGGCGTGCCCATCAGAAAGCCCGCGCTCGTCAGGTGCTCGGAGCCGGCGACGCGCGCGATCCCGAAGTCCATGATTTTCACCGCGCCCGATTCCGTGATCATCAGGTTCGCGGGCTTCAGGTCGCGGTGCACGACGCCCATGCGGTGGGCGTGGGAGAGCGCGGTGAGCGCCTGCATGCAGAGGTCGGCCGCGCGCTGCGCCGAGAGCGGGCCGAGGCGCTCGACCATGCGCTCGAGCGTCTCGCCGCGGACGAACTCCATCACCATCATCCACTGGCCGTCGTGCTGGAACAGCTCGTAGATCGTGGCGATGCCGGGATGATTCAGGCGCGCGACGGTCACGGCCTCGGCGCGAAAGCGCCGTGCGACCTCGGGGTCGTTCAATTCCGCGTTGAGGATCTTGATCGCGACTTCGCGATTGAGCGTCTCGTCGAGCGCACGGAACACCGTGCCCATGCCGCCCCGGCCGACGCGATCCAGCACGCGGTACTTACCGATGTTCTGCCCGACCATCTCTACTCTCTCGCGCCCGGCGCCAGGGGGAAAAAAGGCAGTCTAAAGAGCGCGGTACGGGTTGTCAATTTGATTGACCCTTGCCGGCCGGCGCGCGCTGACGCGTGATCTCGATCGGGAGATCCTCCCGATCGCCCCACTCTTTCCACGACCCCGTGTAGTTGCGCAGGCGCGGGTAGCCGAGAAGATAGAGCGCGAGGTACCCGTGTGCCGCGCGATAGCCGCCCTGGCAGTAGGTCACAACCTCGCGATCGGGCGTGACGCCGGCCGCTTCGTACATCGCGCGCAGCTCGTCTACGGACTTGAAGCGGCCGTCCGGCGTCAGGTTCCGCTTCCACTCGACGTGGACCGCGCCGGGAATCGCGCCGCCGCGCTTCGCGCGCACGGCGATCCCGTAGTACTCGTCATCCGATCGAGTGTCCACGATCGCGGTGTCCGGCCGCCCGAGCCGATCGCGCACCTGATCCCACCTCGCGATCTTCGACGGGTCGGGCGTGCCGTGCCACGTGCTGGGCGTCGGGCTGACGGTCTCGGTCGTCGCGGGCAGCCCGGCGGCGAGCCATGCCTTCATCCCGCCGTCGAGGATCCGCGCGTTCGGATGGCCGAGGTACTCGAGGAACCACCACGCGCGGGCCGCGCGCATCCCGGAATCCTCTTCGTAGACGACGACCGGGCGGTCGGGCGTCACGCCGCGCAGCGAGAACAGGTGGCCGATCATCCACATGAAGGCGCGCAGCGGCGCCTCGCTCGTGTCGATCAGGCTCACGCCCCAGAGATCGAAGTGCACGGCGCCCGCGATGTGGCCGCGCGCGAAGACCTCGGCCGGCCGAAGGTCGATGACGAGCGGCGCCGGCGTCGCCGAGGCGAGATCACGCGGTGTGAGGAGGGGGACGGGGCTTTTTTCCACAGCTTGGCGGTAAGAGGGGACGGAGGTCCGAAGGGCAAATGCCCTCCGGACCTCCGTCCCCTCTTAC
>DATIWF010000080.1:0-105547 GCA_035519535.1 Vicinamibacterales bacterium | reverse complement strand
GAATTCATCTCGGTCGAAAGGAGTTTACGACCCGAAGGTCTTCATCCTCCACGCGGCGTTGCGTCGTCAGGCTTGCGCCCATTGCGAACAATTCCCCACTGCTGCCTCCCGTAGGAGTCTGGACCGTGTCTCAGTTCCAGTGTGTCCGTCCGCCCTCTCAGGCCGGATACCGATCGGAGCCTTGGTGAGCCGTTACCCCACCAACTAGCTAATCGGACGCGGGCCCCTCTCCAAGCGTCAGGTCTTGCGATCCCCGACTTTGATGTCCGTGTATCCAAACACGGGATGTCATGCGGTATTAGCCCTCCTTTCGGAAGGTTATCCCCCACTCGAAGGTAGGTCGCCCACGCGTTACTCACCCGTTTGCCACTCTACTGATCCCTTGCGGGACTTTCGCGTTCGACTTGCATGTGTTAGGCACGCCGCCAGCGTTGATTCTGAGCCAGGATCAAACTCTCAAGTTAAATTCGTCCGCCTTCGCGCTCCGCGCTTCGGCGGGACTCGCGTCCCGCTCGCTGCACGTCTCGCTCCAGCGAAACTCGTTCAACCCGTTAGCCTGTTGATTTGGCTCTCGGATCTATTTCGCCATCGCACCGAGCCACCGAAGTAGCGAGGTGCGACGACGAACCGTTCAAGTAATGCGAAGTTCAACCCCGCCTTCGCGGCCTGACGGCCGCTTCGGCGAGGTGCTTCGCAGCTGATACTCGACGGGCTGTGCTTGCACGTTCTATCTAGTTTTCAAAGAACCGGCACGCCCCACAGACCGGCCCAACCGGCCCATGGGGAACCTTACAAATTTACGCCAGCGTGATTCGGCGTGTCAACCAGAAAACGCGCAATTTCGGCGCGATCCCGCGCGCGCCGCCAGGGCGCGCCCCACGCGGCCCTGTGCACCGGCATGCGGTAAAGTGCAAGGGCAGATCCCCTAGCCGCCCGGCGAGGCCTTCGGCACGTAGATCCAGACGTCGGGCGCTAACTGCCTGTCCAGCCGGTAGTTGGCCAGAATGCGCGCCAGGATCGGGCCGCCGAAATGCTGGTGCTCGTACCACCCCTGCCCGCGCGCCGTCGTCGGATCCACGTCGAGAATCACGGCGGAGAAGAAGTGCGCGTCGAGCTTCGCCTGCACGTCCTCGCCGACGCCCGGGCGCGACATCGTGACGACCCGAAGTGCGAACGGATCGAGGAGATACGCCTGCTGGCCGGCGAGGACCGGCCACAACGCCGACTCGGCCAGCACCGGTGCCGGTGCGTGCACGATCAGATCGACCACCTGTTGCCGCGCCGCCGCGCGCGCGCCCTGGTCACCGACCTCGGCCCAGAGCCGCCGAACACGCGCCAGATCCTGCGCGCTCATCCAGATCACGATCAGTGCAACGGCGATCGACGCCGTGCGCCCAAGGCCCCCGCGGCCGACGGCCGCGCACGTCAGCACGACGAACGACACGGCGATCCAGTCGATCACCTGATTCGACGGCACCGTGCCGGGCGTCGAGAGCGTGTACGCCGTGGCCGCGGTGACGCCCGCGAAGAGCATCGCGGGGAGCCAGATCGACCGCCGATCCTGCACGGCCATCGCCACGAGCGCCACAACGTCGATGAAGAACAGCGCGGCCACGAGATGCGAGAACGCGACAACGCCGACGAAATCGCCGGCGAGGAACGCTTTGAGCCCGCTGCCTTCGCTCGCGCCCGCGAACATGCACGCCCGCCAGGACTCGAGCGCGCGCCCGCTGCTCGCGATCTGGACGATGGCAAAAGCGACGACCAGGCCCGAGACGAGACGAATCGCGAATCGCCATGCCGCGCCCGTCCGGCCGGAGAGCGCCAGCGCGAGGATGAGGCTCGCGGGCACCGCGAGGCTCGTGACCTTCGTGGCCACCGCGAGTGTGAGCCAGACCGCTGCGGCCGTGACCGGCGCACGCGACTCCGGCGGGTTGCGCCAGACCGGAATCAGGGCCGCGATTCCGAGCAGGCTGAGCCCGGTCGCGAGCACGTCGGCGCGCAGCTCGAAGAGCGTCTGCTGCACGAAATACGGCGCGAGCGCCGCCGCCGCAAGCAGCCACACGAGGCGCGACGGCGCGCCGAGCGCGCGCCCGACGCGCGCGAGACCGAGCGCCTGAATCGCGGCCGACAGCAGGCTGGCGCTCCAGCCGGCGGCGAGCGGCGACAGGCCGAGCCGTAGCAGCGCGCCGCTCACGGTGAAGAACAGGGGGAAGTAGCGCGTGCCGCCGTAGCCGAGCGGCCCGATCAGATCGCGATAGAAGGTGCCGCGAGACAGGTCGCGCGCGAGCGCCAGCAGAATCCCGCTGAGGTAGTTCAGGTACACGCCGCTGATCGCGAGCGACAGGTGGGCCGCGAAGACCGAGAAGGCGGCGACCGTCGCGACCACGGCGAGCCACGCCGGGTCCCGACGGACCCTGAGCCCGGGTTGATTGGCGGACGTTGTCACCGCCCGAACTTCACGCGGACGACCCGGCGGCCGACCTCGAGAATCACCGCGCCTTGCGCCGCATCCACGCGTGTCTTGATGTCGGTGATCTTCTCGCGATTCATCTTCACGCCGCCCTGCTGGATCTTTCTGGACGCCTCACTCGAGGACGCCGCCAGACCCGCGAGCGTCATGAGCTTGGCCAGTCCAACCGTCGCCTCGCCGATCTCGACGACGACCTCTGGCAGGGCGTGCGTCGGCAGCTCGCCGCGCGTGAATCTCGCCTCGAACGCCTCAGCGGCTCCGGCCGCCTCGGCCGCGGAGTGGAAGTCGGCGACGATCCGCTTCGCCAGATCGACCTTGGCCTGTTTCGGGTGCAGGGCGCCGCTTGCGACCTGCGCGCGACGCGCGGCGATGTCGGCCTCGGAGAGATCCGTGAGCAGCAGGTAGTACCGCCACATGAGATCGTCGTTGATCGACATCAGCTTGCCGAACATCTCGCCGGGCGGATCGGTGACGCCGACGTAGTTGCCGAGGCTCTTCGACATCTTCTCGACGCCGTCGAGCCCCTCGAGGAGCGGCGTGGTCATCACGACCTGCGCTTCGAGGCCGTAGCTCGGCATGATGTCGCGGCCGACGTTCAAGTTGAACAGCTGGTCCGTGCCGCCGAGCTCGACGTCGGTCTCCAGAAACACGGAGTCGTAGGCCTGGGCCAGCGGATAGAGGAATTCGTGCACGGCGATCGGCCTGCCGGCCTCGTAGCGCTGCTTGAAATCACGCCGCTCGAGCATCTGCGCGACGTTGTACCGCGCGGCCAGCCGAATGAGGCCCTCGGCGCCGAGCGGATGCAGCCAGCGCGAGTTGAAGTCGACGATCGTCCTGTTGCGGTCGAGGATTCTGAACACCTGCGTGCGGTACGTCTCGGCGTTCTTGTCGATCTCCTCGCGCGTGAGCGGCGGGCGCGTCTTGGATCGGCCGGTAGGATCGCCGATGAGCCCGGTGAAATCGCCGATGAGAAACACGACCGAGTGGCCGAGGTCCTGAAAGTGCTTCATCTTGCGAAGGAGGACCGTGTGGCCGAGGTGCAGGTCCGGGGCGGTCGGGTCGAAGCCGACTTTGATCGACAGCGGCTTGCCGGTCTTCGCCGCGCGCTCCAGCTTCGCCTTGAGCTCGCCGGCGCGGACAACGTCCACGCAGCCTTTGGTGAGGTACGCGAGTTGCTCGTCGATGGTCATGAATGGCGCCGGAGGCAATTCTACGTCGACTGAAAACACGACCCCGTCGTCATTTTCCGACGAGCGCGAAGACGCGGGCCGGACCGCCGCTGCCGTCCTGGATCTTGATCGGCGCCACGACGACGGTGAAACCGGTCGCGGGGAGCGACGTCAGGCCCGCAGCGTTCTCGACGTGATACAGCCCGGCGGCCATCGTGACCCGGTGCGCCTCGAATTGCTCCGAGGGCCCGTAGTCGACGCTGGGCGTGTCGATGCCGATCGCCGCGACCTTGCGGTCGTGCGCGAGCAGCATCGCGGCCTCGACCGACAGGCCGGGAAAATGCTTCACGCCCGCGCGCGTGTTCATGTAGCGCGCGGCATCTGGCCAGCGGGCGTCCCAGCCGGTGGCGATGAGCACGGTCGTGCCCTCGGCGATCTGGCCGTGCGCCTTCTCGAACGCGTCGATGTCGGCGCGCGTCACGCGATAGTCCTCGTTGCCGCGAACCTGCGACTGCACGTCGATGCAGACGCCGGGCCGGACGAGGCGATCGGCGGCGAGGCGATCGACCGTCAGGCCGTCGGCCGCAAAGTGCGCGGGCGCGTCGACGTTCGTGCCGAAGTGCTCCTCGCTCGCGAAGCGGCCGGCGGAGTAACCGTTGGCCGAGAACGTGGCGTCGACCGTCCGGCTGAACGCGGGCGTGCCGTCCCAGGACGGATCGCTCGCCGCGAGCGCGTGGCCGAGATCGATGACGCGCGGCTCATCGCGGCTGCCGGTGCTGAGGTTCCCGGCGCCGAAACCGCAGGCGGCGAGGCTGGCCGCCGCGAGCGTCAACCAGGTTCCGACAAACGCAGCGCGCATACGACCTCCTCAGCGAAAAATGACGCGGCGGCCGTCGATGCGCCAGCCGCCGTCGATCACGCTCTGGATCGCCTCGGGATAGAGACGATGCTCGGCCACGAGGATTCGCGCCGCGAGCGACTCTGCCGTGTCCTCGTCAAGGACAGGCACGGCGGCTTGGGCGATGATCGGTCCGGCGTCGAGATCGGGCGTCACGAAGTGCACGGTCACGCCGCTGACCTTCACACCGTGGGCGACGGCTTGCTGCTGCGCGTCAACTCCGGGAAACGCCGGGAGCAGCGAGGGATGGACGTTGAGGATGGCGCTCGCAAACGCGTCGCAGAATGTCGGGCCAAGCCGTCGCATGAAGCCGGCGAGGCAGACGAGCGTCACGCCATGACGCCGCAGCTCGTCGACGAGCGCGCGATCGTACTCGTCGCGTGACGCGTGGGCGGTGTGCGGCATCACCCGCGTCTCGATGCCCGCGCGCCTGGCCCGCTCGAGCCCAGGGGCCTCGGGGCGATTCGAGATCACGACCGCGACAGTCGCGCGAAGCCGCCCCTCCGCGATCGCCTCGACGATCGCCTGGAGGTTGGATCCGCGTCCAGAGATGAGCACACCGAGGGGGACGGGGCTTTTTTCCACAGATCTCACGTGTTCGGTGCCGGAGGTCGGCCGGCGCATCGGCACGGCATGGCCATTGCTATCTGCGGAGGCTCCTCACATGCCACGCAGACCCCGTGCGTCGATGCCCGCGTCATTCTTTCACGTCATCAACCGAACCGCACGCCGCGTGCCCATCTTCACAAGGCCGACGGATTACCGCGCGTTTCTCAAGGTTCTTGACGAGGGCCTGGCGCTCTATCCGGTGCGACTCCTGGCCTATTGCGTGATGTCCAACCACTGGCATCTGGTCGTGGGTCCAAAGGGCACAAACGAGCTCTCAAGCTTCATGCGGTGGGTATCTGCGACCCACGCCGTCCGGTGGCATCACCGCCACGGCACGATCGGGCAGGGCGCGTTGTACAAGGGCCGGTTTCAGGCGCGGCCGATTGAAACGGCGGCGAGCCTCGTCCATGTGTGCCGCTATGTGGAGCGAAATGCCCTGACGGCCGGTCTCGTGAGACGCGCCGAAAACTGGCCGTGGTGCAGCCTGTCGGAGCGGTTTCGATCCGACGCGCGCTTGCCCCTGGCGAGCGCGCCGTTTCTCGTATCCGCGGCCTGGGTGGACTACGTCAATGCCCCACCAACGCCGACGGATCTGGCCATCTACCAGCAGTGCAACCAAGCGATGTGGGAAGACACGAACCCGACCTCCGTCCCCCAAAAGCCGAATTCTGTGGAAAAAAGCCCCGTCCCCCTAGACGACGCCGATTCGCCAGCCGCCGGCGGGACGAAGCGACGACAGCACCGCGTCGACGTTCGACGGCGCGCACACGAGGATGAGCCCCACGCCCATGTTGAACGTGCGAAACATCTCCGCGTCGTCAATCTCCCCCGCGTCCTGCAGCCAGCGAAACAGCGGCGGCACAGTCCAGCTGTCGCGATCGATTGAGTAGCTCAGCCCCTCCGGCAGCGCCCGCGGCAGGTTCTCGGGGATCCCCCCACCGGTGATGTGCGCCATGCCCTTGACGAGACCGCGCTCGACGAGCGGCATGACGATCGACAGGTACGACCGGTGCGATCGCAGCAGCGCCTCGCCGACCGTCTCCCCCAGCTCGGGCACCTGACTGTCGATCTTCAGCTTCAGCTCCTCGAACACAATCCGGCGGGCCAGGGAATAGCCGTTCGTGTGCAGACCGGACGACGGCAGCGCGATGAGCACATCGCCCCTGGCGACGTCCCGCCCGTCCACGATCTTCGACCGCTCGACGAGCCCGACGATGAACCCGGCGACGTCGTACTCGCCGTCTGCGTAGAAGCCCGGCATCTCCGCCGTCTCGCCGCCGAGCAGGGCGCAGCCGTTGTCGCGACACGCCGCGGCCACACCGCGGACGATCTGCTCCGCCACGTCGGGCGACAGTCGCCCGGTTGCCAGATAGTCGAGAAAGAAGAGCGGGCGCGCGCCTTGCACGAGGATGTCGTTGACGCAGTGATTGACCAGATCGACGCCGATCGTGTCGTGCACGCCGGCGAGAAACGCGACCTTCAGCTTGGTCCCGACGCCGTCCGCGCTGGCGACGAGCACGGGCTCGGTCGTCCCCGATCCGAGCGCGAACAACCCGCCGAACGATCCGACGCCCGACAACACGCCCGCGGTGTAGGTTCCGCGCGCGAGCGCCTTGATGCGGCGAACGACCTCGTTCCCCGCGTCGATGTCCACGCCCGCCTGACGATAGTCGATCGGCGCCACCGATCAGAACTCCAGCGCGTCGATGATCGCCGAGGCGACCTGACGCCGTTTCGACCCTTCGGGCGCGCTCGCCGCGGCCTCGCGGACAGCCACGAAGAAATGCTCCTGCCCGAAGTCCTCCTCGGACAACAGGTCGAAACCCTCGCGCAGCAGATTGAGAGCCGCCGTCCGATCCGCACGGGCCTCCAGGGCGGCCAGCATCACCGAGGGATTGCGCAGCGCGACGGTGCCCACCGAGACGGCGATGACGCTGCGCGCCGGATCGGTCGCCGTCGCGCCGGCATCGAACAGCGTCTCCAGCGGCGGCTGTCGATCGGCAATCGCCAGCGAGGCCAGCGCGTGGGCGACCCGACTCAGCAGCGTCGCGCTCCCGTCGCGCGCCGACGCAAACGCCAGCGTCCTCTTCAGGTAGTCCTCCTGCGTCGCGCATGATCGGGTGATGAGGCATACCGACGCGGCGATCGACGGCTGAAGGTCGTCGGGTCCGCTCTTCTGCAGCGCGGACAGCGCGCCGAGCGTCGTCGCGTCGCCGATCTTCCCCAGCGCGAGCACGGCTTCGTCCTGGAGCGGCCCGTCCAGCTTCGCGACGTCGCCGATCGCCGCGAGGGCGTAGGTCGCGTGATAGTCGCCGAGCGCCTCGATCACGGCGCTGCGAAACAGGTCCGCGCCGCGCGTCACGAGCGGCAGCATGGCCGCGCGCGCGTCCGGATCGTCGCCGTACGCCGCCACGGCCCGCGTCAGCGCGGGCCGGACGAACTCCGATCGCTCCGTGGTGAGGGCGCTCACGAGCTTGGGCAAGAGCGATCGATCCGGGTGAAGGCCGAGCCAGCTGTACGCGACCAGCCGCACGCGGTCGTCGCGATCGCCGGCGAGTTCCCGGATGACGGGCGCCGCCTGCGCGTCGCCAAAGCCGGTCAGCAGCACCAGGGCGCGGTACCGGACGTACGAGTCTTTGTGGGAACGCGCCGCGCGGCTGAGCGCAGGCACCGCCAGTTCCGCCGGCGCCCGGCGGAGCGCGCGCGAGGCTCGCGTGCGCGCGTCCAGGTCGAACACGCCGAGCTGGTCGATGGCCGCGTTGACGGCTTCAGCGGTCGCCGCTTGGGGCGCGGGCGTCTCGGCCCTGGGGGCGGACGCCCTCGGCGCGGCGGTCTGAGGCGGCGCGCCCGCCAGCAAGCCGATCCGGGCCGGCGCGAGAACCACCAGCCCCATCACGAAGACGCCGCCGAGCCGTCGAGTCATTCCACTAGCTTCAACGCCAGCTGTAGGTACGCCGCGTGGTTCTGGGGAAACGCCACCGGATACCGGCCCGTGTAGCAGGACGTGCAGTACTTGGGCCGATCGGCGCCGACCGCCGAAAGCAGCCCCTCCAGGCTCAGGTAGCCCACGGTGTCGGCGCCGATGAACTTGCGGATCTCCTCGAGCGAATGCGTCGCGGCAATCAGCTCGGACCGCTGCGGCGTGTCCACGCCGTAGAAGCACGGCGAGATCGTCGGCGGGCAGCTGATGCGCATGTGCACCTCGCTCGCGCCGGCGGCGCGCACCATCCGGACGATCTTTCGGCTCGTCGTGCCGCGCACGATCGAGTCGTCCACGAGGACGACCCGCTGTCCCTGCAGAATGCTCTTCACCGGATTGAGCTTCACGCGCACGCCGAAGTGTCGAATCGCCTGATGCGGCTCGATGAACGTCCGGCCCACGTAGTGGTTGCGAATCAGGCCCATGCGCATCGGTACGCCCGCCACCTCCGCGAATCCCGAGGCCGCGCACACGCCGGAGTCCGGGACCGGCACGACGACATCCGCCGGCGCCGGCTGCTCGCGCCCCAGGCAGCGCCCGAGCTCCGTCCTGACCTCATTGACGCTCTTGCCGAACACGAGCGAATCCGGCCGCGAGAAGTACACGTGCTCGAAGATGCAGTGCGCGAGCGGCGCCGGCGGAAACGGATGCAGCGACTTCGCCCCATCCGGCCCGACGATGAACACTTCGCCCGGCTCGATGTCACGGACCCACTCGGCGTCGATGAGGTCGAGCGCGCACGTCTCGGAGCAGACGATGTAGGCCTCGCCGAGCTTGCCGAGCGTGAGCGGCCGGAAGCCGTGCGGATCGCGGACGGCGATCAGGTGATCCCGCGTGAGCAGCACGAGGGAGAAGGCGCCGCGCGCCTGCGACACCGACTCGATCAGCGCCTGCTCGGGCGTCGCCGCCTTCGACTTCGCATACAAGTGCAGCAGCACCTCGGTATCGCTCGTCGTCTGAAAGATCGATCCGTCGGCGACGAGCTGATCGCGCAGCTCCTGCGCGTTGACGAGGTTGCCGTTGTGGCAGATCGCGATCTCGCCATGCGCGCAGTCGATGACGATGGGCTGCGCGTTCTTGAGGCCGCTCTCGCCGGCGGTCGAGTACCGCACGTGGCCAACGGCGCTCATCCCGGCGAGGCGCGCGATCGTCGGCTCGTCGAAGCTGTCCGCGACGTAGCCCATCGCTTTGTGCACGTTGAGCCGGCCGCCGTCGGAGGTCGCGACGCCGACGCTCTCCTGCCCGCGGTGCTGCAGCGCGTAGAGGCCGAGGTACGTGAGGTTCGCCGCCTCGGAGTGGCCGTAGATGCCGAAGATGCCGCACTCTTCCTTGAGCTTGTCCATGTCGGTTATGCCGCCCGTCCGTCCAGCCAGTTGCTCAGGCTCGCACTCCAGCGCGCCTCCGCCTCCGGCACCGCGACGTCGATCGCCGCCGCGCCGTCCACCGTGATCCGGATCGCGCGGCCGCCGGTCCGCCCGAGGCGCTGCGCCGGCACGCCCGCGGCCTTCGCCCGATCCATCACGACCGCCACGTCGCCGGGTGCGACACTGACGATCACGCGCGACGCCGACTCGCCGAAGAGCGTCGCGGCCAGCCGATCGACGCCGCCGTCGTCCTGGACCGCGGCCATCGAGACCTCCGCGCCGAGCCCCGCCGCGTCGAAGCAGCATTCGGCCAGCGCGATCGCCAGTCCGCCTTCGGCGCAGTCGTGCGCGGAGCGAACGAGCCGCCGGGACGCCAGATCGACCAGCAGGCGCTGCAGCGCCCGCTCGCGCGCGAGGTCCAGCTCGGGCGGCACGCCGCGAATGAGGCCGTGCATCGTCTTCAGGTACTCGCTGCCGCCGAGCTCGCCGCGTCCGTCCCCCAGCAGCACGATCTCGAGCCCGGCCGCCGGAAACACGCGCGTCAGCGCCCACGACGCATCCTCGATCACGCCGACGACGCCGATGACCGGCGTCGGCAGGATGGCGCGCCCGTCGGTCTCGTTGTACAGACTGACGTTGCCGCCCGTGATTGGGACGTCGAGCGCCCGGCACGCCTCGCCGATGCCGGCGACGGCCTCCGCGAACTGCCACATGATCTCCGGGCGCTCCGGATTGCCGAAGTTCAGACAATTCGTCGCGCCGATCGGCAGCGCGCCCGCGCACGCGACGTTGCGCGCCGCTTCGGCCACCGCGAGGCGCGCGCCCTGCCGCGGGTCCAGCTGGCAGAAGCGGCCGTTGCCGTCCGCCGACATCGCCAGCGCCCGAGGCGTGCCTTTGATCCGCACGATCCCGGCCGCCGCTCCGGCCGGCGCGATCGTGTTCGTGCGCACCATGTAGTCGTACTGCCGGTAGATCCAGCGCTTGCTCGCCACGGTCGGCGCGGCCAGCAGCGAGAGAAACGCGTCGGCGGGCCGCGGCAGCGCCTGAAGCGCGTCCTTTGGAATCCGGTGCAGCTCGTCGAGCCCGGCGGGCCGCGCGACCGGCCGCCGATAGACCGGCGCCTCGTCGGTGAGCGCGCGATTCGGCACTTCGGCCACGACCGCGCCGTGGTTCTTCACGCGCAGCAGGCCGTCGGCCGTCACCTCGCCGATGCGTACGGCGTGCAGATCCCACTTCTCGAACACACGCTCGACCTCCGCCTCGCGCCCGCGCTTGACGATGAGCAGCATGCGCTCCTGCGATTCGGAGAGCATGATCTCGTACGGCGTCATGCCGGTCTCGCGCTGCGGCACGTTCGCGACGTCGATTTCCACGCCGACGCCCCCGCGCGATCCGGTCTCCGACGTCGAGCACGTGAGCCCCGCGGCGCCCATGTCCTGCACGCCGACGCACGCGTCGGTCGCCATCACCTCGAGGCACGCCTCGAGCAGGAGCTTCTCCATGAACGGATCGCCCACCTGCACGGCCGGCCGCTTCTCCGCCGACTTCTCGTCGAACTCCGCCGACGCCATCGTCGCGCCGTGGATGCCGTCGCGGCCCGTCTTGGCGCCGACGTAGTAGACCGGATTGCCGACGCCGCTCGCCTGGCCTCTGACGATCTCGTCCTTGCGGGCGATGCCGAGGCAGAAGACGTTCACGAGCGGATTGCCCGAGTACGCCTCGTCGAACATCACCTCGCCGCCGATCGTCGGGATGCCGATGCTGTTGCCGTAGCCGCCGATGCCCGCCACGACGCCCTGCAGGATGCGCCGCGTGCGCGCCTCGTCGATCGCTCCGAAGCGCAACGAATCGAGCAGCGCGATGGGCCGCGCGCCCATCGTGAAGATGTCCCGGATGATCCCGCCGACGCCCGTCGCGGCGCCTTGATACGGCTCGATGAACGACGGGTGGTTGTGCGACTCGATCTTGAACACGGCTGCGAGGCCGTCGCCGATGTCGACGGCGCCTGCGTTCTCGCCCGGGCCCTGCACGACGCGCGCGCCCTCGGTCGGCAGCGTCTTCAGGTACACGCGCGAGCTCTTGTAGCTGCAGTGCTCGGACCACATCACGGAAAAGAGACCGAGCTCGGTGAGGTTCGGCTCGCGGCCGAGGAGCGCGACGATCCGCGCGTATTCGTCGGCCGTGAGGCCGTGCCGTTCCAAGACTGAGGCGAGCGGCGTCGCCTCCACGCTCGCCCGCTGGTCGGTCATCGCGCGGCTCCCTGCAGCGCGCCGCGGTCCGCGAGCGTCTTCACGACGGACTGGAACAGCACGAGGCCGTCGGCGCTGCCGACGGCCAGCTCGCATGCGCGCTCCGGGTGCGGCATCAGCCCGACGACGTTCCGAGCCGGGTTGCAGATGCCGGCGATGCTGTGGAGCGACCCGTTGGGATTCGCCTGGTCGGTCGTCTCGCCCTGCGCGTTTGCATAGCGGAACACGATGCGGCCGGTCGACTCGAGCTCGTCGATCACGTCGGGCGGCGCGAAGTAATTGCCCTCGCCGTGGGCGATCGGCAGGCGCAGCACCTGGCCGGCGCGCGCGGCGCGCGTGAACGGCGTGTCGGTGCGGTCCACGCGCACGCCGACGAACTCGCAGTGGAACTTCACGTCGGCGTTCCGCAGCATCGCGCCCGGGAGCAGCCCGCACTCGAGCAGGATCTGAAAGCCGTTGCAGATGCCGAGCACGGGGCCGCCCGCGTCGGCGAACGCGCGTACGGCAGCCATGATCGGCGAGAACCGCGCGATGGCGCCCGTGCGCAGGTAGTCGCCGTGCGAGAACCCGCCCGGCAGGATCACGACGTCGGCGCCGCGGAGCGACGCGTCCTTGTGCCACACGAACTCGGCTTGCTGGCCGAGCACGTGCTCCACGGCATAGTGCGCGTCGTGGTCGCAGTTCGATCCGGGAAACACCACCACCGCGAACGTCATCGTCGGACCTCGTCGGCGAGCTCCACGCGAAAGCTCTCGATGACCGGGTTCGCGAGCACGCGGTCGGCGACTTCCGTCGCCAGGCGCGTCGCCTCGGCCGCCGACGTCGCGTTCACCTCGAGCTCGAAGAACTTGCCCTGCCGCACGTCGGCCACGTCGCCGTAGCCGAGCGAGTGCAACGCTTCGGCAATCGTGTGGCCTTGCGGATCAAACACGGACGGCTTCAACGTGACGAACACCCGCGCTCTCATGCAAACACCCGCCGGAAGATTGTATCCACATGTCTCAGCTGCGCGTCGAGGTCGAAGGCGGCTTCGATCGTCTCCCGCGGCACGTTTTTCGCGACGTCCGGGTCGGCCAGCAGGAGCTCCTTGAAGTCCTTGCGCTCGGCAAACGACCGCATCGCGTTGCGCTGGACCCAGTCGTACGCCTGCTCGCGCGAAATCCCGCGCTTCGCCAGCTCGAGCAGGACGGAGCCCGAATACACCACGCCGCGCGACCGTCGCAGGTTCTCCAGCATGCGCTCGGGGTAGACGACCATGCCGGAGACGATGGTCGTGAACCGCCGCAGCATGTGGTCGAGCGCGATGAAGCTGTCGGGCAGAATCACGCGCTCGACGGACGAGTGCGAGATGTCGCGCTCGTGCCAGAGCGCCACGTTCTCGAGCGCGGCGACGGCGTTCGCGCGGACCAGCCGGGCGAGCCCGACGATCTGCTCGCAGCCGACCGGGTTGCGCTTGTGCGGCATCGCGGACGACCCCTTCTGCCCGCGCCCGAACGGCTCCTCGACCTCGCCGATCTCCGTCTTCTGCAGCCCGCGGATCTCCGTCGCGAACTTCTCGACCGACGCCGCGACGATCGCGAGCGTCGTCAGGAGCTCGGCATGGCGGTCGCGCTGGATGATCTGCGAGGAGACGGGCGCCGGCGCGAGGCCCAGCCGGCGGCAGACGGCCTCCTCGATCGACGGATCGAGGTGCGCGAACATGCCGACCGCACCGGAGATCTTGCCGACCGACACGATGTCGCGCGCGCGCCGCACCCGGTCGCGGTCCCGTCCGACCTCGGCGTACCAGATCGCCAGCTTCACCCCGAACGTCATCGGCTCGGCGTGCACGCCGTGCGTGCGCCCGATCATCGGCGTGCGGCGATGCTCCTCGGCGCGCAGCTTGATGGCGGCGGCCAGCGAGTCGAGGTCCGAGAGGATCTGGTCCGCGGCCTGCCGCATCTGCAGGGCCAGCGCCGTGTCCACCACGTCGGACGAGGTGAGGCCGAAGTGGAGCCACCGGGCCGCGGGGCCGACGTGCTCGGCCACTGCGGTCGTGAACGCGATGACGTCGTGCTGCGTCGTCTTCTCGATCTCCTCGATGCGCGCGATGTCGAACGCCGCCTTCGCGCGCAGGGTGCGCGCGTCCTCCCGCGGCACGACGCCGGCGTCGGCCAGCGCATCGGTCGCCGCCAGTTCCACCTCGAGCCACGTCTCGTACTTCCGCGTCTCGCTCCAGATGGCGCCCATCTCCCGATGGGTGTAGCGTGGAATCATTCGGCTAGATCCTCAGGTGATCGACCGTCAGCGGCCGGCTCGTCTTCGGCCCGACGATCGTGGCGACCAGTCCGCCGTCCACGAACAAGTCCTGCGCGACCCGCAGCACGTCGTCGGCCGTCACGCGCTCGATGTCTGCAAGCATCTGGTCGAGGCTGAAGTGCTGCCGGAAGTAGATCTCCTGACGGGCCAGGTGCGACATGCGGCTCGACGTGTTCTCGAGGCCGAGCATCAGGCTGCCCTTCAGATGATCCTTCGCACGCCGCAGCTCGTCGGCCGGAACCGCGTGGTCGCGCAGGTCCTTCAGCTCGTGGAGCGAAAGGGCGACGACCTCGTCGGTCTTGTCGGCCGCACAGCCGGCGTAGATCGTCACCGTGCCCGCGTCGCTGTACGTCGTGAGGTTGCTGAACACGGCGTACGCGAGCCCGCGTTCTTCGCGGATGTGCTGGAACAGCCGCGAGCTCATGGAGCCGCCGAGGATCGTGTTGAGCAGGTACAGCGTGTAGCGATCGACGTGCGCCTGCGGATAGGCCGGGCTGCCGATGCAGAGGTGGCTCTGCTCGATGTCCTTGTGGCGCGAGACGACGCCGGGCGTGACCGCCGGCGCCTGGGTCGGCGCGGCGGCGGCCTCGGGCGCCAGGTCGGCGAACGCCTTCTCGACCAGGTCGCGCAGCTTAGCGTGCTCGAAGTTCCCCGCCGCGGCCACGATGAGATTCGGCGCCACGTACGTGCGGGTGAAGTACCGGCGCAGCCCCTCCGACCCGAACGAGCCGACGGTCTCGGGCGTGCCGAGGATCGGGCGGCCGAGCGGGTGCTGCGACCAGAACTGCTGCGCGAAAATCTCGTGCACGAGATCGTCGGGCGCGTCCTCGACCATCTTGATCTCTTCGAGGATGACGCTCTGCTCCTTCGTCACGTCCTCGGGCGCGAGCGCCGGCCGCAGAATCATGTCGCTCAGCAGATCGATCGCGAGACCCACGTGCTCGTCGAGCACCTTGACGTAGTAGCTCGCGTACTCTTTTGCCGTGAACGCGTCGAGCTGGCCGCCGATCGAATCGATCGCCTGGGCGATGTCGCGCGCCGACCTCGTCGTCGTGCCCTTGAACAGCATGTGCTCGACGAAGTGCGCGACGCCGCTCTCCTCGTCGCTCTCGTGCCGCGAGCCGCGCGTCAGCCACACGCCCACGGTCACCGACCGCACGTGCGGCATGCGCTCGGTCGCCAGCCTGAGCCCCGAGGGCAGGGTCTCGGACGTCACCATCGGGACCCCCGGCCGACGCGCAAGCGAGCAACGGTCGTTAAGTTGTTCATTTACTTGACTTTACCGGAGAGCGTCAAGATCCAAATCTTATCACGGGGCCAGGTCTTTTTCCACCGGTCGGATCACCACGAAGCTCACGACGGCCGGCCTTCGCGAACTTCGTGGTGATCGCCGTAACCAGCGACGGGCCATTTGACACCGAACCGCGATCGGGCCAAATCTGTGGAACATCGTTCGACGCCATGGACATCTCCACTCTCGATCGCGCGGAACTCGAGCAGGCCCTTGCCACACTGGGCTTGCCGCGGTTTCGCGGGCGGCAGATCTTTCACTGGATCTACGGCCGCGGCGTCACTGACTTCGCGCGGATGACCAACCTCGGCCGCGATCTGCGCGAGACGCTCAGCCGCACGTTCACGATTGGCACGCCTGTCGTCAAATCGAAGCAGACGTCCGCGGACGGCACGACGAAGTTCCTGCTCGAGCTCGCCGACGGCCGCGAGATCGAGGCCGTGTACATTCCCGACACGCCCGCGCAGACGTTTTGCATCTCGACGCAGGTCGGCTGCGCGATGGCGTGCGCGTTCTGCCTCACGGGCAAGATGGGCCTCGTGCGCAATCTCACGGCCGGGGAGATCGCCGGCCAGGTCCGCGTGCTCGCCCACGAGACCGGCCTCGCGGGCAAGCCGTTCAACATCGTCTTCATGGGCATGGGCGAGCCGCTGCACAACTACGACGAGACGATGAGAGCGCTCCGGATCATCACGGACACGGACGGGCTCGGCGTGCCGCCTCGGCGGATCACGCTTTCAACGGTCGGCCTCACCCCGGCCATCGAAAGGCTGGCGCGCGAGCCGATCATGCCGAATCTCGCGATCTCACTGCACGCGACGACCGACGAGCAGCGCAGCCGGATCGTGCCGATCAATCGCAAGTACGGCCTGAAGGATCTCGTCGACGCCTGCAGGAGGTTCCCGCTCAAGCGACGCAGCCGGATTACGTTCGAGTACGTGATGCTCAACGGCGTCAACGACACGCCGGAGGACGCGCGCCGGCTCGCGACGCTGCTCGCGGACGTCAAGGCCAAGGTGAATCTGCTGCCGCTCAACGAGGCGCCCGGCATCCCGTTCACGCGGCCCTCGGACGAGCGCGTCGGCGCGTTCGCCAAGATCCTGGCGGATCGCGATATCAGGGTGTCGGTGCGCAAGAGCCGCGGCCGCGACATTCGCGCCGCGTGCGGGCAGTTGATCGTCGAAGGACAGCAGGCTTCGGCCGCACAGCGACTCGGACGCGCGATCGGACAGAGTTAGCGCCGAATCGTGAAGTTCACCGTGACGGTCATCAAGACCTCGACCGGCACGCCGTTCAGGAGCGTCGGGGAGAACATCCACTAACGGACGGCGCCGATCGCCGCGTCGTCGAAGAGCGACGCGGGCGACGTGATCCTCGCGCCGGCCACGGTGCCGTCGCGCGCAATGATGGCCTCCATCGTGACGGTCCCTTCGGCCCCGGCTGCGAGAGCTGCCGTTGCCCTCGGTCCCTTGCCTTCTGCTTTCTGCCTTCTGCCTTCTGCCTTCTGCCTTTCTACGCCTTCCCCGCGAGCCTGGCGGCCGCGGCTTCGACTTTCGCTTCGAGCTTCTTCTTGTAGCCGACGAGCCGTGCGGCCAGCGCCGGGTCGCCGAGCGCGATCATCTGCGCCGCCAGCACGCCCGCGTTCGTCGCCCCGGGGGCGCCGATCGCGACCGTCGCCACGGGCACGCCCGGCGGCATCTGCACGGTGGAGAGCAGCGCGTCGAGGCCTTTCAGGGCGGACGAATCGATCGGCACGCCGATGACCGGCAGCGTCGTATGCGCGGCGACAACGCCCGCGAGGTGTGCGGCCGCACCGGCGCCGACGATGAAGACCTTGACGCCTCGTCCAGGCGCCTCGCTCACGAGCTTCAACACGCGCGCCGGCGATCGATGCGCGGACGCCACCGTCATTTCCCACGTCAACCCCAGCTCGCTGAGCGCGTCGCCGGCGGCCTTCATCACCGGCGCGTCGGAGTCGGACCCCATCAGAATCAGCACGTCGATATGTGTCATGCCGGCACAGCCTTCTTCCCGATGTCGTGACGATACTGCATCCCGTCGAACGAAATCACGCCCGCGGCCTCGTACGCCCGCGCCATCGCCTTCTCGAACGTCGGCGCGCGGCCGACCACCGTCAGGACGCGCCCGCCGGCCGTGACGACCTTCCGCTCCTCCCGGCGCGTCCCCGCGTGGAAGACGAGCACGCCCGGCATTTTCGACGCGCGATCGAGGCCGCTGATGACCTGTCCGGTCTGCACGTGACCCGGGTACCCGCGCGACGCGAGCACGATCCCCACCACGCGATCGCTCGTCGCCGCGATCGACTCGCTGCTGAGCGTGCCCTTCGCCGCCGCCAGCAGCACGCGCCCGAACCGCCCCCTGAGCATCGGCATGACCACTTGCGCCTCCGGATCGCCGAAGCGCACGTTGAACTCGATCACCTTCGGCCCGGTGCTCGTGAGCATCAGGCTCACGTACAGGAATCCCGTGTACGGCTCGCCCTCCGCGCGCATGCCGTCGAGCACCGGCTGGACGATCTCGCGCAGGACGGTCGCGACGAGCGCGGGGGTCGCGAGCGGACTCGGCGCGAACGCCCCCATCCCGCCCGTGTTCGGTCCCTGGTCACCGTCCAGCAGTCGTTTGTGGTCCTGGGCGGCGCCGAGCGGCAGCGCGCGCGTGCCATCCGACAGGACGAAGAACGACACCTCCGGCCCCGCCAGACATTCCTCGATCACGAGCTTCGCGCCGGCCGGGCCGAAGCGCTGGTCGAGCATCGCGTCGCGCGCGGCGTCCTCGGCCTCTGCGCGATCGCGCGCGACGACGACGCCCTTGCCGCCGGCCAGGCCGTCAGCCTTGACGACGACCGGAAAACCGAAATGACGGCCGGACACGGCGTCGAGCGCGGAGTCGATGTCGTCGCAGACGCGGAAGCGCGCCGTCGGGATGCCGTGGCGCCCCATGAACTCCTTGGCAAACGCCTTGGAGCACTCGAGCGCCGCGGCGCGCGCCGACGGCCCGACGATGGGCCGGCCGGCTCGCCGGAACACATCGACCAACCCGCGCTCGAGCGGCGCTTCAGGACCCACGACCGTGAGGTCGACTTTGGCGTCCTCGGCCAGGGCAAGCACGCTGTCGAGCGCCGTCAGGTCCACCGACGCGCAGCGGGCGACCTCCGCCATGCCCGGATTCCCGGGCGCCGCGACGATGTGCTTGACGTCGGGATCCCGGCTGAGCCGCCAGGCCAGCGCGTGCTCCCGCCCGCCGCTGCCGAGGACCAGGACGCGCACGCCAAGCATCTTACGATGGTCCTTGACCTCTGACAGCGGCCAGGATGGACCACAGGAACGGGTCAGGCCCGGCTGCCGCCGGGCGGGGCCAGAACCCAGGCTCATCCCGGGGTCTCGCCCTCTGCCTTCTGCCCTCTGCCCTCTGCCTTCTGCCCTCTGCCTTCTGCCTTCTGCCCTTTGTCCTTTGCCCCCGGCCCTGTTAACCTTCAGTGTTGGCCCTGCCCCGGCTGGGGTGGCAGGGCCGGAATCCCGCGGGAGAGGGGGTGTCGAGCCTTGGCAGAAGTGAAGATCCAGGAAGGCGAGTCGATTGAGAGTGCGCTGCGCCGGTTCAAGCGAAAGGTGCAGCAGGAAGACATCATCAAGGACATCAAGAAACACTCCTTCTATCTGAAACCCGGCGACAAGCGCCGGGCGAAACAGGCCCTCGCCCGCAAACGCTCGCGCAAAAAGCAGCGCCGCGAGGCCGAGTAGGCTAGACTAAGGGCTCTTTTTCAGGGCATCCCCGCCAGTCGCGGGCATCAGAACGGTCAGGAGCTTCGCATGCAGATCGAGGAACGGGTCGTCGGCGAGGTGACGATTCTCGACCTGAAAGGCAAGATCACGCTCGGTGAGGGCGACGAGGCGTTGAAGGACAAGATCAACTCGCTCGTCCACCAGAACCGCAAACGCATCCTGCTCAATCTCGAAGGCGTGCCGTACATCGACAGCGCCGGGTTGGGTGAAGTGGTACGAACGTACACGACCGTGAGCCGCCAGGGCGGCCAGCTCAAGCTCGTGAACCTGACGAAGCGGATCACCGATCTGCTGTCGATCACGAAGCTGCTGACGGTGTTCGAAACGTTCGACTCCGAGCAGGACGCGCTGAAGAGCTTCAGCTAAGTCTAGGGGGACGGAGGTCGATCTGTGGAAATCTCCGGGGAGACGGTCACAGTGATCTCCCTGGAGATTCCCACAGATCGGCCTCCGTCCCCTTAAGCGCATGGCCCGCAGTCCCGTCTCACCCGCCAGCCCGGCGATCCCGGCCACGGCCGGCGACTCTGCCCGGACTCGTCCGGGTCTTGCCGTGAATCTCCTGCGGTCGCTCCGCCCGAGCCAGTGGATCAAGAACCTGCTGGTGTTCGCCGGCCTCATCTTCGGCGAGAAGCTCGGCGATCCGTCGTCCGTCGAGCGCGCGCTGGTCGCGTTCGGCGTCTTCTGTCTGCTCTCGAGCGCGGTCTACCTGATCAATGACGTGCTCGATCGCGAGGCGGATCGGCGGCACCCGGTCAAGTCCCGGCGGCCGATCGCGTCGGGGGCGATCTCGCCGCGCGTCGCACTGGCCACGGCCGTGATCCTGCTCGGCGTGTCGTTCGCCGGCGCGTTCGCGCTCAACCGCGCGTTCGGCCTCGTGGCGGTGACCTACTTCCTGCTGCAGGCCCTCTACTCCCTCTCGCTCAAGCACGTCGTGATTCTCGACGTCCTGGTGCTCGCCGGCGGCTTCGTGCTCCGCGCGTACGGCGGCGCGGTCGCGATCGACGTCATTTTCAGCCACTGGCTGCTGCTGCTCACGCTGCTGCTCGCGCTGTTCCTGGGCCTGAGCAAACGGCGCGCCGAGCTCGTGACGCTGGCCGACGACGCCCGCGGGCACCGGCAGAGTCTGGCCCACTACAGTCCGTACCTGCTCGACCAGATGATTGGCGTCGTCACCGCGTCGACGCTCCTGGCCTACGCCTTCTACACGATCAGTCCGGAGACCGTACAGAAGTTCCACACGGATCGGCTGCTCTTGACGGTGCCCTTTCCGCTGTACGGGATCTTCCGGTACCTTTATCTGGTGCACCAGCGGGACGGCGGCGGCAACCCGTCGGAGATGCTGCTGACCGACATTCCGCTGCTGGTGTGCGTGGCGCTGTGGGTCGCGGCCGTGATCGTGATTCTGTACACGTCCTGGCTCTGACGCCGCGTGATGCCCATGCCCAGATCGAAAGTCGCGATCCTCCGCACCGAGCCGGCCACCGTGCTGGCCGACTACCACTCCCTGCTGAACCTGGCCGGCTACCAGCAGGTCATCGCGCGCGACGCCGACACGGCGCTCAAGGTCAACATCTCGTGGCACTTCTTCTTTCCGGGCAGCTCGACCGTGCCCTGGCAGCTCGAGGGCGTGATCCGCGCGATGACGCGCGACGGCTACGATCCGACGCTGATCCACGCGTGCCACAACCGCACGGTCGTGATCGACGCGCACCTCGGCGAGCGCGAGAACAAGCAGCTCAACGTGGTCGAAGCGCACGGGCTCAGGAACATCCATCTCTACGAGGGCGACGAGCCCTGGATCAACATCAAGGATGCCGTCGGCGACCTGACGAAGAAGTTCCTGTGCCTCAATGAGGTCTATCCCGACGGCTTCATGATCCCGCGCCGGTTCATCGGCGAGAACATCATCCACCTGCCGACGGTCAAGACGCACGTGTTCACGACGACGACGGGCGCGATGAAGAACGCGTTCGGCGGCCTGCTGAACGAGCGGCGGCACTGGACGCACCCGGTCATCCACGAGACGCTGGTCGATCTCCTGATGATCCAGAAGAAGATCCACCGCGGCGTGTTCGCCGTGATGGACGGCACGTTCGCGGGCGACGGTCCGGGGCCGCGCTGCATGGTGCCGTACGTGAAGAACGTCATCCTGGCGAGCGCGGACCAGGTGGCGATCGACGCCGTCGCGGCGAAGCTGATGGGCTTCGACCCGATGTCAATCAAGTACATCCGGCTCGCGCACGACCTGGGGCTGGGCGTCGGCGACCCGCGCGACATCGACATCGTCGGCGACCAGTCGGCCGCCGCCGAGAACTGGCACTTCACGGGCCCGTTCAAGAAGATGACGTTCGCCTCGCGGATGCAGCACAAGATCTACTGGGGGCCGCTCAAGGCGCCGATCGAATGGTCGCTCAAGACGGTGCTGGCGCCGTGGGCGTACATCGCCAGCGTCGTGTACCACGACAGCTTCTGGTACCCGCTCAAGGCGAAGACGATGATGCACGACGTGCTGGAGAGCCCGTGGGGCCGGCTCTTCGAGCACTGGGAACACGTGACCTCCGATGACCGGGGGTACCCGGCGATTCCTGCGGGCGGCGCCGACCTTCAGCGCACGGGATTCCGCGCGCTCGGCCGGTCGCTGGGGATTCTCGCGACCTGCATCGCCGAGGCGCCCGAGTTTGCGAGCCGGCGGAGACACGCAGAGAGCAGGCACTAGGCACCGGGCATTCGGCACGGGCCGCGCATGCAGCGTCCACTCGCTGATGCCCACTGCCTGATGGCTGATGCCTGACAAGAGATTAGGACCAGAAATGGCAGACCTGAACGTTCGTTCCGATTCCGTTGACGTCGAGCAAATCATGCGGCAGATCCGCGCGCGCATCCGCGAGAAGCGCGGCGTGGACTACACCGAGGCCGAGCTGCAGCAGCTGGCGAACGTGAAGCTCGAGAAGTTCCTGGACCCGCGCGGCGTGCGCTCGGATCTCGTCGAGCAGTTCCGCAAGCACCGCGTCGTCAGCCCGGCCCCGCCGCACTTCACGTTCGAGGACACCACGCTGTACGAAACGCACCGCGGCTACCTGCGCGCCATCCGCAAGCTGCTCCGGCCGTTCCTGCTGCTGTTCTTCAACCCGAATCGCATCACCGACGCACTCCACACCCAGGCGGAGATCAACGCCCTGAACCACCGGCTGTTCCGCCAGCGCGAGGAGCTCGATCCGCTGGTCTACGAAGTCATTCACAACCTCGTCGTCGAGGCGACGCGGCTGGGGATCGAGGTCCACAACCTGAAGATGCGCGTCGAGTCGCTCAGCAGCCGGCTGGACTTCGACGAGCGGCGCGGGCGGTCACTCGAAAGCGTCGTCCAGTACCGACGGGCGGCGCCGGCGGGCGACGCGAGAGGCGCGGGCGAATCGCGGGGGCCGGATGAACCGCGAGAGTCCGGCGAGACGAGAAGTCCGGGCGGCGAACCGCGAAGTTCCGGTGAACCGAGAGTTGCGGCCGAGACAGCGCCGCGCCCCTGGAGCGAAGGGGGCGGAGGCCGGCCCGAGGGGCGCGAAGGGGGCGGACGGCGGCGGCGCCGACGCCGGCGTCGGCGGCCCGGGCAGACGATGGGCGATCAACGAGGCCCGGTGGGATCGGGGAGTGCGGGAGAATCAGGAAGCCCAGGCGCGATGAGGGGCCCGGTCGACACGAGGCGTCCGGACGAATCGGGAGGTTCGGGCGAAGCCGCGCCGAGGAGCTCAGCGGAGGCAGGCGAGATGAGAGGTCCGGACGACTCCGGAGCCGACGATCAGTGAAGCTGGCGGTTGTTGTTCAGCGCTACGGCGCGGACATCAGCGGCGGCGCGGAGCTTCACGCCCGATACATCGCGGAACGGCTCGCGCGGCACGCCGATGTGGACGTCCTGACGACGTGCGCGCGCGACTACATCACCTGGCGGAACGAGCTCGCTGAGGGCATCGAGACGGTCAACGGCCTTCGCGTCCGGCGGTTTCCGGTGGCGCACCCGCGCGACACCGGCGATTTCGGCCGCCGCTCGCGTGTCGTGTTCGACGAGCCCCACTCGCTCGCCGACGAGCTGAAGTGGCTCGACAGCGAGGGCCCGACGTCGCCGAAGCTCATCAGGTTCATCACCGGCGCGCGCGAGGCGTTCGACTTCTTCGTGTTCTTCAGCTACCGCTACTATCACGCGTGGCACGGCATCCGCGCGGTGCCGCACAAGTCCGTGCTGGTGCCGACGGCCGAGCGCGACCCGGCGGTCGGGCTGGCGCTGTTCGCGCCGATCTTCCGCGGCGCCCGGGCCGTGATGTTCAACTCGCTCGAGGAGCGCGCGCTCATCGACGGCGTGAGCCGGCGCGAGGGCCCGGGCGTCGTCGTCGGCGTCGGGTCCGCGATCCCGGAGCGCACCCAGCCCTGGCGCTTCCGAAAGAAGTTCAACGTCAAGCGGCCGTTCGCTATCTACATCGGCCGGATCGACCGGAACAAGGGCTGCGCCGAGCTCTTCGAGTTCTTCGAGCGCTACGCGGTGATGTACCCGCACGGGATCGACCTGGTGCTCGTCGGATCGAAGGAGCTCGAGATTCCGTCGCATCCCCGCATCAGGCACGTCGGCTTCCTGTCGGACGAGGACAAGTTCGACGCGCTGGCCGCGGCGGACGTCCTGATCATGCCGTCGCAGTTCGAGAGCCTGTCGATGGTCGCGCTCGAGGCGTGGGCGCTCGGCAAGCCGGTGCTCGCCAACGGCAAATGCGACGTGCTGCGCGGGCAGGCCGTCCGCAGCAACGGCGGGCTGTACTACGAGTCGTTCGAGGAGTTCGCCGAGGCGCTGTACACGCTCGAGGGCACCGGCCCGATTGGCGCCGTGCTGGGACGCAACGGCCAGGAGTTCTTCCGACGTCACTACGCGTGGCCGGTGATCGAGCGGAAGTACGCCGAGATGTTCGACCGTCTGAAGCGCGAGCCGGCGACGGCCGCGCTCGAGCCGCTGCCCGGATTCTTCGCGCGCCGGCAGCGCACGATCCCTCCGGCGCGTCAGGTCGTGGACGCCGTGCCGTCCGGCCCGGTGGTGAAGTAGATGGCGCCGCGGGTCCACCAGATCCTGGCGACGCTCGGCTACGGCGACGCCATCGGCCACGAGGTGCTCGGCATCGCGCGCGCCCTGCGCGCCGCCGGCTTCGAATCCGAGATCATCGTCGAAACCGCGGACCCGCGGCTCGAGGACCTGACCGTCGACTATCGCGACATGGTCGGCGCGATCGGCCCTGACGACCTGCTGATCCACCACTTCTCGCTCGGATCGCGCGCGTCGCGCACGGCGTACGCGCTGCCCGCGCGGATGGCGCTCGTCTACCACAACATCACGCCGCCCGAGTACTTCCTGGGCGTGCACGACCAGCTGGTCCGCCAGTGCTACCACGGCCGCCGCGAGCTGCTGGCCTATCGCCAGCGCGTCGACCTCGCCCTCGGCGACTCGGAGTTCAATCGCCAGGAGCTCGAGGCCGCGGGCTTCGCGCCGACCGCGGTCCTGCCCGTCGTGCCCGATTTCTCGCACCTGGAAGTCACGCCCGACTCGCGCGTCGCCGCGGCGTTCGACGACGAGCGGACGAACGTGCTGTTCGTGGGCCGGCTGGTGCCGAACAAGCGGCCCGACAATCTCATCCGGTACTTCCACGCCTACAAGACCCTGTACGATCCGCACGCGCGGCTGATCATCGCCGGGTCGTACGGCGGATTCGAAACGTATCTCGCGCAGCTGCACCATCTGGCCGCCAGGCTCGGCGTCAGCGACGTGCATCTCCTCGGCCAGGTCACCAACGAGGAGATCACGGCGCTCTACGACGTCGCCGATCTCTTTCTCTGCGCGAGCGAGCACGAGGGTTTCTGCGTGCCGATCATCGAGTCGTTCTTCAAGCGCGTTCCGGTGCTGGCCTTCGCCGCCACCGCGGTGCCGGCGACGATGGACGGCGGCGGCGTGCTGTACGACACGAGGGATCCGCGCCATGTGGCGTCGCTGATGCACGCGTTGATCTCGGACGGCGACCTCGAGGATCGCGTGCTCGCGGCCCAGGACGCGGCGCTCGCACGGCTGCGCGCCAAGGACTTCGCCGGCCTGGTCCTTCGGTTCGTCCGCGACGTGCTGGCGAGCCCGCGGCGTCCGCCGGCGCCTGTCGCCTACGACTTCTGGCAGCAGGTGAAGCTCGCCGAAGAGCTGGAGGAGCTCCGGGAGTACCGGCCCGCCGCGTTTCGCGCGCTGCCCTTCGACGACATGGCGAACGCACCGGTGGCCGACGTCGGGCCGTCGGCCGGCGCCAAGCGGGTGGCGCGATGATCATCAATCAGTGGATCCCGGCCGCGCACCGGGGCGACGCCGTCGGCAACCAGGCGCGTGCGATGCGGGACGTCCTGCGCCGCTGGGGCCACGAGTCCGAGATCTACGCGCTGACGATCGACGAGGGCCTCGAGGGCGACATCCGGCAATGGCGCGACGACGGCGCGCGCGACGGCGACGTGACCGTGATGCACTTCGCGCTGCCGTCGCCCATGACCGCGGCCATTCGCACGCTGCCGGGCGCGCGCGTCCTCTACTACCACAACGTCACCCCGGCCCATTTCTTCCTGCCGTTCGATCCGGCGCTCGTCCGTCTGGCGGTGCTCGCCCGGCGGGAGCTGGCGGCGCTGGCCGATCGGGTCGATCTCGCGGTCGGCGTGTCCGAGTACAACCGCGACGAACTCGACGCCCTCGGGTTCGATCGCACCGACGTGCTGCCGATCGCCGTCGACACCGAGCGGCTCACGGGCGCGCGGTCCGTGCCGGCGCTCGAGCGTCTGCTGACGGACGGTCTCGTCAACATCCTGTTCGTCGGGCGCATCGCGCCCAACAAGAAGATCGAAGACCACATCCGGCTGGCGGAGACCTACAAGCGGTACGTCGACGTCTCCTACCGCTTCATCTTCGTGGGCAGGTACGACGCGGTGCCGCACTACAACGCCGCCGTCCGCGCGCTCGTCAACGAGTACCAGATGCTGCCGGATCGCTTCTGGTTCACCGGTCCGGTGCCCGACCAGGAGCTGGCCGCGTACTACCGGCACGCCCACGCCTACGTCTCGCTCAGCGAGCACGAGGGCTTCTGCGTCCCGCTCGTCGAATCGATGGCGATGGACGTGCCGATTCTGGCCTATGCGAGCACGGCCGTGCCCGAAACGCTCGGCGGGGCGGGCGTGGCGTTCGCCCCGAAGGATCTCGAGCAGGCGGCCGAATGGCTGGGCGCGCTCGTGTACGATGAGCCGCTGCGCCAGCAGGTGCTGGCCGGCCAGCGCCGGCGGCTCGCCGATTTCAGCCGCGACCGGTTCGAGGCCCGGCTGAAGGCCGTCCTCGCCGGCGTCGCAGCCTGAGCGTCCCTAGTCATGCGCATCGCGTTCATCGTTCAACGGTACGGCACCGAGATCCTCGGGGGATCCGAGTACCACTGCCGCCTCGTCGCCGAGCACCTCGCCGACCGCCATCAGGTGGACGTGCTGACGACGTGCGCGCGCGAGTACACGACGTGGAAGAACGAATACCCCGAGGGCGCGGACCGCATCCGCGGCGTCACCGTGCGCCGCTTCGCCAACGCGAAGACCCGCGACCTCGAGGCGTTCAACAAGTACTCCGACTGGATCTTCCACCACGCCCACAGCCGCCAGGAGGAACTGGAGTGGCTGAAGCAGCAGGGGCCGTGGGCGCCCGGCCTCCTCGACTACCTCGAGCGCCACCATCAGCATTACGACGTGCTGATCTTCTTCACGTACCTCTACGCGCCGACGGTGCTGGGCCTGAAGGTCGCGCCGTCGAAGAGCCTGCTCGTCCCGACGGCCCACGACGAGCCGGCGATCCGCCTCGGCATCTACCAGGACGTGTTCAGCAACGCGGCGGGCATCGTGTGGAACACCGACGTCGAGCGGCAGTTCGTGACCTCGCACTTCCACCTCCGCACCGTCGTCGAGGATGTCGTCGGCTGCGGCGTGGACTTGCCGGAGGGCGAGGCGTCGCTCGAGCCGGGCGAGCCCAGGCCGCCGTCGCCGATGGATCCCGAGCCGCTGCCGCCGCACCTCGAAGGGCCGGCCAACGCGTTCCGCCGGCGGCACCGGATGTACGGACCCTTTCTGCTCTACGGCGGCCGCATCGATCCGGGCAAGGGCTGCGAGGAGCTGCTCGAGTACTTCCAGCAGTACGTCCACGACGGCGGCGACGCCACGCTGATGCTCATGGGCGTGAAGCTCATGCCGCTGCCCGACGATCCGCACGTGCGCTTCGCCGGCACGCTGCCGGACGAGGAGCGGCTGCGCGCGCTCGAGGCCGCGACCGTCGTCGTCGTGCCGTCGCCGTACGAGAGCCTGTCGCTCCTCGCGCTCGAGGCGTTCGCCGTCGGCACGCCCGTGCTCGCCAACGCGCGATCCGAGGTGCTCGTCGATCACTGCCGGCGCAGCCACGCCGGCCTGTACTACGCCGACCGCTGGGAGTTCGAAGAAGGGCTCAAGCTGCTGCTGAAGGACGCGGCGCTGCGCGCGGCGATGGGCCAGAACGGCAAGGCCTACGTCAACCGGCACTACCGCTGGAGCATCATCCTCAACAAGTACGAGCGGCTGTTCGGACGACTGCGCACGCCAGGCGCGCGCGAGCGTGAGCGCGAGCGGGACGCGCGACCGCGCCGCTAACGCCGTCTCGCGCGGCCGACGACGTCGTCGCCGATCGTGTATGATGAAAGTGTCAGCAGACAACTGACGCCCGCCTGCGTTCGAGTAGTGCCCCCGAGGGTGCGCGCTGACCGGCTTCGGTGTTCGCCGGACCCCTTGCGCTCCACCAATCCAGATGGTGCGTGATCGTTCCGAATTTCGGAGGTCACCGTGTCACTCAACCGCCTTCTCACTGTCACCGTCACTGGGTGGGCCATCCTCGTGCTCGGGTCGGTGGGCGCCCGAGTCGCGCTCCTGAGTTCGCCGATGTCGGTCACCGAGAGCATCGCGTGGCTCTTCGTCGCGTTCGCGCCCGCGGCCGTCGTGCTGTCGATCTTCCGGGGCCCCTCGTCCCCAACGGTCGCACAGGTCCTGTACGACGTCGAGCACACCAAGGACGGCGATTCCGGGCGGAGCGCCCGCGGCGGCCGGGCGTCGTGATCCACCGCGCGTCGGACTCCAATCCGTTCGAGTTCGTCAGGCTGGCGGTGCTGCGATCGGCTCAGCTGCAGCGGGGCTGCAGCCCGCGGGTTCCGGCGAGCCACCGATCGATCCTGACCGCGCAACTCGAGATCGCGGCCGGCAAAGTGCACGCGGAAGTCAGGCCGGACACGCCGCTTCACGCCGATGCGAAGGGCGGCGTGCCGCACGTATGATGATCGCGAACCTGCCCGCCAAGGACATGCTGGAGGATCTCTACCGCCTGATCGAGGCCCTCGACAGACGCGTTCCGCGACTGGAGCGGAACGGCGAGGCGCAGATCGCCCGCGACGCCGCGGACCTCCGGGAACGTGCCCTCGGTTTGATCCGCAAGATCGAGGGCGGCTCGCCGGTGGAGTGAGCGGTCGCGTGTCCACGAGGAGGCATCACCCTTGACCGGCTGGATCACGCGGATCGTCCGCGCTCGCGCCTGCGGGTTCATCCGCGCCGCCGACGGGCAGGACGTGTTCTTTCACGCCAGCGAGCTGGTGAACGCCAAGTTCAACGACATCACGGACGATCTGGCCGTCGAGTTCACCCTCGTCCGCGACGACGTCAGCGGTCCGCGCGCCGCGCAGGTCCGCGTCGACCGCCGGGACGCGATGCGCGACACCGGGCGCACATCTTCAGACGCATCGCCGCTGTCGGCGCCCGATCGGCGCCGCGGACGACCCGCGAGTGCCGTCAGGGGAGACAACCGCGCGCGGCGGTCCACACCTCAATAGCCGCAAGACCGTCCGGCGTACCTACTCGTCGTCAGGGACCGTTTCCGGCGCCAGTTCGTCGATCGCGTCGTCGCTCGCGCCCTTCCGCCGGCGCGGGCGGATCTCGTAGCGCTTGATCATCTCGTTGAGCGTGGTGGGCTTGATGTGCAGGAGCTCCGCGGCCTTCTTCTGCACGCCGCCGGCCGCCTCGAGCGCCGCTTCGATGTAGCGGCGTTCGTGGCCGACGATGACCTCGCGGAAGTGGATGCCCTCGGACGGAATCACGACCTCAGGCACCTCGAACTTCGGATTCGCGCTCACGTGATCCGGGATCAGGTCGACGCCGATCTCGCGCTCACCGCACAGGACGACCGCGCGCTCGATCACGTTCTCGAGCTCGCGGACGTTGCCGGGCCAGTCGTACGCGAGCAGCCGGTCCATTGCCTCGGGGGTGAGGATCAGGCCAGGCTTCCGGCTCTCGGGCCCGTACTTGTCCAGGAAATGCTGCACGAGCAGCGGGATGTCCTCCTTGCGATCGCGGAGCGGCGGCAGCTGCACCGTGATGACGTTCAGCCGGTAGAAGAGGTCCTCGCGGAACTTGCCGTCCTCCATCAGCTCTCGAAGGTTGACGTTGGTGGCCGCGATGATGCGGACGTCCACCTTGATCATCTCGAGGCCGCCGAGCCGCATGAACTCGCGCTCCTGGATCACGCGGAGGAGCTTCGCCTGCGTGTCCATCGGAATATTGCCGATCTCGTCGAAGAAGATCGTGCCCTTGTCGGCCAGTTCGAAGAGGCCCTTCTTCTGATAGACCGCCCCGGTGAACGCGCCTTTGACGTGTCCGAAGAGATTCGATTCGAGGAGGTCGGGCGGCAGGCTGCCCGAGTTCACCGTCACGAACGCGCGGTCGGCGCGCGACGAGTGGCGGTGGAATGCCCGCGCCACCAGCTCCTTGCCGGTGCCGCTCTCGCCTTGAATGAGCACCGTCGTACGGCTCGGCGCGGCGCGCGAGATCAGGTCGTACACCGCCTTCATCTTCTGGCTGCTGCCGACGATCTCGTCGAAGCGCGACGCCCCGGATCGCAGCCGGTCGCGGAGCACGCGGTTCTCGCGCACGAGCCGGCGCCGCTCGACGGCGTTGCGCAGCACGGCGAGCACTTCGTCGTTCTTGAACGGCTTCGCGAGGTAGTGGAACGCGCCCTGCTTCGTCGCGGCCACGGCGCCGTCGATCGTGCCGAACGCGGTGATCATCACCACCGGCAGCTCGTCGTCCTGACGCCGGATCTCGTCGAGCACCTCGAGGCCGTTGCGGTCCGGCAGCATCAGGTCGAGCAGCACCGCGTCGAGCGGACGGCTGCCGGCGATCTCGAGCCCGCGCTCGGCCGTCGGCGCCGACACGACGGCGTAGCCCTCGCTCGTGAGCAGCGCCTCGAGCGCCTCGCGAACGATCTCTTCGTCGTCGATGATGAGGATGGAGGCGGATGTCTCAGCCATCAGCGCGTCACCGTGTCGCCGCTTCCGCCGTCGGCTGGTCCATCAACGGCAGCACCAGGCGGAAGCGCGTGCCCTGCCCGAGCTGGCTTTCGCACGTCAGCGTGCCTCCATGTTCCTGGACGATCCCGTAGGTCACCGAGAGGCCGAGGCCCGTGCCGCGTCCTTCCGGCTTCGTCGTAAAGAACGGATCGTAGATGCGCCCGATGTGATCCACGGGGATGCCGACGCCCGTGTCGGCCACCTCGATGATCGCGCTGTCCGTATCGAGGCGCGTCGCCACCGTCAGCCAGCCGCCCTTGGGCATCGCGTCGCGCGCGTTGAGGAACAGGTTCAGGAACACCTGCTGCAGTTTGTACTCCATGCCTCGCACGACGACGCCGGACGACGCGAGGTCCTTGCGCACCTGCACGTGGCCGAGCTTGAACTGATGCTCGAGCAGCGACAGGATGTCGCCGATCACCGCGTTGAGATCGACGGGGCCCGTCTCGCCGCCGGACGGCCGCGCGAGGTTGAGCAGGCTGTTGACGATCTTCGCCGCGCGGAACGTCTGCCGCTCGATCTTCTCGAGCAGCTGCGTCCGTGGATCGTCGGGCGCCGATCGCTCCAGCAGCATCTGCGTGAAGCTCGAAATCCCCGTGAGCGGCGTGTTGACTTCGTGGGCCACGCCTGCGGCCAGCAGGCCGATCGCCGCCATCTTCTCCGACAGCCGAAGCTGCTCCTCGAGATTCGCGCGGTCGGTGATGTCCTCGAGCACGACGATCCACCCGGCCTGCGATCCATCCGAGGTCTGGAACGGCGCGACCGCGAGGTTGACGAGCAGCAGGCGTCGATCGTCGCCATGGCCGGTCGCGAGCGGCACGCGATACACCGTGCCGCCGGCCGACGACTCGCGGCGCACCGACTGGAGCGTCTCGAGGAACGGCTTGGCGAACAGCCCGGCGAGACGACGGCCGGTCGCGCGCCCGCGCTCGATCCCGGTCAGCGCCTCGACGCGCCGGTTCCACCGCAGCACGCGGTCCTCCAGATCGACGACGATCAGCCCGTCGCTCAGCGACTCGACGACGCTGTCGCCGAACTGGCGCAGCCGCTCGATCTCGGCGGCCTTCACGCTCAACTGGCCGTAGAGGCGCGCGTTCTCGAGCGCGGTCGCCGCCTGCCCGGCGACGGCGCCGAGCAGCGCGATGTCCTCGCTGCTGAGCGGCTCGCCCTGCGGCCGCCGGCCGACCGCCAGCACGGCAATCGTCACGTCCTTGGACACGCACGGCACGAAGCTGTAGAGCCCGGCCTCGCGCCACTCGCCGGCTTCCTCGCCGCCGAACCGGCGGATCGGCTGCGGGTCGTCGAGCACCGCCATCTGGCCGCCGAGCAGGCGCCCGCCGAGGGCCGAGCTCCGGCGGATGAGCGGCACGCGGCTGCCCTCGAAGCCCTCGGAGGCGACGGCCACGAACGGACCGGCGTGGTCGTCGTTCGCCTCCGGCAGAAACACGGCCATCTTGTCCACGCCGAGCGTTTCGCGAATCCGGCCCGCGAGCCGCGAGCTCAAGCGGCCCAGGTCGAGATCCGTGTTCAGCTCGCGGGCGAAGCTCACGAGCGCCTTGCGGTAGTCGTAGCGGTCCTTGTAGTACAGCCGGTCGAGGCCGTTCTGAATCGCGTTCCACAGCCACGGCGCGATCAGCGCGCCCACGAGCATCGCGAACAGCGCCCAGAAGCTGCTGCGGTTCTCGTCGGCGCCCAGCGTGAGGTTCACCAGCCAGAACACGCCCGCGTACGCGACGACGAGCAGCAGCACGACGGCCGCGACGACGAGCGCCTTCTTGATGATGACTTCGATGTCCATCAGCCGGTAGCGCACGATGGCTGACGCGAATGCGAGCGGAATGCAGCCGAGCAGGACGGCCGTGTACTCGGCGAGCGGCACGACGCGGCCGAAGAGCAGCGGCAGGATGTAGAGCACGACGAACGGCAGCGCGCCGAGCGACGACCCCCACACGATCCAGCGGAGCTGGCGCCGCGCCGTCATCGACCGGAGGCGCGTCAGCGCGCGCAGCATCAGGAGCAGGCCGGCGAGCAGACAGATGCCCAGATAGGCGTACGCGAACAGCTCGAACTGCTCGAGCGTGCGCGACGACTGCGTGCCGTGCAGGCCGCCGGCCACGAGCGTGACGCGCCCGACGCCCAGGAGCAGCGCCGGCAGATACAGGACCGGGATCACCGCGCGGCCGAGGTCGGTGTTCGCCCACGCGTTCGGCCGATCCGGGAACACGAACGCGAAGTGCAGGAACAGCGGCGGCAGCGCCAGCCGCGCGACCGCGTCCGACCATTCGAAGAAATAGTCGAGGTGGTTGTACCGGCCGGCCGGCGTGAACGCGAGGACGCCGAAGAACGCCACCGTCAGCCAGAAAAAGTGCAGCGTGGCCGGGTCGTTCGGCCGCCGCAGCCGGACCGACGCGCCCACGACGATCGACAGGATCCCGACGAGCGCCAGCGAGTAGTACAACGACCCGTTGACGGTCGGCATCGGCAGCAGATCGACCTGGAACGGCTTCTCGACCGACTGCCTCGAGATCACGTACGGGAGCGGCTGCTCGCCGGTCGCCGTGTGGAGGATGGCGACCACCTGCTCGGACCTGGTGATCTCCTGATCCCCGATCATCACCAGCTTGTCGTTCGGCTTGATGCCCGCTCGATCGCCGGCAAATCCCGGCGCGACGTCCTGGGCCACGACGTCCGCGCCGACGGTCTGCCACAGCACGCCGTCGTCGAGCTCGCCGTGCCAGGTCTTGACGAGCGCGATGTTGATGACCGCCATGCAGACGAGCGCCACCGCCACTGCCACGGGCAGGGCGACACGAATCAGCGGCCTGAGCTGTCTCAGTGGCGTCACGGCAGAGCCCGCGATCAGAACCGAATCTGGATCCCGCCGACCAGCCGCATCGGCGGCTTGACGGTCAGAAGTTCGTCGTAGAAGGAGCGCGTCTCGTGGACGTCGTAGAAGAGATTCCGCAGGGCGAACAGGACTTCGAGCTGTCCGCCGCGGATGGGTTGATACGGCAGCGCCTGGTGGACTTCGACGTCGAACCGGCCGTCGAGGAGCGGCGAGCGGCCGACCGACCCGGCCTGACTGAACGCCGAGTTCACCCGGTACACCATCGACACCTCGGTGGACGTGGACGGAAACCTCGTCGCGAGCGTGGTCGTCAGGTCGTGCAGCGACTCCCGGCCGTCGCGCACGGCCGACGGCGCGACGCGCGCCAGCGCGGCGGCCCCGCTCTCGGGCGACCACGCGGTCTGGCCGAGCGAGTAGTCCACGCGGCCGCGCACGTTGCGCGACAGGCGGCCGGCGATCCCCACGCTCCAGCCGTCCACCTGCGCGTCTCCGGGCGTCGCGACGTAGTAGTGCGCGCTGTCGCCCTCGACGTCGACGCCGAAGAGCGTCGCGACCTGATCCTCGGTGGACTGGCGGAACCGGCGAACGGACACCGTGCGCAGGTTGTCGTCGTGGCCGAATTGCTGGTCGAAGCCGAGCTCGTAGGTGTCCACCGACTCGGCCGCGAGCGGCGCGCCGCCGAGCGACGAGAACGTGCGCTGCGGCGGGAGCCACGGGCCGGTGGCCGACGGCGGGAGGAATTCGTCGGCGCCAGGCGCGACCATCCGGTGCGACGCCGACATCACGGCGAACGTACGGGGCACGACCTGGACCCGCAGGCCGGCCTCCGGGCTCACGAGCGCGGGCGTCGCGAGGTAATCGTAGCGATCGAGGCGCAGGCCGTACCCGAGCTCGAGCCAGGAGGCGGCACGCCACCGATCGAAGCCGTACACCTCGCCGACGCTGCGCGACTGCGCGCTCGCCGTCTGCAGCGAGATCGGCAGGTCGGTGTCGCGGTCGAGGATCGTCTGCGCGCTGTGCGACACGCCGAGCGCGAGGCGATGCGGCTGGTCGTTGCTCGAACGGTACTCGCCGTGCAGCACCCAGGACGAGACGTCGCCGGAATTGAACGCTCCGCGCACGATCCAGTCGCCCGCGCCCATGTGCGCGCCGAGCGAGGCCGACGCCACCCCGCGCGACCAGTCGGTCGGCATCGTCCGCGCGGACGACGAGGCGACGGTGGACGTCGTCAGGAAGTTCACCTGCCCGGTGAAGTCGCTGCCGAAGAAGGACGGCGGCGTGAGCACGTCGGTCGCCGCGGCGTCTCCACCCGCGCCGACATCGCGGAGCGCGGTGCGCGGCAGGTAGCGCAGCCGCCACGCGGCCTCATCGTGGGAGTGGTCGGCGTCCTTGTCGCTCTTCGCATCCGGGATCGGCAGCCACGACGTGAGATCGCCGAGGCCGGTGCCGGCGAGGAGCACCTGGCGCCCGGTCGCGCCTTGGCGCGTCAGCGTGATGTTGCGCTCGAGCTGGACGCTCGTCTGCATCCGGATCGCTTCGCGGAACGTGGACACGTAGCCGTCACGCGTGGCGCGCAGAATGTAGTCGCCGACCGGAAGCGCGAGCTGGTAGCGGCCGGTGGCGTCGGTCCGCGCCGACGCGAGCGTCGTGCCGAGCGCGATGACGGCGACGTCGCGCACGGCCGCGCCGGCATCGTCGCGGACGATGCCGCGGATGAGGCCGCCCGCAGCGGACGCCTGCTGAGGCGCGGAGGGCGGGACGGGCGCGCGCGGCTGGGCCGCCGCGCTCGTTGCCATCAACACCGTGGACAAACACGCGACGTGAAGAGCAATCTGCCGGGGCATACCGCCTCCCGGATGGAGCCGCGGAGTGATGTTATCATGCCGCCTCGCCCCGCCGCCCGGAGGTCGCTCACCGCGTGAAGATCACCAGCATTCAGGCCCGCGAGATTCTCGATTCGCGCGGCAACCCGACGATCGAGGTCGACCTCACGCTCGAGGGCGGCGCGTCGGGCCGCGCAGCGGTGCCGTCGGGAGCGTCCACGGGCACGCACGAGGCACTCGAGCTTCGCGACGGCGACGCGCGCCGCTACGGCGGCAAGGGCGTCACGAGAGCCGTCGCGCACGTCAACGGCGAGATCGCGGCGGCGCTCACGGGCGTCGACTCGGATCAACGAGCCGTCGACGGGCGCCTGCAGCAGCTCGACGGCACGCCGAATCTCGGCCGGCTCGGCGCGAACGCCGTCCTGGGCGTCTCGATGGCCGTCGCGCGCGCCAATGCCGCCGCGGCCGGCCAGCCGCTGTGGGCCTCGCTCGCCGAGCTCGTGCCCGCCGCGGCGCGCGCCAAGGGGCCGCTGCTGCCCGTCCCGCTGATGAACATTCTGAACGGCGGCGCGCACGCCGACACGAACGTCGACTTTCAGGAGTTCATGGTCGTACCGGCCGGACTCCCGACGTTCGCCGAGGCGCTCCGCGCCGGCGCCGAGACGTTCCACACGCTGCGCGGCCTTCTGAAGAAGCGCGGGCTCGCAACGGGCGTCGGCGACGAGGGCGGCTTCGCGCCGAGCCTCAAGTCGAACCGCGACGCGGTCGAGCTCGTCCTCGAAGCCGTCAACGCCGCGGGCTATCACGCGGGCCGCGACGTGTTCATCGCGCTCGACGTCGCCGCGAGCGAGTTCTGGGACAACGGCACGAAGGGATACGACCTGAAGAAGTCCGGCGAGGGCAGGAAGTCGTCCGACGATCTGATCCGCCTGTACGAAGACTGGACGCGACAGTACCCGATTGTCTCGATCGAGGACGGCCTCGCCGAGGGCGACTGGCCGGGCTGGGCACGGCTCACGCAGGCGCTCGGCGGCAGAATCCAGCTGGTGGGCGACGACATCTTCGTCACCAATCCGTCGATCTTCAAGGAAGGCATCGCGAAGCACATCGCCAATGCGATCCTCGTCAAGCTCAACCAGATCGGCACGGTGAGCGAGACGCTGGCCGCGGTGGAAATGGGGCGGCAGGCGGGCTACGCGAGCATCATCTCGCATCGGTCGGGCGAGACCGAGGACACGACGATTGCGGACCTCGCGGTCGCGACCTGCGCGGGACAGATCAAGACCGGATCGGCGAGCCGCTCCGACCGCACGGCCAAGTACAACCAGCTGCTCAGAATCGAGGGATCGCTCGGCGCGAAGGCGCGGTTTGCGGGCACGGCCGCGATCCGCCAGATTGGCGCCACGGCCTGACGCATGCTGACGTCGAGCGTGGGCTGATGTCGGGGGCCTCAACGGAGATGCCGCGAGCAACCGGTCGCTCCGTCCGCTCAGGCTCATGCTGTCGCACATCGCGATGTCCGTTAGTTCGAAATCGGCGCGGACGGAGGCTGCGGCTTCGAGCGCCGGCTCCGCGGACGCCGGGAAACGAGGCACACCGATGACGCCCGCCACCAAGCTCGTCCTCCTGCGTCACGGCGAAAGCACGTGGAACAAGGAGAACCGGTTCACTGGCTGGACCGACGTCGATCTCAGCGACCAGGGCCGGACCGAGGCGCGCGAGGCCGGCCGGCTGCTGCGCGAGGGCGGGTTCACATTCGACGTCGCGTACACGTCGGTGCTCAAGCGCGCGATTCGGACGTGCTGGATCGTGCTCGACGAGCTCGATCTGATGTGGATCCCGATGCCGTGCAACTGGCGGCTGAACGAGCGCCATTACGGCGCGCTGCAGGGGCTCAACAAGGCCGAAACCGCGGCGAAGCACGGCGAGGCGCAGACCAAGATCTGGCGGCGCAGCTACGACATCCCGCCGCCGCCGCTCGCGCCCGACGACCCGCGGCATCCCGCGCACGACCCGCGCTACGCGGCGCTCGCGCCCGCGGACGTGCCCGCCACCGAGTCCCTCAAGGACGTCGTGGCCCGGTTCCTGCCGTACTGGCACGCGACGATCGCGCCGTCGATCCGCGCGGGCCGCCGGGTGCTGATCACGGCGCACGGCAACAGCCTGCGCGCGCTCGTGAAGTACCTCGACCACATCTCCGACGCGGATATCGCCGAGCTCAACATCCCCACCGGGATCCCGCTCGTCTACGAACTGGACAGCGAGCTCAAACCGATCAAGAGCGAGTACCTGGGCGATCCCGAGGCGGCCAGGCGCGCGGCCGAGGCCGTCGCGAAGCAGGCGAGTCAGGCGAGATCGAGCACACCATGAAGGCATGAAGCGCAGGATGCGTGCCTCCCTCACGGTTCTCATCGCGCTGGGGTTTGTGGCCACGCCCTCGGCCCAGGGTCTCAGTCAAAACGACGCGTACCTGATCCGCGAGATGCTGCGCAACGCGTACGAGACGGTCAAGGCGCACTACTACGACCCCGCGTTTCATGGCGTGGACCTGGATGCCCGTTACCGTGACTTCTCGGACAGGCTGAAAGCGGCGACCTCGGTGGACGCCGGCGAGGTGGTCGTCGCACAGTTCCTGGAAGGCCTCAAGGACTCTCACACGTTCTTCCAGCCCCCGGCGCGGTCGTTCCAGGTCGACTACGGCTATCAACTGGACCTCGTCGGCAACGACGCGTTCGTCACGCACGTGCATGCCGGGACCGACGCCGCGGCGCGCCTCACGCCGGGCGACCGGGTGATCTCCATCAACGGCCTGCCGATCGATCGGGAGAGCGATTACACGGTGCGCTACATCCTGACGGTGCTCGCACCTCGGACCTCGACTGAGCTCGTCGTCGAGAGCCCGGGCGGCGACCTGCGCACCGTCATGGTCGCGTCAACCGTGCACCAGAAGCGCATCGCCCGCAGTCTGACCAACGGCAACGAGATCAGCGCCGTGAATCAGGAGCGTGACGACGCGCTGCGGTCGCTCCGGCAGCAGCACGTCGAGATGGGCGCCGTCATGATCTGGAAGATGCCCGCGTTCTTCGCCGAGGACGCCGAAATCGACCGGCTGTTCAGCGAGGCGCGCAAGCACGCGGGTCTCGTGCTCGACCTGCGTGGCAACCCCGGCGGCCGCGTGGACACGCTCGTCCGGATGGTTGGCAACCTGTTCGACCGTGACGTCGCTGTCGCCACCCGCATGGCACGCGCCGATCAGAAGAAAGTCGTCGCGCCGACGCGGGGACGAGTGGCCTACGCCGGCAAGGTGGTCGTCCTCATCGACAGCCGATCCGCGTCGGCCGCCGAGGTGCTCTCGCGGGTGATTCAGCTCGAACATCGCGGCACGGTCATCGGCGATCGCTCGGCGGGCGCGGTCATGGAAGCCATCGGCTATCCCTTCCGCCTCGGCAACGACGCCCTGCTCTACTACGCGTTCTCGGTCACCGACGCCGACGTGATCATGACCGACGGCCACAGCCTCGAACGCGCCGGCGTGACGCCGGATGAGACGCGGCTGCCGTCGCCGCGGGACCTCGCCGCCGGGCGCGATCCGGTCCTGTCATACGCCGCGCACCTGGCCGGCCTCGAGCTCGACCCGGTCGCCGCGGGCAAGCTGTTTCCGTTCGAGTGGCCGGTGCGGTAGTGCCGCGCAGGTGACAAGTCAGAACTGAGAAGCCAGAAGCTGGAAGTTCGGATAGTGGCAGGCGGCGCGGGCGCAGCTCGCCGCCGTCGACTCCGGGAGACCTTCGCCTGCCCGGGTCGCTAGCGTCCGGCTCTCGCGATCGCCGCGCGCAGCTCGTCCGCCGTCATCGTCCGGCGACCGAACAGCTCCGGCATCTGCCTGGCGTCGGCGGGCAGGCTGACCGACCGTCCGTCGTCGTCCAGCCGATAGACGCCGACGAGCGACGACACGAGCACGTAGGCATCGACGGCCGGGTGTTTCTTGAGAAACAGGACGGATTGGCCGCCGGGCGGGAAGTCGAGCGCCACCGGATTGCGGGTCTCGACGACGCGATCGTCGGCCGCGATCGTGCCGCCGAACTGCATCAGCCGCACGGAATCCGGGGCGGCCGATTTCAGCGTCTCGAGGACGACCACCGGGCTGTAGCGAACGGCCAGCGGCGCGCGGGCGCCCGCGAGCGCCTCGGGCGCGCCGGGAGTTCCGATGCGGCCGCGCACGATCAGATCGGACTTCGCGACGAGCGCGCGCAACGACGACGGTCCGGGCCCTTCGTCGACGACGATCGTGGCCGGATGCGGCGCGGCGTCGCGCGGCTGGCGCCAGCCGTCGTACGCGGCGCGCGTGACGATGTCCGATCCGGCCGCGAGCATGGCGACAGCTAACGCCGCGGGTGCCAGCATCCGCACGTCCGTGGCTCCTTCTCCTTGCGACGTGTTGTCCTGCTACTCGACTTCTTTTTCTGCCTGCTCTTCGGCGGAGATCCTCAGCGACTTGAGGAACCGCCGGTCGTTGGCGCTCATCTCGAGCGGCGTGCGCGCAGCTTTGCGTCCGCTGCCTTTCGGCGCCGCGTGGCCCGATCGGTTGATGAAATCGATCACCGCGTCGAGCGAGACGCGCATGTCGAACCCGGCGGCCCGCGCTTTCTCGCGGCACGCCTCCACTCTGGCGTCGTCGCCGACTGCAGCCGCGATCGCCTCTGACAGCTCGCGAGCCAGCTGGCTTACAACCGAATCCATCCGGACCTCCACACGCCGCCGGGCCGGGTTACCGGCGCAGAGTCCAGACCCGTACGTCCCCGCTTCGGGCGAAGTGTGACGTCACGGCGACCGGACAATGAAACCAACATGGCAGGAAGGAAGTGCGAAACTGCGGGCATTGTATTCACGCGTTGTACAGAGTGTCAAAGAAAAATCAAGGGGTTGCCGGGGGTTCCTGCACCAGGCTCGCGCGGCAAAATATCAAGAACGTGGACGCTCGCGCGGCGATCACACATTGTGCCAAATCGATCGACGAACTTGAGGACGAACCCGGCCACTACGGGCGCGGCGGCCCGGGCGCGCGGCAAGAAATCACACTAGAATGCGACTAATGTCGCGCCATTTCGCACGGCCGGAGGACCTGACCCGCCCCGCCGAGCCGGGTGACGAGCAGCCGGGAGCCTTTCCCTTCACGCGCGGCATCCAGCCGACGATGTATCGCGGCCGGTTGTGGACGATGCGGCAGTATGCCGGCTTCGGCACGGCGGCCGAGTCCAACGCGCGCTACCGGTACCTCCTCGAGCGGGGCGTGAGCGGCCTGAGCGTCGCGTTCGATCTGCCCACACAGATGGGCTACGACTCGGACCACGCGATGGCCGCCGGCGAAGTCGGCCGGGTCGGCGTCGCCATCGATTCGATCGAGGACATGACGACGCTCTTCGACGGAATTCCGCTGGACCGCGTGTCCACGTCGATGACGATCAACGCGACCGCGATCATCTTGCTGGCGCTCTACGTCGCTGTCGGCCGCCGCCAGAACGTGCCGATCGCGAAGCTCTCCGGCACGATCCAGAACGACATCCTCAAGGAGTACGTCGCGCGCGGCACGTACATCTATCCGCCGCGGCATTCGCTGAGGATTGTGACCGACATCTTCGCGTGGTGCGACCGCGAGCTGCCGAACTGGAACACGATCTCGGTGAGCGGCTATCACATCCGCGAGGCGGGATCGACGGCCGCGCAGGAGGTCGCGTTCACGATCGCGAATGGGATCGCGTACGTGGAGGCGGCGCGCGCCGCCGGACTCGACGTGAATCGCCTGGCCCAGCGGATCTCGTTCTTCTTCGCCGCGCACAACGACTTCGTCGAGGAGGTCGCGAAGTTCCGGGCCGCGAGGCGCCTGTGGGCGCACGTGATGCGCGACCGGTTCGGCGTCACGGATCCGCGGGCCCAACAGCTGCGCTTCCATACCCAGACCGCGGGCAGTACCCTCACCGCCCAACAGCCCGATAACAACATCGTGCGGGTCGCGATTCAGGCGCTGGCCGCGGTGCTCGGCGGAACCCAGTCCCTCCATTGCAACGGGCGCGACGAGGCGCTGGCGCTGCCGACCGAGGAATCCGCCCGGATTGCCCTCCGGACGCAGCAGATCATCGCGTCCGAATCGGGCGTGGCGAACACGGTTGACCCGCTCGGCGGGGCCTGGGCGGTCGAGCGCCGGACCGACCAGATCGAGGCCGACGCGCGGAAGCTCATCGACGCCATCGACGCTGGAGGCGGGACGCTCGCGGCCATCGAAGCGGGGAAAATCCAGCGCCAGATCCAGGACGCGGCCTACGCCGCCCAGCGCGCCGTGGACTCCGGCAAGGCCGTGGTCGTGGGCGTGAACCGCTACGTGACCGGCGAAGGCACGTCGATCGCGCTGCTTCGCATCGACCCGGAAAGCGAGCGCCGGCAGGTAGCCGCCGTCCAGATCCTTCGTCAGAGCCGGGACCGGGCGGCGTGGCAGCAGGCCCTTGACGCGGTCGAGCACGCCGCGCGGGATGGCGCCAACCTCGTGCCACAAATCATCGCCGCCGTCGAGGCCCGCGCCACCCTCGGCGAGATTGCCGACGCCCTCCGCCGCGTCTTCGGCGAGCACCGTGAAATCGCCACCTGACGTCCCCCGCCTCCGGGTCGAGCACCTCCGCACGGTGTTTCGACTGGCCGATGGCCGCGAGGCGGCCGCCGTCGACGACGTGTCCTTCGACATCCGGGCCGGCGAGACCCTCGGCCTCGTCGGCGAATCGGGCAGCGGCAAGTCCGTCACGGCACTCTCGATCATCCGCCTGGTGCTGCCGCCCGGCCGGGTCGCCGGCGGGCGGATCGAGCTCGACGGCCGGAATCTGCTGGATCTCGACGAGCCGGCGATGCGCCAGGTCCGCGGACGGCGAATCGGCTTCGTCTTCCAGGAGCCGATGGTCGCCCTCGATCCCGTCTACACGATTGGCTACCAGATTGAAGAGACGCTGGCCGTCCACGGCCTCGCCCGCGGTGCCGCCGCGAAGGTTCGGGCGATCGAGCTCCTCGACGCCGTCCGCGTGCCGGACCCGGCGCGGCGCGCGCGCGAATATCCGCACCAGCTCAGCGGCGGCCTGCGCCAACGGGCCATGATCGCGATCGCGCTCGCCGCGGGGCCCACGCTCCTCATCGCCGACGAGCCGACGACCGCGCTCGACGTCACCGTGCAGGCGGAGATTCTCGACCTCCTCCGCGACATGCGCCGGCAGTTCTCCCTTTCAGTGCTCCTCATCACGCACGACCTCGGCGTCATCGCGACGATGGCCGATCGCGTTGCCGTCATGTACGCCGGGCGGATCGTCGAGCAGGCGCCCGTCGATCAGCTCTTCGCGGCGCCCGCCCACCCGTACACGCGAGGGCTCATGGCGTCGATCCCCGGCGCGCAGCCGGGCAAGCGGCTGACGGCAATCGCGGGCAGCGTGCCGGCCATCGGTCAGGTCGGACGAGGCTGCGCGTTTGCGCCGCGCTGTCCGGATCGGTTCGAGCCGTGCGGCGACCGCGCGCCTGAGATCACGGCCGTCGCCGCCGGCCACGACGTGCGCTGCTTTCTCAACGAGCCGGCGCTGCGCCCCGCCGGCCGAGGCCGCGCGTGACGCCGCTCCTCGACGTCCGCCACCTCGTCAAGGAGTTTCCCGGCCGCGGCGGCTGGTTCCGCAAGCGCGAGGTCGTGCGGGCGGTCGACGACGTGAGTTTCTCGATCGGCGCCGGCGAGACGTTCGGCCTCGTGGGCGAATCGGGCTCGGGCAAGACCACCACGGGCCGGTGCGTGCTGCGGCTGATCGAGCCGACGTCGGGCGAAGTGAAGTTCAAGGATCTCGACGTGCTGGCGCTCGGTGCGCGCGAGATGCGTCAGACGCGGCGGCACCTTCAGATCGTCTTTCAGGATCCATATTCGTCGCTCAATCCCCGCATGCGCGCCGGGGACATCGTTCGCGAGCCGCTCGCGATCCATCGCATCGGCACGCGCGACGAGCAGGCTGCGCGCGTCCGGCGGTTGTTCGAGCTGGTCGGGCTCGACCCGACGGACCTGTCGAAATACCCGCACGAATTCAGCGGCGGCCAGCGGCAGCGCATCGGCATCGCACGGGCGCTCGCGCTCGAGCCGTCGCTCGTGATCTGCGACGAACCGGTGTCGGCGCTCGACGTCTCGGTGCAGGCGCAGGTCGTGAATCTGCTGCTCGACCTGCAGCAGCGGCTGGGCCTGACGTATCTCTTCATCGCGCACGATCTGCGGCTCGTGCGCCAGATCTGCGACCGCGTAGCCGTGATGTACCGCGGGCGGCTGGTCGAAGTCGCGGCGGCCGAGCGCGTGTTCACCGCGCCCGTGCACGCCTACACGAAGGCGCTGTTGTCGGCGATTCCGCACCTCAAGCCGGGGCAGAAACTGGAGCGGATTCCGTTCGACGCGGCGGGATTCCAGGCGCTGCCGCTTCGCGAGGTCGACGCGGGGCACTGGGCGGCCGTTTAGATCAGGCCCTAGGCACTGGGCACCAGGCGCGTGCGAGTGCCTGATGCCTGGTGCCGAATGCCTGGCACTCTATGCCGCCCTTTTGACGTCCTTTTCGACCTGCCCGTCCCGAATGTAGATGACCCGATCGGCGTGCGCGGCGACGTCGGCCTCGTGCGTGACGAGGACGATCGTGTTGCCGCCCGCGTGGAGCTTCTTGAAGAGGCCCATGATTTCCTCGCCGGTCTTCGAGTCGAGGTTGCCGGTCGGCTCGTCGGCGAGCAGGATCGAGGGATTGTTCACGAGCGCGCGCGCGATCGCGACGCGCTGGCGCTGGCCGCCCGAGAGCTCGTTGGGTCGATGGGTCTTGCGATCGGCGAGGTCGACTTTGACGAGCGCCTGGTTGGCGCGGTCGAGCCGGTCCTTGCCCGTCACGCCCGCGTAGACGAGCGGCAGCTCGACGTTGTGCAGCGCCGTCGCGCGCGGCAGCAGGTTGAACGTCTGGAAGACGAACCCGATCTCCTCGTTTCGAATCCGCGCCAGCTCGTCGTCGTTCATCTGGCTGACCTGCTTGTTGTTGAGGAGATAGCTGCCCTTGGTCGGCGTGTCGAGGCAGCCGATGAGGTTCATGAGCGTCGATTTGCCCGAGCCGGACGGCCCCATGATCGCCACGTACTCGCCGCGCTCGATCTGGATCGACACGCCGCGCAGCGCGTGCACCTCTTCGGTGCCCATCACGTAGGTCTTCCAGAGGTCCTTGGTTTCAATCAGTGACATAAGCTCAGCCGGCCTTCCAGAATACGCGATTTGGACGCCGCCTGTTCCCAGACGGTTGGGCACCGGCCGCTCTGCCTTCTGCCCTCTGCGTTCTGCCTTCTGCCTTCTGCCCTCTGCCTTCTGCCCTTGTGCCCGTCTCAGCTTTCCAGCGCCTCGTACTCGCCCTTGAGCCTCGCGACCACGTTGGGATCGGCGAGCGTCGTGGTGTCGCCGAGCGCCTTGCCTTCGGCGATGTCGCGCAGCAGGCGGCGCATGATCTTTCCGGATCGCGTTTTCGGCAGATCCGCGGCGAACAGGATCTGATCGGGCCGCGCGATCGCGCCGATGCGCTTGACGACGTGCTCCTTGAGCTCGTCCATGAGCGCCGGCGAGGCCTGCACGCCTTCTTTGAGCGTGACGAACGCGGCGACCGCCTGGCCCTTGATCTCGTGCGTGCGGCCGACGACCGCGGCCTCGGCCACTTTCGGGTGATCGACGAGCGCGCTCTCGACCTCCATCGTCCCGATGCGATGCCCGGCGACGTTGAGCACGTCATCCACGCGGCCGAGCAGCCAGAGGTAGCCGTCCTTGTCGATCCGCGCGCCGTCGCCGGTGAAATAGACGCCGTCCGTCCACCGGCTCCAGTACTGCTGCACGTACCGCTCGGGATCGCCGTAGATGCCGCGCAGCATGCCGGGCCATGGTTTCGTGAGAGCCAGCAGTCCGCCGCCTTCCTGAATGCGCTCGCCCTTCGCGTTGCGGACCTCGGCACTGATGCCGGGAAACGGCTGCGTGGCCGATCCGGGCTTGAGCGTCGTGATGCCCGCGAGCGGCGTGATCAGGATCTGTCCCGTCTCGGTCTGCCACCACGTGTCAACGACCGGGCACCGCTTGCGGCCGATGTGCTCGTAGTACCACATCCATGCCTCGGGGTTGATCGGCTCGCCGACCGATCCGAGCAGGCGCAGGCTGCTGAGGTCGTGCGCGGCGGGATGCTCGGTGCCCCAGCGCATGAACGCGCGAATCGCGGTCGGCGCGGTGTAGAGAATCGTGACGCCGTAGCGCTCGATGATGTCCCAGAAGCGGTCTTTCTGCGGCCAGTCCGGCGCGCCCTCGTACATCACGACGGTCGCCCCGTTGGCGAGCGGGCCGTACACGACGTAGCTGTGGCCGGTGACCCAGCCGATGTCGGCCGTGCACCAGTAGACGTCCTCGTCTCGAATGTCGAAGACCCATCGCGTCGTCGCGTACGCGCCGACGAGGTACCCGCCCGTCGTGTGGACGATGCCCTTCGGTTTGCCCGTCGTGCCCGAGGTATAGAGGATGTAGAGCATGTCCTCCGAGTCCATCGACTCGTACGGACACGAGGCCGAGGCGTCCTGCATCAGCCGGTGGTACCAGTGGTCGCGGCCTTCTTTCACGTGCACGGGGAACTGCGCGCCCGCGTCGCGCTGGACGATGACGACGTTGCGGATGGAGGGCGTGCCGGCGAGGGCCTCGTCGGCCATCTGCTTCAGCGGCACCATCTGGCCGCGGCGGTAGCCGCCATCGGCCGTGACGAGCACGGTGGCCTGCGCGTCGTTGATGCGGTCGCGGAGGGCGTCGGCGCTGAAGCCGCCGAACACGACGCTGTGCACGGCGCCGAGGCGCGCGCACGCGAGCATCGCCACGGCCAGCTCGGGAATCAGCGGCATGTAGAGGGCGACGCGATCGCCTTTCTTGACGCCGAGTCCCTTCAGGACGTTCGCGAATTGACACACCTGGCGGTGCAGATCGAAGTACGTGAGCGTCCGGCGATCGCCGGGCTCCCCTTCCCAGAGGATCGCGGCCTTGTTGCGGTGCGCCGTCCTGACGTGCCGGTCGAGGCAGTTCGCGCTGAGGTTGAGGCGGCCGCCGACGAACCACTTCGCGTAGGGCGGCTGCCAGTCGAGGACCTTCGTCCACGGCTGGATCCAGTCCAGCTCGGTCGCGAACATCGCCCAGAACGCCTCGGGATCGGCGGCCGCGCGCCGATAGATCTCGGGATCGTTCGCCCGCGCGTGCGCCCGCCAGTGCGCCGGCGGCGGGAACGTCCGCTCTTCGCTCAGGAGGGAGTGGATCTCAGGATTCGACACGACTCCCTCCGTTGTGCCTTCTGCCCTTCTAGGCCGTTGGCGTCGCCGGCGCCTGCGGCGGCGTGACCTTCTTCTTGAAGATCGCCATGCCAAGCAGGCCTCCGAGCAAGCCGAAGATCGCGTACACGGGGAGCACGATCGCGAGCTGCAGCAGCGCGATGCCGCCACCGGTCGTGAACCGGCCGACCATGTCCTTCACTTCGGGTGGGACGTCGGGATTCGACTCGAGCACGCGGCGGATCTGGTCCTGCACCAGCGGCCCGGTGACGCTCAGCAGCACCTGACCGATGATGACCGTGATCACGGCGCCAATCAGCCCGGCCACGAGCCCGCCGAGCGCGGCGTCGCCTGCCTCGATCGGCTCCGGCTTCTCCTGCTGCATCAGGTAGGCCGTCAGCACGCCGCCGGAGACGACCCAGAGGCAGCAGCAGAGGTTCCCCGCGCTGACGAACGGAACCGACGAGAGCACGCCGACGAGCAAACCGCCGAACAACGCTGGCCGGAACTTCATGGATGCAGCTCCTGCAATTGACGATCTCGCAATCGAATCACTGCGGATTCAATCAGGTCAATCCATCAATCAATCTGCATTGATGCGATCCCGAAATCCGCAATGCCGCTAATCGTAGTACTCCCGCCCCAGATGCGTGATCAGTTCCTCGCCTTTCATGTACCGCAGCGTGTTCTTGAGCTTCATGAGCTGGATGAACAGGTCGTGCTCCGGATACACGCTCGGCGCGTGCATCGGGCTCTTGAAGTAGAACGACAGCCACTCCTGGATGCCTGAATAGCCGACGCGCTTCGCCAGATCGAGGAACAGCGCGACGTCGAGCACGATGGGTGCCGCCAGAATGCTGTCGCGGCACAGGAAGTTGATCTTGAGCTGCATCGGATAGCCGAGCCAGCCAAAGAGATCGATGTTGTCCCAGCCCTCCTTGTTGTCGCCGCGCGGCGGGTAGTAGTTGATGCGGACGACGTGGTGCAGGTCGCTGTAGAGGTCGGGATAGAGATTCGGCTGCAGGATGTAGTCGAGAACGGACTTCTTGCTCTCTTCCTTCGTCTTGAACGACTCGGGGTCGTCGAGCACTTCGCCGTCGCGGTTGCCGAGGATGTTCGTCGAGTACCAACCGGCGACGCCCAGGAGCCGCGCCTTGAGGCCGGGCGCGATGATCGTCTTGATCAGGGTCTGGCCCGTCTTGAGGTCCTTGCCGGCAAGCGGCGAGCCGGTCTTCTGCGCGAGCTCGAGCAGCGCCGGAATGTCCGCGGAGAGATTCGGCGCGGCGTTGGCGTACGGGAGGCCCTCACGGATGGCGGCATACGCGTAAATCATGCTCGAGGGAATCGATGGATCGGACGCCTCGAGCGCCTTCTCGAACGCCGCCACCGACTGGTGCGCGGCCGACTCGGTCATGAAGACCTCCGTGCTGCCGCACCAGACCAGCACGAGCCGGTCGAGCTTGTTCGCGCTCTTGAACTTGCGGATGTCGTCGATGACCTGTTCCGCCAGATCGCGCTTGTTCTTGCCCTTCTTCACGTTCGGGCCGTCGAGCCGCTTCACGTACTGCCGGTCGAACACGGCCGGCCACGGCTTGATCGCCGCGAGCTCGCCCTTGACCTTGTCGAGCACGTCCGCTTCCAGCACGCCCGCCGTGCGGGCCGCTTCGTAGCAGTCGTCCTCGAAGATGTCCCACCCGCCGAACACGAGCTGGTTGAGCCCCGCAAGCGGCACGACCTCGCTGATGGCCGGCGAACGGCCCTCGGTCCGCTTCCCGAGCCGGATGGTGCCCATCTGGGTGAGCGACCCGATAGGCTTGGCGATCCCCTTGCGAACCGCCATGATGCCGGCGATCGTGGTGGTGCTGACTGCCCCGAGTCCGACGAGCAGGATGCCAAGTTTCCCGTCGGCAGGAGCGATACTGAGGCCTTTCGTCACGGGGCAGAACTATATCATTCGAGGATCAGAGGTTCCGCGGGGTTCCTCACGGCTCCCGAGAGGTTCCCGCTGGGGCTCACAACGGGCGACGCAGGAATGTTGAAGCTTCGTCAAGGACCATCACCCCATCAGACGGGCGTCGCAATGGTCGGCGCGAGGGCGGGCGACCGCGTGCTCGTGATCGGCAGCGCCGATCCCGGACTGGCGGCCGCGCTCTCGCAAGTCACCGCCCTCACCGGCGAAGTCCGCGTCGTCGATCACGCGCCCGGAGCGGCGCAGCAGGTGGCGAACGCCGCCGCCCGGGCCGGCGTCCTCGTCGAGTTCGACGAGGCTCCGCCAACCAGGCTGCCGTTCGACCAGGGAACGTTCGACATCGCCGTGATCAATCGCCGGCTGTCGAGCCTCGCGGAACCGGACCGGACGCCGTGCGTCGGCGAAGCGCTGCGGATTCTACGCCCCGGGGGGCGGCTCGTCGCGATCGATGCGCTTCCTCGCACGGGATTCTTCAGCCTGCTGACGCCGTCCCGCACGACGGTGACGGCCGACGCTCTGCGCGACATGCTCATGCGGGGCGGCTGCCGGGCGACACGGGTGCTTGGCGAGGCGGAGGGCATCATCTATTTGGAAGCTGCCGCTCCAAGGGATCAAGTTAGGAGTTAGAAGCCAGGAGTCAGCAGTCTCTGCCTTCTGCCTTCTGCCTTCTGCCTTCCTTCTGTCTTCACTCGTCTCGAAGAGCAACCAGCGGATCCGACGCCGCCGCCCGCCACGCCGGCAGCCAGCTCGACGCGAGCACCGCCGCGGCCAGCACGCCAATCGCGATCGCATACGTTGCGGGATCGAGCGGCGTGACGCCATACAACTGACTTTGAAGCCAGCGCGCGGCCGCGAGCGCACCCGCCGCGCCGAGGGCCAGGCCGAGCGCGCCAAGCGCGAGGCCCTCCCGGAGCACGAGCTGCACGACCTGAGACCGATGCGCGCCGAGCGCGAGCCGGACGCCGAATTCGGTCCGCCGGCGCGCGACGCCGTAGGCGATGAGGCCGTACACCCCGACCGCCCCCAGCAGCAGTGCGACGCCGGCAAAGCCCGTCGCCACACACGCCGTGAACCGGCGGCTCGCTGACGCCGCGCCGACGTACGACTCGAGCGGGCGGACGTCGTACACCGGCAGCTCGGCGTCCATCTGATGAATCACGGCGCGAATCGGCCCGGCCAGCGCCGCGGGATCGCCGCCGGTGCGCACGACGTACGCCATCGGATTGCGGAGCGTCTGCCGCACCGGGAAAAACACCTGTTCGGTGAGATCCTCCGACAGGCTGCGAAGCCGGAGGTGGCGCACAACGCCGACGATCGTCGCCCACTGCGTCGGATGGCCCGACGATCCGGGGTCCACCGCGATCTGCCGGCCGAGCGCGGTCTCGCCCGGCCACGCGCGCCGCGCGAGGAGGTCATCCACGATGATCGCCGGCTGCGCCGCCTTGTCGTCCGACTCGGTGAAGAAGCGCCCTTCGAGGAGCCGCGCGCCGAGCGTGTCGAGCAGCCCCGGGCTGACGGCACGGTAGTCGGCGTCGGGCGCCTTGGTCTCGTCGGCGCCCGACGTGATCGCGTAGGGCCCGCCCCAGTTCGGCAGGTCGTCGAAGGGCAGATGGCTGATCGCGCCGACGCCCGTGATGCCGGGCACGCCGGCCAGATTCGCCTGCAGCCGCCGCGAGAAATCGTCGATCGCGTCGCGCGACCGATACCGCGTGAACGGCAGGGCGAGCCGGAACGTGAGCATGCGATCGGTCGCGAATCCCGGATCCACGCGCTGAAGCCTGACGAACGTCCGGCCGAGCAGCCCGGCGCCGACGACGAGCACGACGCCGAGGGCGAGCTCGGTGACGACAAGCGCCGCGCGCGTGCGCAGGTGCAGCCTGCCGGCGGCGCGCTGACCGTCGCGTTGCAGGACCGCGGCCGGACTGGCGCGCAGAATCTCGACGAGCGGCGCGATCGAGAACAGGACACCGAAGACGAGCGCCAGCAGACACGCGAAGCCCAGCACGCGGGCGTCGAGGTGCGCGTGCGCGATGCGGTCGAGACCGGCGGGGCGCCAGGCGACCATCAGACGCAGCCCCAGCTGGGCGATCCCGAGGCCGGCGATCGCGCCGCCGCCGGAAAGGATCAGCCCTTCGACGAGATGCTCGCGCACGAGCCGCCCCGCGCCCGCGCCAAGGGTCATCCGCAGCGCCGTCGTCTTCCGCCGCGCCGCCGCGCGCGCGACGAGCAGGTTGGCGACGTTCACGCACGCGATCCCGGCCAGCAGCAGGACGCCGCCGAAGAGCGAGACGAGCGGCGCGCGGACCTCGCGAACGCCGTCGTCCTGCAGGGTCACTGTCGTGAGCACGCGCCCGCTCGCGCCGTACTCCGTGAACTCGCGGGAAATCGCGGCCGCCGTCGCGGTCACGTCCGCGCGCGCGTCCTCGATCGTCACGCCCGGTTTCATCCGGCCGACGACGCGCAGGAACTGCTGCCCGCGCGGGCCGCCGATGAGGCTCTTCCGGCGGAGCGGCAGCCAGGCCTGCAGGTCGTCGGGGACGGCCGAGTCCGCCGGCAGCCACAACCGGAACTCCCGGGGCATCACGCCCACGACGGTGGTCGGCTGGCCGTTCACGAGGATGCGCCGGCCGACGATCGACGAATCGGCGCCGAAGCGCCGCGCGAACACCGCCCAGCTCAGCAGAATCCCCCCGCCGCCGGGCTGCTCGTCGTCTGGTCCGAACACACGGCCGAGCGCGGCGTCGGCGCCGAGCACGGAAAAGAAATTGGTCGTGACGAGGCCGACGCGAAGCTGCTCCGGATCCCCGTCGCCGGCGAGCGTGGCCGTGTTCGCCCAGATCGCGCCGAAGCCCGTGAAGCGGCTCGTGCGCGTGTTCAAGTCGTTCAGCTCCGGTCCGGAGAGCGGCGCGCGCGGATAGCCCCCGTCCGTCATGTCGCACCAGATGAAGACCAGCCGCGAGGAATCGCGGTAGGGCAGCGGCGCGAGGAGCAGCGTGTTGACGATGCTGAAGATGGCGGTCGAGGCGCCGATGCCGAGCCCGAGCGTCAGCACGACCAGCGCGGCAAAGCCGGGCGTCCGGCGCAGCGCGCGCCAGCCGTATCGCGCGTCCTGCGGCAGGCCCGCGAGCGAGGCGCCGACCCGCTCGTCGCGCGCTTCCTGCTTGACGGCTTCGACGCTGCCGATTTCCGACAGCGCCTGCCGCCTCGCCTCGGCGGGGCTGGCGCCGCGGGCGCGATGCCGCGCGGTCAGCTCGCCGACCCATTGATCGAGCTCCTCGTCGAGCTCTCGATCGACGCGGCGGGACTGGAACAGCGTGTCGATCAGGTGCCTGAAGCGATCGAGGAACCGCATCGCTACGCCGAATCGAGGACCTGGCCGATGGCCGCGACGATGCGCGACCACTGCCTGCGCTCGGCCTTCAGCTGGCGCCGGCCGGCGGCGGTGAGCGTGTAGAACCGCGCGCGGCGGCCCTGCTCGAGCACGCGCCACGCGCCGCGAATCCAGCCCTCCTGCTCGAGCCGGTGGAGGGCCGGAAAGAGCGAGCCCGGGCCGATGGCAAACGTGCCGCCCGTGACCTGCCGGATCCGATCGGCGACGCCGATGCCGTGGAGCGGGCGCAGCTCGAGCGTCCGGAGCACGAGCAGATCGAGCGTGCCGCGAAGCATCTCCGTCGGTCGGCGTCCCACGACTACCGCCCTCCGCGGCCGCGGCCAGTCGAATCGCTCGACGGCGGCACGAGGCCCTTCAGCCGCAGATACATCGACAGGTAGCCGTACATCTCGTTGTTGTGGTTCACGAGATACGCGAAGAGCCCGGCACGGGCCGCCGGCGTCGGCGTCCGCCTGCCGTCCGGCGTCACGACGGTCGTCGTGTAGGTGTCGCCGAGATGCTCGGGCGTGAGGCCCTTCACGTAGTCGCCGCAGAACGCGAACGACTCGGCGAGCGCCGCCTGTGCGGCCGCCTTGTCGGCGATGGTCTTCTCCAGATCGACGCCGGCCTTCGGATTCGGCTGGCCGAGCAGCGTCGCACACATCGCGAAGTTGGCGGACGCGACGTGCGCGATGCGCGCGGCAAACGGCGCGACGTCCGGCGTCGGCCGGAAGCTGTACGCGTCGGCCGGCATCACGTCGGCCAGCTTCGTGAGCAGCCGCTGCGACACGCCGAACTGCGACCGCAGCTGCGCGTCGAGCGTGATCGACGCCGGCGGCGCGACCGGACCCGGCGCCTGCGCGCCAATCGGCGCGACCGCCACGGATGCCACGAGCACACTCCACGCGACTCTCATCGACGCCCCCTGTTCTCCAGCTATCGACTGTCAATATCGAATTTCGATATCTGATCATCGCGCGCGGGCTGCGCCGCGTCAAGAGTCCGGAAGCGGACGCTGGCGCGGGCGCACATCACGTCATACGTAGAAGCCGGAAGGGAGAAGCCACGTGATCCCTATCTGAGACACGTGAGATGCCGCCCGCCGTCGATCCCGACGGTGTCCCCCGTCATCCAGGACGACGACGGCGACACGAGGAAAGCGATGAGATCGGCGATTTCGTCGGGCGTGCCCGGCCGGCCCAGCGGATGCGTCACGGCGGTGCGCTCGAGAAACGCGGCGTACGCCGGTTCCGCCATGCCGCCGCGCCGATGGAGGTTCGTGACCACGACGCCCGGATTGACGGCGTTCACCCGCACGCCGCGCGGCGCGAGGTCGATCGCAGCGCACCGCGTGAGCTGATCGACGGCGGCCTTGCTCACGCAGTACGACGCGAGGCCCGGAAAGACGCGCGTCCCCGCGACGCTCGAGACGTTGACCACGGCGCCGCGGCGATCGGCAAGCGCGCCGGCCGCTTCACGGATCAGCCGGAACGGCGCCCGGACGTTCACGTCCAGCATCGCGTCCCAACCCTCGTCGCTGGTCTCGACCACGCTGCCCGTCGCGATGATGCCGGCCGCGTTCACGAGCGCATCGAGGCCGCCCCAGACCTCCATCGCCCGGCCGACGATGCGCGCCGGCGCCTCCGCCGCCGTTACGTCGACGGCCAGCCGCTCCGCCCGGCCGCCCGCGCGCTCGATCTCGCGGCTCACCTCGGCGAGCGCGCGCTCATCGCGTCCCACCGCCAGCACCGCGAAGCCGTCCGCCGCCAGCTTGCTGGCGGTCGCGCGGCCAATTCCAGAGGAGGCACCCGTCACGATGGCTGCTCGAGTCATGGAGCGGAGTGTAAGGGATGCCCGACACCTAGTGCCCGATCTGCCTCTTGCCGAAAGACTATTGAGCTCCCCAAGGTGCGGGTTGTGCCGGCCGGGTCCACCTACGACGAAGTCTTTTCGATAGAAGAGGTTGCCCGTGCGGCCCGCGTGCCCGAGAGCCGCGTCCGCGCGCTCGTGGAGGCCGGCCACGCAGCGACCGTCCGTGAATTTATCGCGTGCGCTGACGCGATTACCCTGGTCCGCCTGCTGCGCGCGGAGCCCGAGCCGGCGGTCGAACATCAGGCGCCGTTCAGCGCCACGCCGAATCGCGCCCGCCGGACCGGCGCGTCGCTGCTCTTGTCCGGCCTTGTCCATGGCGTGCTCCTGGCTCTCATCCTGACCCTCGCTTCCCTGGGCGTCTTCAACGCGGCCGACACGGAGCAAATCGTCCCCGCCCCGGCGGCGCACCTGGTGTTCCTGATGTCGATCGGACCCGGAGGCGGCGGGGGTGGCGGCGGCTTGAAGATGCCGGCGCCGCCGCCGCCGGCGGAGCGGAAGGCCCCGAAACCGGAGAAGAAGCCCTCCAACCCGGTGCCCGTGGTCAGGAAGACTCCGGCGCCGCCCCGCACGATCGAACGCCCGCCGCTGCCGGTCGAGACGCCTCCCCCGCCGCCACCTCCGCTGCTGCCTCCCGAGCCGCCGAAATTCATGCCGACACCGCAGGCCATCCAGGCCCCGGTCGTGCCGGTACCGGCGGATCCCGTCGACACTCCCGGCACGCTCACGGCCAGCCCCGCGGCGGCGGCGTCGAGCAACGGGCCGGGCTCGGGCGGCGGCGTTGGCAGCGGCGATGGGGTCGGCATCGGCGAAGGACGCGGCGGCGGGATCGGTCCCGGATCGGGCGGGGGCACCGGCGGTGGACCGTTCCAGCCCGGCAGCGGCGTCGAGCCGCCCGTGCTCCTGCGCGAGGTCCGGCCGGGCTACACGGACGAAGCGCGGCGCCGCTCGATCGAGGGCGACGTCGTGCTCGAGATCGTCGTGCGCCAGGACGGATCGGTCGGCAACGTGAAAGTGACACGCACGCTCGGCGCCGGCCTCGAGCAGAAAGCGATCGAAGCTGTGCGTCAGTGGCGCTTCGGCCCCGCGCGTCGTCACGGCGCGCCCGTCGATGTCGTCGTCGAAGTGTCCGTCGAGTTCAAGTTGAGGTGATCGAATGGAGATCGTGCTGATTGTCGTGAGTCTCTCGTCGCTGGCGATCGCGACGGGCATGAGCGTGGTCGCGTGGCGTCTGGTGCGTGAGGGCCGACTGCGATCGGCGGCGCGTGTCGAGGCGCTCGAGACGCTCGCGTTTGCCGCGCCTGCCGCGGCGCCGGCGAGAACCTCGCCCGCGGTTCGCTTCAGCGCGCTCGAGCGCGACGAGCCCGGGGCGCCCGAGGTCGCCTGGGATCAGCCCTCGTTCGACAGCGAGGCGATGTTCGGCGCGACGGCGGAGCCCGCGCCGCCGCGCCGCCGCTGGCTCGCGTTCGCCGCGGTGGCCGGCATGATGGCGCTCGGCGCCGGCACGGTCTACGCGTTGCATCCGTCGATTGGCGACGCGGCGACCACGGTGGCGGTGACGCCCGCGCCGGCGCTGACGCCCGTCGCGCACCCGCTCGAGCTGACCTCCCTCCAGCACTCGACGGACGAGCCGGGCTATTTCATCGTCACGGGCCTCGTGCACAATCCGGGCAGCGCCGCGCCGCTTCGCGGCGTGATCGCCGTCGTCTATCTCTTCGACGCGCAGGGCCAGTACCTCGCCAACGCACGCGTCCCCGTCGATCTCGCCTCGCTCGATCCGGGCGTCGACGCCAGGTTCACGCTCCGTCTCGCGGTTTCAGGGCTCGTCGCACGCTATCGCGTCGGCTTCCGGATGCCGGACGGCAGCGTCGTGCCGCACGTGGACAGACGCAGCGATGAACCGAAGAACGACGGGGAAAAGGTGGGATCGTGAGGTTCACCAGGTTCGACGGGCTCGTCTGGTTCGGAGTCGTCGGAACCGTCGCGCTGCTGGCCGCCTCGCCGGCGGCGCAGGAGCGGCCGACGGGTCAGGGCTTCGCGTTCAAGACCGGCGTCGATCTGGTCAACGTCAGCGTGACGGTGACGGACGCGAACGGTCGTTTTGTCGGCGGGCTCAAGAAGGACGACTTCGTCGTCTACGAGGACGGCAAGCCGCAGGAGATCGCCCAGTTCGACTCCGAGCGCGTGCCGGTGAGCCTGGGCCTCGCGCTCGACACGAGCGGCAGCATGCTCGGCGAGAAGATCGTCGCGGCGCAGGCCGCGCTCAACCGCTTCCTCGTGGACCTGCTCGGCCCGCAGGACGAGGTGTTCCTGTATCGCTTCGACAGCCGTCCCGATCTGATCCAGTCGTGGACGACGGATCGCCGGGCGGCCGGCCAGGCGCTCGGCAACGTGAAGCCCGTCGGCGGCACGGCGATCTACGACACGGTCGCCGAGGCGATTCCGCTCGCCGAGCGCGGGTCGAATCGCAAGAAGGCGCTGGTCGTGATCTCCGACGGCAACGACACGAGCAGCCACACGCGCGTGCCGCAGCTGCAGCAGTTGATTCGCGAGTCCGAGGTGCTCGTCTACGCCATCGGGATCGACGCGTCGAACGGCAGCGACTACTCGAGCCGCACGTCCTCGAGCACGCCGTCGCGGCCGTCGTCCTCGTCGCCGCAGCCGGTGCCGGCGCCGTTTCCGGGCGCGTCCCCGCCGCCGCAACACTCGAGTCCGAAGCCCCCGCCGCCCCCGCCGTCGTCATCCTCGCGGCACTCGTCGAGCTCGAGCGATCGCGTCAATCCGGACGCGCTGCGGGCGATCACGGACGACAGCGGCGGCCGCACGGAGATCATCGTCTCGCCGCGCGACCTCGATCCCGCGACGTCGAGCATCGCCGATGAGCTGAGCCGGCAGTATTTCATCGGCTACGTGTCGTCGATTCCCAAGGACGGTCAGTGGCACAAGATCGACGTCCAGGTGCGCAAGGGCAACTACATCGTCCGCGCGCGAAAGGGCTTCATCGCGTCCTGAAGTGTCCTCGACGCCTGTCCTCGCCCGGGTGCGGCGGCCGGCCGATCCGCCGGAACGGTCCGGCCCGCGCTTGGTACCGCTCTTGCTCTGACACAGGCTGAAGACGCTGGCCCCTGCCCGGGGCCCTTCATGTCAAGACAACTGCTCCTGATGCTCGTGGTGGCTGGCGCGCTGCTCGTGCCGCAGCCGGCGCACGCCCAGGTCTCCGACCAGAAGCTCGCCGAGCGGGTCCTGACCTCCCTCCGGGAGTATTCGGCGCTCACGATCTTCGACGATGTGGTGATTACGGTGAGCGATCGCGCGGTGACGCTGACCGGCGACGTCACGATGCCCTACAAGCGGGAGGAGATCGGCGCGCGAGTGACGAAGATCGACGGCGTGCGCAGCCTCACGAACCGGATCGCCGTGCTGCCCGCGCTCGCGTCGGACAACAACCTCAGGCAGCGCCTCGCGCAGGCGATCTACACCCACCCGGCGTTCTGGCAGTATGCGGCGATGGCCTGCCCGCCGATCCACATCATCGTCGACTACGGGCACGTGCGTCTGACGGGCGTCGTGAACAACGAGCTCGAGCGCACGCTGGCGTACGCGCTCGCGCAGATCGACGGCGTCGTGACCGTCAAGAACGAGCTCAAGCTGGACGCGAAGTAGACGCTACAATCAATTCAGCGACATGGCGCGATGGTCCGGATCGATCGGGCTCGTCGTGGGGGCGGCGCTCGCCGCCTCGCTCGTCGCGTCGCCAGCCGCGGCCCAGGTCTACGTGCCGCCCGGCGGCTGGACGCCGTTCATCATGCCGTCGCTCCATCCGAGCGGGCCGGCGATGGTCCTCGGACAGGTCGTCGATGCCGCGACCGGCCGCGGCGTGCCGCAGGCGGTGGTTCGCCTCGAAGGCCGGATGGCCAACGTGCGCGTCGCGGACGATCGCGGGCGCTTCTACTTCGTCGGCCTCGCCGGCGGCCGGTACTTCATCAGCGCCACCAAGCCGGGCTACATCGACGGCGGGTACGGCCAGCGCCGTGCGGGTGGCGACGGCCTGCCGCTCGATCTCGTCGATCACCAGTGGGCGACGGACGCCAGTATCTCGCTCTGGCGCGCGGCCGCGATCGGGGGCGCGGTCGTGGACGAAGTTGGCGAGCCGCTCGTCGGCGTGCGCGTCGAGGTCCTGCGCCGGCAGTACGTCGGCACCACGCGGCAGCTCGCGCCGTCGGGATCGGACACGACCGACGACCAGGGCGCGTATCACATCTCGAATCTCGTCCCCGGCGACTATCTCGTCGAAGTGCCGTCGGCAGTCATCAGCGCCGATGCCGGCCTGCTCGACGCGACGCTCGCCGGCCTGATGGCGCGAAGCACGCAGGCGGATTTGAGCGCTCCCGCCACGCCGCCCGTCGGGCTTCTCGATTCGATCCGGCGCGTCAGCGACCTCCGCGACAGCCCGGACGGCAAGCAGATCCTGCTGCCGTTTGGTGCCATGTTGCCCGTGCCGCCGGGCTCGACGAGGACGCATCGGCTCGCGTATCGCACGACGTATCACGTCGGCACGGGCGAGACGCTGACGGCGACCGTCGTGACGGTGGGCGCCGGCGAATCCCGCGGCAACGTGGACGTGCACGTCACGCCAGTTCCCGCGGTCAAGATCTCCGGCACGGTGGTCGGACCGGACGGTCCGATCGGCGGCCGGCTGCTTCGCCTGATGGCCAGGGAGGACGAGGACGTCGGGTTCGGCCACGAGCGCGCGGTCACGACGTCGGGCGCGAACGGCGCGTTCGTGTTCCCGGAAGTGCCGTCCGGTGACTACGTCATCGACGCGCCGAATCGCGCGCAACCCGTGGCATCATCCGGCGCCGGCGGGCAAGCGGACCTTTCCGATCTCGCCGATCACCCCGCGTGGATCTCGCTGGCCGTCGCGCCCGACGTGCCAGATACCGTCGAGGACACGCGGTCGTCGCTCTGGGGTCAGACGGCCGTGATGGCGCTCGATCTCGACGTGAGCGACGTGCGAGTCATGCTGCAGCCGGGCGCCGTCGTGAGCGGACACGTCGCGTTCGAGACGACGCATGCGCCGCCGGCGATCGAGAACGGCGTGCTCTCGATCGACGCCGCCATGGCCAGCGGGCGGTTCACGCGTCGCGGCGTCGTCGACAATGACGGCATGTTCGCGATTCGCGGACTCGCGCCTGGCAGCTACTTCATGTTTCCGGCCGAACCGCCGCCAGGCTGGTTCATCAAGTCGGTGACGTCGCAGGGGCGCGATCTCCTGTCGACGCCGCTCCTCCTCGCGGCCGGCGAGCAGGTGCCCGACATCGTCATCACGCTCACGGATCGTCCGACGGAGATCATGGGCACGGTCATCACGGCGCCGTATTTCACCGTGGCCAACGCCACCGTGCTCGCGTTTCCCGCCGAGCCGCAGACCTCGTCCGCCGCCAGAAGCCCGCTGCGCCTGCGCTCGACGCGCGCGAGACTTGACGGCGCGTATCATCTGGTCGGCCTGCCCCTCGGCGACTACTATCTCGTGGCGATCGACGACGCCTCGTCGGACGGATGGCAGGACCCGCAGCGGCTGGCGGCGCTGCGGGCTTCCGCCGTGCGCGTGTCGCTCACCACGACCGATATGAAGCAGCAGGACCTCCAGATCGTCGTGAAGCGCTGAAATCGACCCAACATGCGGTCCGCGCCCGTCTAAACGGGAGCGCACCGAAAGACGTAACCACGGTGGACAGCAGGCGGTCGAAATAGTCGAGCTGAGGGCAGGCATGGGACCGACGGGCGGGAGGGGCATGGTCACGGGCGTCGCGGGCGCACTCGCGCTTGCGGCGGGGCTGCATCTGGCGGCCCAGACCCAGGGCCAGACGACGCCGCAGACGCCGGTGCGGTCGCTCGGCGCGCAGGGCCAGCGGGGCGGCCAGCAGGGCCAGGGCCAGCGCGGCGGCCAGGCCGGACAGACGAACCAGCCCGCCCGCGACAGCACCACGCAGCCGCAGCCCGCGGCCGGCACGGGAGTCATCTCGGGGGCGATCTCGGTCGAAGGCAGCGGCACGCCGGCGCGCCGCGCGCGCGTCACGCTCAGCGGCGCCGGTCTTCGTCCAAGCCGGACGGCAACGACGAACGATCAGGGACAATTCTCGTTTGCGTCGCTTCCGGCTGGCCGCTTCACGCTGAGCGCGTCGAAGCCCGGCTACGTGGACATGACCTACGGCGCGAAGAAGCCCGGGCATCCCGGCACGCCGATCCAGCTCGCCGACGGACAGAAGATCGAGAAGCTCAACGTCGCGCTTCCGAAGGGCGGCGTGGTCACCGGCGTCGTCATCGACGAGAGCGGCGAGCCGTCACCTGGCACACAAGTGCGGCTCATGCGCTACGTGCTCCGTACGGGCGAGAAGACGCTGCAGCAGACCGGCAGCGACCTCACCGACGATCGCGGCATCTACCGCATCTACGGCCAGCAGCCCGGCGAGTACATCGTGAGCGCCGTGCCGCGCAACAACGGCCTCGGCGATCTGCGGGCGACGCTGGCGGCGGAAGTCGATTCGCTCATCCAGCAGGCTCAAGCGCAAGGCGCGCTGAACACCGGACCGGGCGGAGCGGGCGGCGGCGGGCGCGGCGGCGGAGCGGGCGGCGGCGGGCGCGCGGGTCAGGCGCTCCAGGGCATGGCGATGGGCGGCGGACGCGGACAGCAGCTGCTCGATCAGGCCGCGGCGCTGCAGCAGCAGATCGCCCAGCAGGATCAGGAGCGTTCGGTCGCGTACGCGCCCGTGTACTACCCGGGCACGATCGCCGCGAGCGCGGCCTCGACGGTGACCCTCGGCGTCGGCGAAGAGCGCAGCGGCGTGGACTTTCAGCTTCAGCTCGTGTCGACGGCGATGATCAGCGGCACGGTCACGAGCCCGACCGGATCGCTGCCGCCAGGCACGATGATTCAGCTCGTGCCCGCCGGTCAATCAGGAATGCCGTCCGTGCCTGGCGTGGGCGCGAACATGGCCCGCGCGAATCAGGAGGGCAAGTTCGCGTTCATCGGCATCACGCCTGGCCAGTACACGATCGCGGCGCGCGCAGCGATTCGCCAGCAGACCACGGATCCCAACACGGCGACGACGACGACCACCGCGCCGGCTCAGCCTGGACGCGGCGCCGATCCGAACGCGTTCGGTCCGGGCCGCGGCGGCCGCGGCGGGCCCGGCCAGTTGGCGCAGATCCTCTGGGCGTCGGTGGACGTCACGGTCAACGGCCAGGACGTCTCTGACGTCGCGCTCAATCTGCAGCCTGGCATGACCGTGTCGGGCCGCGTCGCATTCGACGGATCGACGCTCGCGCCGCCGACCGACCTCACGCGCGTGCGCGTCACGATCCAGGCGCGCGGGCAGCAAACGCCCGAGCTCGGCAACATTCCGCCCGCGCAGGTGGACGCGAGCGGCCACTTCACGCTGACCGGCGTGCCGCCGGGACGCTACGTCCTGCAAGGCAATGCGCCGGCGGGCAACGGCGGCGGGGGCGGCGGAGCTCGCGGCGGCGCCGGCGGCCAGGCCTCCGGCAACTGGACCCTCAAGAGCGCGGACGTCGGCGGCCGCGATTCGCTCGACTTCCCGTTCGAGGTGCAGCCGAACGGCGACGTCGGCGGCGCCGTGCTCACGTTCACCGATCGCACGCAGGAGCTCTCCGGCACGCTCGTCGATTCGTCGGGCCGGCCCACCTCCGACTACACGATCATCGTCTTCCCGTCCGACAAGTCGTTCTGGCTGCCGCAGTCGCGGCGCATCCAGTCGGCGCGTCCGAGCACGGACGGCACGTACTCCGTGCGCGGCCTGCCGCCCGGCGACTATCGCGTGATCGCCGTCACCGACGTCGAGACCGGCGAATGGTACGACCCGGCATTCCTGTCGCAGCTCCTGGGCGCGTCGATGCCGATCACCCTCACCGCAGGCGAGAAGAAGACGCAGGATCTTCGCCTGGCCGGCGGCGGGCAGTAGGGTCACGCCACGCCGCCCTTTTAACAATTATTTAGTACCCATCGCCCTCCGAAGCCCCTGAACATGTGGGGATGGCGAACTTGCGCTCCACGGTTCGGGCTCTTACTCCCCTCGCCCTCGCGGTCGCCGCGCTGGCCACGCGCGGCGGCACGCCGCTCGCCGCGCAGGACCGGCAGGTCATGGTCATGTCGAGCACCGTGGGCGGCGGACCCGCCGCCCTCGGCGGCGTCCCGATGGGACCCGTCGAGCAGAACGGCACGGGACTCATCGTCGGACAGGTCGTGGACGCGGACGGAGGCCGGCCAATTCCGGGCGCCGTCGTCGCGATTGGCGGTGCGGCTGGAGGGGGCGGACTTCAGTTCCGCGCGGTGACCGTCGGCGGCGGCCCGCCGATTGCGGCCGGACCGGGCTCGCAGAATCCGCGCGTGCTCTCCGACAGCGAGGGTCACTTCGCGTTCAAGAATCTGCCGAAAGGCACGTTCAACATCACCGCGCAGAAACCCGGTTACGCCGACGGCGCGTACGGCCGCCTTCGTCCGAGCGGCTCGACGCAGTCGATCGACCTCGACGACGGCGAGCGGCGCGGCGACCTCAAAGTCCGGCTGTTCAAGTACGCGGCGATCACGGGCACGATCGTCGACGACAGCAACGATCCGGTCGTGGGCGCGACCGTGCGCGTCTATCGGCGCAATCTCGTCGCCGGCCGGCGCGTGCTCGGCGCGGCGGGCCCTACCGCGCAGACCGACGACCGCGGCATGTATCGCCTCGGCAATCTCACCCCCGGCGAATACATCGTCGCCGCGCCGACCGTGCAGACGAGCACGCCGGCGGGGTTCCAGCTGCAGGGTCCGCTTCCGCCGGACTTGATCACGACGCTGTCGTCCCCGGGCGGCGGGTTCTCGCTCAACACCGGCGGCACGCCGGTGACTCCTGATGGAAAGTTTCTGCTCACGACCAACGGGCGGACGATCTCACCCGCCGGGCCCAGCGGCCGGTGGATGGTGTACGCCTCGCAGTACTACCCGTCGGCGCCGACGATCCAGCAGGCCGTGCCGATCGTCGTCAAGTCCGGCGAGGAGCGCTCGGGCGTGGACATGCAGCTGCGGCTCGTGCCCGCGGTGAACATCGGCGGGAGGCTGGTCGGTCCGGATGGGCCGGCGGCGAACTGGGGCGTGCACCTCGTGCCGGGGGACACGAGCGATCTCTCGGCGGACCCCGACGTCGCGACGTCGATTACCGATGCCGACGGATCCTTCATGTTTCTGGCGGTGCCGTCGGGTCAGTACGTGATTCAGACCGTGCGCGTGCCGCGACAGCAACCGAATCCGCGCGGCGACATGACCGTCATTCAGACCGCGGGCGGCTCGATGGTGTTCACGACGTCCGTGAGCATGGACTCGTCGACGAACACGGCGACGCCCAAGCCGCCTCCAGCGCCGCCAGACCCGACGCTGTGGACGGCGACGCCGATCTCGCTCGGCTCGGAGGACGTGACGGACCTGACGATCGCCCTCCATACCGGCTTCAGCCTTTCGGGTCATTTCGAGTTCGACGGCGCGGCGACGCGGCCGACGCCCGATCGCATGGCGCAGCTGCTCGTGACCGCCGAGCCTGCGGACGGCAAGGCGAAGGCGATGACCGTCCCGGGCCGGGTCGATGGACAAGGCAACTTCACGCTGTTCGGTCTCTTGCCCGGCAAGTACCTGCTGCGCGTGGGCGGCGCGCCGGCCGGCTGGACGTACCGATCGGCGACGCTTGGCGGCCAGGACGTCTCCGAGACACCGATCGCGCTCGAGGAGCGCGATCTCGCCGGCATCGTCGTGACGTTCACGGACGCGCCGACGGACCTGCGTGGCAACGTCCGAACGCCGGACGGAGCGGCCGACGACGGGTCGGTGGTCGTGGTGTTCCCGTCGGACGATCGATCGTGGGTGGATTACGGCCTCAATCCGCGCCGCGTCCGCCTGACGCGCGCGAGCAAGACCGGCGCGTACGCGTTCGGCGCGCTGCCGCCGGGCGAGTACTACCTCGTCGCGTTCAGCGACGAGTTCGCCGACGAGTGGCAGGACCCGCGGTTCCTCGATCAGCTCACGCGAGCCGCAACGCGCGTGCAGCTCGGCGACGGCGACAAGCGCACGCAGGATCTCACGCGGCAGAACGTGCGGCCTGCCGGGGGGTTCGACCCGACCCCGGCCCCCTCCGAGCCGGACACGCCGTCCCTCGGGGGCCCGTACGTCGATGAGGCCGCGGCGCCGCGACAGATGCAGCAGGTGCAGGTGCCGCCGCGTGACGCCCGCCCGACGCCGACGCCGTCACCCGCGGCGCAACCGCCGGCACGCGACATCCCGCTCGCGACGACAGGCACGTCAGTCGTGTCGGGCACGGTGCTGCTCGACGACGGATCGGAGCAGCCGGTGCGCCACGCGCGAGTCACGCTCCGCAGCACGGAAACGCGCGCCGAGCGGACGACGACCACCGATGACACGGGTCGCTTCGCGATCACCGCCGTGCCCGCGGGTCATTACACCGTGCTCGCGCAGAAGCCGGCGTTCGTCGCGGTCTACTACGGATCGAAGCACCCGGGCCGCGGCCCCGGCACGGCGCTCACGGTCGCCGACGGTCAGGTCATCTCCGGCGTCGCCGTCAGGATGCCGCGCGGCGGCGTGATCACGGGGCGCGTGTTCGACGACTATGGCGCGCCGGTACCGAACGCCTCGGTGCGCGTCCTCCAGTACCGATCGGCCGGCGGCGAGCCGACGCTGCAGATGTTCACCACGCCGGGCGCCCCGACCATTATCCAGACCGATGACCGCGGCGTGTACCGCGCGTACGGTCTGACGCCGGGCAGCTACGTCGTCTCGATCACGCCCGTGAGTCTGGCGAGCCTCGGCGCCGATCTGCGGCAACTGTCGGCCGTGGAGATGCAGGCGGCGCTCGCGGCGGTGCAGCAGGCCGGACCGCCACGCCCGAGCGTCGCGAGCGTGGGAGGCGCCGGCGCGAACGGCGTGCCGGCATCTCGTCCAACGCCCGGCGCGGACGCGACCCCGCCGCCCGCGATGCCCCCGCCCGGACGCGCCGTCGGCTACTCGACGGTCTACTACCCCGGCACGTGGTCCGCGACGGACGCGCAGCCCGTGATCGTCGGCGCCGGACAGGAAGTGACCGGCATCGACGTGCCGGTCCGGCTCGTGCCGACAGCCAAGATCGAGGGCACCGTGCTCGGCGCCGACGGCCAGCCCGTGCCGGGCGTGTCGATGAGCCTGATTCCAGTCAGCCAGCAGGTCACGGGCATGGTGACCTTTGCGTCGATCCGGACGACGCCGGACGGGAAGTTCTCCAGTCAGAATGTCGCGCCGGGTCACTACCTGCTCACCGCGCGCGCGGGCGGCGGTCCGCCGATGGTGGTACGCGGCGGCATCCCGCCGGGCGCTCCTCCCCCGCCTCCTCCGCCGCCGGCGGGCGGCGTCGCGTTCGGTCCCGATGGGCCGCCGGCCTTCGTCGGTCAATCACAAGGGCTCTGGGCGCAGCAGGAACTGGACATCGCAGGCGAAGACCTGACCGGGCTCACGCTGGTGCTGCAGCAGGGCATGACGATCTCCGGACGCGTCGCGTTCGCGGGCCGCACGCTCGCGCCGCCGGCCGATCTGACGAAGGTCTCGATCTCGCTGCTGCCCGCCGGACCGCGTGGGATCGTGGTCGGCCTCGCCTCGGTACAGGTGGATGCGTCCGGCGGCTTCACGATGACTGGCGTCACACCGGGCAAGTACCGCCTGAGCGGCAACGTGCCGGGTTCGTCACCGTCGAGCGGCTGGCAGCTCAAGTCATCGGTCGTCGAAGGGCACGACACGCTCGATGAGCCGATCGACATCAAGTCTGGCCAGAATCTCGCGGGCGCCGTGCTGACGTTCACCGATCAGATGGCGGAGCTCTCGGGCACGCTGCTCGATGCGGCCGGTAAGCCGACGCCCGGCTTCACGATCCTGGTCTTCTCGACGAACCGCGCGCACTGGACGTCCGGCTCGCGGCGCACGCCCCAGCCCATCCAGCCCGCGAGCGACGGCCGGTTCAAAGTGACCGGCCTCGCCGCCGGCGAGTACTTCCTCGCGGCCGTCACCGACATGGATCCGCAGGACTGGGGCGATCCCGTGTTCATGGAACAGGTCGCGGCCGCCGCGATCAAGGTCACGCTGGGCGACGGCGAGAAGAAAGTTCAGGATGTCCGGATCGCCCAATAATCACGGCTCGCCCTAGAGGTGTTTCGCCGCCTTCTTCCCCCTGAGCATCACGAGCGACACGATCGTCGCGAGGACGACAAGCGCGGCGGCGAGCGAGCCGGTGAAGAGCCAGATCGCACGATAGAGGATCGACTTCGCCTCTATGCGAACGTTCATGTCGATCGTCTTGCCCGCACGGCGGTCGGCGAGCGTCTGCTCCCAGGTCAGGATGTTGCCGCGCTCGATCTCGCCGGCGCTGTTGTCCTTCAGGCGGCGCACGTTGTGGTAGATGATCTGGCTCGGCACGTGAATCTTGAAAGCGACGAGCTCGCTGCCGTCCCAGTTGACGTGGCCGGGGTCGCGGCCGGCCGGCGCGCCGACCTTCTGCTCGAAGTGCAGGCCCGTTTCGTCGGGCTCGAACGTGTAGGTGGACCACGCGAGGAGCCCGCACTGCGACAGCGTCCGCACGTCAGCCGTCTCGATCCGCACCTGGATGAATCGCCGACCGTCGCGGCGCCACGGCTGGCCGACGCGCACGACCCGGCAGCCCGCGGCTTCATAGGCGCGGCGCACGTCGGCTTGATCGAGGCGGGCCGTCGGTGAGGGATCGAGCTTGGTCCCGCGCAGCGCCACGAGCGCCGGAATCGACGCATCGACAATGGCCGTCGCCGCGCCGTTGACCTCCAGGTAGAGTTGTTCCTCGTACTCGTACTGCGGGTTGAGCGGATTGCTGCAGGCGCTCGAGAGCAGCAGCGCGAGTCCCGCGGCGCCCGCACCCGCCGCCAGGGTGCGCATCGCGGTGAATGATATACTCACCGCCCTTCGAAGTTTGGCGATCCAATCGGTCCGATGCCCCGCCTGTTCCTGATCGACGGCAGCTCCCAGATGTATCGCGCGTATCACGCGATCCGCGGGTTGACCGGTCCGGACGGGCGGTCGACGAACGCGGTGTACGGTTTCGCGACGATGCTGCGCAAGCTGATCGCGGACCACACGCCCGAGTACATCGCGGCCTCGTTCGATCTGCCCGGCCGCACGTTCCGCGAAGAGCTGGCGGCGGACTACAAGGCGAACCGCGCGCCGATGCCGCCGGATCTCGCCGAGCAGGTGCCGCTCGTGCGCGAGGCGTGCGAGGCGCTCGGCGTGCCCGTGCTGACCTTCGAGCGGTACGAGGCGGACGACGTGATCGGCACGCTCGCGGAGGCCGCGCACCGCCAGGGCTTCGACGTCGCGCTGGTCACGGGCGACAAGGACTTCTTTCAGCTCGTCACCGACGGCATCCGCGTCTACAACCCGCGCGAGGAGGGCACGTGGTACGACGAGGGCGGCGTGCTCGAGAAGTTCGGCGTCCGGCCCGATCAGGTCGTGGACGTGCTCGCGCTGATGGGCGACAGCATCGACAACATCAAGGGCGTGCCGGGAATCGGCGAGAAAGGCGCGCGGGAGCTCATCGGCGCGCACGGCACGCTCGACGCGCTCCTGGCCGCGGCGCCCAACCTGACGCAGAAGCGGTACCGCGAGGCGCTGCTCGCCAACGCCGACGCGGCGCTGGCCAGCCGGGAGCTGGCGAAGATCCGCACCGACGTGCCGATCGCGTTCGAGCCGGGCGCCCTCCGCTATCGGGGGCCGTCACGCGAGCGATGCTTCGCGCTGTTCTCGTCGCTCGGCTTCCGGACGCTCGTCGCCGACTACGCGCCGACGGCCGAATCCTCGGCGCGCGACTACGGCGTCGTCGCGTCGCTCGACGAGGTCGAGGCGCTCGCGAAGAGTCTGGGCGCCGCGGATCGCATCGGGGTGGCCGCGATCAGCTCGTCGGCATCGGCCGTGCAGGCGACGATCGTCGGCTGGGCCTTCTCGGCGAAGGACGGGTCGGCGCGGTACGTGCCGCTCGCGCACACGGGCCTCGCCGACACGCCGAACCTGCCCGCGCGCGACGTCTTCGCGCGGCTGGGGCCCGTGATCGCCAACCCCGCGGTCGCCAAGGTCGGGCACGATCTCAAGTTCGCGACGATCGCCGCGGCGCGGGAGGGCGTCGAGCTCGCCGGCGCGGATCTGGACACGCTCGTCGCCAGCTATCTCGTGGACGCGACGCGCTCGAGCCACGACCTGCCCGGCCTGGCCCTCGAGCGCGCGATGTATCGCGCGCTCACCGAGGAAGACGTCACGGGACGTGGAGCCAAGGCCGTCCCGCTCGAGGCCGTGCCCGCATCCTCGCTCGCGATCTTCGCAGGGGAGCGGGCGGACCTGCCGCTCGGTCTCGCCGCCGGCCTCGCCGCCGACCTGGACGGCGCCGGCCTGGCCGGCGTGTACCGCGACCTCGAGCGGCCGTTGATCCCCGTGCTCGCCGACATCGAGCGCGCGGGCATCAAGGTCGACGCCGCCGCACTCGTGGCGCTCGGCGCGTCCATGCAGAAGGAGCTCGACGACCTGGCGTCGCGCATTTACACGCTGGCGGGCTCGGAGTTCAACATCAACTCGCCCAAGCAGCTCTCCGACGTGCTGTTCGAGCGGCTGGGCCTCACGGCCGGCAAGAAAACCGGCAAGACGCGCGTCGTCTCCACCGCCCAGGACGTGCTCGAGGAGCTTGCGCTCGGCCACGAGGTGCCGGGCCTCGTGCTCAAATGGCGCAGTATCCAGAAGCTGAAGGGGACGTACGTGGACGCGCTGCCGATGCTCGTCAATCCGGCGACCGGCCGCGTGCACACGACGTTCAACCAGGCGGTGGCGGCCACGGGCCGCCTGTCGAGCAGCGATCCGAATCTGCAGAACATTCCGATCCGCACGGCGCTCGGCCGCGAGATCCGCGCCGCGTTCGTCGCCGAGCCCGGCCACGTCCTCATTTCGGCCGACTACTCGCAGATCGAGCTGCGCGTGCTCGCGCATCTGTCCGGCGACGCCGCCCTCATCGAGGCGTTCAAGCAAGGCATCGACATCCATGACCGCACCGCCGAACGCGTCTTCGGCCGCGCGAGCGGTCTCGACAAGCACGAGCTGCGGCGGCGCGCGAAGATCATCAACTACGCGCTGCTCTACGGGAAGACCGCGTTCACGCTCGCGAAGGACATCGGCGTCCCGCAACAGGCCGCACAGGAGTTCATCGACGCGTATTTCGCCGGCTACCCCGGCGTGCGCGTGCTCATCGACCGCATTCTCGCGGACGCGCGCGCGTCCGGCGTCGTGCGGACGCTCTCGGGCCGGCGGCGGCTCGTGCCGGAGATCAACAGCAAGAACGGTCAGGTCCGCGCGGCGGCGGAGCGCGAGGCCGTCAACATGCCGATTCAGGGCACCGCCGCCGACGTGCTGAAGCGGGCCATGATCGACGTCGCCGCGGCTCTCAAATCGCACCACGCGGGCCGCGCGCCGGCCAGCCGGATGATTCTCACCGTGCACGACGAGCTGCTGTTCGAGGCGCCGCAGGGCGAGGCCGGCGCCGTCGCGGGGCTCGTCCGCGACGTCATGGAGCGCGCGATGCCGCTCTCCGTGCCGCTCACCGTGGACGTCGGCATCGGCGCCAACTGGAAGGAAGCCAAGCCCTAGCGGCGACCCGCGATCGCGCGACCACCTATAATCGAGAGCGTGCCCGATCCCGTTATCGTGCCGCGCGCGGATCACCCGATTTCGCGCCGGAATATCGACCCCGACGCGCTGCGCGTCCTGTACCGCCTGAACGAACACCGCTACACCGCGTATCTCGTCGGCGGGAGCGTGCGCGACCTCATCCTCGGCCGGCACCCGAAGGACTTCGACATCGGCACGAACGCGCACCCGTATCAGATCAAGCGGCTGTTCCGGAACTGCTGGATCATCGGGCGGCGCTTCCGGCTCGCGCACATCAAGTACGGGCCGAAGACGATCGAGGTCGCGACGTTCCGGAAGAACGTGCCCGAGGGCGCCGCCGAAGGGGCGCCGGAATCGACGGTCGTCGCGTCGTCGCCTTCCCCGGCCGCCCCGCCCGGCGACCACGGGATCGTCCACCACGACAACACCTTCGGCACGGCCGAGGAGGACGCGTTCCGGCGCGACTTCACGATCAACGCCCTGTTCTACGACGTCGGCACGCGGTCGGTCATCGACTACGTGGGCGGCCTGGGCGACCTCGAGCAGCGCGTGATCCGATCGATCGGCGATCCGCGCGTGCGATTCGTCGAGGATCCGGTCCGCATGTTCCGGGCGGCCGTCCTCGCCGCGCGGCTCGGCTTCGACCTCGACGCCCTCGTCGTCGAGGCGATCGCCGAACATCGCACGCTCATCATGAAGGCGTCGCCCGCGCGGCTGCTCGAGGAGTACTACAAGGTGCTGCGGTCGGGCATGGCTGAAGCGGGCTTCCATGCGCTCGATCGCCTGCGCCTGGTCGAGCTCATTACGCCGGAGCTGAAGTCGGCCCCGCCCGCCGTGTGGGACTCGCTCGCGCGGCTCGACCGCTTCCGCCAGCGATTCTCGACCGCGCCCGCCGAGCTCACGAACACGATCCTCATCGGCTCGCTCCTCGTGGCCTCGGGCGCGCTGCAGCGACGGCCGCCCGGCGGCGATCCCAAGAAGGAGCGCGTGAGCTTCGGGATCCTGCCCGTGGCGCGCAAGGACATCGAGCGGCTCCGCCAGGCGATGCAGCTGCTGCCGCGGCTGACCGAGCCGGAGCTGCCGCCCCGCCTGACGCGCAGCCTGCCGCATCGCCCCGCGTTCGACGACGCCTTGATGTGGCTGGAGATCTTCGGCGACGCGCCCGACGCGGTCGAGCGCTGGAAGCAGGCGAAGCACCATCGCGCGCCGCACCCTCCGCCCGCGACGCAGACACGCGACGGTCAGGCGGTCAGCGCCGAGTCACATCCGCCCGGACGACGACGGCGGCGCCGACGGCGGCGCCGGCGGGGCCGCGGCCACGGTCCCGCGCTACCACAGTGACCACGTCAGGCCGGCGCGAAACGCGCGGCCCGGCGCGAGCGTGACGAGCGGCGTCTTCCCCACTTCGATGCGGCTGTCGAACGCGTTCTCGAGCACGACCTGCCAGCGGAACTGCGCCAGGCGTCCGGCTGCCTGAAGATCGACCTGATTGGCGGTCGCCAGCAGAAACTGATTCCGGTCGTCGTCGAACTGCGGAGAGACGCCTCGCCAGAATACGGACGCCGTCGTCGCGTGCGGCAGCGTGAGCTCGGCGAGCAGGGACCCCGACGCCTCTGGCACCTGCGGCAGCCGATTGCCCTCGAGCGCCGGCTCGAGCGAATCGCGGAACCGTGCGTCGGTGAACGCGCCGGACGCGCGCAGGCGCAGACCGTCCAGCGGCCGGACTTCGCCGTCCACCTCCAGGCCGTGGGAGTGCGCGTCGCCGGCGTTGCGTCGCTCGCGCGTGATGATCGCGCCGGTCGAGAGTGTGACGTTCGCGATCGCGTCGCCCACGACGGTCCAGAACCCTCCGGCGGACAGCAGCCAGCGCGCGCCCGAGACGCCGATGGCGACGTCCGCCGACTTGGCCCGTTCGGGTTGGAGGTTGGGATTCGCGCGCGTCAGGACGTTGCCGACCTGAAAGTTGCGCACCAGCTCGTTCAGCGTCGGCCAGCGATGGCTCGAGGCGACCGAGCCGCGCAGGAACGCAGATCGCGCCAGTTCGAAGGAGGCGCTGACGCGGCCGACCGTTGCCTGATCGTAGCCGTCGGCGCTCGTCGGCGCCGCCCGCCACTCGTGGCGCACGCCGCCGGAGAGCGTCAGCCGCGTCACCGGCGCGACGCCCGCTTGGAGGGCGACGGCGTCGCTGTCGTCGCGGAGCGACTGCGCCAGGGTCGTCGTCGGGCGCGCGTCCACGAAGTCCACGCCCGCGTGCGCGAGCGCGAAGCTCGCGAGCAGCTGTCCGGCCGGGAGGCTGCGCCCGACCTCGACGACGGCCCGCGTCGTCGTGCCGTCGGTGGTCTGCGCCGAGGTCTGCACCTCGGATGTCCGCGCCGCATTCACGGCCGTGAAGGTCTGGTAGAAGCGATTCGGGCTCACCGACACTCGGGCGGCGAGCGTCGTCTTCCCGCTCGCGGCCTCGAAGGCCGCCGCGCCCGTGCCGCCGCTCATGCGGTTGACCTGGAGCACCGTGCCGTTTCCGCGGTCGTCCGATCCGCCCCAGCCGCTGATCGTCAGCCGGCGCGGGCCGTCGCCGAACTGCATGCGGCCGAACGCGTTGGCCCAATTCGCGCGCGCGGGCTGATCGACCGGCCCCCGTGATTCCGGCGCGACCGGAATCGTGCCGTCGGTGTGGAACCAGCTGACCGCGCCGAACGCATTCGCGTTCCCGATTCGCCCGCCGACCGCCGCGTCCACCGCGCCCACCCCGACCGACCCGGCTTCCGCGCCGACGACGGTGCTCAGATGGTCGCCGCGCGGAGCGATGATGCGGACGACGCCGCCGAGCGCGTCCGTGCCGACGGCCTCACCCTCCGCGCCACGGTCCACGTCCAGGCGGGCAATCGCCTCCGGCGGCACCCGCGTCCACGTCACCCAGCCGCCGAAACCATCGTTGAGCGGGACGCCCTCCAGTAGCACCAGGCCCCGGCTCGACCCGGACGCCGACAACCCGCGCATCGTCACGCCGTGCGTCGTCGGATTCGCGTTGCGGGAGGACGATCGCCGAAACAAGGAGAAGCCGGAGATCGACCGGAGCGCTTCGTCCGTCGTCACCGACGGAATCTGGTCGAGATCGCTCTTCGCGAGCACCGTCGTTCCCGTCGCGGGATCGCGCCACGACGGCGGGCGCTCGGCGGACACGACGACGGACTCTGTCACGGCGGCCGGCGCCAGCACGACGTCGATCGACCCGACGGTCACCGTGCGGCGGGCCGTCTCGAACCCGCGAGCCGACACCTCGATCTCGGCCGGAAGCGCGACGTCGGCAAGCGCGAAACTGCCGGACGCGTCGGTCACCGCGACCGGCCCGTTGGCGGCGGATATGACGACCACGCGCGCGCCGGCGATCGGCGCGCCGTCAGAACTGTGGACCGTACCGGTCACCGGCGATCCCGCAAGAGCGGACGCCGGAAGGGCAGCGGTCAGAAGGCAGAAGGCAAACCAGAGCTGCCGGCGCGCCGCCATCAATCTCCCTTTTGCCTTCTGCCTTCTGCCTTCTGCCCTTTGCCTTCTGCCTTCTGCCTTTTCTCCTACCCGTTCTTCTTCTCGAACTCCCGCATGAACTCGACGAGCGCCTTGACGCCCTCTTCGGGGAAGGCGTTGTAGATCGACGCGCGCTGGCCGCCGACCGAGCGATGGCCCTTGAGGCCGTCGAGCCCGGCGGCCGTGGCGTCCTTCGAGAACTTCGCGTCGAGCTCCTCGGACGGCAGCCGGAACGTGATGTTCATGCGCGAGCGGCTGTCCTTGTCGGCGTGCGGCTTCCAGAACGCCGACCGGTCGAGCTCGTCGTAGAGCATCTTCGCCTTGCGCGCGTTGACCGCGTCGATCGCGGCGAGCCCGCCGATGCCGATGAGCCACTTCATGACGAGCCGCAGGATGTAGATGCCGAACGTCGGCGGCGTGTTGTACATCGACCCGTTGTCGGCCGCGGTCTTGTAGTTCAGCATGGTCGGAAGCGAGTCGGCCGACCGGGCGAGCAGGTCCTCGCGCACGATGACGACGGTCACGCCTGACGGCCCAAGGTTCTTCTGCGCACCGGCGTAGATCAATCCATATTTCTTGACGTCGATCGGCCGCGAGTAGATGTCCGACGATGCGTCGCAGACGAGCGGCGCATCGCCGACGTCGGGCACGTACGACCACTCGGTGCCGTGGATCGTGTTGTTCGACGTCATGTGGACGTAGGCCGCGCCCGGCGTCAGCTGGATCTCGCCGGGCTTGGGAATCCGCTTGAAGTTGCCCTCCTCGGTCGTCGCCGCGACATGGGTGGCGCCGACGCGCTTGGCCTCCTTCATCGCCTTCTTCGCCCAGTCGCCGGTGAGGATGTAGTCGGCCGTCGTGCCGGGCGTGAGCAGGTTCATCGGCACCATCGAGAACTGCAGGCTCGCGCCGCCCTGGAGGAACAGCACTTTGTAGTTGTCGGGAATGCCGCCGAGCGTGCGCATGTCGGCCTCGGCGTCGTGGATGATGCCCTCGAACGTCTTCGATCGATGGCTGATCTCCATCACGGACATCCCGACGCCTGGCAGCGCGACGAGGTCGCGCTGGGCTTCCTCGAGCACGGGCAGCGGCAGAATCGCGGGACCGGCGGCGAAGTTGAAGATGCGCTTGACGGCAGTGGTCGTCATGGGCGTTGCCTCACTGCCACGGACTTTAGCACGGCCCACGGCGGGTGCAGGAGCGGACGTCGACCGAGGTCGCCGACGCCCCGTCTACGCGTTCACGGCGTTGGGGGCTCGTCCGGTGTCCCGGTACGCCTTGACGATCCGCACGGTCTCCGCGGCGATCGCTTCCTGCGCCTGATCGGTGGACGCGCCGATGTGGTGGGTGCCGTAGACGCCGGGCTCCTGGACGATCGGATCGGCGAAGTCTCCCGCCGCGGCCGCCGGCTCGGCGGCGAAGACGTCGAGCGCGACGCGCAGCTTGCGCTCGCGCATCGCGGCGCGGAGCGCATCGTGGTCGACGACCTCGCCGCGCGCGGTGTTGATCACGAAGCTGCCGGGCTTCAGCCGCCCGAGCACGGCCGCGTTGACCAGATGCCGGGTTTCCGGCGCGAGCGCGAGATGGATGCTGAGGACGTCGGCGCGCGCGGCGACGTCGGCGGGCGACGGCGCCAGGCGGATGGGCACCAGGCTCGCGGCGGCCTCGAGCCCGAGCTCCTTCGCCTCGCCGGCCGACATCGGCCGGTCCTGGCCGTCGAAGCGGCGGCTCCACGCCACGAGGGGCATACCGAACGCGGCGGCGCGCTTCATCATCTCGCGCGCGATCGGGCCGGTGCCGAGCACCCCGAGCGTGGCGCCGTACAGCCCGCGCGCCTTCGAGTACTCCTTCTTGTTCCACTTGCCCGCACGCAGATCGGCGACGTTGTCGGGAATCCGACGGTCGAGCGCGAGCAGCAAGCCGAACGCCAGCTCGGCCACCGCGATCGAGTTCTTCCCGGGACAGTTGGCCACCTGAATCTTGCGCGCCGTCGCGGCTTTGACGTCGATCGTGTTCACGCCGGCGCCCGCGCGCACGATGAGCTTCAGCGACGGCCCCATCGCGGCCTCGTTGACCTTCGTCGATCGGACGACGAGGACGTCCGGGGCCTTCGATGACACGGCGCCGGCCAGCGTCTGCTCCTGCAGATCGGGCTCGTACGTGACGTCGCACCCGAGCGCCTTCAGCCCGTCGATGCCGCTCTGTTCAAACTTGTCTGCGATCAAAACCGTCATGGTCGCGTCAGTGCTTCTGCCTTCTGCCTTCTGCCCTATATCAGATGTACCAACAGCCCATCCCTCAGCTTCGGCTCGAACCAGGTGGACTTAGGCGGCATGATACCGCCGGCGTCGGCGATCGCGACGAGGTCGTCCACGGCCACCGGAAACAGCGAAAACGCCACGGCGGCACGGCCGGACGAGACGAGCCGCTCGAGCTCGGCCGGCCCGCGAATGCCGCCGACGAAGTCGACGCGTTTGTCGGTGCGCGGATCGCCGACGTTCAGCAGCGGCTCGAGCACCTGGCGCTGCAGGACCTCGACGTCGAGCGCCTCGGCGCGCGGCGTCCCGGCCGGCGGCGTCGGCAGCTTCAGCGTGTGCCAGCGACCCTCGAGATACATCGACACGTCCCCGCGGCGAGACGGCGCAGGCGGCCCGGCGCCCGGGACGAGCATCGGCCCGAGCGCCGACAGCAGCTCGACGGGCGCCTTCCCGGCGAGGTCCTTGACGACGCGGTTGTAGGGCAGGATGCGAACCTCGGTGTCGGGAAAAGCGACGGCGATAAACGTGGCCGCCTCCGAGGATTGCGCCAACGCGGTGCGCGCCCGCGCCGCGCTCGCCGCGCGGTGGTGCCCATCGGCAATATAGAGCGCGGGCAGTCTGGCGAAGGCGTCCACGAGCGCGCGCACGTCCCCGCCGCCCACGCGCCAGACGGTGTGCGAGACGCCGTCGCTGGCCGTGAAGTCATACACTGCCGGGCCCGCGCAGACACGCCGCGCGACATCGTTCACGGCGGACGACGCCCGGTACGTCAGAAAGACGACGCCGGTCTGCGCGCGGAGCTCGGTGATGTGGCGCGTGCGGTCGTCTTCCTTGTCCTTGCGCGTCTTCTCGTGCTTCTTGATGAGCCCGCGGTCGTATTCGTCGACCGAGAAGCAGCCCGCCAGTCCTGTCTGCTCGTGCGAGCCGGTCCGCAGCCGGTAGAAATACAGCGACGGCTCGTCCTCGATCACGAGCGGCGCGGCGCGCTTCAGCTCCTCGAAGTTGCGCACGGCTTGCGCGTACACGCTCGCGTCGAACGGATTCGTGCCGGCCGGCAGATCGATTTCCGACCGCGTCACGTGCAGGAAGCTCAGCGGATGTCCCGCGGCGATCGCGCGGGCCTCGTCCGTGCTGACGACGTCGTACGGCACGGAGGCGACCTCGGCGGCGACCTTCGGCGCAGGCCGGAGTGCCCGGAACGGAGAGAGCGCGGACATGAGCGCGCTACCGGGAGGGCTTCGGCGAGCCGGGCGCCGGCGAGGGAAGCGCCGCGACGCGCTGGCTCAAATCGGCCAGCAGGGCGTCGCGCTCCTGCCTGAACGCCGGCAGCCCGTCGGTGCCGATCGGCGCGCCAGGCGGCATCTTCGCGAGCTCGGCGAGCGGATTCACGTGCACGCCGTTCTTCATGATCCGGTAGTCGAGGTGTGGGCCCGTCGCCGATCCCGTCATGCCGACGCGGCCGATCAGCTGGCCCTGTTCGACGTGCACGCCCGGCCGGATGCCGGGCGCGAACGCCGAGAGATGCAGGTACGCCGTCTCGTATCCGCCCCCGTGCCGCAGTTTGATCATGCGGCCGGCTTCGCCGTTCCATCCCGCTTCCTCGACCACGCCCGACGCGACGGCCATCACGGCCGTGCCCACCGGCGCGCCGTAGTCGACACCGAGGTGCGCCCGCACGTCGCCGTGGACGGGATTGAGGCGCCGGTACGAGAAGCGCGACGTCACGCGCGGCTCGAACGGCAGCGGCGAGTGCAGGAACTGACGCTTGAGGGACCGGCCCTGCTCATCGTAGTAGGCCGGCTTGCCGTCAGCGTCCAGAAAACGGACGGCGGTGACGTCGCGGCCGCCCGTGTGGAGCACGGCGGCCTTCACGTCGCCGTAGCCGGACGCCGATCCGTTGCGGAAGACGCGCTCGAACAGGACGGTGAGGCGATCGCCCGGCTGCAGATCCGAGTTGAAGTCGACTTCGCCGCCGAAGATCTCGGCCAGTTTCAGCGCGAGCTGGACGTTCTCCCCGGCCGCGTCGAACGTCCCGACGATCGACGAGTGATCGCGCGAGATCTCCGCCGAAATCGCCGACAGCTCCACCGTCTTCGGCACGGGCACGACGGTGACGTCGAGCTCGGGTTGACCGTCCCCCGTGCGATCGAGCGACACCACGCGCAGGAGACGGTCGGCATCGATCGGGTAGCGGAACTCGCGAAACAGCCCGTCGAGCGTTCGGCTCAGCTGGTAGGTCTCCCCGGCGCGCAGGCCGCGGGGGTTGAACACCTTGCCCACGGCGGCGACGACCGCCGCCGTCACGTCGGCCGGAATGTTGTTCTGGCGCAGCAGCGTCTCGAGCGTGGCGTTCGCCGGCACGCGCGCGAGCGTTTCATGGCTGTCGCGCGAGAGCACGACGTCGCCCCGACGCGTTCCGTCGGGGACGGACGAGCGATCGGGCGACGCGTGGCAGGCGGCGAGCAGGCTCGCCGCCAGCCAGAGCGTCACAGAGCGCCCCGACCTGATGACTCGACGACTTCCTGACGTTCCTGGCTCTCGCGATCGCACGTCACTTCTTCGGCTGGCTCGACGGCGGCACCTTGCCCATCGCGCGCAGATACGTCACCAGGTTGCCGTAGTGCTCGAAGTTGTGCGCGTTGTTGTACGCGAGCGCGCCGAGCTTGGTCGATTCCGCGCCGAAAAAGAGCTTGATGCTGTCGCCGCCGTTGCGATCGTTCACGGCGGTGTAGGCCTTGTCGCAGTACGCGAACGCGGCGGCGAGGGCCTTCTCCATCTCGACGTGCGAGGCGATCTTCTCGTAGTCCTCGCCCTTCGGCCCATGCTCACCGGCGCCGGCGGCACCCAGGATGCTGCCGCAGAAACCGTAGTTCGCGTTGGCGATGTGGCCAAGGATCTGCCCGTAGCTCCTCACCTCCGCGGCCACGCCGGCCGGCTTGAACCCGAAATCCTTGTCGTCGACCATCTGCGCCGAGCGGAGGATGTAGTCCTTCACCTCGTCGAACGTCGCGCGAATGGACGTCGTGATCGGACCGGCGGCACTCATTGAGACCGATGTGCCGGGTTTGGCCGGTGTTTGCGTGGTCGGCCGCGCCTGCTGCGCGACGACGGCCGCGGCGGCGAGCGCACATACTCCGATGGTTGCTAATACGCGATTCATGGGTCGTGTCCTCCGATGACAGGCGCAGGGGGGCCTCCGCCGCGCTGGCAGGACGGCCGGGCCCCCCTGCCTTCGCGCGGTTTACGTTAACACGGGCGAGGCCCGCCTTCTGCCCTCTGCCTTCTGCCTTCTGCCTTCTGCCTTCTGCCTTCTGCCTTCTGCCTTCTGCCTTCTGCCTTCTGCCTTCTGCCCTACCCCTTCGCCCCTGCCCAACCCAGATATAGTGATCCCGCCCGTGAGGAGAGAAACCATGACCAGAAGACTTCGCGCAGCACTCGTCGGCGGCGTGGCGGTCGCGGTGTTCATCGCCGTCAGCCTTCCGCTCGTCGCGAGCGAGACCATCGATTACGACGGCATCAACAAGATCAAACAGCAGGGGCTCAATCCGGACAACTCCAAAGTCATGGAGATCATGAGCTACCTGACCGACGTCTACGGCCCGCGACTGACCGGTTCGCCCAACGTGCAGAAGGCCGGCGACTGGGCCGTGGCGACGATGAAGAGCTGGGGGCTCGCGAACGTGTCGCTCGAGCCGTGGACGGCGTGTCCTCCGGACGTCGCGGCGGCGATGGCCTCTGGCCAGCGTGCAGGCGGCGCGGCGGCTGGAGGGGGCGCGGGCGGCGGGGGCGGTCGCGGCAATAATCCGCCGAGCTGCAACTTTCCGCGCGGCTGGGCGAACGAGAAGTTCTACATGGAGGCGGTCGCGCCGCAGCAGTTTCCCATTCCGGGCACGCCGACGGGCTGGACGCCCGGCACGAACGGGCTCGTTCGCGGCGACGTGATGCTCGTGACGGAGACGACGCAGGAAGATCTGCAGGCGAAGTACGCCGGCGGCAAGCTCAAGGGCAAGTGGGTGATCACGTCGGACGCGCCGGATGTCGCCGCGTACTGGAACCCGCCGGGCACGCGGTACACGAAGGAGCAGCTCGAGAACATGAGCAGCCCGGAGCACCCGGCGGAACTCGGCGTGACGCCCCCGGGCGGCGGGCGCGGCGGGCGCGGGGCGCCGGCGGCCGGGCCCGGTCGCGGCGGCGCGGGCGGCGCGCCGCCGTTCAATCGCAACAACTGGTTCAAGAGCGAAGGCGTGCTCGGCGTGCTCTCGACCGCGCCGCGGGGGCACGGCATCTACACGATCGGCGGCTCGTCCGCGACGGATCCCACGACCGGGCTCACCGCGATCGTGATTCCGGCCGAGCAGTACGGGCGCATCGCACGCCTCCTCGCGAAGAACATGCCCGTCACGATCGAGGCCGACATCGAGAACACCTACTATCCGAACCCGCCGATGTTCAACGTCGTCGGCGAAATTCCCGGCACGGACAAGGCGGACGAGCTCGTCATGCTCGGCGCGCACTTCGATTCGTGGCACGCGTCGACGGGCGCGACCGACAACGGCGCGGGGTCAGGCGCGATGCTGGAAGCGATGCGCATTCTCAAGCAGTCGGGCGTGCGCCTGCGGCGCACGGTGCGCATCGGCCTGTGGACCGGCGAAGAGCAGGGCCTGCTCGGATCGCGCGACTACGTCTCGCGCCACTTCGGCACGCCGGCGCCCGGGGGCGGGCGAGGCGCGGGCGGCGGGGCCCCGGCCGGACCGCCTCCACCGCCGACGCTCCTGCCCGACGCCGCCAGGTTCGCGGGCTATTTCAACATCGACAACGGCACCGGCGCGATCCGCGGCGTGTACCTGCAGGGCAACGACGCCGTCGCGCCGATCTTCCGCGACTGGATGGAGCCGTTCCACTCAATCGGCATGACGACGCTCACGATCGCGAACACGGGGGGGACGGACCATCTGTCGTTCGACGCGATCGGCCTGCCGGGCTTCCAGTTCATCCAGGATGCGGTTGAGTACGACACGATGACGCATCACACGAACCTCGACAGCTACGAGCGGTTGCAGCCGGAGGACATGCGGCGCAACGCGACGATCGCCGCGGCGTTCGCGTTCCTCGCGGCGAACCGCGACGACAAGCTGCCGCACAAGCCGGCGACATCCGCGCCGGCGGGACGAGGGCGCGGCGGGGAGTAGTCCCAATCGCGAATCGGGCAATCGGGAATCGGGCGATCGAAGAGCATCGATGATCGAGCATCGATATCGGGGATCGATCATCGAAGAACATCGATAATCGAGCATCGATATCGGGGATCGGTCATCGAAGAACATCGATAATCGAGTGTCGATATCGAGGATCGGTCAATCGACCATCGATGTCGATCGTCGATGCCTCGATGTCGCTGCTCGATCACCGATGCTCTTCGATTCCAGATTTCCGATCATCGATTGCCGATTACCAGAGTCCTGCCTTCCCCCGAACGGAGTCCCTGAGCTTCGCCGGGTCGAAGCCGACGCCCTGTCGGAAAACGGTGACCACCCCGCGGACATCGGCGATGTTCGCCGCGGGATTCCCGGTCACGAGCACGAGGTCGGCCTGCTTGCCGGCGGCGATCGTGCCGATCCTCGCCTCCCGCCCCATGTACTTCGCCGCGTTGAGCGTGCCGATCTTGATCGCCTCGAGCGGCGTGAAGCCCGCCTCGACGAGCAGCTCGAGCTGGCGCTGGTTGGCGTAGCCCGGAATCACGCCGCCTGATCCCGTCGGGTCCGTGCCGGCGAGCAGCGTGCCGCCGGCCTGGGCGAACGCGCGCTCGAGCGCCATGCCCTTCGGGAACAGGGTCTTGTAGATCGACGTCTGGCTCGCGGCGGCGCGGTCGTAGGCCTGCTGGAACTGCTGCCGCAGCTCCGGAATCAGCATGTCGAGACCCGGCGGCAGCGGCCGGCCCGGCGTGAATGTCTCGAACACGGTGAGCGTGGAGGTGAGCGCGACGTGGTGGTCGACGAGCAGCTTCACGAGCGCCTTGAACGGCGCGCCGTTCGGATCGAGGTCGGCGATCGTGCGCTGCCCCACCGCCTGGCCCGGACACGTGTCGGCTTCCTTGTTCGGCACGAAATCGGTCGCCGGCATGAAGCCGTGCTCGAGGTTGTCGATGCCGGCAGCCACGGCTTCCGCGTACGTCACCGAACACAGGTGCCCGGTCACCTTCAGCCCGCGCTTGTGCGCCTCCTCGACGGCCGCGGCGAGCTCGGCGCGCGTGATCTGCATGTAGGCCTTGAACGACGTCGCGCCCATGTCCGCCCAATAGTTCACCTGCCGCCGCGCGTCGTCCGCATCCTTGAGCGCGTACATCTGCAGGAAGGTGTTCGGGCCGTTCAGGTACGGCGCGGTCGCATCGAGCGACGGCCCCGGCACCTCGCCCGCCTCGATTCGGCGCTTGAGCACGAAATCCATCACGCCGTTCACGTTCCCGCCCGTCCTCATCGTCGTCACGCCGCCCGCGAGGTACAGGCGCACGAAGCTCTCCCCGAGCTGGCCGTACACGCCGGGCCCCGTCGGGTAATAGAGGTGCTCGTGGACCATGACGAGCCCGGGCAGCACGCTCTTGCCGGTCGCATCGATGACGGTCGCGCCCTCCGGCGGCGTGACCGAGACCGCCGGGCCAACAGCGGCGATGTTGCCGTCGCGGATGACCAGCGTCTGGTCCTCGCGGGCGGGAGCGCCCGTGCCATCGATCACGCGGACGTGCGTCAGCGCGACAACGGGCGCGTCCACCGACACGAACTGGCGGATGCCGTTGCCGATCGGCGCGCGCTGGGCAAGCAGGATGACGGTGGCGCTCCAGGCAATCGCCGTGATCAAAAGCAGACGACGTACGTGGGTGTTCATAGCCGGTCAGTCTACTTGGAGCGTTCAGCAGGTCAACCCTTGCCCTCTGCCTTCTGCCCTCTGTCTTCTGCCCCGCGCCAACCATGTGTCCTCGGTCGGCGTCTGATATCATGCGTCCGACTCGGACATATCCGATATGGACATATCGACGCCGCTCAAGCCCGCCGTCCTCTACATCCTGCTCGCCCTCGCCGACGGCGACCGCCACGGCTACGCCGTGATGCAGACCGTCCGGGAACGGTCAGGCGGTCTGGTGCCGCTCCGGACGGGCTCGTTCTACCGCCATCTGTCGAAGCTGCTCGACGCGGGCCTCGTCGCCGAGCTGGCACGGCGTCCCGCCGACGCCGACCCGCGCCGGGGCGCGCACTATCGCCTAACGCCCCGCGGCCAGCGCGTGCTGGCGGCCGAGAAACAGCGGCTGGCCGACCTCGCCGCGTCGGTGGCCAGTTGGAAACCGGCTCCGCGCAAAGGATCGCTGTGAGCGAGCCGCCGCCCTCCCGCCCCGGTGAGTGGCTCGCCTCGTGCGTCGTCGCGGCGTACCCGCGGTCGTTCCGCAATCGCTTCGAGGACGGGATGCGGGATGCGCTCACCGAGGACTACGAGACTGCGCGGCGCGCCGGATGGCGGGCGCGCGTGTCGTTCTTGGTCGTCGCGGCTGCCGATGCGGGACGATTCGGCGTCGCCGAGCACGTCGCCGCACGCCGGCACGGCCGCGGTCCATCGGTCCGAACACTCGTGGGAGGCTTCATGTCGTCGTTCCTCGTCGATCTTCGTGACGCGTGGCGCGGGCTGCGCGCCGCGCCCGTCGTGACCGCGATCGCCGTGGTGTCGCTGGCGCTCGGCATCGGCGCCAACACGGCGTTGTTCTCGATCCTGAACGGCCTGCTGCTGAAGCCGCTGCCCGTCGCCGACCCCCAGCGCCTGGTCTTCGTCGACCGCGCCAGTGCCTCAGGGCAGGCCAGCGGCGATCAGTCGTGGACGAATCCCATCTGGGAGCAGATCCGCGCGAGCCGCCGCGACGTGTTCCAGGACGCCTTCGCGTGGTGCGGGACCCGCTTCAATCTGGCCGACCGCGGCGAGACCGACTTCGTCACGGGCGCCTGGACGAGTGGCGACATGTTCGAGGTGCTCGGCGTCCGGGCGGTCCTCGGCCGCACGATCAGCGAAGCCGACGACACACGCAACGGCGGGCCCGACGGCGCCGTGGCCGTCATCAGCTATCGCTTCTGGCAGCACCGGTTTGGCGGCGCCGCCGACATCGTCGGCCGACAGCTGCACGTCAATCGTCTGCCCGTCACGATCATCGGCGTGGCACCGCCGGATTTCTTCGGCGCTGATGTCGGCCGCATGGCCGACGTCATCCTGCCGATCGGCGACGAGCCGCTCATGCGCGGCAAGGAGAGCTTCCTCGACGGGCGATCGGTGTGGTGGCTCGACATCGTGGGCCGGCTCAAGCCCGGCCAGACGATCAGCGAGGCCCAAGCCGCGCTGCGGGCACGCCAGCCGCAGATCCGGGAAGCCACGATTCCGCAGGCCTGGTCCGAAAAGGACAAGGCCGAGTATCTGACGGAGCCGTTCATGCTCGTGTCGGCCGCCACGGGTGAATCCGACCTGCGCGCGCGCTTCGCGCAGCCGCTCCAGACCGTGATGGTGCTCGTCGGCGCGGTACTGCTCATCGCGTGCGCGAACATCGCCAACCTCCTGCTGGCGCGCGCGACGACCCGTCGCCGCGAGCTGAGCCTGCGGCTGGCGCTCGGCGCGTCGCGCCTCCGGCTCGCCCGCCAGCTGCTGGCCGAAAGCTTCATCCTGGCGGGCGCCGGCGCGGCGCTCGGCCTGCTCGTCGCGCGCTGGGGCAGCGCGCTGCTCGTCGGCCAGTTCTCGACGACCCGGCAGATCGTCTCGCTCGATCTTTCGCTCGACTGGCGCGTCCTGGGCTTCACGACCGCGGTGACCGTCGGCATGGCGCTGCTCTTCGGCCTCGTCCCCGCGCTCGGCGCGACGCGCGTCTCGCCGCACGAGTCGCTCAAGACCGAGGCGCGCACGGTCGCCGGCGACCGCGGCTTCGGCGTGCGCAACATGCTCGTCGTCGGTCAGGTCGCGATTTCACTCGGCCTCGTCGTCGGCGCCGCGCTGTTCATCCGGACGCTGACCTCGCTCACCGGCGCCTCGCTCGGGTTCGATCCAGGGCCGCTGCTCGTGGCCGACATCAACGCCCCCATCGATCGCGTCAAGCCCGACGACCGGCTCGTGCTCTTCGAGCGGCTGCGCGACGAAGTCGCCGCATTGCCTGGCGTCGCGCACGCGGGACTGTCCACGCTCGTGCCGGTCGGCAACATGCAGTGGAACACGCTCATCGAGCCGCTGCCAGGGCAGCCCGTGCTTCCCGAACGCGACCGGGCACCCTGGGTCAACGCCGTGTCGCCCGGGTGGTTTTCGACGTACGGGATGCGACTCATGGCCGGCCGGGACTTCGACGCGACCGATCGACTCGGCACGCCGCGGGTCGCGATCGTCAACGAGCTGTTCGCGCGGAAATTCCTCGCGCCCGGCCCGCCGGTCGGCCAGATCGTGCGCACGGGCCTCGAGGGGCCAACCGTCTACGAGTATCAGGTCGTCGGCGTGGTCAACGACGCGGTCTACCGATCGGCTCGCCGCGGCGTCGAGGCGACGATGTACGCGCCGATCGCGCAGCTGGAACGGCACGAGGCGGAAGTCGAGTTGAGCGTCACGGCCGCGAGCGGCCGGCCGGCCGACCTGATCCGGGGCGTCGCCGACGCGGTGAATCGCGTGAGCGGCGACGTCTCGCTGACCTTCAGCCCTATCGCGGAGCAATTGCGCGCGTCGGTCCGGCAGGAGCGTCTCGTGGCGACGCTGTCAGGCTTCTTCGGCGCGCTGGCGCTGCTGCTCGCGGGCCTGGGGCTCTATGGCGTCACGTCCTACTCGGTGGGCCGGCGGCGGCGGGAGATGGGTGTGCGTCTCGCACTTGGGGCGCGTCCGTCCGGGGTCGTCCGCCTCGTGCTCCGGCGCGTCGTCTGGCTCGTCATCAGCGGCGTCGTCCTGGGCATGGTGCTCAGCGTCTGGGCGTCGCGATTCGTGGCGACGCTGCTCTTCGGCCTCGAGCCGCGCGATCCGGCGACCTTCTTCGGCGCGGCCGCGCTGCTCGTGGCCGTGGGCGTGCTGGCAGGGTGGCTGCCCGCGCGGCGGGCGTCGCGCGTCGATCCGACCGTCGCGCTGCGAACCGAGTAGGCATGAAGGCCATGAGGTCCTGAAGCTGGCTCAGTGCAGCCGGAAACTCAGGATCAGCGTGACCTTCACGGGCACCGGCTGGCCGCTCATCCGCGCCGGCACGAAGCGCCATTGCCTGGCCGCGATGACGGCCTGTTCATCGAGCCCTCGGCACGGATCGAGCGACTTGACGACACGGACGTTGGCGACGGTCCCGTCCGGCATCACGACCGCTGTCAGCTCGACGTCACCCTGAATTTTAGCCGCCATCGCTTCGCGCGTGTATTTCGGTTCGACCTGACTGCCGAGGCGAGGCGCATCGAGGTTCGGATCGTCGGGCTCGTACACGTGACCCAGCTGGCGCGGCTCGGGCGACCGAACGATCCGGATTTCCCCGGGCGCCTTCACTTCGACGGTGAATGACTTTCCCGGCTTGGACGGAGCGGCGGCCACGCAGATGTCCGCCGCGTCGTACCGCAGGAGATCTGCAAACTGCGCGCGGTGACGTCGCCGAGGCCGCCTGGCCTCCTCCGCGATTCAGTGTCTGCGGCGCACGGCTCGGAGATCGAGCGTGGTGTCAAGGTCGGTCGTCCCTGGCAGCAGCTCGCCCGTGATCGGATCCAGGTTCGGGACGGTCGCGCCGAACTGCAGGTGATGTCGTCCCGGTGACAGCGGCTCGAGCATCAGCCAGTACCCGCCTTCGACGGCCGGGAGAATGCCGCCGTAGCCGGAATCAGGATCGATCGGCCCCGCGTCGACCAGGAAGATGAGCGGATCGCGTCGATTGACGCGGACGAGGTGATCCCGCATGTTCCAGACGCGCTGCCCGTCGACGATCGCATAGGCCCCGCTGATCCCGTCGATGAAATTCTGATTCACGATTCGTGCGGCGCACCGCGGCTCCGCGCACGGGTCGAAGAACGTCCACAGGTAAGTCGCGACCGGCAACAGAATGTACTGGTCGGAGGGCACGTTGTAGCGGAGCGTGGCCTCGCCGCCGCCGGATCCCTCGGCGAAGAACACCGGCCCGCCGACGTCACCCAGGCCGCCGAACTCGCCTGTCGTATCGAACAGCACGTCAGGATTGTCGAAGGCCCACTGCCACCACTTCGCGGCCCATCGATCGATCGTTCGGCCTGTTCGATGCAGGACCTCCAGGTCGCTCAAGACGTCGGGGCCAAAGCCGCTCGCACGAACCGCTGACGTGGGCAGGATCACCGCCAAGGCGACCGCAGCGGTCGCGCTGGCCAGAAGGGCGCGCAGATCTCGAACTGGGCGAGGGAATGCCATGTCGCCTCCGTGTTGGGTTGAGTCGCCAAGCCTACGTCGGCAGAAGGGCCGTGTCAAAGACACCACGTCGAATCTACAATTCCTCTCCATGCTGACTCCCGCGACCTACCGCGACCGCCGCACCCGACTCTCCCAGGCCATCGGATCGGGCCTGGTGCTCTTCCTCGGCAACGACGAGGTGGGCATGAACTACGCGGCCAACGTCTATCCGTTCCGTCAGGACAGTTCGTTCCTCTATTTCTGGGCGCTCGACCAGCCCGGCCTCGCGGCCGTCATCGACATCGACGCCCGGACCGAGACCGTGTTCGGCGACGACGCCACGGTGGCGGACGTGGTGTGGTCGGGGCCGCAGCCGACGCTGAAGGCGCGCGCGACCGACGCCGGCGTCAGGAAGACGGCCGCGTCCGGCAAGCTCGCCGACGTCGTGCAGGCGGCGATGAAGAAGAAGCGGCCGGTGCATTTCCTGGCGCCGTACCGCGCCGAGCACGTCGTGAAGCTCGCGGCGCTCACCGGGATCGCGCCGGCGAAGCTCCGCGACAAACGCTCCGTCGCGTTCCACCAGGCCGTGGCCGCGCAGCGGCTGTACAAGACGCCCGAGGAGATCGCGGACATCGAGACGGCGGTCGACGTCTCGCGGGAGATGTACGCGGCCGCGATGCGCGCGGCCAGGGCCGGACTCAAGGAGCACCAGATCGTCGCCGAGATCGCGAGGGTCGTGATGGCGCGCGGCTGCAGCCACGCATTCCCGCCGATCTGCTCGGTCCACGGCGAGACGCTGCACAATCCGTTCTACCGGAACACGCTCAACGCGGGCGACGTCATGGTCCTGGACTCGGGCGCCGAGACGCCCGCGCACAATGCGAGCGACATCACGCGGACGATTCCGGTGAGGGGGACGTTCTCCTCCCAACAGCGTGCGATCTACGACGCGGTGCTGCGCGCCCAACTGGGGGCGATTGCCGCCATCAAGCCCGGCGTCCCGTACCGCGAGGTGCACCTGGGCGCCGCGAGGTCATTCGTCGCCGACCTCACGTCGATGGGCCTGATGAGGGGCAACGCGGACGAGGCGGTGGCCGCCGGCGCCCACGCGCTCTTCTTCCCGCACGGCCTCGGCCACATGATGGGCATGGACGTGCACGACATGGAGAATCTGGGCGAGGACATCGTCGGCTACGGGCCCGGCCTCAAGCGCAGCCCGCAGTTCGGCCTCAACTACCTGCGCCTCGCGCGCAAGCTCGAGCCGGGCTTCGTGCTCACGGTCGAGCCCGGCCTCTATTTCATCCCCGCGCTCATCGATCAATGGAAGGCGAAGAAGACGAACGCGGCCTTCCTCAACTTCAAGGAGATCGACAAGTTCCGCGACGCGCGCGGGTACCGGATCGAGGACGACGTGGTGGTCACGGCAGCGGGGTGCCGGGTGCTGGGGCCGGCGATTCCGAAAACGGCGGCGGAGGTGGAGGCGGCCTGCGCCGGGTGAGTCGCGGCGCAGGGCCACGCCGCTGGCGTGGGCGCGCAAGCGCGGTCAAACCGGACGAACCCCCCATCCGTCAAAGCTTCATCGCACCCGAGTCCCCACGATGACGTCAGCGCATGCCTCCGCCCCTTTGTCCGCCGGCCTCTGGACCGGCGCCCTGACGGACCTTCGTCAGACGGTCCGTCTGCTCTGGAAGTCGAAACGCATCACCGGCACCACGCTCGTCACGCTGGCGCTGTGCATCGGCGCGACGACGGCGATCTTCTCGTCGGTGTATTCGCTGATGCTGAAGCCGCTGCCCTATCAGGAGCCGGAGCGGATCGTCGAGCTGTACACGTCAGCGGCGAAGGCCGGCCTGAACCACATGCCGGCCAACGTTCCCTTCTATCTCGATTATTCGCAGAACGCGAGCTCCTACGAGAGCATCGCGCTCTGGAGCTTCTTCTACAGCCTCGTCGGCGAGAAGGACGCCGTCGTCCGCCTCCCCGGCGCGACGGCGACCGCCGAGATCTTCGGCATCCTGCGCGTGCAGCCGGTGATCGGCACGTTTTTCACGAAGGAGAACAACCGGCCCGGCAACGACAAGGTCGTGGTCCTCACGCAGTCGTACTGGCGGGCGCAGTATCAGGAGAGTCCCGAAGTCCTGGGCCAGGAGATCCGGATCGACGACCAGGCCTACCGCGTGATCGGCGTCGCGCCGCGGACGCTGGAGGCGTTCGATGCGCGGGTCAAGTTCATCACGCCGTTGAGCTGGCAGCCTGCGCAGGAGAATCCACAAGGCCGCTACGGGGTGGGCATTCAGCTGTTCGGGCGCCTCAAGCCGGGCGTCACGCCGCGCCAGGCCGACGCCGAGGCCAAGATTCTCGAACAGCGCTACGTCGACGCGGGCCAGGCGCCGTTGAAGCAGTTTGTCGAACGCTCCGGCATGACGATGAACGTCGGCGGCGTGCAGGAGCAGCGCGTCCAGCCGGTCCGATCGACGCTGCTGATGCTGCAGGGCGGCGTCGCGTTCGTGCTGCTGATCGGCTGCGTGAACGTCGCGAATCTGCTGCTGGTGCGGTCCAACGCCCGCCAGTCGGAGCTCGCGATTCGATCCGCGCTCGGCGCCGGCCGCGCGACGATCGCGCGGCAGTTCCTCCTCGAGAGCCTGCTGCTGACGTCCCTGGGCGCGGCGCTGGGCCTGGGCGTGGCGTGGGGCGCGCTGCGCGTGACGAATTTCTACCTGGCGAAGATGCTGCCGCAGTCGCTGCCCGCCTCGCTCGACTGGCGCGTGCTCGGGTTCGCGATCGCGCTCACGGTCGTGGTCGGCCTGGTCATCGGCGTGGTGCCGGTGTTTCACATCCTGCGCACGAACCTCGCCGCGGTGATCCAGAGCAGCTCGCGGGGCGCGTCGTCGGGCCGCGGCGTGCGCGCGCTCTCCAGCGTCCTCGTCGTCGCGCAGGTCGCGGTGGCGTTAATGCTGCTCGCCGGCGCCGGCCTGCTCATCCACAGCTTCGCCGAGGCGTTGAGCGTCGACACCGGGCTCGACGAGCACAACGTCGTCACCGCGCGCATCGCGCTGACGCGTCAATATCGCGCGAGCGACGACGAGGCGAACAAAATCCGCGAGCGGCTGTTCCAGGCGATGCGGGAGATTTCCGGCGTGACGTCGGTCGCGCTGTCCTTCTCGACGCCCTTCCAGGGAGGACTGCCGATCAACGCCTTCACGCTGGAAAACGACACGCTGCCGCCCGGGTCGCCGCAGCCCGGCGCGTACCGGGTGATCGTGACGCCCGGATACCTGCAGACGCTCGGCCTCAAGCTGGTCGAAGGCCGCTTCTACGAGGATGCGGACCTCACGCCCGGCCGGCAACAGTTCGTCGTCGATCAGAGCTTCGCGCGGAAGTTCTTCCCGAAAGGATCGGCCGTCGGCGGCAGGTTCACCTTCGGTAACAGGCCGGCCAAGCCCGAAGACTGGCCGGTGATCATCGGCGTCGTGAAGGACGTCCCGCACAACGGGGTCGAAGAGAAGAGCGGCAACCCATTCGTCTATCAGGTGTTCCAGGGAGGGCGCCCCGGCGGGTTGACGCTGTTCATGCGGACGAGCCGGCCCGCGGCCGACGTCGTGTCGGCGCTGCGCGACAAGATACGCGCGATCGATCCCTCCCTGCCGCTGTTCGACGCCGGCGCGCTGGCGGACGCGGTGGGGTCGTCCTTCGACAACCGCCGCGCCGTGATGCTGCTCCTTGCCGCGTTTGCGGTGCTCGCGCTGTTCCTGTCGGCCCTCGGCATCTACGGCGTGCTGGCCTATGACGTGTCGCAGCGCACGCGCGAGATCGGCATGCGCAGCGCCATCGGTGCGTCGCGCGGCCAGATCGCCGGCCTGATTCTCCGACAGGGATTGTGGAAAGGCGGCGTCGGCGTGGTGCTCGGCTTGATCGGCGCCGTGCTCCTGAGCAGCTCGATGGCGACGCTGCTGTTCAACGTCACGCCGACCGACCCGGCGGTGTACGCGGCGGTCTCGTGCGTGCTGATCGGCGTCGCGGTGCTCGCGAGCTATCTGCCGGCGCGGCGCGCCGCGAAGATCGATCCGCTGGTGGCGCTCAGGGACGAGTGACCCTTCGTCGCCGTCACTCGATCGGCAGCGTCGAGACCCAGGGCCCTCAGGGCACCCGGGCCGACACGACGGGCACCATCCAGACCGCGTAGCGCGACGGATTGCGGATGTCGGCAATCATCTGGTTGAAGTACGCCGTGGCCTCGTCGCGCGACAGCGTCGTGTACTCGACGATTGGATCGACGTAGCCGTCTCGCCAGGCCTCGAGGATCGACGCAAAGGTCCCGCGCGGGACGCGTACCGTATCGACAACCACGTAGTCGACCGCGATGTCGGCCAGCCCAAGCCGCGCAAGGATCTCGGGCGTGTTGCGGCCGATGAAAAGATCGGTGTCCGTCTTCTCGCCGAACGCCGCCGGCACGTCGTACCAGAATCGCCGCGGGTCGAGGACGCCCCGCTGAAAGTGCAGCATGCCGTAGTCCTCGGGGATGAGGTGCAGCCGTCCGCCCCGACGCGTGACGCGCAGCAGTTCGGCGAGCACGCGATCCGCATGGGGGATCGCGTGCAGCACGTGGCGGCACACGGTGAGATCGAACGTGCGGTCCGCCGCGGCGAGCTCGAAGACACTCTGATGCTCGAACGTCACGCGCGGACCGAGCGCCGCGCACCGCGCGCGGGCAAGCGCCAGATGCGCGTCGATGATGTCGACGCCCAGCACGTGCGCCCGCGCGTACAGATCGGCCAACCGAGACGTGATTTCGCCGGTGCCACAGCCCGCGTCGAGGACGCGCAGGTCGCCGGACAAGCCGTAGCGACGAAACAGCGCGGCTTCCTGCGGCCAGATCGCCAGCGCCTGGGCCGCCAGATTGCGGACCATCGACTCGTCCGCCATCTGCTTGCCCTGCGGATTCAGATCGGTCATCCGCCGATCATAACGAGTGCGGCGCGGACCCGCCGCGGTCAGCGGCCCAGGAATCGTCCGAGCAGCCCGCCGATGTCGATGCCGCCGGCCGGCGCCCCGGCGCCGCCCTGGCCGAGCGTCGATGCGATCACGCTCATCAGGTCGCCGCCGGCCCCGGGCGCGAGCGACGACGTCGTCGACCCGCCAGCACCCACGGCGCCGGCGTGATGCCGGGCCAGCGCGCCCATGACCAGCGCCGCCGCCATCGGCAGCATCTTCTGCAACACGTCGGCACCGAGGCCGGTCTGCGCCGAGGCCTGCGCCGCGACTTCGCGGCTCACGTCCTTGCTCCCGAACACGTGACCCAGGATCGCGTTGCCGTCGGCGATCGTGTCCGCGTGCGCGAGCGCCGCCGGATTGTCGAGGTACTGCTGATGGCTGCCCCCGGTCAACGCGGCGACGAGTCCGCTGAGGCCGTCGGGCGTCTGCGCGTTCTGGTGCACGCCACCGGCCAGGGCCGGCACGAGCGCCGACAGGGCTGCGACCGTCTGGTCGCTCCCGAGCCCGAGGTGATCCGCGAGCTGTTGCACCGCCGCGCCGTTCTGCGAGTTGAGAATCGTGTCGAGCAGATTCATGGCGGACTCCTTCAGCGAAACCTGGACCTGTGCCGGGGAGGCCGATTGTGACCCCGGCCGGCACCTGGCGCAAGCGGGTTCAAAGTCTATTTGACCTCGAGCGTCTCGACGCGCCCGTCGGCGAGCGCCACGCGCCGGATGGCGTGGTTGTTCGTGTCGGCGATGTACAGAGACGCCGACGTGGCCGCGAGGCCGCCCGGCTCGTAGAACCTGGCGCCAGCGGCCGGCCCGTCCGTCGCGCCGGGCTCGCCGGTCCCGACGAAGGTCGTGACGCGCCGCGTCTTTGGATCGAGCGCCTTGATCTTGTGGTTGTAGGTGTCCGCAATGAACACGCGGCCGCGAGTCCAGGCGACCCCCAGCGGATGCTGCAGCCGGACGTCGTCTCCGGCGCCGTCGCGATCGCCGAACTCGAAGAGATCGCCGCCGGCGAGCGTGCGCACGTCGTTCGCGGGCGGCAGCGCGATCGCGCGAATGAGGTTCGACTCGCTGTCGGCGACGAACATCGTCGAGCCGCTCAAGGCGAGGCCCGACGGCTGCGCGAACGCCGCCTCGTCAGCCGGGCCATCGACGCGCGCCTCGCGGCCGGACCCCGCGTACGGCATCGCGAGGTGCCGATCGAGATCGACCACCCAGATCTGGTGGAGGCCGGCCATCGCGACGAACAGCAGCCGCGACGCGACCTGCAGGTCCCAGGGCGAGCTGAGCGACGTCTCCCGCGCCGCGCCGCCCGCGCCGCCCCACGCGGCCTGCCGCCCGCTGCCGGCGAGCGTCGTCACGCGCTCCGCGCGAAGATCGACGGCACGGACGACGTGATTCTCGGTGTCGGCGACGTAGAGCGTGTCGCCGTCGAGCGCCAGGCCCTGCGGCCGGTAGAACCGCGCGCGATCGAAGGCGCCGTCCGTCCACCCGAACGCGCCGTCGCCGACGACGCGCGTGATGCGGCCTTCGAGCGTGGTGACGAGGACGCGATGGTGATTCGAGTCGGCGACGAAGAGCCGGCCGGACGCCTCGTCGGCGAGCACCTTGCCGGGAAACGCCAGCGTGCCCATCGCGAGTCGCTCGCGCTCGGGCGACAGCGCGAGCGGCGTGCGGTCGAGCTTGCCCTGTTCCTCGAACACGTCACGGACCGCGGCGATCGCGCGGTCGAACGCGGGCGCATTGCCTTCGCCTGACGCCGTGGCGACGACATAGCCCTCGGGGTCAATCAGCACCTGCGTCGGCCATGCCCGCGCGCCGTACGACCTCCAGACCTCGAACCGCACGTCGTTCACGACCGGATGATCGACGTCGTAGCGCACGAGAATCCGCCGGAGGTTCTCGCCCTGCCGCTCGTTCGTGAACTTCGCCGAGTGGACGCCGATGACGACGAGCTCCGCGCGATACTTCTCTTGCAGCCGTTTGAGGTCCGGCAGCACGTGCAGGCAGTTGATGCAGCCGTAGGTCCAGAAGTCGAGAAGCACGACCTTGCCGCGCAGGGTCTTCAGCGACAGTGGCGCGGCGACGTTGAACCAGTCGAGGCCGGCGGGAAACTCGGGGGCGTGGATGCGAACGGCGGCGTCGGTCACGGAAACTCGGTCTTCAGTCCTTTCCCTTCTGCCTTCTGCCTTCTGCCTTCTGCCCTGCCTTCTGCCTTGCCTTTGCCTCCGCCTTACCGTCGTTCGACCACCTGCCCGTCCTTGATCACCGTGTGAATCTTGCGCGTGTTGGTGATGTCGTCGAGCGGGTTGGCGTCGAGGACGACCACGTCGCCGGCCTTGCCGACCTCGAGCGTCCCGCGCGTCGCCTGCGCGCCGAGCGCCTGGGCCACGTTCTTCGTTGCGGAGATGATGGCCTGCGCCGGCGTCAGTCCTGCGCCGTTGACGAGCTGCTCGAGCTCGCGGTGGATGATCGGCAGAACATCCAGCCGCGGGTCCGTCAGCGCGTCGGTGCCGGCGAGGATCGGGATGCCGAGCGCGGCCGCGCGCTTCGTGACGGCGTACGACCAGGCGGTGCGGGCGGTGCTGATCGGCTCCTGTGCGAGCCGCGCGGCGAAGATCCAGAGCGTGGGATTGAACGCGACGCCGCGATCGCGCATCGCCTCGAGCAGGTGCTCGATGACGGGGCTATCGGCGGGCACGCCCGCAAAGTCGCCGCTCGCGCGCTTCGTGAAGTCGCTGGTCGGCGGACTGCCCTCCCACACGAGGTACGGCGCGTGCGCGAGCACGTCCACGCCGGCGGCGACGAGCTCGCCGGGCTTGCCCGGAAACACCGTCGCGTGAGCCACGGTCTTCAGGCCCTGACGCTTCGCTTCCGCGATGATGCGCCCCGCGACGTCGCCGTCGAGCGCGGCGTACAGCTTCAACGCGACCGCGCCCGTGCCTCTCGCGATCGTGACGGCGCGCGCGATGTCGGTCGACGAGGTGATGGCCTGCGCCCAGGGCGCCTCGCCGGGCTCGAATCCCCGCGACGCACCGAGCACGCGTGGATCGGTGAAGAACGCCGGGCCCGCCATCAGCGCCACGAAGTAGATCGTCGGTGACTGGATCTCGCCCGCGGCCGCTTCCCGCGCAAGCTCGCTCGCCATGCGCGCGTCCCCGGCCAGGTCCCACACGGTCGTGACACCGCCGCGGAGCGCGCGGCCGAGCTCGTCGACCGCATCGGCGTGGGTGCCGCCCGTCACGTGCACGTGCCCGTCGAACAGCCCGGGGATCGCGAAGCGTCCGGCGCCGTCCACGACGGTGCCTTCCGCCGGCTCGCGGCCGGCAACGACGATGTCGGCGATTCTGCCGTCGCGGATAACAAGGCTCGTGTGGGCGCGCGGCGCCGCGCCCGTGCCGTCGACGAGCGTGACGTCGCGCACGACGAGCACGCCCGGTCCGCGCGCCGGACCGCCGCCGCGCTGCACCGCGCCCGTCGGCGCGCCGACGAAGGCGACCAGGAGAACCCCTGCGAGCGCGAGCGGGAGCCGCCGATAGGTCATACGACACGTAAGCCTAGCGCATCCCTTGAAACCCGGATGGAGGTACCCTACCGCGTGCTTCTGCGGTCCCTCGCGACGGCCGGCCTGCTGGCCGGGCTCACCGCGGCCGCCGGATCGGCGCAGCAGGCCCTGCCGCAGCCGGCGGCGCCGTCGCAGCGGTCCGTCTTCACAGGCGCGACGGATCTCATCGAGGTCCAGGCCGTGGTCACCGACAAGCGCGGCGGCGTGGTCCGCGGACTCGCGCGCGACGACTTCCAGGTGACGGAGGACGGCCGCCCGCAGGACGTCACGGCCTTCGCCTTCGTCGATATTCCGTTGCCGTCCCCGTCGGCAACGGGCGGCGCTTCGGTGACGCGCGTTGCGGCGCCCGACGTCGCGACGAACGTCCTTCCGCACGAACGCCGCATCTACGTGCTCGTGCTCGACGCATTCAACGTCGACGCCACGAGATCGACCCAGGTGCGCAAGCTTGCGAGGCAGTTCATCGACCAGTCGCTTGGCCCGACCGATCTCGCGGCCGTCCTCCTGCTCGGACACAATGCGGCGAACCAGCCGTTTACGTCGAACAAAGTCCTGCTCACGTCAGCCGTCGAACAATTCATCGGGCAGAAGAGCCAGTCGGCGACGCTCAACATCCAGAAAAGCGCATCGGCGCTCGCCGGCGGCACGAAGAGTCCGGAGATGGCGGCCGAGGACGCCGAGGCCGGGGCCAAGGCCAATGAGGCCCAAATCATGCTCGCATCGCTCAAACAGGTCTGCGAGAGCCTGGGGCGGAGTCCCGCCGATCGGCGGGCGATCGTGCTCTTCTCGGAGGGCATCGAGTTCGACACGTCGAACATGATCGGCGAGGACAAGCGGCCCGGTGCCAGCGTTGTGGGCGGCGGCCAGGGACTGAGCCACGAGACGTCAAAGTACGCCGGTGCGGTCCTCGACGCGGAGCAGGATCTCTTCGACGCGGCACGGCGCGCCAACGTCGCGCTCTATACGATCGAACCGCGCGGCAACTCCGCCGGCAACGAAGACATCATGAACACCACGGACACGCGCGATCCCTTGACGAATCGCCCGATGGCGCCGGCGGCGCTGACGATGATGAACGAGGCGCAGCGCGGTCAGGGATCGCTCCGGACGTTCGCGTCGGAATCCGGCGGCCTCGCCGTCGTCGGCACGGATCGCTTCGCGGCCGGCTTTTCGCACATCGTCCAGGCGACGAGCTCGTACTACGTGCTGGGCTATCGGCCGGCCAATGCGACGCAGGACGGCACGTACCGGAAGATTGCCGTGACGGTGAAGGGCCGCCCCGACGTGGAGATCGTTGCGCGCAAGGGGTACTTCGCAGGCCTCGCGAGCAGGCGTCCGGCGTCGCCCGCGCCCGCGATCGCACCGAGCGTGCCCGTGCCGAACGCGGCCAGTCTCAAGATGAAGGAGCTGCTCGGCGCCGACCTGCCGATGCGGCGCGGGCTGGATCTGCGCGTCTCGGGCGGCGCGGTGCGCTCGCAGGACGACAAGACGCTGGTCGCAATGGTCGTCGAGATCGACACGAGCGCGCTGCCGTTCACCGAGCAGAACGGCCTGCTCGCGAACGACATCGAGATGGCGTTCCTCGCGCTCGACGCACAGGGCACGATGGCCGCCGGCAACCGATCCGTCGGCAACCTCCGCCTGCCGCCGGCCCAGCGCGACGGCGTCACGCATGGCCTCCGCTACATCGTCGAGTTCCCGGTGCCGCCGGGCGTCTACCAGGTGCGCGTCGGCGTGCACGAGTCGGCGGGCGACGGCGGCGGGTCGGCATTTCTCGATGTCGAGGCCCCGAACTACGAGAAGGTCGCGCTCGCGCTGGGCACGATGCTCCTCACGACACCGGCCGCGCAGCGCGTGCCGACGACGGGCAGCTTCCCGTTCGTCAAGGCGAGTTTGCCCGCGCCGCCGACGACCGTGCGCGAGTTTGCGGCCGGCGACACGCTCACAGTGCTGGTCAACGTGCTCGGCAGGGACGTGCGCGCCGGTGGCGTGACGCTCGCGTCGGTCATTCGGGGCGCCGACGGCCGCGAGATGTCACGGCGGTCGATTGACCTCGGCGCCCCGGATCTCTCCGCGGACAAATCCGGCGACACGCGCGCCGTGCCGGTCGCGCTCGACGGGCTCGCGCCTGCTGCGTACGAGATCGCATTCGAAGCGACATCCGCCGCGGGACACAAGGCGTCACAGGCGATTGCGATCTTGGTGCGATGAAGGAAAGGTTGACCAGCGACGGCGCGCTCCTGGCACCCAGCACCCAGCACCCAGCACTCGTCCCGGGCCTACTCGCGCCCGAGCAGGCCCCGGAAGCCGAAGGCCACGACCAGCATCAGACAGACGCCGACGCTCGCCCACGGCGAGAAGATCCCGAACAGGAAGGCCACGAGATAGGCCGCCGGGCCCCAGCGGTACTGCGCGGACATCTTGCGCACTTCACTTTCCGTTCCTGGCGCGAGCAGATGCTTGCGCCGGATCGCGTGCTGCCACAGCCAGGCGAACGTGAGGCCGATGATCGTCGCGTGGCCAGCGTACAGGAGCGCGGCGATCCGGAATTCGCTGAACGTGCCCGTGCCCATGTAGGCCGACAGGAGCGCCGTCGGAAACGGCACGAACGTCACGAGCATCAACAGCAGCCCGTTGAGGTAGAACAGCGCGTGGTCGGCGCGGCGGACGACGGTGAAGATGCGGTGATGGTTGACCCACATCACCAGCACGACGGCGAAGCTCATGAAGTACGCGAGGAGCGCGGGCCAGAGCCCGACGAGCGCGTCGAGGAGTGTGCGGTGCGACGCCGCGAGGTCCTCGCGGAGCGGCACGCGAACGTCGAGGATGAGCAACGTCATCGCGATGGCGAACACGCCATCGCTGAACGCTTCGAGGCGGTCGGTCTCTTTGCCGGCGTCAGCGACTTTGGTCATCTGTCAGCGCGAAGAGGCAAGTTGGCGAGCGCCAGCGTGTTCCTGGCACCCAGCACCCAGCATTCCAGCGGCCCTACCGCCCGCCGCGCCCCCGCCCGCTGCGTCCCGCCGGCGACATCTCGACCAACCGGCGCAGTTCCTTGATCGGCTCGCGGCTGTCGTCGACCTGCAGGCGCAGGACAACGTCGTTATGGAGCCACACGCCGGCGTCCTTTTTGACGACGATGAGCGCGGCGGATTGCTGGCCGCGGTTGTCGCCGCCGGCGTTCTGCCCGGCCTCGAGCGCCGCCACGAGGCGAAGCGAGATGTGCTGGTGCTGGCCCGCGGCGTTCTTCTCGCTGTTCTCGAAACCCGCGACCATGGCGGCCGGCACCAGACTCGGCTTCATGCCGTCGGCCGGCGGCCACACGCCGTCGGGGCGTCCGAGGGTGTTGCCCTGCGCCGTGCAGAACTTGCCTTGCGCATCGCCGGCTTCCGCCGGCGCCTGCGGGCCAGTGAACGCCGCAACCTCGCCCTTGGCGTTGATCACCGCGAACTGACGCCCGGCTTTGGGCCACGACTGGCCACGGTACCCGGGATCCGGATCGCGATCCCAGATCGTCTTGATGATGTCCTTTGGCGCCAGGCCCTTGCGAAGCAGCTCGAGACCCTGCGGGCCGTAGCTGACATCAACGATCGCCTGTGTGGCGACCGCGCCGACGCCCGCCTCCGCCCAGAGCACGCCGTTGCCGACGGAGAAGACCCGCGACTGCACGGCCGCGCCGATCTCGCCGGTGTCAGGATCGAAGCCAAGAATCGAAAACGTCCCGGGCGGGTCGGTCGGCCCGTTGGCCGGCAGGCCGCTCGGACGCTGCGCGGAGATCGCAAACGGGGCGAGGAGCACCACGAGGAGCGCGAGCTTCAGCTGAGAGCGCATGAGGGGATGATAATCAAGCCGGGTATATTTTTGCGGCCACCGCAAAAATATACCCGGCTTGATTTTTCGTCACCGCCGCGCGGGCGGGCGATTCAGAAAATTGACGACGGCGGCGATCCAGGCGTCGTGGGTGTCTTCGAGGTGCGCGCAGTGGTCGCCGCCGGGAATCTCGACGAGCTGCTTGTCGTGCGTGCCGAGTCGGCCGAAGAACTTGCCGGCGTCGGCCGGGGCCACGCCCGGGTCGTTCTCGCCGTAGAGCACGAGCGTCGGCACGACGATCTTGTCCGGCTTGAGCTGGTTGAACTCGGCGTCGCCTTTGAGGTCCACCATGACGGGGTCGGCTTTGAGCGCCTGCTCCACGAATGCTTCGACCATCGCCGGCGGCGTGACCTTCGGCGAGATGAAATCGCTCACCGCGTTCTCGGCCGTGTTCTTCAACATCTGCGGCTTCTCGGGGACGTCGCTGTCGAGGAACTGCAAGTCCGGATCAAACGCGAAGCCGAAGAGCACGAGCGCCGACATGCGCGCGGGCGCGGCCTGCGCCGCGAGCTGCGCCTGCGCGGCGCCACGCGACCAGCCGATGAGCGCCGGCTTCGGCAGCGCCGGATGCTGCTGGCCGATCCACGCGATCACGTTGACGATGTCGGCCGCCGCGCGCTTGGGTGTGAGCCAGCCCGTGCTGTCGCGCGGCGTCTCGCCGTAGCCCCGCATGTCGGCCGCGTAGGCGGCGAAGCCCTGCGCGGCCAGCGACGCGAGCACCGAACGCTGCATCCCGGGAACCTGCAGATCGAAATCCGGCCGGCTGCTCCACGTGCGGCCGTGGATCAGCAGCACGGCGCCCTTCGGCGACGCGGGCCGTCGCGCCCACACGGCGATCGGATGGCCGTCGGACTGGACGGTGAAATGCTCCGGCGCGCCGGGCGATCCCGCGGACGCCGCCGGCGGCGCGGGCGCCTGGCCGCGCTGGTCATCGGGCGCGGCCCGCAGACTGACGGCCGTCAAGAGCACGGCCAGCGCGACTAGAGGCGATCGAGACATTGGCGTCGCGTTATTTTGCATCAAAGACGAAGGACAGCTCATCGAAGCTTCGGACGCTCCGATACGCGCCGGCGTCCGTTTGCGGCTGGTTGCCCGGCCGCAGACTGAGCACGACCGCGGTGCCGGCCTCGCGCGCGGCGGCGAGCTCCCTCGTGACGTCGGACACGAACAGCACCGACGACGGCGCGACGCCGAGCGCGTCCGCGATGCGGGTGTAGCTCGCGGCAGCGACCTTCGCGCCCACCGCCGTGTCGAAGAACCGGTCGATGAGCGGCGTCAGGTCGCCGTGCTCGGTGGACTGGAACAGGCGCCGCTGCGCGATCTCGCTGCCCGACGAGTAGATCGCGACGCGACGGCCGGCGGCGTGCCAGCGTCGAATCGCCGGCGGCACGTCGGGATACACCTGCCCGCGGAGCTGCCCCGCCTGGTAGCCCTCCTCCCAGATCAGGCCCTGCAGGAGCTTCAAGCCCGGCGACTTGCGGTCGCGATCCATGAGCCACGCGACGTACGGCACGAGCGCCTCGCCCGACCCGCCGGGCGTCCACGCCGGGGGCCGCTCGCCGCCTGCGACATCGCCCGCGTGCTCAGCGGCCAGGAGCCTCACGGCCTCGCGCACCTCGGGCGCGCCGGAATGCACGCGCAGAAAATCGCGCACATGCGTCCGCGCAAACGGAAACAGGATCTCGTGAACGAATGCGATTGGCGTCGTCGTCCCCTCGATGTCGAGCAGGACGACGGACGGGGCACGACTGTCTCGAGGATCGGTCAAACGGCCAGACCCGGACGTCCCGTCGGGAAGTACGCCGGGCCGAAGCACACGGGCTGGAACTTCTTGTCCACGCCGGTGCCGGTGTAGTGCGGCGTCCAACCCGACGGATCCTGGAAGAGCCGAATCGCGCGGATGCGGCGCTCCGCGCAGAGGTCGAACCAGTGGTGCGTGCCTTTCGGCACGCGGATCAGATCGCCGGCCTCGACTTCGATCGCGAACACCGGCCCCTCGGGCGGATGAATGTGAAACAGCCCGTGGCCCTCGACGATGAAGCGGATCTCGTCTTCGTCGTGCCAGTGCTCGGCGTTGAACTTGTTGAGCATCGCCTCGAGGCCCGGCGTGTCGGGGAACACATTGATGACGTCGGCCGTCACGTACCCCCCGCGCGCCTTGAGCTCGTCGATCTTCGGCTTGTAGGCCGCGAGCAGCTCCTCGGCCGGTGCGTCGGGCGCGACCGGCACGTTGGGCTGGGTGCGCTCGTACTCGATGCCGCGCGACGCCAGGTAGGCGCGGATCTCCTCTGCGTCGCGCAGAGTGCGATGTTCGTCGGGGATGTTAATGAGCGCCATGACTCTTGCCCTCTGCCTTCTGCCTTCTGCCCTCTGCCTTCTGCCTTCTGCCCTCTGCCTTCTGCCTTCTGCCTTCTGCCCTACCCTTGCCCTCTGCCCTCTGTCCTGCCCGTCGCCTCGAGCAGGAACTCGACGATCTCCACATGCCGCTCGGCGTCCTCGAGCGTGCGGCCCCAGGTGTACATGCCGTGGCGCTCGATGAGGAACGCGTGCGCCGACGGATGCTCGCCGAGCGCCTGCCGGACCTCACGCGCAAGCCGCGTCATGTCCTGATCGTTCCTCACGATCGGGATCCACTCGCGGTGCTCGTGCGTCGCGATGCCGTCGAGCCCCTTGAGCATCTCGTAGCCCTCGACAGCGAGGCCGCGCGCGTTCGCGTGGTGATCTGAAAGTATCGTGCTCCAAACCGAGTGCGTGTGCAAGACGGCCCCCGCGCCGCAGAGGCGGACGATCTCGAGGTGCAGCCGCGCCTCGGCCGACGGCTTGCCCGCGGGCGTCCGCCGCGGCCGGCCCGCGGCCTCGCCCGCCACGCGCCCGTCCTCGTCGATCCTGAGGAAGTGGCCGCTGTCGAGCCGCCCCTTGTGGGCGGCGCTCGACGTGATCGCGAGCTGCAGCGGATCGCGCGAGATGACGGCGCTGAAGTTGCCGCTCGTCCCGAGCACCCAGCCGCGGTCGTAGAAGCGGCGCCCGATCCCGGCGAGCGCGGCGGTTGCGTGACGGAACGTCGGCAGGGCCTCGGCGCGCGGCATGCGGCTTACCGCTCGAACCGGCCGGTCTTCTCCGTGAGGCGGATGCGATAGACGATGACGCCTTCGGCGATGGGCTCGCGGCCGTGCGAACGCACGTGGTGATGCATCGGGATGCTCGTCTGGCTCACCGTGAGCGGCTCGAGGCGCTTGACGAGCGTCTCGATCGCGACGAACGCCGTCTCGCCCGTGAGCTCCTCGTACCGGCCCCACGCGATGACCGATCGCCACGTCGCCAGGTCGTCCACGTGATCGACCTCGACGCACACGTTGGGATTGCGCCGCATCATGTCGATCTTCATCCCGTGGGCCGAGTGGCCGATGACCGACTCGCCGTCGTACGCGTAGGTGATCGGCACGACGTACGGCCGGCCGTTCGCGTAGCAGCCGATGCGCGCGACGACCTCCTTGGTGAGCACTTCCTCGATTTGGGCCGGGGTCAGCGCGCCGAGCATCGGGTCTCCCTTCGAGCGTCCATCCTCAGTATGCTACGGCCGTGCGCGGTGTGATGGTCTCTCTCTGCGCCGCGGCCGTCTGGGCCGGCAGCCAGACCCCCGCGCCGCCGCCCGTCCGCGACTACCCGATTGCGGCCGTGCCGCTCACCGCCGTGACGGTGACGGGCGGCTTCTGGGCGCCGAAGCTCGCCACGAACCGAACGGTCTCCATCCCGCACATCATGGCAGAGAACGAGGCGACGGGCCGCGTGGCCAATTTTCTCAAGGCGGCGCACGCGCAGCCCGGCGCGTACCAGGGCCAGCGCTACAACGACACCGACGTGTACAAGGTGATCGAAGCCGCGTCGTACTCGCTTGCCGTCAAGCCGGACCCCGCGCTCGACAAACAGCTCGACGACCTCATCGCGATCGTCGCCGCCGCGCAGGAGCCCGACGGCTACCTGTACACGCCGCGGACGATCGATCCGAAGAACCCGCCGCCCGGAACGGGACCGGAGCGGTGGACGTGGGAGTTCGTGAGCCACGAGACGTACGACCAGGGCCACATGATCGAGGCCGCGGTCGCGCATTTTCAGGCGACCGGCAAGCGCACGTTCCTCGATGTCGCGATCAAGAGCGCGGATCTGATCTGCCGGACGTTCGGCCCGAACGGTCGCAGGGACGCGCCGGGGCACGAGGAGATCGAGCTGGCGCTCGTCAAGCTCTATCGCGTCACCGGCGACCGGAAGTATCTCGACACCGCGAAGTTCTTCCTCGACCAGCGCGGCGAGCCGCACACGGGCGAGCGCGTCACGTTCCCGCAGGGCGACCGGTTCTTCATGTACAACGACCTCACCTATCGCCAGGACCAGGCGCCGGTCGTCGATCAGACGCGCGCCGTCGGTCACGCCGTGCGCGCGGGCTACCTCTTCGCGGGCCTCACGGACGTCGCGACGCTTCTGGGCGATCCCGCGTTCGCGAAGGCTGCGACGTCGCTCTTCGCCGACGTCGTGTCGAAGCGGATGTACGTCACGGGCGGCCTCGGTTCGGTCGGCAGCACGGAAGCGTTCGGCGACGACTACTCGCTGCCGAACCGCACGGCGTACACCGAGACGTGCGCCTCGATCGCGGGCATGCTGTGGTACCACCGCCTCTTCCTGCGCGAGGGCGACGCCGCCTATCTCGACGTCTTCGAGCGCACGCTCTACAACGGCTACCTGTCCGGCGTGTCCGTCGCCGGCGATACGTTCTTCTATCAGAACCCGCTCGAGTCGGCCGGCACCGGCCGCGGCGGCCAGCGCAGCGCGTATTTCGACGTCGCCTGCTGCCCGGCGAATCTCGCGCGGCTGATGGCGCAGCTCCCGTCGCTCATCTACGCCGAGCGCGCCCGGCCGGCACCGGAAGTGTTCGTCAATCTGTTCGTCGATTCCACCGCCAAGATCGACGTCGGCAACCGCCACGTGCAGCTCACCCAGCACACCGGGTATCCGTGGCAGGGCGACGTCACGATCAAGATCGATCCCGACGAGCCTGCGACGTTCACGCTGTCCGTCCGCATCCCGGGCTGGACGCGGGACCAGCCCGTGCCGAGCGACCTCTATCGATTCGCGCCCGCATCGACGGCCGGGCCGAGCGCCAAGCTGAACGGCGCGGCCGTGAAGATGACGCTCGACAAGGGCTTCCTCAAGATCCACCGGCCGTGGAAGAAGGGCGACACCGTCGTGCTGGCCCTGCCGATGCCGGTCCGCCGCGTGCTCGCGAACGATCTCGTCACCGAGGACCGCGGCAAGGCGGCGATCCAGCGCGGCCCGATCGTCTACTGCCTCGAGGCCGTCGACAACGGCGGCAAGACGAGCGGCCTGTCGCTTCCTCTTGGCGCCGCGCTCGCCCACTCGTTCAAGCCCGATCTCCTCGGCGGCATCGACGTCGTCACCGGCCCGTCGGTGACGGCGATTCCGTACTTCGCGTGGGCGAACCGCGGGCGCGGGGAAATGACCGTCTGGATTCCGTACTGATCGCCGGATGTCCACCGCCATCGGCGCCTGGATCGCGCTCGTCGTGTTCTGGGCGCTCGCCATAGTCGGCTGGCGAGAGCTCGGGACGAGGCGGGCGTTGATCTTTCTCGCGCTGTGGGTCGCTGGCTTCGTGGGTCGCGGTTACCTCACGTCCGGTGATCTGCTGTTCACAGCGTATGAGGCGGCGCTCGACATCGCGCTCGTGCTTATGATCTACAAACGCGACGTGACCATCTGATTCAGAAATCCACCGAGAAGACAGAAGACCCTAGAGGGCCCGATCCACCACGCAGCGCATGTAGTTCACGCAGGTGCGCCTACGTGCCTACGTGGTGAATCCGGATTCTGCATGCCCTTTATGCCTTCACGGTGATCTTCACTGTCTTCCCCGCCGCAGCGCGCTCGATCGCATCGCACGCCGTGGCCGTGCCGTTCTCGCCGCGGACCTCAACCCCGACGGCCTCCGCGCGCTGGCGGTACGACGGCTGCCCGAGCAGGATCCGCAGCTGTGCGGCCGCGCGTTCGGCCGTGTACTTGCGCGCATCCAGCATCCGACCGCAGCCGAGACGCGACAACCGGGCGCCGTTGTCCGGCTGGTCGTGGCTGTGCGGCACCACGAGCATCGGCCGTCCGGACCGCAGCGCCTGACCGGTCGTCCCGACGCCGCCGTGGTGCACGATCGCGGCTGCGCGAGGAAAGAGCGCGTCGTGCGGCGCGACGTCCACCGCGAGCATCGAGTCGGGCAGCTGCGACTGCGAAAGGGCGGGCGCGTACTTTCCGACGAGAAACACCGCGCGGCGGCCAAGCATCGTCGCCGCCCTGACGCTCTCATCGTAGAACGTGCCGGGCGCCCCGACCGCGGAGCTCCCGAGCGTGAAGACGATCGGCGGCTCGCCGCGATCC
>DATIWF010000079.1:0-2706 GCA_035519535.1 Vicinamibacterales bacterium | reverse complement strand
ATGACGGAGGACTACACGTTCATCCAGGAGTTCCGGCCCGACGGGACTTCGTGGTGGCCGGAGCGGAAGATGAGCTGGCGGCTGTACGGAAGGGCGGGAGACGACACCGGCGTGAACACGTGTCAGGGCGAGGGGCAGCTGGACTTGGGCCCGGCCAACGATTGGGCGGAGCTGACGACTGCGCAGAAAGACGCGATGAAGGCGGACTGCACGTCGAAGCACATGATCATCTCCAACCACTTGATTGGGTTTCCGGCGTCGACGCCCCCGCCGCCCGTCATTCCCGACGTGAAGGATCTCGATGCCGGCTGCGAATATCGCGCGGAGGAGGGCACGCGCCGGACCGACGTGTGGCTGACGCCGGAAGTGGACGCCGTCGTCGATCTCGACACGGGCCCCGACAGCGCATACGCGACGTTCGTGCCCGAACCGGGTCGATTTGTCGCGATCACGGCGCACACGTCACCCGCGCTCCCGGCGCGGTTCAGGTTCGTCATCGACTATGCGCACACGTCGCACTTCGCCGGCTACGCCAACAACGCCAACATCGACGACGATTTCTTCAAGCGCTTCAAACTCGAGCGCCTGGCGTCGCAGTACAACGATCAGAGCCCAGACCTGATCTTCGATCCCAAGCAGAACGAGGGTCGGGCGATGAAGGTCCTGGCGCCTGGCCTCGTGGAGTCACAGGAAGACTCGGCCTCGGCCACCGTGCTGGTCACGGCCATGGATTACGCGGCCATCGGCCAGATCAGGGCCTACGCGAAATTCAAGTGCGGCGGCTGGATTCCCGCGGAGGTGCACGCCAACGGGACCCTCCGCGAGGCCGTGTCGGTGCCGCTCGACGAGGATCACAACCTGATGGCCGACGCGCTCGACGATTTCAGGGGTGCGCCGGATCGCGACGACGAGGATACGCCGGCCGGCGACGGCACGAAGGGCGATGGGTTCACGGCTTTTGAGGAATATCGGGGCTGGATGGTCGCTGGCGACGACTGCGACGAGCGGAGCACGGACCGACACGTCCGCGGCACGCCGCATCACAAGGAGCTCTTCATCGCAGGCGATGACGCCCTGACGGCCGCCGCCGACTTCTATTTTCCGTGGGCCTCTGACCTGTCCCTGCTCGTCGGGTGCGACCGCCATCTGTCGGATGTGGACAAAGTGCGCGATGCCCTCGAGGACTACGACCTTGCGAACGAAGCGATGCCAACGCCCACGGAGGCACGCGTGGCCAACTTCACGCTCACGCGCGCGAATCAGATGACGTTCGAGGGCCAGCGGATCTCCCGCGGCCCGCAACACGGCGTCGTTCTGGCGTGGGACCATCTGCAGCCGAGTATCGGCGGCATGCTCGCCTACGCCATCCCCACGACGAAAACGGGGATGGGATCGCCCGGGAACACGGCGGCGGTCGTCGTCTCGCTCAACTTCGCCTGGTGGATGATCCTTTCGGGCAACAACCACGACCGGGAGATGGACGTGTGGGGACTCTTGCTGTTCACGGTGGCGCACGAGGTCGGTCACGCTGTCGGTATTCCGCATCACTCCGACTCGCGGGAAGGCGGGACCGTCCGCGTCGGCGCCCTCGACATCACCCCGGGGTTGAGTCCGATCCAGGCAACGGGAGGCCGGCCAGACCCGGCGGAGAATCCGACGGTCGCGGCCGATGCCCCCGACGCGTTGCTCATCGCGCCCGGCATCGGCTGCAAGGACGGGGATCCGCGATCGGCGTACAAGAACGGCGTCTTTGCCGGATGTCTCGCCGATTTCATCGTGCGCCGCAGCCAGCAGGAGAGCGGCGACGTCAGGTGTCCGATGCGCTACTGGTACACCGACTACTACGAGCTGCCTGACACACACGCAGTGTTCCAGCGCGCTGATGTCGTCACAGAGCCGCCCAACACGAGCCCCCCGACAAGCTCGACGAAGGACACGGGACCGCCGGTTCCGCACGATTGGCGCGTCCACGTGTGGGCGGGCGACCTGATGCGATGGGACCTCACGGTGCCCACCAACCCCGTCTTCCGTGCGGCGAAGTTCTGCGAGTCAGGCATCGGCACCGAGGAGAATCATCGCCTCGACTACCGCAACCTGGCGGGCGATGCCAGCCGCATGCGCGGATGCCGCCAGTTGATCGTCGTGAACGATCACCCGGAGCGGTGAGCGATGCCCGGCACCAGATCACTGCGTGTTGGCGTGTGGCTCGCCGTGGCTGTCACGGCTGTGGCGATCGGGTGGTGGGCGTGGTCCCGCGGCGGCCTGTCGCACTTCGGCGCGGTGCGGCCGTCCTCCTCGACCGTCGGGCGCGACAGTGACGGGACTGCGGTGGCCGCACGCGGGGCGACGCTGTCGCTGCGCGTGAACTTCGCCCGTCGCGCCGAGGTCCTCACCGAGACGCCGCTCATCTTCGACGTGACGCTGTCAGCGAAGGGCGACACGCCGCTCCGCATCGGCGACGTCGACAAGTCGTGGGGAAGCCGGCTGCACTTCATGCGCGCCGACGCGACCGGGACGACCGCGCTGCCGTGGACGCCGTTGCTCAACACGTCACCGATGCAGCTCGCCCTGTGGGCGCCATCAGAGACCGGCCGGGCCATGGCGACGCCGGTGGCGTCGCCGGGCCAGCTTCGACGCGGCGACATCGTGCGTGGGACCTGGACGGTGGCGCCGGAGGCTGTCACGGTGTCGACGGCGGGAACGTAT
>DATIWF010000078.1:0-17994 GCA_035519535.1 Vicinamibacterales bacterium | reverse complement strand
CGTCGTCACCTGGATCTGCTCGAACGAGTCGAAGTTGAAATACGACGGCGAGCTGTTCGACGACAGGTCCGTGATCGACCCGCCCTCGAGGTTCCACTGCACGTTCGCCGACGTCCCGTAGACCGAGAGGCCGACCTGCTGACCCGACGCCGATCCCCCGACGTTGAGGCCGGCCTGCACGCCCGGCGTCATGCCGATGATCTGCCACGGATCGCGCGCTGTCGGGATGTTCTCGAGGATGTCCTTCGTGAACGTCGCGCCAGTGCTTGTCTTCTTCGTATCGACGACCGGGGCGGCCGCCGTGACCGTCATTTCCTCGGACACGGTGCCGATTTCCAGCTTCATGTCGATCTGGGCATTGAACCCGTTCGTGATCACCACGTTCGGACGCGCGGCCTTCTTGAAGCCGCTCAATTCGAACGCGACGCTGAACGTGCCGATCGGCACGCTCGGGAACTGATACGCGCCGCTCGCCGCCGTCGTGGCGACCAACGGGCGCTGGAGCGCCGGGCCCGTCACCGTCACCGTCACGCCCGGCAGCACGCCGCCGGACGGATCCGTGACCTTGCCGAAAATCGAACCAATCGCCTGGGCGTTGGCCGATCCGGCCGAGATAGCGAGGATCACTGCGATGAGCAGGATGCCTCGGAAGACTCGGATCATTTCTCCTCCTCCTTGACTACACACAGACACACCGAGCTACGTACGCCACACACTTCACCGGAACCGGACTAGGCAACCGTCCGAGTGGGACAGGGGTAACAGGGCTGGCTTACGAACCGCAGGGAGCCCCATCCTACACCCGGGTACAATTGGGGTCAACGACGTACATCGTCTTCTGCTAACTCGCAGATTAATAAGGACTTTCAGGAGTCAGCCTGTGACACGCCGCCCCGCCAGCCCTGCCAGAGGCCGCCCGGCAGGCCGGGCCGTCCCGGCCGCCGAGCCGGGTCCGCCGGGCTGGATTCGGCCGCTCCTGGGACTGCTGGCGGCGGTGTTCGTGCTCAAGTTCATCGTGGTGATGCAGCTGCGCGACCATCCGCTCGTCCAGCCGGACGTGGGTCTCGACACCACGGCGTACGCCGATCTCGCCAAACGGGTGCTGGCGGGCGACCTCGGACTGGGGCCGGGGCTCTACTACGTGTCGCCGCTCTATATATATGTGCTCGCCGCGGGCCTCGCGGTGACCAAGTCGTACACGGCGGTACGGCTGCTGCAGATCGCGCTCGGCACGGCGAGCGTCGGCTTCATCTTCCTCACCGCGAAGCTGTGGTTCGGCGAGCGGGCCGCGTGGATTGCGGCGGGGCTGGCTGGCCTGACCGGACTCTTCACGTTCTACGAATCGTTGATTCTCCAGGCCGCCATCGATCCGTTCCTGACGTCGGCCGCCCTGTTGTGCGTCAGCCTCGCGCTCACACGCGACAAGCACGCCCTGTGGTGGTTCCTGGCGGCGGGCATCGTGTTCGGCATTCAGACGCTCAATCGTCCCAACATGCCGCTCGGCGTGGCTGGCATCGCGGGCGCGCTGCTGCTCATGCGGCGATTCAAGCCGGCCACGGTGCTGGTGGCGGGGATGCTGATCGGCATGTCGCCCGCGGCCGTGCGCAACGTGATCGTCGCGCACGAGTGGTCATTCGTCTCGTCACACGGCGGCCTGAATTTCTACATCGGCAACAGCGACACGGCGACGGGCTTCTTCCATCAGATTCCCGGCATCACACCGAGCATCGCCGGCCAGGAGAAAGACGCGCAGCGCGTCGCCGCGCAGGCCCTCGGGCACCCGATCACGGAAGCGGAGGCATCGGACTATTTCTTCGGGCTGGCGTGGACGTGGATCCGGCAGCACCCTGGCGCCGCGATCGCGCTCTTCGCGCGCAAGCTCGGCTACGTGTTCAATGCCCAGCACATCGCGCTGCCTTACAGCTATCCGTTCTACGCGTACGACGCGAAGACGATGCTGCGGTTCTACGTGGTGGGGCCGTGGCTGCTGATTCCCCTGGGGCTGGTTGGGCTGATCTTCGCGGCGCCCCCCGCCAGGCGCGCCGATTACCTCGCCTGGCTGGCGTTCGTGCCGAGCTACGCGGTTTCGGTGGCCGCGTTTTTCGTCGCCGAGCGGTACCGGCTGCCCATCCTGATTCCGCTCTGTATCGGCGCAGGCGCCGCGATCGACTTCGCGTGGCGCGTGCTTGGGCAGAACCAAGGCTCCACGCTCCTCGTGCCCGGGGCGACGTTTGCTGTCATCGCCGTTCTCGCCAACCTGAGCCATGGCCTGCACGACGGCCGCTGGGAGGAGGGGCTCCGGATGGCCGAGCGGCTCGTCATCATCGGGCGGTACGACGAGGCCGAGCAGTGGGTGCAGAAGCTCGAGCCCGAGGCGCCGCGGCACGGGATCGTGGATTACACCGTCGGCGTGGCGCTGCTCTCGGCCAATCAGGCCGCGCGAGCCGTCGACCACCTCACCCGTGCGCGCGAGCTCGACCCCGGCCAGCCGAAGATCGACTACGTCCTCGGCCAGGCCCTGCTCAAGGCCGGTCGCGCGAAAGAGGCCATCCCGTATCTGCAGAACGGCTTCGACCATCACGCCGCCGTGCCGCTGCTCGGCTACGACCTCGCGGTCGCGCTGCAGACCACCGGCGATCTGCAGGGCGCGGCCGCCGTCGTCCGCAAGATCACGCCCGAAGACGACGCCGATCCGGAGGTGTGGCTGCGCCTGGGCCGGCTCGCCGCGGAGGTGCAGGCTCCCGACGTGGCCCTGCCGTTCTTTCAGCACGCGGTCCAGGTGCGGCCGGATCAGGCGAGCGCCCGCCAACAGCTCGGCCTCGACCTGACCGTGCTCGGCCGCTACGACGAGGGCGCGCGCGAGCTCACCGAAGCCGTCCGCCTGGATCCGAAGGATCCGGATTCACTCGCGCATCTCGCCTACTGCGAGATCAAGCTCGGGCGTCTCGACGACGCGCGGACACACGTCAGTGCCGCGCTCGCCATCAAGCCCGACCACGTGCTTGCGCGCCAGCTGGCGGCCGCCCTGGGGATCCGGCCGCCTGGCCTCTGAGGCCTGGGGCCTACTTGCTGACGACCATGATCGCGAACGAGTCAGCCACCATCGATCGACCCGGTCCGCGCCCGGCGCGTCCGCCTGGAGGCGGGGGCGGCGGAGGCGTCGCGGGCGGCGCCGCGGCCTGATACTCGGCGCCGATCAGCAGGATGCGATTCGTCTTCGTGTCGATCGTCATCGTCTTGTAGTTGCCGCCCGTGACGGTCGCGAGCTCCTGCTCGACGACGAACTTCGTCGGGCTCTCTTCCTTGACAATCGACAGCGTGCCGGCCTGACCGTTGGAGCTGAACGCTTCCATCGTGTTGGCGTTGAACCCGCCGCCGTCCGTGCCCGACCCGATCGGCAGCGTCGTCAGGACCTTGCCGTTCGCCGCGTCGAGAATCACCATGGCGCCGTGACCGGCTTCATTCGTCTTGCCGGTCGTGTGGCAGGTGCTGAACAGGATGTGGTTCTTGATGTCGAGACCGAGGCCCGCAGGACCGCCGCAGGTCGCGCTCACGTCGTACGTCGCCGTCACCTTCATCGTCTTCGCATCGACAACCGCGATCGCGTCCTTGTCCTCGAGGTCGACGTAGATCGTGCCCTTGCCGTCGCTCTGCGCCTGTTCGGGCGCGCCGCCCAGGTCGATCGTGCCGACGACCGTGCCGTCAGCGGCGTTGATGATGGTGTCGTTGGGCGCGCTATGGCTGAGCACGTGCACGCGGCCGTCGAAGGCGTCGAACATGATGCCGTCGGGGTTGCCCTGGACGTCGATCGTCTTGATCTCCTTGAGCGTCTTCGTGTCCCACATCACGACGGGCTTGCTGCTGGCGAAGCCGTGGCCGGACTTGGGATCGACGGCCGCGCCGCGGGCGCTGTGGGGCGAGATCTCGCCTACCGGCGCGAGCGTGTCGAGGTCGAAGACGGTGATGCGCGGCGTCACGCCGTTGGCCTGGTTACCGGTGCGCGGGATGTAGAGCTTGCGGCCCGCGACGTCCGCATAGACGTAGTCGAAGCCGCCGGCGCCGCCGACCTTGGTGGTCTTGGCGACCTTGTACGGTCCGTTCTGAGCGAGGCCCGTGGCCGTCACGAGCGCAATAGCCGCGGCAAGAACAAGGCAGAATCGTCGCATAGGAGGGCTCCTGCTGATTGAGAGCGAATCAGCGGGCCTAGTCTCCCACCGGGACATGAAGAACGCGTGAAGGCGGCCAGCGGTTCAGCCCGACAGCCCGTCGATCGGGCCGTGATCCCCATGCCTCGTGCATGCTTGATGCTATTCCGCTCTGAGGGCTTTGATCGGATCGATCGCCGCGGCCCTCCGCGCCGGCAGCACGCTCGCGATGAGCGCCGCCATGGCCAAGACAAGAATTGCCGTTCCGACGACGAGCGGATCGCGTGGTGTGACGCCGTAGAGCTGGCTTGCGAGCCCGCGGCTCGCGAAGAGCGCTACCGGCAGGCCGATCGCGAGGCCGATCGCGGTCTGGAGCAGCGCACGGCGCAGCACCATGGCGAGCACACGACGGCGATCGGCGCCGAGGGCCATGCGAATCCCGATCTCGGCCGCGCGGCGCGCGACGTTGTGCGCCGTGATGCCGTACAGCCCGATCGCGGCGAGCAGCAGCGCGAGCTGGCCGTAGAGCGACGTCAGGCCCGCGACGAGCCGTTGCTGGTTGAAATTGCGCTTCAGCTGCTCGTCGAACGTGAGGATCGACGTCACCGTCAGGTTCGGATCGATCTCCGCGATCGTGCGCCGGAGGTCGTTCGAGATGCCGTCCACCCGGCTCGAGTCAGCGGCGCGGACCTCGATGTCGCGGATGAACAGCGACCGCGCCTGCATCGAGATCAGCCCCTCCGCCTTGTAGGGCACCTCCTGCAACAGCGGGACGAAGAACGTCCGCCATGCCGGCTCGTCCGCCGCGACGTATTTCGCGTCGTCCACGATCCCGACGATCTCGTAGTCCATCGAGTGGCCCGGCTCGGTGCCGAAGCCGAGGTGGCGGCCGATCGGATCCTCGTTCGGAAAGAACGATTCAGCGAAGGTGCGATTGACCACCGCGACATGAAGGGACGTGGCGGTGTCGCGCTCGTCGATCGCCCGGCCGCGAATCACGCGCGTGCCGATGGTCTCGAAGTACCGCGGCCCGACGCGCAGCCAGGACGAGGAATATGGATGCCGGTCGTCGATCGGCTTGCCCTCGAGGCTGATCCCGCCGGACCAGTTGTTGCCTTCCATCGGGCTGTACTGCGACAGGCTCACGCTCGCGACACCCGGAATCTGCGGCAATTCCGTCTGCAGCCGCTCGTAGAGCGCCGGCAGACGCCCGGCCGAGTAGCCCGCGACGGACGGATCGACGCGGACGATCAGCCGGCCGTCGGTCTGGAAGCCGAACTCCTGCTGCTCGAGCGCGAGCAGGCTGCGCGTGAGGAGGCCCGCGCCGACGATGAGCACGAGCGAGACCGCCACCTGGAGGACGACGAGGCCCTGCCGCATCAACGTCGATCGATCGGCGGTCGTACGCGCGCCGCCGCGAAGCGCGTCGATCGGGTTGGCCTTCGACATGATCCACGCCGGCGCCGTCGTGAAGATCACGCCGGCCACGAGCGACATCGCCCCGGCAAACGCGAGAATCGACAGCGACGGCGACGCGTCGATGGGCATGAACGCCGCGCCGCGGAACGCCATGGCGACAATCGCGCGCACGCCGAGGTACGCGACCACGACGCCAGCGGCACCTCCCGCGACCGCGAGGACGACGCCGCTCGTCAGCATCTCGCGCACCAGGCGGAGGCGGCTGGCGCCGAGCGCGGCCCGCATCGCGAACTGGAACGGCTGCGTCCGCGCGAGCAGCAGGTTGGCGAGATTCGCGCACGCGATGAGCAGCACGAGCAGCGACACGACGGCGAGCACGCGCAGCGCGTCCGCGTAGCGGGTGCGCAGCGTGGACACGCCCGTCGCCGCCGACGTGAGGACGATGTGCTGATCGGGAAGCTGCGTTCGCTCGTGGTCGGACAGGAACGTCTGCGCGGCCAGCCAGTCGCGCAGGGCCGCCGACAGCGTGCCCTGCACCATCGCCGGCGTCACGCCGGGTCTCAACCGGCCGACGACGTACAGCCAGTTCTGATCGGGCCGCGCGAGGAGCGACGTCGCCGCGCCCGCCGCGGACACGACGCCCTGCCGATTGCCGCGAAGCACGGGCTCGATGCCGAGCGGCAGCCACAGGCTGGGCGGGTTGGCCCGCAGCGTCTCGCCGTAGAACGCCTCGGCGGCGATGCCGGCGATCGTCACGGGTGCGCCGCTGACGGCAAACGTGGCGCCGACGATGGACGGATCGGACCCGAACTGATCGCGCCACGCGCGATAGCTCAGCACGGCCACGGCAGCCGCACCCGGCCGGTCATCGCCGTCGAGGAGGGCCCGGCCCGCGGCCATCGGCACGCCGAGCGTCGAAAAATAGTTCCCGGACACGAACTCCGTGCCCACCGAAAACGCCGGCGCGGCCGAGCCCTCGCGGCGGACGCTGAACGACGACGTGGTCGCCTGAAACGCCGCGAGGCTCACGAACTCCGGCGTGCGATCGCGAAGCACGAGGTAGGACGGATACGAGAAGAGCGACGTGCTGCCGCCCTCGCTGAGACCGGTGTTCACGCAGCAGTCGAGCGTGTCGCCGAGGCGGTAGAGCTCGCCCGGCCTGGTGACCGGAAGCGGACGAAGCGCGACCGCGTCAACGAGCGTGTAGATCGCGGTGTTGGCGCCGATCCCGAGCGCCAGAATCAGAACGGCGACGCTCGTGAAGCCGGGCTGCTTGAGATAGGCGCGGACCGCGAGACGAACGTCCTGCCACAGGGTGTCCATGCGGCTCCCCCGGGAACTTGGACGAGAGCGAGCGCTCGCGAGTTTACTCCGCCCGCAGCGCATCCTTCGGCGAGAGACCGTGCACACGCCAGGCCCCGTCGCGGCGCCGGCGCGCGGCGCTAGACCCTGGGAATCTCCGACAGATGATCGAAGTGCTTGTCGCGCGCGTGGAGAACGAGACCGTGCTGGCGCACCAGCGCGGCAATCCAGAGGTCGTTGGTGGGAATCGGCGTGCCCTGCCGCCGAAGCAGCGCGAACAGCGACGCGTAGTGGAACGTCGTCTGCTCGTCAGCGAAGAGCACATCCGTACCCGGTTTCTGCAGGAACCGCCTGAGCATGCGCTCGTTGTCGGTAGTGTGTTGCCCGACGGCGAAGCCTGCCCGAAGCTCGCCGACGACGACGAAGGGAAGAAAGACGGCATCGGCCGTCGCCACCAGCCCTAACGTGGGTTCGAGGCCACGCGCCAGGTCGGTGTACCGGTTGGTGTCGAGCGCGAGTCTCACCGCCAGAGCGCGTCGTCGACCTGGTCCTGCGCTTCCAGAGCCGCGTCGAAGGCCGGGTCCTCACGCCAGGTGCCGGCAATGTCCGAGAGGTCGCGTCGGACCTCGCGGTGTCCGGAGAGCCCGGCGCCAGCAGTGAGCGCGTCTAGCGCCACCGCGTTCAGGCTGCGGCCCTCCGCCCGGGCCCGGCGTCGCAGGGCGCTATCGACGGCCTTCGGGACCTTGCGGAGCGTGTATTGCATGCATCGATTGTACTCAATGTAGGCATTACTCGCAAGCACTGCGCCTCCAAACTTCTCACTTCTGGCTTCTCACTTCCAACTTGATGCGATGACCGCCTGCGCCGCTTCCGCCGCGCCGTCGAGCAGCCGCGAGACCCCGAGCTTGCCGAGATAGTTGCCGGCAATCGCCAGGCCGGGCGGGAGAGCGGCCAGCGCGGCCTGCGCCTCGAGCACCGCAGCGTCGTACACCGGCAGCGCCCCAATCTGCGGCGTCACGTGCGACGCGACCGGTCTGTCGGTGCGGCCCGTGACGATCTTCCGATCGGCCGCCAGTTTGTCGAGCACGTTGACGGCCGTCGGCAGTGTGGCGGGCGAAAGGTCGCCGTAGATCCACGTCTCCGACCGCAGCGCACCGCGGTCCGGAAACATGTCGGTGTTGCACAGCACGCCGAGCGCGCTGACGCCGCTCGATCGCGGAAACAGGATCCCGAAGCCGCGCCAGTCGTCCGCGTGCGGCTCGAAGAAGGCCGTGACGATCAGGATCGAGACCATGCGGATGCGGGCGATCGCGGCGGCGAGCGAGGGCGCGTGGGGCGCGAGCAGGCGCCCCGCCACCGGCGCGTTCGTGCAGATGACCGTCGGCACGGAGCGATCGATCCGGTCGACCGGAGTGCCGAACGAGAACGTCGCGCCGCGCGCGACGAGTGCGGCCTGAAGGGAATCGACGAGCTCGCCCATGCCGCCGCGCGGGGCAAAAAGCGGCCCGCGCGTGGACCGCCGGCCCGGACCGAAGATCGCCGACGCGGAGAGCTGATCCGGCGGCGTCGCGTAGATCCCCTGCAGCGCCGGGCCAATGAGCCAGGTCGTCGCCGCCGGCCCGAGGACGCGGCGGCCCCACGCGGCCACGGTCTCGTCGGCGCGCGGCTTCATGCCGCGCGCGATCCACGCCGTCGCCGCGCGCACCGCGGTGCTCACGGTTTCGCCCAGCGTCAGCGGCCATCGCCGCGGTTTGCCATCCCGAAAAATGTAGCGGCGCTTGCTTTCGGCCAGTGTCGGGCACGGCGTGACGCCCGCCGAGGCAAACAGGGCGGTCGCGCGCTCGCTCGACGTGAACGCGCGGGCCGCGGTCTCGACCAGGCCGTCTTTCGTCTGATAGGTCTGGATCAGCCCCCCGGGCCGCGCGGCCGCCTCGATCACATGCACCCGCGCGCCGGCCTCGGTGAGATACCACGCGGTGGCGAGGCCCGACAGGCCTGCGCCGATCACGCGGACGTCGCTCATACCGCGGTTGAATACCGCGGCTTGCCGTCGGATTCGCGCGACCGGAAGTGCGCGTCGAAGAACACGGCCGCGTTGCGCAGGAACGGCCGCCCGCGCATCGGGATCCGCAGTTCGCCGCCCTCGATTTCGATCAGCCCGTCGTCCAGCATCTGCCTGAGGTACGTGCGCGCGTCCTGCTCCTCGGCTTCGTCGAGCGCCATCCGGAACGTCGTCATCAGCCCGATGATCTTGTCGCGCCGCCGCTGGTCGTCGGCCGAGAGCTTGTGGCCGCGCAGCGTCGGGATCTCGTCCTTCTGCACGCGCCGGTCGTAGACCGTGATGATCTTCTCGTTCTGATGGTAGCAGTCGGGCGTCTCGGAGATCGCGCTCACGCCCAGGCCCAGCAGCACGGTCGTGCGCCGCTCCGTGTAGCCCTGGAAGTTGCGATGCATCGCGCCCGTCGCCGACGCGCGCGCCAGCCCGTCGCCGGGCTTGGCGAAATGGTCGAGGCCGAGCTCGATGTAGCCGTGCGCGAGCAGCGGCTCGCGCACGGTCTCGTAGAGCGCGCGCTTCTCGGCCCCGACGGGGATCTGCTCGTCCTTGAACTTGCGCTGCTGCGGCTTGATCCAGGGCACGCGCGCGAAGCTGTAAACCGCGAGCCGATCCGGCGAGAGCGCCATCACCTCCACGGCGGTCGCGCGCATCGACTCGGGCGTCTGCGCCGGCAGGCCGTAGATCAGGTCGAAGTTGATCGACTCGTAGCCGCTGGCGCGCGCGTGACCGACGAGGTCGGCGACGAGCTTCGGCGACTGGATGCGGTTCACGAGGTGCTGCGTTTCGTCGTTGAAGTCCTGGATGCCGAGCGAGAGACGCGAGAACCCGCGGGCGCCGAGCGTGTCGAGGTGCGCGCGCGACGTCACGCGCGGGTCCGCCTCGACCGACCCCTGCACGTCGGCCTGCGGCGTGAGGCGCGAGAAGATCGCGTCCATCATCTCCGCGAGCAGCTCCGGCGGCGAGAACGTCGGCGTGCCGCCGCCCAGGTGCACCTGCGACACGGGCCGCTTCGCCAGGACGGGCACGCGCGCCAGATACGCGTCCAGCTCGCGCAGGAGCAGCTGGACGTACGGCTGCGACCGGCCGTGGTCCTTCGTAATGACCGTGTTGCAGCCGCAGAACGTGCACAGCGACTCGCAGAACGGCAGGTGGATGTAGAGCGACAGCGTCGCGTCCGGCTTCTCGAGCGCGGCGCCGAGCGACGCGATCCACTCGTCGGTCGTCGGCTGCGCGTGCCACTCGGGCACGGTGGGATAGCTCGTGTACCGCGGCACCGGCACGTCGTATCGGGCAAACAGCTCGGTCAGGCTCGTCGTCATGCAAAACTCTCTCGAACACGATTCACGAACGTCCGCACGCTCGCCTCGGGCGTTCCCGGCAGCACGCCGTGGCCGAGGCCGCAGATCCAGCCGCGCCGCGCCTCGGGGCTGAGGCCGCGCAGCGGCGCGACGAAGCGCGCGATGTCGTCCTCGAGCTGGCGCCCCGTCGCGAGCAGCCGCGAGGGATCGAAGTTCCCCTGCACGAAGCCCGTGCGGCCATTGGCGGTCAGCGCCTTCGCCAGATCCCAATGCCAGTCGAGGCCAACACCTGCCCAGGGGACGGGCCCTTCGCGTGCGTCATGCCAGCCCGAGGCCGCCAGGTGCGCCGCCTGCACGCCCTTCGCGTAGTAGCCCAGCTGCTTCGGAAACGCCCGGGCCAGCGCCGCCAGATCCGGCCCGATGTCCCGGCCGAACGCGTCGGGCGCCAGCTCCCCCGCCGCCGTGTCGAAGACCATCACGACATCCGCGCCGCCGTCGAGCTGCAGACGGATATTCTCCTTCAAGAGCGGGACGACGCGATCGGCGAACGCGCGGTACAGATCGAGCGACGATTTGGCGCGCGCGAGCGCGCCGGCGTGCGTGCCCTCGACCGCGTACACGAACAGCGTCCACGGCCCGCCGACGAACCCGATGAGCCCTTTCTCCCGCGGCAGCTCGGCGCGCGTCGCCGCCATCGCGTCACGCTGAAACACGAGGCGCGCCGCGGCGTCCTCGAGCGGCCGGAACTGGCGCACGCGCTCGAGCGTCAGCGGTCCGTCCAGCTTCGGCGGCCCGTCGTCGTAGCTCAGGCGCATGCCGAGCGCCTCGAGCGGGAACAGCAGATCGCTGAACAGAATGGCCGCGTCGAAGTCGAAGTCGAGAACGGCGCCAAGGGCGACCTCCGCCGAGAGCTCCGGCGTGCGGCACAGCGCCTCGAAGCTATGGCGCGCCCGCAGCGCCTGGTAGCGGGCCTGGTAGCGCCCTGCCTGCCGCATCAGCCAGATGGGGGGCACGGCGAGCGGCTCGCCGGCCAGCGCGCGCGCGAATCGACCGCTCATGCCTCGCTGCTCCCCGCCCACTGATAGCCGATGCCGCGGACCGACCGGATGATCTGCCCGTCCTCGTCCTTCAACGCCTGGCGCAGGCGGACAATCGCGTTGTCGACGGCGCGCGGCGTCGGAAAGTGGTCCTCGCCCCAGACGCGGTCCAGGATCTCCGACCGGTTGACGACGCGCGGCGCGGCGTCGACGAGAAGCTTGAGCACGCGGTTGTCGCGCACCTGGAGAAACACCTTCTCACCGTCGGGCGACTCGACGGACATCGCGTCGAAGTCGAGCCGGAATCCGCCGACCTTCAGCGGATCGGGCGGGCGCTGCCGCGCGAGGAGCAGGCGCACGCGGATGATGAATTCCTTCAGGTGAAACGGCTTCGGCAGGTACTCCTCGGCGCCGATTTCGAAGCCCTCGAGGCGGCTTTCCGCCGAGTTCAGCGCCGTCATGAACATGATGGGCGTCGTCGTGCCCTTGCGGATGAGACGCGCCAGACCGAAGCCCGATCCGTCCGGCAGCGTCACGTCCACGATCGCGAGATTCCAGCTCTCCGCCGCGAGGGCGGTGCGCGCTTCCGCGACCGTGCGCACCCAGTTCACGCTCACCTGCTCCCGCTCGAGCCGCTCGGCGAGCGTCCGGCCCAGCGAGGCGTCGTCTTCGATCAGGAGGACGCGCGTCATTTGCCCGCCATCGGCAGCTCGAGGACGGCGGTGAATCCCCCGCCCGGCGCCGGCCGCTCGAACCTGAGGTCGCCGCTCATCCGCTGGGCGAGCTGCTTGGAGACGAAGAGCCCGACGCCCGTCCGGCTGGTCGGACTCCGGCCGATGAACGGCTGACCGAGCAGCCGCAGCACGTCCGACGGCGCGCCGCGGCCATCGTCCTGCGTCGTCACGGTCACCCGCCCGTCCGGGCGCTGGTCGATCGACACGCGCACTTTGGTCGCGCCGCCGTGCACGACGGCGTTCTGAAACAGATTGCGCAGCACGCTCTCGAGGCCGCGCGCGTCGCCGATCGCCGTCGCGTCGCCGCTCACGCTGACCTTCAGCTGCGGCCAGTCCGCGGCGATCCGCTGCACGAATCGTGCGAGCGGAATGGGCTCGAGGAACAGCCCGCCCTCCGGCTGCGCGAAGTAGAGCGAGTTCTCGAGCTGGACGCCGAGCCGCACGGTGTCCTGGAGCAGGCGCGTGAGGTTCGGATTGCCGGCGGCATCGGGCAGGTCCTCGCGCAAGCTCTCGGCCTGGAGCTGCAGGCTCGCGAGCGCCGTCTTCAGGTCGTGCGTGAACGCCATGAAGAACGCCCCGACCGCGCGCTGCCGCGCCTGCTCGTGCCGGATGCTCACGAGGAGCGCGACGCCGCCGATGAGGAGCAGCCCGATGAACGTGCCGCCTTCCCACATCAGCATCCGCTGCACCCGGACGAGGCGTTCAACTTCGGGGCCGCCGAGCGCGTTGAGCTGGCGGGATTGTTCCAGGCCGAAGAACATCCACCACGAGGCGAGCGAGACGGTGAGCAGGATCCACAGAATCGCCGCGACGTAGTGCAGGCGGCTTCTGTCGGCGGGTTTCATGGCGCGCCGGCCTCCGCGGCCGCGGCGACGATCGCGTCGCCCGCCTCCTTCAACGTCTCCTCGTCGTGCGCCATCGACAGGAAGCAGACCTCGAACGCTGCCGGCGGCAGATAGACGCCGCGCCGGAGCGCGGCATGGAAGAACCGCCGGTACCACGTGGCCTGCGCCTCGGGCAGCGCGTCGACACGGCGCACGGGACGCGGCGATGGCGCGTGCAGCCAGAAGATCGACGCGTGCTGGACGACCTCGACGGGCGACCCCGCCTGGCGCAGCGCCTCGCTCACGCGCGCGCAGAACCGCGCCGTCCGATCGTTCAGCACGCGCCAGCCGTCGAGCCGCTCCATCTTGGCGAGCGTGGCGAGGCCGGCGCGCATGCCGACGGGGTTCGCGCTGAGCGTGCCCGCCTGATACACCGGGCCCGTCGGCGCCACGAGATCCATCAGGTCCGCTCGCCCGGCGTAGGCCGCCACCGGAAATCCTCCGCCGATCACTTTGCCATAGGTCACGAGGTCCGGACGGAGGCCCAGCGCCTCGGACATCCCGCCGCGGCCGACGCGGAATCCGCTGATGACCTCGTCCAGGATCAGCAGCGCGCCGCTCGCGCGGGCGCGCTCGGCCACGCGGCGCAGCCACGCGTCCCGCTGCGGCAGCAGCCCGTAGTTCGCGGGCAGCGGCTCGACGATGACGGCGGCGATCCGCGATCCGTCGCGCTCGAACGAGCGATCGAGCGCGTCGTCGTCATCCAGCGGAGCGACGATGGTGTCGTGGAGAATGCCGTCGGGGACGCCGGCGCTCGACGCGGCGACGCGGCCCGCGAGTCCGCTGCCGGCCTGCACGAGCATCGCGTCGGTGTGGCCGTGATAGCAGCCCTCGAATTTGAGGATGGCGGAGCGGCTCGTCGCCGCGCGCGCGACACGCAGCGCGGACATGACGGCCTCGGTGCCGGACGACACGAAGCGGATGCGCTCGACCCACGGCAGCCGGCCCGCGATCCATTCGGCCAGATCCAGCGAGTACGGCTCGCACGCCCCGAAGGACCAGCCGTCGTTCACCGCGGCGTGGACCGCCGCCGCCACGTCCGGATCGGCGTGGCCGAGAATGAGCGGGCCGAAGCTCTGGCAGAAATCGATGTAGCTGCGGCCCTCGACGTCGACGAGCCGCGCGCCGCTGCCCCGGCGGAAGAACACGGGGTCGCCGCCGACGCTGCGGAACGCGCGCACCGGACTGTGCACGCCGCCGGGCGTGACCTTGACCGCCCTCGCGCGCAGCTCGGCCGAGGTCGCGCTGGCCCGTTCGGTGCTCATGCTTACGCTCCGAGGCCGAGGGCCCGGGCGTCGCGCGCGCCGTAGGTGATGAGGTAGGCCGCGCCCGCGCGGCGGAAGACGTTCCACGTCTCGAGGAGCGCCGCGTCGAGATCGACGAGTCCCTTCTCCGCGAGCGCGAGCAAGCCCGCGTACTCGCCGCTCACCTGGTACGCGCCCACCGCGCGGCCCGTCGCCTCCGCGATCGGCAGGATGAGGTCGATCGACGTCATGCCCGGCTTGACCATCAGGAGGTCCGCGCCCTCGCTCGCGCAGCGCACGCTCGACGCGATCGCATCGCGCCGCGACCGCACGTCGATCTGGTAGTGGCGACGATCGCCGAACTGCGGCGCCGATCCGGCGGCCTCGCGGAACGGCCCGTAGAACTTGCTCGCGAACTTCGTGCTGTAGCTCATGATCGGCACGTGCTGGTGGCCCGCGTCGTCGAGCGCCGCGCGGAGGAACGCCGTGCGTCCGTCCATCATGTCGCTCGGGCTCACGCCGTCGACGCCCGCCTCGGCGGCCTCGAGCGCCATCGCGGCGAGCGCCTCGAGCGATCGGCCCAGATCGATGTGGCCCCCGTCGTCGAGAATCGCGCAGTGGCCGTGCTCCGTGGACGAGCACAGGCAGATGTCGGCCCACAGATGCAGCGCGTCGCCGAAGCGGCCCTTGATCGCGGCAACGACGCGCCGCACGTGATCGAAGCGCAGGTCGTGCAGGCGCTTCGTTGACGGCACGCCGAACAGCATGAAGTGCCGCACGCCCGCGTCCAGATCGCGCGCGATGCGCTCGAGGAGCGCGGCCTCGCCAAACCGCAGGTTGCTCTTCCCCATCCCGGGAATCGGCTCCGTGCCGTTCAGCCCTTCCACGAAAAAGAGCGGCTGGATGAGCTGGGCCACGGAAAACGTCGTCTCGGCCAGCAGGTCGCGCATGTGCGCGGACTGGCGGAGCCGGAGCTGGGACCACGGCGCCCGGGTGTGGGTGGTGACCGTCATGTCAGAATCTCCCTTTGCCACTGATCGTAATCGAGCCAGACGCGCGCGCGCGCGTCCTGGCCGAGCCGGCGCCGGAGCGTCTGCCACGTCCGGCCCGGACCGCTCGCGTGCCAGCAATTGACGAGCTCGGGCCACCGATCGACCGCCTGCAGAAACTGCGTGCCGCTCGTCCAGAAGAAGTGCGTACGCGCGGCGAGGTCCTCGGGCAGCGCTTCCTGGACATCGTACGTCGCCAGCGCCGCCGGATCGGATTCGGCCGCCGCGCGGTGCGTCAGCCGGTGCCACCGAATCGTGTGGCCGGCGAGCAGGTCGACGCCGGGCGGCTCGCTGTCTCCGAGGCCGTCGGCGCAGCCGTTGACCCACACGCCGCGCGCGGCCAGGCGGCGCCACGTCGTGCCCCCGGCGGCCCAGACGAGCCGATCGGTCGTCACCCGCCAGGACTCGGGCAGGGCCTCTGCGCGCGCGACCCAGAGGCCGCCGTCGGCCGGCGGCGCCACGTCCAGCCCCCGGCGCGTCGCGCGCTGGCGCTCGTCGCGTCGAGGAAAGATGTCGGTCTCGCTCACGCGCGGCGGTACGAGGCCGGCGCCGATGAGCGACCAGCCGTCTTCGCTAGCGCCCGAGCTCAGCCGGCCCTTGATCGACACGACGCTGCCGTACTCGCGCGGCAGAATCGTCACGCCGAGCGCCTCATGGCAGCCGCCGCCGTATCGCGCGAGCACGGCGCGCTCGCCCTGCACGGCGTCCCACGTCGGCTCGTGTGAAATCGCGGCGAAGTGATCGGCGACGCGCGAGTCGATCGGCGCTTCGACCGCGACCGCGCCCTGCGCGGGCGCGCCCGGCACGTCGCGCAGCGGCAGCACCATCCAGCGGCAGCGATCGAGGCGCTCGCGAACTTGCGCCGCCGCGGCCTCGAACGGCGGCCCAAAGCCGAGCAGTCGGTCGAGCGCCGCCTTGGCCACGAGGAGCGCGTCGCCCCGGCCCTCGACCAGGCGCGTCAGGCGGGTCGCGATGTTGCCGCGCACCGGTGCGAACTGAAACGACTCGAGGCGCCACGGCCACAGTTCCGGCAGCGCTTGCTCGAGCAGCCACGATCGCCGCGGCGATGACGAAAGAATCGTGAGCGTCGTCGGGCGCGCCTCCACGACGTCGCGCCGCACGAGCAGGACGTCGCGCGGATCGGCGCGAGCGAGCGTCGCGGCGACCGTCGTCCCCGGCCGATCCTCGAGCGGCAGATCCTTCCACGAGTGCACGACCGCGTCGGCCTCGCCGGCCAGCAGCGCGTCGGACAAATCCGTCGTGAACGCGCCCTTGTCCGGGAGAGACGCAAGCGGCGTCGTGCCGTCGCGATCGCCCGAGGCGACCCGCGTCAGCAGATCGACGTGCAGATCGGGAAACCGGGCGTTGAGGGCCCGGGCAACCAGCATGGCTTGGAGGCGCGCCAGGTCGCTCGCCCGGCTGAGCAGCCTCACGCGCACAAATCGTCCCACCCGAACGGCCGCAGCTCGTCGCGGAACTCGTACAGGCGGCTTCTGCGAGCGATGTCGGCCCGGGCGGCCTCGACGTGACGGGAGGCGAACACGTTGGCGGAATTCATCTGAGCGAAGAGATTCTGCAGCGTCACGACCGGCGCGGCCAAGTCCAGCGGTCCGTCGCCCAGCTCGGCGCGCAGGTCGATTACGCACTGCAGCGCAGCGTACCGCCGCGCCACCTGGCGGACGACGTCTGACGGCACGGGCGCGGCAATGACCAGCACGGCCGGCTCGGACACGACGGGAACATCCTCGATCTGATCGAGCGTGCGATAGGTCACTGCAGCCGTGGACGCCGCGGCCTCCTCGCGCCGACCCCAGTGGTCGACCGACCGGCCCTCGTCGGCGAGGAACGGCAAGACCTCCTGCGCGAGCTTGCCGGTTCCGATGAGGACGGCGCGGCTGCAACCGGCGAGATGCCGGCGGACCGCGCTGCCGTAGGACCGCGAGCCCAGGCCCTGAAGGTACTGCGTGCGGACTTCGCGTGCGTCGGTCAGGAGGCGCTGGCCCAGCTTGCCGAGCCACGCGTGGTCGCGGTGGAGCGACGCGAGAAACGCCTTGAACTGGCCCATGACCTGGGTCTCGCCGAGCATGGGCGACTGCAGGCCGCAGAGGATCTCGAGGATCAGGCGATAAGCCTCGCCTTCGGCAAGACGGCGGCCCTCGGCGTCGCGGGCTCTGACACCGGCCTGCCCCCAGTCCGAGCCCACCGCGTCGTCCGAGAACACGACCTCGCGCAGGCAGGTGCGCCACGTCGGCTCGCCTGACGGAATCAGGTCGGTTCCAGGCTCACGGTGCACGATCCCGAGCGCCATGGGGCCATCCTAGGCAAGGACCGGCAGTAAAGTGTCACAGTTTTGTCCGGGGGCTTGGGGCCCGCGGAAACGGCCGATAGGCTGGCACTTATGGGTGATGCCGGAAGGGTCGGAATCCTGCTGCTGCAGTTGGGTACGCCGGCCGCGCCGACGCCCGCCGCCCTCAAGCGCTACCTGCGCGAGTTCCTCTCGGACCGGCGGGTCGTGGACCTGCCGCGCTGGCAGTGGTGGCCGATCCTCAATCTCATCGTCCTGCAAACGCGGCCCCGGGCGTCGGCACGGCTGTATCAGAAAGTGTGGACGCCCGAGGGATCGCCGCTCGCCGTGACGACGGCGCGTCAGGCAACATTGCTCGAGTCCCGGCTGAACGCGTCGGGCGCGAACGTCCGCGTCGTGACGGCGATGCGCTATGGCGAGCCGTCCATCGCGGCGGCGCTGGCGGCGCTCGGGGCCGACGGCATCGATCGCCTCCTCGCGTTTCCGATGTACCCGCAGTATGCGGGCGCGACGACGGGGTC
>DATIWF010000077.1:0-66991 GCA_035519535.1 Vicinamibacterales bacterium | reverse complement strand
CGGCCGCGCGACCGTCGGCGGACTCCAGTCACCCACACCGGCGCAATCCGCGGACGGCGGTCGTGTCGCCGCGCTTATCGATCAAGCGACGGCGCTGCAGCGCGCAAGCGACGCCGGCAACGGCAACCACTGGAACGAGATCGTCCAGCTGCTGTCGCCCGCGCTCAACCAGCCGCTGGAGCCCGCGCAGGGCGCGGAGGTCGAGTGGCTCGTCGCAAGCGCCTTCTACCGTCTCGACGACTACCCGCACGCGCTCGATCACTATCAACGCGCGATTGCCGCGTATCACACAACGGGCAATCGCCCGGCCGAGGCGCGGACGCTGCGCGCGGTCGGCCAGCTGCAGAAGAACAAGGGCGCGTACGCCGAGGGACTGGCCGTGTGCGATCAAGCGCTCGCGATCTACCGAGGACTCGACGATGCGCGAAACGCCGGGCTGACCCTCGTGGTCATGGGCGCGATCCGCGACCTGATGGGCGACCACCAGCTCGCGCTGGAGAGCTACCATCAGGCCCTGCCGGCGCTCGAGCCGTACAAGGATGGCAACACCGGCAATCTGTTCAACGAGATCGGCATCACCGAAAAGAATCTGGGCCATTACGTCGAGGCGAGGCGCGCGTACGAGCGCGCGCTGGAGATCTATACGGCGTTGAACGACCGGCGCCGCACCGTGTACACGCTCCTCAACCTCGGCGTGCTCGAGAGCACGCTTGGGGAATACGCGCAGGGAGTGGCGTACTCCGAGCGCGCGCTGACGCTGGCGCGCGACACGCAGGATCGCCGCGCCGAGCGCATCCTCCTCGAGAACCTCGGGAGCCAGTACTGGGAGCTCGGCGACCGCAAACGCGCGCTGGCGTCGCTCGAACAGACGCTGCCGCTCGTGCGCGACATGGGCGCGAAGAGCGACGAAGCCGGCACGCTCAAGACGCTGGGCGACATCCACGTAGAGCTCGGCGACTACACGCTCGCGCGGACGCAATACGCCGACGCGCTCCGGATCCAGCGTGAGATCGGTGAGCGACGCACCGAGGGCTCGACGCTGATGGCCATTGCCGAGCTCGACGTCCGCGAAGGCCAGACGGCGGAGGCCCGGCGGACGGCCGATGAGGCCCTCACGGTCGCGACCGGCACCGGGCGCCCCGAGCTCCTGTGGATGGCCCATCGCACGGTCGCCAACGCCGCCCGAGCGAGCGGCGATACGCCCGCGGCGATCGCCGAGCTGCGCAAGAGCGCGGGCATCATCAACGATCTTCGCGCCAACATCGGGACCGACTCGGGCAAGATCGCATTCGTCGATCGGCGCCAGAGCGTCTTTCAGGATCTGGCGACGCTGCTCGTCGAGAGCGGGCGGATGGACGAAGCGCTCGAGACGGCCGAGGCCGGCCGGGCGCGGGCCTTTGCGGATCTGCTGGCGCAGCGCACGGTGACGGGGAAGTCCGCGGACCGCGCCGCGTTGTCGGCCGTGAGGGTCGCGCAAGGTGAGCTCGGCGACGCGGGGCCGACGCCGGCCGACGCGTCATTGGCGAAGAAGCGCGCAGCCGCGCTCGATTCGAGTCTTGCCGGTCTGACCGCCGACCACCGCGAGCTCGCCAGCCTGCTCACGGCCGAAACACCCACCGCGGCCTCCATCAAGGCCACCGCCGGTCGTCTCAGGGCCACGATCATCGAGTACCTCGTGACGGATCGCCGCCTGCTGGCCTGGGTGGTCTCGCCCGATGGCGCGATTCACGGCGTCGCGATTGACGCAACGCTGGCGCGTCTGGAGTCCCTGACAAAGACGGTGCGGTCGGCCATTGACGCGGCCGATGAGGCGGCGCTCGCGCGCGCGCACGCGGTCGACGAACCGCTGCGGGCGCTCAATGGGCTGCTGATTGCGCCGCTCGCGGCGTGGCTGCCCGCGAATCCCGACGCGTCGGTTGTTGTGATCCCGCACGGACCGCTCGCGCTGCTGCCGTTTGCCGCGCTCGAGGACGATCGAGGCCAGCCACTCGCGGCTCGACATACGCTGTCGTTCGCTCCGGCCGCGTCGGTGTTTGCGTACACGCAGGACAAGGTTCCGGGAAATCGCGCTCGCGCCGGCGCGACGCTCATCGTCGCCGATCCGGATCCGCCGGCCGGGAGCGGCATCGAGCACCTGCCGTGGGCGCGCGAGGAGGGCCGTCGCGTGGCAGCGCGGCTCCAGGGCACGGACGTGCGGACGCTCGCAGGACCGGACGCGTCGGAAGCCGCCGTCAAACACGACGCGGGGGCGTATGCCGTACTGCACTTCGCCACGCACGGACTCATCGCGCCCGATCGCCCCCTCGCGTCGTCATTGATGCTGGCCGCCGGCGGCGGCGAAGACGGCTATCTGCGCGTGGACGAGATCTTCGGGCTCGACCTTGCCGCCAGGCTCGTCGTCCTGAGCGGATGTTCGACGGGCCTTGGGCGACTCAGCGGCGACGGCATCCTCGGCCTGAGCCGGGCGTTCATCTACGCCGGCACGCCAGCGGTCGTCGTCAGCCAGTGGGACATCAGCGACCGCGCGACGGCCTTCCTGATGGACCACTTCTACACGGCGCTTCGCCAGGGCCAGTCCACGGCCGCCGCGCTCCGGGCGGCGCAGCTGGCGACGCGCGAGCGCTACCCGCACCCGGCGCTTTGGGGGGCGTTCACGCTGGTGGGGGAGCCGCGCTAGGCCCTCGCCGCATCGACGGGAGGGGTCACTCTAGCCGCGGCGGGTCAGTACTTGGCGGTCTCGACGATGGCCGCAAGCACGTCGGCCGAGCTGGGCAGGATCACTTCCTCGAGGTCCGGACAGTAGGCGACCGGTGTGTCCATCGCACCGACGCGCCGGACCGGCGCATCCAGATACTCAAACAGATCGCTCGCGACGCGCGCGGCGAGTTCCGCGCCGAACCCGCACGTCAGCTGGTCCTCGTGCGCGATGACGATGCGGCTCGTGGCCTTGACGGCCTCGGCAATCGCGCTCCAGTCGAACGGCATGATCGTGCGAAGGTCGATGACCCGCGTGCTCACGCCGTCCTTTTCCGCCTGCTGCGCGGCCAGGAGCGACCGCTGCACCAGCGCGCCCCACGTGACGACGACGACGTCGGTGCCCTCTCGCCGGGTCGCGGCCTTGCCAAACGGAATCATGTAATTGGCGCCCGGGTACTCGCCCTTGTTGTACGTCTGGCGGTACAGGTGCTTGTGCTCCATGAAGAGCACGGGGTCGTCGCACCGGATGGCCGTCCGCAGGAGGCCCGCGGCGTCCTGCGCGTTGGACGGATACGCGATGCGGATGCCCGGGCAGTGCGCGAAGATGCTCTCGCCCGACTGGCTGTGGTACGGCGCGCCGCCGCGCAGGTAGCCCCCGCTCGCGACGCGGATCACCATCGGGCACGAGAAGTAGTTGCTCGACCGGTACCGCATCATCGAGACTTCGTTGCGCAGCTGCATCATCGCCGGCCAGATGTAGTCGAGGAACTGGATCTCGACCACGGGCTTGATGCCGCGCGTCGCCATGCCGACCGCGCGCCCGACGATGTTCGCTTCCGCGAGCGGGGAGTTGAACACGCGATCGGGTCCGTAGGCGCGTTGCAGACCGTGCGTGACTTTGAACACGCCGCCCTTGCCCTGGACTTCGTTCAGATTTGCCGCGTGCGTGGCGTCCGCGACGTCCTCGCCGAAGACGACGATGCGCGGGTTGCGCGCCATTTCGTCCTTCATCGTGCGGTTGATCGCCGCGACCATCGTGTCCGGCTTGCCCTCGGGCGCGGCGGGCGTGTCGAACGCGGCTGAGGTCGGATCGACGTCGGGCGAGTACACCCAGAGGCCCGCGGTGTCCTTGGCGGGTTTCGCCGCCTTGACGGCGGCATCGGCGGCCTCGCCGACTTCGCGATCGACGTCCTTCGCGATGTCGGCCAGGTCGGCGTCGGTCGCCAGATCGGCGGACTTCAGGAGGGCGGCGAACTTCGCCAGCGGGTCGCGCTTCGCTTCGTCCGCGCGCTCGGCGGGCGTCTTGTACAGCTTCTCGTCGTCCGAGAGGGAGTGCGAGTACGGCCGGATGCAGAGGGCGTGCACGAGCGCCGGGCCCTTGCGCGCGCGGCACCAGGCGACGGCCTCGCTCATCGTCTGATGGCTGGCGAGGAAATCGGTGCCGTCGCAGCGGAGGACCTTGAGGCCCGGATAGGTCTCGACGAGCTTGGACACGCTGCCGCCCGGCGTCTGGACGTCGACCGGCACGGAGATCGCGTAGCCGTTGTCCTCGACGAGGTAGACGACCGGCAGTTTGCGCACGCACGCGGTCGAGAGCGATTCCCAGAACTCGCCCTCGCTGGTCGTGCCGTCGCCGACGGACACGTACACGACCTCATCCTTCTCGAATTTGTGCGCGCGATCCGGAATGTCGGTGAGCCGCTCGTAGAGCATGCCGGCTTCCGCGCATCCGACGGCCTGGAGGCACTGCGTGCCCGTGGGGCTCGACTGCGACACGATGTTGAGCCGTTTATGGCCCCAGTGCGACGGCATCTGGCGGCCGCCGCTGTTCGGATCGTCCTTGGCGCCGACGCCGCTCAGGAACATCTCGTACGGGGTCATGCCGAGGGTCAGGCACAGCGCGCGGTCGCGATAGTACGGGTAGAACCAGTCGTGCGACGGCTTCAACGTCAGGCCGGCCGCGACGAGCACGGCTTCGTGGCCGGCGCCGCTGATCTGGAAGAAGATCAGGCTCTGGTTCTTGAGCTGGATTTCCTTGTCGTCGATGCGGCGCGAGAGCAGCATCGTGCGGTAAACCGCCAGCAGCTGGTCGCGGGACAACCCGCCGATCGAGGCGGGCCCGGCGACGGCGCGGGAGGCGTCCCCTGCGCGCTCGGTGGCTCGTCCGTTCGATACGGCAGGGCTTTTCATCGCGAGAGGCCTCGACTGGCTCCGGCGGCGACCGGGCAACCGTTCAATTATACTCCCTCTGAACTTTACGATGCCCCGCCGCGTCTCTCTCTATCGATGGGACGAACTTGCGCTGGATAAGGTGACCGAGATGGTCGCGCGCAAGGCGATCGCCGGCGAGCGCCACACGCTCGTGCAGGTGTACCTGAAAAAGGGCGCGCTCGTTCCGCAGCACTCCCACACAAGCGAGCAGATGATCTACGTGCTGCAAGGCGCGTTGCGGACGCTCATCGACGGCGACGAGATCACGGTCCGCGAGGGCGAGGTGCTGCAGGTGCCGGCCGGCGCGCCGCACCAGGCCGAAGCCCTCGACGACACATTCGTGCTCGACGTGCGGGGGACCGACACGTAGCAGGAGGAGGCCACATGCCCGCGCTCTTGATCCTCGTCGTTTTCATCGTTCTGATCGCGTTCTGGGTGATCGGGATGTACAACCGGCTCGTCGGCCTCAAGAACCAGACGCAGAACGGCTGGCGGCAGATCGACGTGCAGCTCAAGCGGCGCCACGATCTGATTCCCAATCTCGTCGAAACCGTGAAGGGCGCGATGGAGTTCGAGAAGGGCACGCTCACGGCCGTGATGGACGCGCGCGCGAAAGCGATGACCGCCACGGGGCCGGCGGACGCGAGCCGCAAGGAGGGCGAGCTCTCGCAGGCACTGGGCCGGCTGCTCGCCGTCGCGGAGAACTATCCGCAGCTCAAGTCGAACGAGAACGTCAAGATGCTGCAGGAGGAGCTGGCGGGCACGGAGAACAAGATCGGCTTCGCGCGCCAGTTCTACAACGACATCGCGACGAAGTTCAACATCGCGTGCCAGTCGTTCCCGACGAATCTGTTCGCGGGCGCGTTCGGCTTCTCCGCGGCCGAGCTGTTCCAGATCCAGGACGAGGCCGACCGTCAGGTGCCGAAGGTCGATTTGTCGCTGGGCAAGTCCTAGCGGACCACGTTGAACCTCCTCGAGCAGCAGGCCGCGAACCGCCGCCGCACGTGGCTGGTGATGGCGCTGTTCATCGCGTTCTTCGCGATCGTCGGCGCCGGCGTGGATCTGTTCGTCCTCGGCGACGGCCAGTTCATCGCGACGATCCTCGCGCTCGCCTTCGGCGGCGGGCGCGCGTGGTGGAGCCTGCGCTTCGGCGATCGCGCCGTGCTCGGATCGGCCGACGCGCAGCCGCTGGAGGAGTGCCTGCGCCAGGCCACCGACGAGGACGCGCGCCTCCGCTACCGGCAGCTCCAGAACGTCGTCGAGGAGATGGCGATCGCCGCCGGCGTCCCGACCCCGAAGGCGTACGTGATTCCCGACGATGACCCCAACGCGTTCGCGACGGGGCCCGATCCGGCGCACGCGTCGATCGCCGTCACCGACGGGCTGCTGCGGACGCTCAACCGCGACGAGCTGCAGGGGGTCGTCGGCCACGAGATGGGGCACATCCGCAACCTGGACATCCGGCTGATGATGGTCGTCGCCGCGCTGGTCGGCGCGATTCTGCTCCTGGCGGACTGGTCGAGCCGCGCGATGCGGTTTGGCGGCGGGCGGGTCCGCGGGCGCGGCCGCGGCAAGGACGGCGGCGCGATCGGCCTGGTATTTCTGGCGGTGTGGCTCGTCGCGATCGTGCTCGCCCCGCTCATCGGGCAGCTGCTCGCGCTGGCGGTCTCGCGGCGGCGGGAATTTCAGGCCGACGCGACGGGCGCGGAGCTGACCCGGAACCCGATGAGCCTCGCGAACGCACTCGAGAAGATTGAAGACGCCGTCGCGCCCACACCGACGATCAAGCGCGGCACCGCGCATCTGTGCATCGCCGATCCGCTGGGCAAACCGATCAACCGGAGTGAGGGTTTCTGGGCCAGCCTGTGGGCGACACACCCGCCGATGGCGCAGCGGATCGCAGCCCTGAAGGAAATGGCGCTGACGGAAGTCAGAAGTTAGAAGCCAGACGTCAGAAGTTGCCGGCGCCGACTGGCGGCTGCGTGCTGACCGCAATCACCCGCGCTGCGTACGTGAACACCCCAACGTTGACGATGCTCAGCACGACGGTCATGTCCACACCCGTCCAGGAGCGCAGGGTGACGGGCGGCCGGCCGTCGCCCAGACCGTAGAACAAGTACAGATTGAGCGCGGCGATCGCCGTGATCGCCCAGAAGGTCGTGCGATATCGCCTGTCGGCGCCCGCGGCGAGCGCGAAGAGCGGCACCGCGGCGTACCAGTGGTTTTCGTGCACCTGCGCCGCCAGCATGGCGTAGGCGTACGCGCACCAGCCGGCGACGGCTGCCGCCCGCGCGAGCGACACTTCGCGTGCCAGCTGCCAGCACGCCCACGCGATGGCCGCGGCGGTGAGTACGAGGCCGACGACGCGCGGATTCGGATAGCCGAGAGCCTCGGCGCTCGAGATGCCCAGAATCCGGACCTGCTGAGTGAGGGCCGCGCGCCAGCCCGAGTCGGGTGCGGCGTCGAGGACGCGCAGCACCCACGTGACGATCCACCAGACGTTCGCCGCCTGGGCGGAAAGCATGTCGTGCGTCGCGAGCCGTCCGACGGCCTGCAGGAGATTGGCCCACGCCCCGCGGACGACGAACGGGGCGACGAGCGCCGCCGACATCGCCGCTCCGGCCGCGCTCGCAATCGCCAGGCCCCGGACGCGGTGCGCGCGCCAGAATAGAACCACCGCGAGCGCGGGAACCGCGAAGATCGCCTGCGCTTTGGTGAGCACCGCTACGGCGACCAGCACTCCCGTGATCGTCGCCCGGCCCATCCAGGCCGCGACCACGGCGAGGACGAGCGGCACGGCCATCTGCGCGTCGAGGTAGCCGAGCGCCGCACCGTTCAGAATCACGAGCGGGTTGAGCCAGAAACCGAGCGCGGTCCACGTCGCGGCCGCGTCGCCGATCGCGCGCCGCCCCCATGTCAGCAGCGCCGCGACCAGCACGATCTCCGCGATAAGACCGGGGAGCTTGACGAACGCCGTCAGCCAGCGCGTGTCATCGAAGGCCGGACTGACCAGCTCGTAGGCGCGTCCCGCGACCGCGAGCTCGTCGAGCGTCAGCGGGGGATAGTCGACCGTCATGTCCTGACCTTGCCAGTGCAGCACGCGTCGTTCCGGCGGCACGCCGCCGACGCCATACACGCCCGTCACGTCGCGCGCGGCGTTGGCGCTCCAGACTTTCCAGATGAGGACGTCGGTGGAACCGGGCAGCGGGAGCAGAAGGGCGCGAAGCAGCACGCCGCCGAGGATCCCCAGGAGGACCCGGCTCGCGGCCGTCAATGGACTCGGTGCTCCCAGTCGTCGTCGCGGCCGCCGCGGTGGACGTTGAACCGGCGGCGCAGGCGATCCATGCGCCATTTCGTGAGGCGGTACTTGAAATCGAGCTGCAGGTTGCGCGGGCCCTTGAGATACAGCCAGCCGATCAGCATGCCGCCGAGGTGCGCGAGGTTCGCCACCGGGCCGCCGCTCGCGCTGATCGCGGAGACGAGCGCGATCGCGCCCATGATGAACGCAAACACGCGCGCCGGGATCGGGAAGAACAGCATGAACAGAATCTGGCGGTACGGGAAGATCAGGGCCCACGCGAGAATGAGCCCGTACACGGCGCCGGACGCGCCGATCGTCCGCGCTTCGTAGACGACGTGGAGCGGCGCCCACGGGACAAGCGACACGAGCGTCATCGATAGCCCGGCGCCAACCCCGCAGACGAAGTAGTAGTTGACGAACGCGCGGGTGCCCCAGCGCCGCTCCAGATCCGTGCCGAACATCCACACCGCGAGCATGTTGAACAGGATGTGGAAGACGTCCTGCGGCGAGTGAACGAACAGGTACGTCGCGAGCTGCCAGACACGCAGCTGTTCGATGACTTCCTGGGGGACGAGCCCCAGCCAGCCGATGACGACGTCGGGCATGGCCAGCGTCAGCACGAACACCGCGATGTTGGTGAGGATGATCGCCCGCACGGCGGGCGTCCACCGGCCGGGACCGATCAGGTTGGCGAGCTGCGGGGGGGCGTTGCGACCCACTCCCTCGGATGCTAGCAGAGTCAGGCGGCGAACCGGCTGAGGAGCCGGCGCATCGCCTGCCTGAACTCCTCGATGTGGAGGGTCCATGCCGCGAGCGCGAGCGTGCCGAGGCCGGCGCCGATCGCCCCGGCCACCAGGATCGCGCGCGCCACCTTGACCGAGCCCAGCAGGCGGGCGGGCAGCACCGCGCCGAGCCCCACCGCCGCGTAGTAGGCGGCCACGCCCATGATCGTCGACGCAATCGTGATCTTGACGAACGATCGCAGGACGCGCCAGCCATCGACGCCCGCGATCCGGCGCGACAGGAGCGCCAGCAGCAGCAGCGCGTTGGCATTCGCTGCGACGGCTGTGCCGAGCGCCAGGCCTTTGAACCCCATGACCGAATTCAGCCACAGGTTCAGCCCGAGATTCGTCAGGACCGAGAACACGCTCACGAGCACCGGCGTGCGGGCGTCCTTCAACGCGTAGAAACTCGGCGCCGCGATCTTGACGATCGAGTAGCCGACGATGCCGGGGGCGTAGAACATCAGCGCCTGGGTCATCATCGTCACGTCGCTCTGGGTGAACCGGCCGCCTTCATAGATGGCCCGGACAATCGGCTCGGCCAGCGCAATGAGGCCCACGGTCGCGGGCACGCTCAGCATCAACATGAGCCGAAGGCCCCAGGAAAGCGTCGTTCGCATGCCGTCGTGCGAATCGTCGGCGGCGTGTCGCGCGAGATCGGGGATCGCCGCGGTTGCGATCGACACGCCGAAGATGCCGACCGGCATGTACATCAGGCGGAAGGCGTAGCCCAGCGCCGCCGGCGCACCCGCGGTGCCCGTGGCGAGCGACGTGTTGACGAAGATGTTGATCTGCGCCGCCGCCAGGCCCAGCATGCCCGGGCCCATGAGGATCAGCACTTCACGAAGGCCGGGGTCGCGCGGATTGAGCACCCACTCGTGGCGGTAGCCTTCGCGGCGCAGCAGCGGCCACTGCACGGCGATCTGCACGAGGCCGCCCAGCAGCATGCCCACCGAAAGCGCCATGACGGGGTTGATACCGATGCGCGAGAACAGCGGGACGAACACCAGCGTCGACGCGATGAAGGTGACGTTGTAGAGCGCCGGAGACATCGCTGGCACGAAGAACCGCCGCAGCGCGTTCAGCAGGCCCATGTAGGCGGCCGCGACGGCGATCAGCGTGAGGAACGGCATGTTGATGCGCGTGAGCTGGACGGTGAGCTCGAGCTTGCCAGGAATCGTCGCGAAGCCCCCCGCGTACAACCTCGCGAGGGGCCCCGCGAAGATGACCCCGAGCACGACGAGCAGTCCGGTCACGACGATGAGGCCGTTGACGACCTGCGATCCCAGCCGCCACGCCGCGTCCTTGCCCTGCTGCTTGAGATAGCGGGTGACCGTCGGGACGAAGGCGGCGCTCATCGCCCCCTCGGCGAACAGGTCGCGCAGCAGGGTTGGGATGCGGGTCGCGACCGTAAACGCATCCGCCTCCAGGCCGAAGCCGAAGTAGTGGCCCTGAACGGCGTCGCGCACGAGTCCGAGGATGCGACTCGCCAGCGTCGCCGCGCTGATCAGACCGGCGGATTTGGCCAGGCGTTCACTCATCGCTCGCGGGTCGCGCGCAATGAGGAGCCTCTCGAGGTGAGGCGTGAGTCGCGGCGGCAAGCCGGAACGTAGAGGGCGGCGTCACGAGTGTGCGGAACCGAGACGCCAGCGTACCGAAAATAAGAAGGGGCCTCAACCCCTGCGATTGAGGCCCCTGCCCGGAGGATGGATGAGAGGCTCTTGCGTGCCTTTCACTAATCTTAGACGGCACCGCCCGGCGAAAAGTTTGGTGGAGGAATCAGCCGGCCAGTCGTTTTTTCACGGCCTCGCTCACGGCGCGGCCGTCGACGGAAGACCCGGCCAAACGCGCGAGCACGGCCTTCATCACCTTGCCCATGTCCTTCGGCCCGGCGGCGCCCGTTTCGGTCACCGCACTTTCAATGGCGCGCGCGATCGCGGCGGCGTCTGCGGCCGGCGGCTGGTAGCGCTCGAGAAACGCAATTTCGGCCTGTTCGCGATCGACCAGGTCCTGCCGTCCGCCTGCCCGGAACTGCTCGACCGAATCGCGCCGCTGCTTCACGAGCGAGGCCACGACCTGCAACGACTCGGCGTCATCGAGCGCGCGGCCTTTCTCGACCTCGCGGTTCATGAGCGCCGCCTTGAGCATCCGCAGCGGCGCGAGCGTCGCCTGGTTCTTCTCGCGCATTGCGGTCGCGATGTCCTGGGTCACGCGCTCCATCAGCGTCGCCATGGCGCCTCCTCAACTTCTCACTGCTGGCTTCTCACTTCTAACTCGACCCGATCGCCCCCATCCAGCTTACCGCAGCGACCCACACCATGCCGGCGATCCCGATGAGCACCGCGACGCGCGCCGCGCCGCCTGCCCGCCAGCCGTCCGCGCATGCCATCGCCGCGAGCACGCTCACGACGGGCAGCGCGGCGAGCAGGTGCCGGAGATCCACCGGCGTGATGATGCCGATGATCAGAAACATCAGACACGCGGCCAGCCACGCGGCCACGAGGAAACCGATCGGCGATGACCCGCGGCTGGTCGCCGCGCGGACGGCGCCGGCGATCGCCAGCAGCCCCGCGGGCAGACCGAACGCGAGAGTGAATCCGCGCGGGACATCGATCAATCGCATCCATGGGGTGCGACCGCCCGCCGCGGCCGTCGCATGCCCCGTCTCCGCCGCGATTCGCGTCAAGGCCTCGCGATAGACGTCCATGAAGTACGCGTAGTAGGTGATGATCGCGACCGCCAGCGCGACGACGGCGGCGGTGAGAAGCGCGCGGCCGCCACGTCTGTTCGACTCGTCCCGTGAGAACAGCAGCGCCGCGCCCGCGAACACGAGCTGCGCGCCAAGGACCGCGAACGTGCTCGTGTGCGAGAGAAACGCCGCGGCGGCGAGCGCGGCGACCAGCCACACGCCCGGAGTGAGGCCCCACCGGACGCCCGCGCCGCCCTGGCCGGCCGCGCGGGTGGCCAGCAGGCTCCCGGCGGCGACGAACGTCATCATCGCGACCGATTGGGCGAATGCGTTCGTGAGATTGGCGGTGACGATCACGCCGAAGCTCAGCGGCAGCAGGTGATACACGGCCACGCTCCACGCGCCTGCGGCCTCGTCGCCGCGCCAGCGCATGACGAGCCGGTAGAGCAGCGCGGCGGCCCACGCATCGACGACCACGACGATCACGCGCAGGAGCAGCATCCGCTCGGGCGTCGAGTGCGTGAGATACGAAAACGGCAGCGCGAACAGGTACAGGCCGATCGGATACGGGAACTGATAGTTGCCGGGCGCCAGGGACGCAAAGAGGTAGTGACCGCCGAGCACGTCCTGGAACCGGTGCGTGTGAAAGACGGCGTCGTTGATCGGCATGTCCGGATGCGTCAGGAGCAGCATCTGGAGCGCCACCGCGACGAACGTGACGGCGACGGCCAGGCGGGCGCCAAGCTGCCGCAGCGGCAAGGACAGCGACGAGACGACGGCCGACGTGAACGCGCTCAGGCCGACGACGAGCCAGGGGAACGCGACGAACGGGCCGAGGCCGTGCGTGACGATCGCGCTCGCGCCGATGACGAACAGCACGAGGAGGCCGGCGCTGGCCGCCCACGGCAGCGCCAGCACGCCGAGCACGGCGCCGGCCGCGCCGCCCCAGACGGCGAGCGGCTGCCGGTCGAGAATCACGCGCGGTCCGGATCCGGCGGCGGGCGCCAGGCGGATCCAGTCGACCTGTGCCCCGAGGTCGCGCGAGTCGCCGTGGCCTGGCACGAACGTCGGCGACACCGTCCAGGCGACGGCGACGCCGCGGCCGCCCGATGGCCGCGGCTCGATCGTCAGCGTGCGCTCCTCGAATCCGCCCGCCGGCAAAATCGTGCGACTGCGGACCTGCCCGTCAATATTGGCGACGAGATCCGGCGTCGTGCCGTCGGGCCGCGATCCACTCACGCGGAGCGTGACCGTCCACGCGACGCTGCGGTCGAGCGTCGGCAGCGCCAGGCCGAAGGACCCGCGCGTCCACGCGAACCAGAGTCCGTCGGGCGTGTGCTCCGACGGATAGAACCCGGCGGTGAGTTGAGACGGCGGGTCAGCGGTGAAGTCGATCGTGATCGGCGCCTGAAGGCGGCTGATGAGCCCCGGAGCGATCGCCAGGGCAAGCGCGCCGAGGACCGTCAGGGAAAATAAAGCCGGGTATATTTTCCGGCGATCACCCCGGGGGGAAAATATACCCGGCATTATTTTCCGCCCTCGACGGCGCGCCGATACACCGCGTCGTACGCGGCGTGCACCGCGTCGGGACCGAAGTGCTTTGCGACCAGATCGAGCGTGTCGGGCCGGACGCGCGCCGGGGCCGCCAGAAATTCCTGGAGCGCTCGCGCGAGGGCGTCGACGTTGCCCTTCGGCACGACGAGCACGTCATCGCCGAAGATGCCGTGCAACTCGACGCCGCCCGGATGGTCGGCTGAGATCACCGGCGTGCCGGACGCGAGCGCCTCGACGGCCACCGTGGGCAGCGCCTCGAGGAGCGAGGGCAGCACGAACACGTCGGCGACCGCCGCGTAGCGCGCGACCGCGTCATTGGCCACCAGTCCAGTGAACGTGACGCGGCGCTCGATCCCCAGCGAGTGCACGAGCGCTTCCAGGTCCTGCTTGAGCGGTCCGGTGCCGCAGATGACCAGCCGCAGGTCGTGCCGCCCGCGGGCCACGCGCGCGAAGGCCTCGATCAGGAAGCGCTGGCCCGCCAGCTCGTGCAGCCGCTTGACGTTCAGAATCACGTGCGGCTCGTGGATCCCGAGCGCGTCTCGCCAGGCGGCGCGCGTCGGCTCGTTCTGCGGGGCGAACGCGACCGCGACCGCGGGGTAGATCACCGACAGCCGCCGTCGATCGAGGCCGAGCTCGCGCGCCTTGTCCACCAGCCGCTGGCTGTAGAACGTCACGGCCGCCGCCCGCATATACGCGCGCCGGAACGGATCGATCGGCCAGCGGCGGCGATAGTGCCAGATCTCCGTGCCGTAGAGCGTCAGGATGTACGGCACGCGGTGGCGGCCCGCCCAGGCGGCCGCAACCTCGATGATGAGGCCGTTGCTGTGCAGGTGCAGCAGCTGGGCGCCCCGGGCGGCGCGATCGAGCGCGGCCGTGATGAGCCGCATCTGCCGCCAGGCGTCGAGCCGGAGCGCGCGCCACGCCGCGTTCGATCGTTCGCGTCGTGGAATCCACGTGACGGGTCCCGCGAGCGCGTCCGCGACGCCGCGGCCCTGGGCCGGTTCGTGCGCGGCAAACACGACGTCGTCGCCGCGGCCGGCCGCCCACCGGCCGAGCTCGGCGGGCAGCAGCGCATTGGCGGCCTGATCGGGCGGCAAATGCGGGGAGACATGGCAGATGCGCATCGCCCGCGCCGTCCTCAGGCCGACACCCGCGCGGCAGCGGGCGCGCCGGCAAACCGCCGCCGGAATTCCGCGAACGTCATCGGCTCGGCTCCGAGGTCGCGCGTCGCGTAAGTCAACACGCGCGACAACCGATCGAAGAAGGCCTGCAGATCCTCGTTCGTGCGGTTGTACGGGCTCGTGCCGGCGATCGCCTCGCTCGAATGGAACAACAGGTTGAGCGTCGGCACACCGCGCCGGACGACGTCAGCGGCGAGCGCGATCATCTCGTCTGCGGAGCTGTACGACGGCCGCAGCCACCGGACGTGAGCGATACGCAGCCAGCGCAGCACGCGCTTGGTCGTGTACGGCCGGGGCGCCCGGCCGTACCAGCGCTCGAGCGCGGCGGGGACGCGCCGGTTGAGCGCAGACGAGATCGGCAGCTCCAGCACGTCGCTCGCGCCCGCCCGTGTGGCATCGTCGTACGACAGAAAATATGGCGTGAGCGGCGCGCCGACGAAGTCCGGGCCCTGCTTGTGCGCCTCGAAGAAGAGCGGCGCGACGCTCGAATCCACGCGGTATCCCTCGCGCTCGAGCGACGAGACGTGCGCGGCGGAGAACCCGAAGCGGCCGGAGCGATACGACACGGGCCGCACGCCGACGGCCGCGGTAATGGCGGTCGTGAGCGACCGCAGCTGGGCGTCGAACTGGTCGAGCGGCAGCGACAGGGCGTACGGATGGCGCGCCACGTCGTCCGCCGAGCACGGCGGCGTTTCCCAGGCGTGGTGGTGCGCGCCGATTTCGCACGTGCCGCGCGCGAGCAGACCGCGCAGCACCTCGGCCGACCGCGCATCGGCGGCGACCGGATGCGTGATCACGTACGTCGGCCGCACGCCGTGCCGCTCGAAGAACTCGTGCAGGCGACCCAGGGCGTGAAGGTTCGCGAACGTCTGGTGGCGCCTGGCCTCGACGTCCCACTGGTTGTCGCCCTCGGTGTCGATGGCGACGAGAAGCGCGGGGCGCGACACGCCGCTCATCGGTCCTGGTCGGAGTCGCCGAGCGTGACGTGCCAGGTGTCCGTGGTGTCGTAGAAGCCCGAAGGCACGACGGCGCCGTTGACCTTCGCGACGAACTCCATCGTGGACTTGACGGAGTAGTAGCCCGACTTCTTCAGCAGGCGGCGGAAGCCCTCGTGCAGCGCAAACGTGCGGATCTTGTCCGAATCGGCGGCGCGGGCCTCGCGATCGATCCAGCGAAGCAGCGTCAGGAGCCCCTGCGTGTCCTCGGGATCGGTGAGGAAGTCGACGAGCAGCGTCACGCGGCCCCGCGGTTCCTGCAGGTGCCGATACACGACGTAGCCGGCCGCCTCGCCGTCGCGCATGAGCGCGGCAATCGTGTAGCGCACGTGCGGGGCCTGGATGTATTTCCAGTTCAGATAGGGCGCGTCGCGGCGCACCGCAAACGCGAAGCGGTCCTTCACGCGATCCCAGAGCCGCGTGAAGTCCTCGCCGAAGTGGCGGATCGGCTGGACCTCGCCCTGCAGCGGCCGCGAGCGCGAGACGAGCCGGATCCACGGCAGGGTCACCGCCGACACGAAGCGGTTGAGCCCGACCGGCCACGTCGGCCGCCGCAACGCGCGCCGGCTCAGCGGCTTCACCAGACACGGCACCGGCCCCAGATCCGGCCAGCGCAGCTTCTGGAACAGCTTGTAGGACGAATCCGACAGCCCGAGGCCGAGCGACGCGCCGACGCTGCGGTCCCAGGTGCGGAACAGCACCTCGCCCAGACCCTGGCGCTGGCGCTCCGGAGCGACCATCACGTCCATGCCCCACGCCCCGTCGACCTCACGGCCGTTGACGACGACCTGCACGGGCATCGCCGCATATTGCCCGACGATCGTCGTGCCCTCGCGCGCGACCCAGATGAGCGGCGAGTCCTTCGGCGCCTGGGGATTCCGTCGATACTGCCAGTCCCAGCGCAGCCGGTTCGCCTCGGCCATGTCGGGGCCGAACACCCGCCGGTACAGCGCTTCGATCTGGCGGCGATCCTCGGGGCGGTAACGTTCGATGTCAGCCATCGTGCGCGGGCGCCGACGCCGGCGCCAAGACGTATTCGATATTACCGATGAGCGCGTCCTGCGTGAACGGGCTGTCGCGCAGCCACCGGCCGATCGCCACCGGCAGGCGCCGGACCGTCCCGGTCACGTGCAGCTCCTCGCGGACGATCCGCAAGCCGGCCGCCGCGATGTGATCGCGCAGCCGCCGGACGCGGACCTTCTCCAGCAGGTCGTCGTGCTTGACGACGCCGTTCCGCGCGTCACGAATGAACGAGTTCTCGTGCGCGGGCTCCACGAGCGTCCACGGAGCGTGCCGGGCCAGCGCGCGAAACGTCTTGAACGCGATCGGCCGCCCGAGGATCAAGTGCAGTGGAATGGGCACCCTGAGCCGCGGCAGATGCGCCCCGGCAAACGACAGATACGGCGCCGTCGACAAATAGCAGCGGCCCTCGGGCCGCAGCACGCGGCGGCACTCGCCGAGGTACTGTCGCGCGTCCGGCACATGCTCGATCACCGCATGCGAGAGTACCAAATCGAACGTGCCCGGGCGAAACGGCAGCGCCATGCCGTCGGCCTGGACGAACGAGAGGTTGGCGAGGTGCCGCTCGCGCGCCAGTTTCACGCCGGCCTGGCTGAATCGATCGATGGGATCGATCCCCACGACCTGGCGGGCGTGCTCGGCCAGCGACAGGGGCATGCCGCCGCCGCCACACCCGGCGTCGAGGACCCAGCCCCCGACAGTCACACCTGCGCGCTCGAGAAACGCCAGCACTTTCGCGCTCCGGTAGTACTCGAACAAGGCGTAGTCGTACTCGGATCTGAATCGCCGATCGGAGTGCGCCTTGATCAGGTCGTCTCGAATTTCTCGCATGCGCTGGCAAACCGGGTCATTTCGGGCGCTTGTCCACGAGCACGGCGCGGTCCGGCTCGGGCGTCTCGTCGACGTCGAAGGTCGCGATCGTGTGATGGCCGGGATAGTGATCCAGCAGCTCTTGAATGAGCCCGGAGCTCACCTGACTTTCGTAGCCGATGCTCGGCAAGTCGTACGTCAGTATATAGCGCACGTCGTCGCGCCGCAGGCGGTCGTCGTAGTTGCCGAAATGATTCCCGATGAAGATCGGCCGGATGCGATTGTCGAGCGCCAGACCATTGGCAAGCTTGCCTTGCACCAGCGTGCCGTCGGGCAGCAGGCGGCCGAGCGCGATCGATGCCTGGAAGTTCAAGTAACGGCGCGTGCGTGCCCACGACGCGTATTCGAAGACGTTCCAGGCCACCGCCAGGGCGACCAGGACGGCCACGAGCGGTGGCGCGACCCGGCGCGCCGCGAGCCACCCGACCATGCGCGGCCATTGCCAGACGACGAGGATCGTCGCGAGCACCGCCAGCACCGTTGAATGAAAGACGACGTGGTGGAACGAGCCGCGCGCGATGTCGTCGACGTACACCGTGCGCGCGGCCGCGCCGACGACGAGGTAGCCGAGGAACAGCAGGAGCGGAACGGCAAGCGCGCGGCTCCATCGGCGCTGCAGGAGATCCGCCGGCAGCACGGGCTCGGATCGTCCGGCGAGCAGGGCCGCAAGCGCAATCAGCGCCGGAATGAACATCACGTAGCGGCGCTCGTTCCCCGAGTCGTGGATCACGAGCTCCAGCAGCCCGACGAGCACCCACAGGACGAGCAATCGCTCGGCCGGGCGCGCCGTGCGCCACCGCGCGATCACCGCGGCGATCGACACGGCGGCCGCGGCCAGCACCAGCCACATCCGCATGAAGAAGGACTCGACGATCGGCAGCCAGGAGGCGCGATCCAGCAGATGCCCCAGGTCGTATTCCGGTTTGCGGACGACGGACATCTGCCAGTTGTAGAAGACGTATTCGCCCCAGTGGGGCCAGACGAACAGCCCGACGACGGCGAGGGCCGCGGCGGCGAATCCGGCGAGCGTCCAGGCCGCGGCGCGGGCCTCACCGCGGGATCGCGCGAAGACGAGCGAGGCCGCGGCGTCGAGCACGATGGCCGCGGCAAAGAACGCCGCCGATGCCTTCGTGAACCACGCCAGCACGGCCGCGGCGCCGGCCACGAGCCCCCAGGCCGGGCGCTTCTCGCCGGCCGCGTACGCGGCCCAGCCCGCGACGATGAACGCCGTCATCGTCGATTCCATCAGGGCGGCGCGGTTCCACATCACGAATGCGTAGTTGGTGGCGAGCAGCAGGCCGCCGATGAGTGCGGTGCGCCGCGTACCGAGGGCGGCGAGTCCTCCGACCAGACAGCCGACGGCGACAAGTCCCGCGGCCACGGAAACGAGCCGTGCCTGCCACAGACCGACCCCGAACTCGCGGAACGACGCGTACTCGAGCGCGGTGAACACGGGCGCGATGAAGACGGGATTCCAATCGTCCGTGCGCCACGCGCCCCACAGCGCGCGGTTGCGCGCGTTGTGCGTCCACGCGCCCTCGTCGTGCCAGACGATGCCGACGCCGTTGACGGTGATCTGAGGCGGGTCGGCGCGCAGCCACAGCGTGCGCAGGGTCGCGCCGGCCGCGAGCGTCACGAGCAGCAGGAGGACAAACGTTCGGCGCGACACGTCAACTCCTCCGCCGCCACACGCTGAACATCGACGTCTCGCGATCGGCGGTGTAGCCCTTCTCGAGCCAGCCGCGCAGGTCGGCGTTCGCCAGAAAGAACTCGGCCGAATCTGGCAGGGCCTCGCCGACGCTCCAGTCCCGCTTCTGCAGAATGACGAGCGCCGGCGGATCGGCGCGAAGATCGCGCAGCAGGCCATCCGGACCGTACCCCGGCTGACCGGCCGCGAAATCAATCATGATCGGCCGGCTCCAGAAGAATCGCGTGGGGCTGCGGCGCTCGCTCCACGCGCCCACGCTGCCGCCTGCGAAGCCGAACACGAGCACGCTGTCGGCCGGTGCGGTCGTGCTCCGAACGTACCGCGTCATTTCGTCGGCGGCCGCGGCGTCGTACTTGCCGCTGGCAAATCGCGACAGATAGGCCGCGTCATCCACCCGCCCGAGCGCGCGATCGACGTCGAAGCGGATGTTGCCGGCGAGCTGCGGCAGTCCGGCCAGCCGACAGCCGGCCACGCCGGCCGGCTCGTCGCCGACGCGCCACAACCCCGCGGCGACCAGCACCGCCACAGCCGCGCGGAGCCAGACCGGCCGCGTCGAGAGTCCGGCGAGTCCAGCGCCGGCGGCGAGCGCGAGCGGCGGCGCCGCCTGCACGAAGTACTGCGGCAGATCGCGCGCGCCGTTCACGGCGATCGAGAGCATCGCTGCGACGAGCCACGCGATCGTGAGCGTCGCGGGCAGGCCGAACCGCCGGCGGAGGGTCAGCAGGGCGCCAAGGCCGCCCAGGAACCACAGCATGTCCACACGGGCTCGCGTGACTGGCAGCGTGACAAGGTATGTCAGCGCCGGGAACGGACCCGCGTAGGTTTCGCTCGAGTACCTGAGGTTGTAGTCGATCGTTGCCAGGCGCAGGTCGCGCAGCGCGCCATGCGCCGCGAAGTAGGTCAAGGCGACGGCCGTGACCAGCGCGGCGCCGGCGGCCACACAGCCGAGGTCGACGATGATCTGGCGCCGAGTCCGTGACGGCTCGCGCCAGGCGGCGACGCCAATCGCCAGCGGCAGCGCGTACGCGAGCGCGTTGTACTTGAGCCAGACCGCCAGACCGAGCATGACGCCGGCGAACGCAAGCGCCCAGCGACCGCGCCCGGGCCGGAGGATCAGCACGATCCCGGCGGCCACCGCCAGGCCGATGAAGGTCTCGCATTGTCCCCGCACGTACACGCCGCTCAAGCGCGTCAGCGACGGGTGGCCGAAGAGAAGGAAGACGCACGCCGCCAGTCCGCCGGCCGTCACGCCGAAGAGGCGGCAGCCGATTGTCGCGAGGAGCGACGCCACGATGCCGGCTGCGACGAGATCGGCGAGCGCGACGAGCGACGGATGCGGCCAGACGCTCCACAGGAGCGCGTAGACGACGAAGATGCCGGGCGGCTTCTGATCCCAGGCCGCCTCGTAGGGCACGCCGCCCTCCAGGAGGCGCTGGCCGCTGTAGGTGTAGAGGCTCTGATCTCCGCCGGGGGGCTGTACGAGCGCGGGCGCGCGCAGCAACAGCAGACAGAGCGCGAATCCGATCCAAAGTCCTTTCGACGACGACCCAGTGGCAGCGCTCATGCGTCTGCAGCGGCGCCTTGAATTATAGTGCTGGCGTGACGCCCCTTCGGCCGGCCGACTTGACGATGGTCGTGCCGACTTACAACGAGCGCGATCGACTCGCCGAGCTCACGAACGCGCTCTTCGATGCGTGCGCGCAGCATCGTGTCGAGCTCGAGCTCGTGGTCGTCGACGACAACTCGCCGGACGGTACGGGCGCGATCGCCGACGAGCTCGCGAAGACGCGCCGGATGCAGGTCATTCATCGCGCCGGCAAGCTCGGCCTCGGCACCGCCGTCGTCGCGGGCTTCGCCGTCGCCTCGTCCGACATCGTCGGCGTCATGGACGCGGATTTCAGTCATCCGCCGGCGCTCGTGCCGCGCATGCTGGCCGTGCTGCACGCCACCAACGCGGACGTGCTCGTGGCGAGCCGGTACGTGCCCGGCGGCAGCACGCCGGACTGGCCGGCCTCGCGCCGCGCGCTGTCGCGGACCGCCTGTCTGCTGGCGCGGCCGCTGTCGCCGATCCGCGACGCGGCCTCGGGGTTTTTTCTGATCCGCCGCTCGATCGCCGCCGGCGTCGAGATCAAAGCGGGCGGGTTCAAGATCTGCCTGGAGCTGCTCGTGCGCGCCTGGCCGACGAGGCTCGTCGAGATTCCGTACCGGTTCGACGATCGCGAGCTCGGGGAAAGCAAGATGAGCATGCGGGAGGCGGCCGGGTACCTGGTGCAGCTGAAGGACCTCTATGGCGTGCGGTGGTCCGATCGCGCGCGCCCGAAGCGTGAATACCAGCAGCTGTCCGCAGGAGAAGTGGACGTAATCGTTCAGGCCGCCCGCTGATCGGGCTTGGCGGCGGGCGCCGCGGCGTCGGTGACGGCCGTGCCGAACAGCACCCGGCTCGCCACGTGCCACGCCACCCCCCACTTCGTGAGCGCGAGCCGCAGGATGTCCCCGGCGTGGCGCGCGAGGTACGACGGACGCAGGTAGAAGCGCCGCTTGGCGCGATTGATCGCGCCCATCACCACGTTCTCGTCGAGCCCGTTCCCGCGCAGCAGATAGTACGAGTACTCCATGCGCGCCCAGTCCTCGCTCGCGAGCAGGCCCTCGCGCTTGGCCTTGGCGTAGAGCTCGGTGCCCGGGTACGGCACGGCCGGATAGAAATTCGCGAAGTCCGGATCGAGCTCCACCGCGTAGTTGATCGTGCGGTCGAGCGAGGCCGGCGTCTCGCCGGGATAGCCGAAGATAAAGAAGCCGAACGATCGGATGCCTGCCGCGCGCATGTTCGTGAGCGCCGCGCGGATCTTCTGACCCTCGAGCCGCTTCATCATGTCCTTGCGCGTGTCCTCGGACTCGGTCTCGATGCCGAGCGCGAGCATCCAGCAGCCGGCCTGGCGCAGCCGCTTGACGAACGCCGGGTCGACCAGGTTGTCGGCGCGGGCGTTGCCGAGCCACTGGATCGGCAGCTTGCGCGCGATGAGCTCGTCGCAGAACGCGCTGAACGACTTGACGTTGAGCGTGACCGTGTCGCCCCACAGATAGAAGAACGTGAGTCCCAGCGTCCGGTAGCCGTGCTCGATTTCGTCGACGAGCGCCTTGGCGCTCTTTTCTCGGAACTTGTGCCCCTGATGGATCGGCGCGACGCAGAAATCGCACGAGTACGGGCAGCCGCGGGAGGCCTCGACGATCACGTACGGCTGGTCGACGAGCGGCAGGCGGTAGCGGCGCAGATCGAGGAGCTCCCACGCGGGCGCCGGCGCCGTGAGAAAGCCGGAGAACGATCCGTGCGCGCGGTGCGGCACGATCCGGCCGTCGCGCCGGAAGGTGAGCGTCGGCACCTCGTCGAATCGCGCGGGTGAATCGAGCGCCGCGATCGCCAGCAGCCCGTCCTCGGGCTCGCCGACCACCATGGCGTCCACGCCCGGGGCGCGCTCCATCGCCTCGTGGGGCGTCGTCGACGCCTGGGGCCCGAAGCTCACGAGCGGCGCGCTGTACTTCGCCTTGAGCTTCGACATTTCCTGGACGTCGGCGTGCAGGGTCGGGGTCGTGCTCGGAAAGATGATCAGGGTCGGGCGGAATCCCTCGCCATCGAGACGAGCGATGAGATCCTCCGTGGTCCCGTGCGTCGCCGTGAGATCGGCGAGCCTGACGGCGCAGCCGCGATCCCGGAGCAGCGCCGCCACGAGCGCCAGCGTGTACGGCGGCTTCGTCGTGCCGAGCACTTCCTCGCGCTCCTGACACCGCCCCTGGCGCGTGAAGGCGATGCCGCCCACGAGCGGGGGATTCACGAGGAGGGTGCGTTCACCGAGCATCAGCCCTCCAGGTCACGACGAGGCGACCGGCGCCAGCACGCGATCGGCCGGCGCCATGACCGGCAGCGCCACCGGCTCGGCCGACAGCTCGACCTTGCAGCAGCGGCGGCAGACCGGGAACAGACCCGCGTCGAGCAGGCGGCGCCGGAGGGCGACGTACGCGTCGCCCGTCCAGACGTCCTCGAGCGACTGCTTCGTCAGATCGCCCACCTCCACGCGGATGAACGGACAGAAGTACACCTTGCCGCTGAACGACACGCGCGCGTGAAGGAACGGATACAGGCATCGTCCAGCCAGGGGTGCGCCCGGCGTGTAGTACCGATCGAGGATCGCCGGCCGCACTTTCGGGCGCATGTCGAAGCGGATGCTCCGCTCGCGGCACTTCGCGATGAGCGCGTCCACCTGCCGGCGGACGCGCGCGGCGTCGACGCCAGGGTCGGCCGTCACGAAGGTCGAGATCGCCGACGCGTCCTTCGCGCCCGTGAGCCGCACGGTCTCGGCGACTTCTTCGGGCGTGCTGAACATGAGGTGGTTGAGTCCGATCGCATCGACGCCCAGCTCCTCCGCGACGTCGACCATGCGGTCGAGCGCGTCGAGCGTCTCGTGGGCGACCGTGGTGTTGATGCTGACGCGCAGCGGCGCGTGCTTCCGGCGTGCCGCTGCCTGGAGCCGGCGCAGGCCTGCCGACGTGCGCTCGAACGTGCCGGCCACGCCCCGCGCCTGATCGTGCAGGGCGCCCGGACCGTCAATCGACACGCTGATGTGCTTCAGGAAACCGGCGCGCGCCAGCTCCGCGAGCGCATCGGCGCGCTCCTCGGAGATGATCGTGCCGTTCGTCGTCAGATACCCGCACACGTAGCCCTTGCGGCGGAAGACGTCCATCACCTCGAGGATGTCCTTCCGCATGAAAATCTCGCCGCCCGTGAAGCTAATCTGCAGTCCTTCCTGATCCGGGAAGGCGCGTGTCAGCGTCTCGAGCGGCAGTTCCTGCCGCCACTCGCCTTCGAGGTTCAGCAGGTCGCCGACGTAGCAGAACTCGCACTTGAGGTTGCACCGCATGGTGGCCTCGTAGACGAGGCCCTGCGGCAGCCGGCCGGCGCGGCCGTCCTTCGCCTGCAGAAAGTCCGCCACGCGATGTTCGTACCGCCGGCGGCGGTAGCGGGCCCACAGCGACGTCATCAATGGCACCGAGCGGGCGCGCCGAGCCACGGCTTCGCGGACGCGGTGGGCAACAGACATTCGTCGAGACATTGTACGTTGAGGCCCCGGATCGTTCCACCGGCCCTACCGGACCGACGCGACGGCGTGGATGCGCCCGGCGCTGTAGTAGTACAGGCGCGCGTCGGCCAATGCCGGGTCGAGCTGGATCCGGAAGACCTCGGCGTCGCCGTCGGGGCGTGCGCCGACCGTCCCGATCGGCGTCGTCACCCCGGTGGTGCGGCCCCGAGCGACCCAGACGGGAAACGTGCTCAGATCCGTCGAGGCCAGGACGTTGCCTCGGTACCGCGGAATGCGAAGCTCGAGCCGGCCGCCGCCCGCGGGCGTCACCGCCACCTCCACGTCCTCCCGCACCACGCGCAGGAGCGTCCGGAACGTGGCCGGCGCGCACGGGCTGGTCAGGCCAAAACCCTCCCACAGGAAGTTGCAATACGTGCCGCGAATGCCGACCGGCGCGGTGAGAAGCACGACATCCCGCGTGCCGCAGGGCGCGAGGTCCGACGTCATCAACGCGAGTCCCTCTCGCGTCATGCCCGAGGCCCACGTCCAGGCCCGCGACGCGGCGACCATCTGCTCAGCGGAGACCGCCAGGAGCAGGATAGCGGCCGGCGCCGCCAGCGACCGCCACCGGGCCGAGGCGCGCGCCGCCGCAAACGCCAGTCCGCCCAGGATCGACACGCCGACGGACGCGAGATACAGATACCGCGCGCCGCCGGTCATCGAGGAGACGGGAATCAAGGCGGCCACAATGAACACGAGCAGGAACAACCCGCGCGGCTCGCCGGCCACCTGCGCGATGACTCGCAGCCCCGCCGTCAGGAGGGCGACGACCACGAGGCCGGCGATCGCGTAGATGAGGGTCGTCTCGTTCAGAAAATACGGGGGCGGCGGTGGCAGGACCACCGGGCTGACGGAATGGTAGGCGACGAAGGCCACGAAGCCGAGCTTCTCGCGCGTCCACGCGCGCGTGAGCGGCAGCCAGAGCAACGCGGCGAGCGCCCCGGTCACGGCGATGGACGGCACCGCGGTGGACGCCAGTTCGCGCGCCTTGCGAAGGGACGTCGAGACACGCTCGCGGGCAGACGCCAGCCACAGCAGTCCGCCGAGTGCGGCGACGATCATGCCGAGCTTGGGCAGACGCCGGGCGCCGCCGGCGACGGACACGTCGAGGCCCTGAGTGCGCAGCACGCCATACGCGCCGACGATCAGCAGCAGTGGCACGAGCCGCCTGGCCGCACTCTTCCAATCGCGTCCGGCCAGAATCACGTCGGACGCCGTCGCGATCACTGGCAACGAGAGTGCAGATTCCTTCGACAGCAGCGCCAGAGCGAAGCACACCGTCCCCGACCAGTACCAGCGGACGTCGTCGCGCCACAAGCAGATGAGCGCGGCCAGCGTGAAGCAGGTCGCCAGCAGATCGAAGCGCGACGCGATCCAGTACACGGCCTCATGGCTGGCAGGATGGAGCGCGAACAGGAGCGCCCCGACCAGCGCGCTCGTGCGATCGATCAGCCGGCGCGCCACGCCGAACACGAGCGCCGACGTGGTCGCATGCAGGACGACGTTCGTCAGATGAAAGCCCGCGGCGTTCATCCCCCACAGCTGCCAGTCGAGGGCCTGAGAGAGAAAGGCGAGCGGTCGGTAGTACTCGAAGAAGCCGATCCCGAAGTACACGAGCGGATGGGACAGGCCGCCGAGATCGCGGACGCGAGCGAGGATGAAGAAATCGTCCGCGGTGAACGAGACGCCGAGCGCCGGCAGGTACGCGATCACCGCGGCGACCGCGGCCGCCGCGGCGAAGGCCGCATCGCGGCCGGTCCACGCGCGGGACTCGCTAGGCGCCATCGCCGAACCGCCGCGCCCTGAGGCGCGTCGCTATCTCGCGCAGGAACGCGCGCTCGGTGGGCCGGAAGAACCCCGTCAGCCAGAGCAGCCCGAGGTACACGCCGACGGCCGTGACGCCACGAACGAAGAGGCCGGCAAGCGGTGGCATCGCGGGGAGCCACAGCGCGGCCAGGGCGGCCAGGACACCGGCAGCGATCAACCGCGCCAGCCGTCCGACCTCGTAGTGCACGCGGTAGAGGGCTTGCGAAAACCCGAACGCGACGGCCGCCTGCGTGAAGTACGACACGAGCACGGTTGCCGCCGCGCCCGACACGCCGTATCGCGGGATCAGCCAGAGGCCGATGGCGAAGCCCACGCCGGCCGCCGTCAGCGTGGAGACGGGGTAGAACTCGGTGCGGCTCGTGAGATTCAAGCCAATCGACGTGACGAGATAGACGCCTTGCAGCGCGATGCCGACCGCAATCGTCGGGACGACGGGCAGCGCCGCGAGGTAGTCGGGCCGAAGCATGACCAGGATCACGTCGTGCGCGACGGCCGCCGTGCCGGCCGCGAGCAGCACCAGCACCGCCACGCTGTACGTCGTCATCTTGCTGAAGACCTGCTTGGCGTCAGGCTGCCGCGCGGTCGCGTAGTAGAACGGCGCCCAGGCGGTCTCGAACGCGCTCGTGAAGAATCGGATGCCCGTGCTGAGCGTCGTGCCGTTCTGATACACGCCGAGACCCGCCGTGTCGACGTGCTGGCCGAGGAGCAGCTTGGGCGAGCTGTCGAGCGACTGCTGCGCGAGACCGTGCGGCAGGCGCGGCAGGCCGAACCGCAGCATCCGCCGCAGCTCGGCGGTCGAGAACGTGGCCGAGATGAGCGGCCGCACCCACGGCCAGAGCAGCGGCAGCAGCGCCAGCGTCAGCAGCAGGTCGGCGAGGTAGATACCGGTGATGCCCAGCCGCAGGCCGATGACCAGGACGATGCGCAGGACGAGCGTCCCGGACGAGCGCGCGAGCGTGAACGCGCTGTAGCTGACCGATGCGTCGCTGAGGCGCATGACGTGAAACGGAAGGAACGTGAACGCGACGAGGAACATGTTCACGAGCATCACGCGCAGCGCGAGCAGGTGGCCGGCGTCGAGGCGCAGCCGCGCGGCGAGCCAGCCCGACCCCGTCAGCGAGCCCGCCAGCAGCAGGCCGTCCGCGGCGACCAGGAACCACAGAATGGTGCTGGCCATCTGCCGCCGCGCCGGGCCCTCCGCGCGCTCGTGGTAGTAGCGCATGAACGCGCCGTCGAGGCCCCACCGGTTGAGGACCTTGGCGAAGGCCTCGACCGATCCGAGCGTCGCGAGCACGCCGTAGTCGACCGGCGTCAGGATGTCGAATTTCACGTAGACCGGCAGCAGCAGGAAGTTGATGAGCGACACGGCAGCGTCGCCCGCGCCGTAGATGGCCACGCCCTTGGTCAGGTGTTTGAGACTGGCTCGCAAGATCGCGGATCAGGGACGCGTGAAGCGCAACACGTTCAGAAAGCACCAGCCCGGAATGGGCAGCAGTCGCGTGAGCCCGCGGTGCAGCCATTGCAGCCGCGCCGGCGATCGACGGATCCAGTGAGTGAGGATCGGGACGGTCGGAAAGATGCCGCGGCGCTCGACGAGCTTGAAGCCGGCGCGCTCCGCGAGGGCCAGATACTCGGCAATCGGTCGATCGCCCGGGTGCTTGAGCGCGCTCGCGGTCCGGATCAGCCGGCCGCGCAGGAGAAAGTGCATCCGCGACTGCAGGTGCGCAAGGTTCGGGACGGTGACGAGCAGCTCGCCGCCCGGCGCGATCACGCGAAACAGCTCGCCGAGCGCGCGCGGCTGATCCTCGAAGGACAGGTGCTCCAGCACGTCCAGGCACAGCGCGCGATCGAACGACGCAGGACCAAACGACAGCGCCGTCAGCGACTCCCGCCGAACGTGTTCACCGCTGTAGTTGGGATCGACGCCTTCGATCGCCAATCGGCCGCGAAACTCCTCGACGAGCACGCCCTCGCCGCAGCCGGCGTCCAGGACGCGCGTGCCGGCCGGCAGCGCGCTCAGGTACTGGCGGACGAGCTCGATCTTCGCGAGATAGGTCGGGTAGAACTCCCAGGTGGGTGAGAGCTCACGGTGATAGTCGCCGCGCTCCGCGTATTCCCCCGTCCGCGAGACGGAAGGCATGGGGGGATTGTACGTCGAACTTGGAAGTTAGGGGGAGCAGAAGGCAGAAGGCAGAAGGCAGAAGGCAGAAGGCAGAGGTCCTGAACTTCTGCCTTCTTGTTTCTACTCTTTACTTCAGCTCATTCCCCCGCGCCCCCGCCCCGTCGTGCTCGTCGTGCCCGATCCGGTCGTGCCGGTCCCGGGCGCGCCAGGCGACGGCACGTACACGCCCGGCATCGTCGGGCGGTTCTGCGTGGGCTGCGTCTGGGCCGGCGCGTTCTGCGCCGGGTTCACCGGCGGAATCTCATCGTCGGGCATCGGCTGGACGACCGGCGCGATCTGCGGTGAGGTCGGCGTCGGTGCATAGAGCGCCGTCGGATGGCTCGACGGGAGGATCGACACGGACTGCCAGATCGACGCGCTCGTGTTGCCCTCGAGGCGCGGGTACAGGATCCAGCCGGCGGTCGGGCGCAGCAGCGACTCGAGCACCACCGACTCGGGCTGCGCTTCGAACTGCACTGTGATCGGTCCGCCGGTCAGCCTGTCGGCGTTCACCATCTTGGTGCCGCCGACGCGCGTCCATTCGGCCAGGATCTCCCGGACCGTGACGTTCTGCGCGATGAGCGTGACGAGCCCGTTGCGGTCAAACGACAGCTGGAGCTTGCGCTCGCCGGGAACGGGAGCCTGCGCAGCGGGGTGCACCGTCACGATGAGCAGCAACCCGGCGGCCAGCAGGCCTGTCAAGGTTTTGGCGCGCATACAAATTTCTCCGTCGACCTCTCCAGTATACGACGTCCTTTCCGGGTTATCGGCCGTGGGGGCCTACGGCTGAATGCTTGGTGCGGGGCGCGACGGGCCAGGTGCTAAGTGCTTCTTCGGTGTGCCGATGCGGCTGCGGGTGATGCTTTCCCAGCGCTTGCGCCCAGGGTGAAGCGATCCGCCGGGTTTGAGCCCGAGAGCTTCGAGAAGCACCGAGCACCCAGCACCAAGCACCCAGCACCCAGCATTGCCCTATAGGAGCCTCGCCGCCCAGAGCGGCGAGTCCTTCTTGGGCAGGTCGCACGAACGGCAGATCTCGGGGCCCCCGCTTTCGAGGTGCTGCCGGCGCACGGCGCGGTAGGCGGACGAATTCCAGACCTGGGCGATCGTCGACGTGCGGAGGTCGCCCAGGATATGGCGGCCGTCGAAATCCGCGCAGCAGAGCGACACGCGGCCGTCCCAGAGCACGGTGAAGGTCAGCCAGAGCCGGTAGCACGGGAAACGCACGTCCGACTTCGCGTTGAGCGTGCCGGCCCAGTTGTGGAGGTCCGTGATGTGGATCTTGTCGGCGACCTGGCTCCACTCGCGGATGAACGCCTGCTCCTCGGCCGAGTTGTTCTGCCGGACGAACGAGAGAATCAGTTTGGGATGCGTGCGGCCGGCGTCGTGGCGCAGGCGCGCGAGCGCGCGGATGTTGCCGATGACCGTGTCGTAGTCGAGATTCAGCCGCGTGCGCTCGAACACCTCCTTGCCGGCGGCGTCCACGCTGATGTTGATCGCGTCGAGTCCGGCGTCGATCATCCCTCGGGCGATCTCCTCGGTGATGAGCGAGCCGTTGCTGATCATCCCGACTTCCTTGATGCCCTTCGCTTTTGCGTAGCGGACTTTCTCGACCAGCTGCCGATCGAGGAACGGCTCGCCGTAGTTGTGGACGCGGACGTGCGTGATGCCGAGCGCCGCGCACTCGTCCACGATCTTGGTGAACAGATCCATGTCCATCACGCCCTGCCGCCGGTGCATCTCGTCGCGCGGGCAGAAGACGCACTTCGCATTGCAGATGTTCGTGCTTTCGATCTGGACGATGTCCGGGAGCCGCCGGGCGCGGTCGCGGCCGGTCGCGAGGAGCAGCCAGCGGATGGGCTTGGCGTTGCGGCTGAGCAGACGTTCGGCGGCGGATCGGGCGTGTCGCGTCAGAGCCACGTCTGCGTCAATTATGGCACTTCCTGACGTCCCGCCTTTCTGACTTCCCGGCCTGCCCCATTCGTCAGCGCCGCGCGGGCTCGAGCGTGGCGCGCGCGTGCGCGATGACGCGCTCGAGGATGGCGTCGAGGCCGAGGGTCGGCCGGTAGCCCACGAGCCGGCTCGCCTTCGTGAGGTCGGGCACGCGGCGCGGCATGTCCTCGAATCCCGCGTCGTAGGCCTCGTCGTAGGGCACGAACACGATTGGCGACGAACTGGCGGTGAGCGCCTTCACTCGCTCGGCGAGCGCCAGGATCGTCGTCTCCTCGGTGTTGCCGAGGTTGAACACCTCGCCCACGGCGCGCGGCTCGCCCGCGAGGCGGATGAGCCCGTCGACGACGTCGGCGACGTACGTGAACGACCGCATCTGGCGGCCGTCGCCGTACACGGTCATCGGCGCGCCCGTGAGGGCTTGACGAACGAACGTCGGGATGACCATGCCGTAGCGCCCGGTCTGCCGCGGCCCGACCGTGTTGAAGAGCCGCGCCACGATGACGGGCAGCTTTCGCTCGCGGTGGTACGCGAGCGCCAGGAATTCGTCGAGCGCCTTGCTGCACGCGTACGCCCAACGGTGCTTCAGCGTCGGGCCCATCACCAGGTCCGCGTCCTCGCGGAAGGGCACGGCGGTGTTCTTGCCGTAGACCTCGGAGGTCGAGAAGATCACGACCAGCTTCTGCTTCTTGGCGGCGTGCGTGAGCACGACCTCCGTGCCGTGGACGTTGGTCTCGATCGTCCGCACCGGCGCGTCGACGATGAGCTTGACACCGACGGCGGCGGCGAGATGAAAGACGACATCCGCGTCATCGATGAGCTCCGCCATCAACGCCTCGTTCATGATCGTGTCGATGACGTACCGGAACCCGGGCCGGCCCTTGAGGTGCTGGATGTTCTCGATCGAGCCGGTCGACAGGTCGTCGATCACGTGCACCTCGTCGCCGCGCGCCAGCAGCGCGTCGGCGAGATGCGATCCCACGAAGCCGGCGCCGCCGGTCAGGAGAGCTCTCATCTGGTCTGTCGTCCGAGTGCCAGGATCGCGTCGGCCGCGCGATCGGCCGCGCGCCCGTCACTTGCGATGCCGTGATCGGCCGCGAATCGCGCGGCTGCGTCATGCAGCCGCCGGCGGGCGTCCCCATCATACAGGAGCGCCTCGATCTGCCGCCGGACGTCCTCCTCGGCCGTCGCGCCGAGCATGACGCCGGCCTCCACGAACGGGCTCAGGTTGTTCGGCAGTCCGATGACGAGCGCGGGCACGCCCAGCGCCAGCGCGTCAATCGCCACGGTCGAGTTGACGGTCACGATCCCGTCGGCGACGGCCAGCACGCGCGCGAGGTCGGCGGTGGCGGGCGTGCGCGTGACATTCGGCACGTTCGCGAAGGCGGGCGCGTAGACGTCCGGCGTCTCGGCCGGATGGGTCTTGATGACGAGGTGCAGGTCCGGCCGCGCGCGAACGGCGTCGGCGAGCGCCGGCAGCGCCGCGCGCGCCTCGCTGAATTTGGCTGCAAACGCCAGGACGCGCCGGCCGTCAGCCACGCCCAGCTCGGATCTGATCTCGCGCCGGTCGGCGTCGGAGAGCGCCGCGAGGCGGCGCTTCAGGGCGTCCAGCCCCGGATTGCCCGTGACCGCCAGGCGCGCGGGCGGGAAGTGTCCGGCCGAGCCGAGCCACTCGGCCGCGTAGCCGTCGAACAACAGGGTGCGATCCGGCGACGGGAATCCGCGATCCCGCCCGAGCGGCTGCATTTCGTCCGGCTCGTGCCGGTAGTTCAGCCAGTGGCGATAGATGAAGCCGTGCTGGAGGCCGACGGACGGCACGCCGCGCCGGCGCGCCTCGAGCACCAGGGCGCGGCCCCAGCCCCCGGCCTCCGCGTACGTGACGATGACGCCGGGCGACAGCGCGTCGAGGGCCGCCGCAGCTTCATCCATCGCGCGCGCCGACCACGGCCACTGCAGCAGCGCGACGCCCTCGAGCTCGGGACGGACGACCGGCCACAGGTCGAGGCCGCTGAAGGTCGCGGCCTCGCGGATCGCGTCGCCCGACGCAATCGCGCGCGCGAGGTCGTGGCGCGCGCCCCAGAGCGCCAGCGACTCGCGGAGGTCCGCCCGCCTCGACAGGCGCTCGATGGGCGTGATGAGCGGCCGCGCCGCGTCCGCGGGCGTGACGGGATCCCACCACCGGCGCGCGCGGAAGTTGTGGCGCGGTCCCACCCCCACGTACGACAGGTCGCCCGGTCCGAGCCGCCGGCTCAACGCGCCGAGGACCGGACCGATGTAGCTCTCTTGTTCCGGGCCGTCCTCTTCGGCGGCCTCGCGCCAGAAGGCCGTGTGGACGAAGGCCGCGACCCGCGGTCGCTTCGCGAGCACTCGTCGTCCGGGCCGCAGCCGCGAGAGGCGCGCCGTCAGGCCGATGAGGTAGCTCGCGCGCTCGCGGCCGCGAGGCTCGTTCGACCCGCCGCGTACCTCGACCGCGATCCCGCGCGCCTGCCCGAACGCACTGGCCGTGCGGCGCACGACGCAGTCGGCGGACTCGATGATCAAGCGCGCAGGCGTGTGCTGATCCCGCGCGGCCTCCAGCGCGAGCGTGGCCGCGACCGCCGCGTCGAGTCGTCTCATCTTGTGCAGGTACAGCTCCGTGAACCACCACAGCGACTCGTCCCGGTACGTGAATCGCTCGCGCATCGTCCGGCCGTCATACGGCACGAGCCGCAGGCGCTTGATCCACGCGTTGGCGTCGACGCGCGCCTTCTCGCGGAGCGCGGGCGTCAGCAGCGACGCCAGGTCCGTGCGAAGCTCCCGGCCGCCGGCCGTGACGCAGATGACCGTGGTGCTCATGGTCAGGACCTGGCCGCGCGATCGGCCGGGCGCGCCGCGTCGAGCAGCTCCGCCGACGCGCGCAGGACCGCCGCGACCGTGATGCCGTCCATGCAGTCGGGCACGTGGCCGCGGCACCGCTCCGGCGGCAGGCGCACGCGGCCGCACGGGCTGCACGGCAAATCCACGCGCAGGATGCGCTCGAGCCGCGCGCGCGGGCCGTACCGCTCGGGATGCGACGGACCGAAGAGGGCGACGACGGGCGTGCCCATGGCCGCCGCCAGGTGCATCGGCCCGGTGTCGCTGGTGATGAAGAGATCGAGCCGGCCGAGCAACGCCGCGGTGGCCGGCAGGTCCAGGCCGGCCGCCGCGTCGATGGCCGGGATGTCGCCGAGCCGGTCCTTGACGGTCTGGACGAGCGGACGGTCGGCATCGGCGCCGGTGAGCACGATCGTGGCGCGACGCGCGCCGGCGAGGTCGCGCGCGACCGCGGCGAAGCGATCGAGATGCCACTGTTTCGATTCGCGGCCGCCGCTCACGTGCACGCCGACGAGCGGTCCGCGTGCGTTCGCGAGCACCGCGCTGGCGCGCGCGACGGCGTCGGCTGGCACGCGGAGTCTCGGGAACGTCGGTCCGCCCGGCGGAGCGGGCGGCGTCCGTCCGGCGGCGCGCGCGATGAGCTGGCGGGCGTTCTCGGAGACGTGCGTCATGGGCGCATACTCCGCCGCGTCCGTGAGAAAGGCCCCGCCGCCGCCCGACCAGTACCCCGCGCGCCGCGGCGCGCCGGACAGCCAGGCCAGAAAATTGCTGCGGATGTCCGGCTCGAAGTTCACGACGAGGTCGTACCCCGGGAGGCGCCACGCCCGCGCCTGACGCACGAGGTCGGACCAGCTCGTCCTCGTGGCGCCGCGGGCCAGCCACGGCGCGTCCACGACGTGGATCGCCGTCACCTCGGGCAAGAGGCGCGCGAGCGGCGCGTTCCAGCTGCCAACCGCGAGATCGATCTCGGCCGTCGGCCAGCAGACGCGGGCGTCGCGAATCGCGTCGATCACCATCAGCAGGTCGCCGATGCGCTCGAGACGCAGGAGCAGCACGCGCCGGGGATCACCGGCCGGCCGGCTCCCGCTTCGCGCGAGCCAGGCGAGCGGCGACAGCGCCGCATCGGCCGCTCTCACCAGCGCGCGCTCCCGGGGCTCGTAGACCTGCAGGCGACGCATGTCAGTGGACCTGGACGCGGTCGAGCATGACGCCCAGCGTGCGATCGTCGGTGCCGCCGATGACATCACGCGGTACCCACGTCGTCGACTCGAGTGTAAGCTGGGCCGGGTCCGCCTTTGCGGCGGCGCGCTCGACGAGCTCGGCCGGGATCGCCAGCCGGTAGTCGCGGAAGCCGGAGCCCACGTCGATCGTGCCGATCACGACGCCGTCGAACCGGACCGTCACGCGGGCCGGCGGAGCGCTCGCGGGGCGGCCGCCGTCGTGCATCGTCAGCACGACTTCGCGTTCCTGGCCCGAGAGGCCGGGCACGGAGATGAACGACGTCGGACCGGTCCATCGGATGCTCCGGCCCTCGGACGATTCCTTCGCGAAAAAGCGCACGACGTACAGGTCGTCGCGGTCGCCGACATCGAGGTCGAACGCGCCGCCCTGCGCCTCGCCGACCGTCAGCTCGTACAGGCTGTAGTTGAAGTCCTTGCGCCGCGGCCCGGCCGGATAGACGTTCCACGGGGTGCTCGCCCATTCGGGCACTTCGACGCGGCCGTCGTCGATCGCTCTGGGGATGATGTGGCGTGAAAGCAGGTCGGTGCCGCCGCCGCCGACGAACAGCACATGGTCGTACGTCCGGTGCGCCTCGGCGATGAACGCTTCGAGCCGTCGCTTGTCCGGCTTCGGCGAGACGAGCACGAGCACGTTGCGCGCGTAGATGTACGCGAGCGGCACCGCGAACACGTGGGTGTCGGCGTTGGAGTCGCGTGATTCGACGATCACGAGGTCGCGGTCGCCGATCTCCGACGCGAGGCGCTCGAGGTACGGAATCACGCCGGCGTATTCGACGTGCGGCAGGATCGGGGCGGCGGCGGCCGCGTAGCGGCTGCCGAGCCAGAGCAGCAGGACGGCGCCGGCCGCGAGGCGCGCGCGCTCGCCGCGCACCGAGGCGCCGATCGCCGGACCGAGCGCGGCCGCGGCCATGAAGACGAAGGCCCCCGGCAGGATGATCGGCAGGAACCGGCGCGCCATCCAGAAGTGCTCCGGCACGACGTGGATCTTGTAGAAGAAGGACAGGGCGAAGCCCGCGAACACCACCACGAAGGCCGGCGCGCGCCAGAACGACTGCCGTGCGACCAGCAGCACGCCCGCGAGCGTGGCGACGAGTCCGACGGGAAACAGGTAGAAGTTCGTGAACGTGCGCAGCGCGTACGCGTCGTAGTCGGTGAGCCTGCCGCCGGGCGCGCGAAGGAACCAGGCGTAGCCGGCGGCCGCAAGCAGCACGGCCGCGATCGCGATCGGCAGCGCGGTGCGAAGCGCGGCCGGAGCGCGGCGGCGGAGCACGACGAGCACGACGAGCGCGGCGATCACCGCGGCGCTCGCGAGCGCGATCAGACCGGGAACCTCCGCGAGCCCCCGGACCCAGTTCGTCGGCGTCTCCGCGTACGAGTGGAGCGGGCCCTTCAGGTACAGCAGCCCCGCCAGCGTGCCGGCGCCCATCGTGAGCACGAAGCTCGCGCGCGGCCGGGTGCCGGCCGCGATCCACGAGAGCACGGCGACGCCGGCGAGCGCCGCGACGACCATCACGCCGTCCAGCCGCGCGAAGATCAGGAGCGCCGCCAGGAGGCCCGCGATCGGCGCGAAGAAGCCGTCGCCGTCCTCGTGGGCCCGCGAGTAGGCCAGCAGCGTCGCGAACAGCAGCGCTTGCAGCGTGACCTCCGAGTTCGGGTAGCGCGCGAACCAGACCTGGATGACGTGGAGCGCGAGCAGCGCCGCGGCGGCAAACGCCGGGATCGGCCCGAGCAGCCGCGCGGCGAACACGTACACGGCGACCAGGCCGAGGAGGGCCCACACCGCCACGGCGTCACGCGCGCCCGTGAGCCCGTTCAGGCCGTAGCCCACGGCGATCGACGCCGGGAACAGATGCGGCAGCTGGCCCACGACCTCGCCGTCGCGGACGTGCTCGACGAAAAACCCCATGAAGCGCAGGCTGTCGTACGGCTGGTAGAGGTACGGCGGAAAGAACAGCGGCCGCGCGTCCTCGGGCACCGCCGCGACGACGGGATCGTGAATGACCAGGGCGCCGCGCTGCGCGATCTGAATGCCCTCGTTCACGTACGTGCCCGGATCCTTGCCGCCGATGATGTACTCGGACGTCGGGAAGAAGCGCCAGATGCCGAGCGCGACGAGCGCGATCGGCAGGACGACCGTCCACGTCGGGCGCCGCGACGTTCCGCGAAATCGCAGCCGGCCGCGCACGAGGATCAACGTGGCCGCGCAGACGGTCCCGTTCGCGATGAGCAGCCGGTCGAATCGGTACCGGCCCAGCCAGGCGAGCGCGATGGCGATCGCGAGCGACAGGCCCGCGCTCAGCACGACGTACCAGAACACGCGCTCCTCGGCGGGAAGGTCGGCCCGGCGAGGGCGGGCACCGAGCGGCGTTCTGAAAAGCAGCGCGCCAGGCGCGTAGGCGACGAGCAGCGCCGCCAGGCCCATCCGGATCATTGCACGCCGGGCACCTGGGAACGCGCGTCGCGCCACGCGAGAACGGCCGCCGCGACGGCGTTCGCGTCGTGATCGGTCAGCAGCGGATGGAGCGGCAGCGAGCACACCTCCGCGCACACGCGGTCGGCGAGGGGGCACGCCGCCGCGGGCACGCCCGCGAGCGCGCCCTGGCGCGGGATGGGAATCGGATAGTGGATCAGCGTCGCAATCCCCTGCGACGCCATATGCGCCTGGAAGGCCGGGCGATCGCGCGCGAGCACCGGAAACAGGTGATAGACGTGGCCGGCGTCGCATTCGGGCGGCACGGCCACCGGGCCGCGTGCGAGCACGGATCGATAGCGGGCGGCGATCGCGCGGCGCCGCGCCGTCCAGCCGGGCAGGAACGCCAGCCGCGCGCGCAGAATCGCCGCCTGCAGCTCGTCGAGCCGGCTGTTCACGCCGAATTCCGGATGATGGTACCGATCCGTCTGCCCGCCGTTGCGCAGCCGCCGCAGCCGGTCCGCGAGCGACGCGTCGTCGGTGATGACGGCGCCGCCGTCGCCGAGCGCGCCGAGGTTCTTCGTCGGGTAGAAGCTGAACGCGCCCGCCCGGCCGAACGTGCCCACGGGCCGGCCGCCGCACGTCGCGCCGTGCGCCTGGCACGCGTCCTCGACGATCGCCAGACGATGGCGCGACGCGATCGCCGTGAACGCCGCCATGTCGGCCGGCTGGCCGTACAGGTGCACGGGCATCAGCGCCGCGGTGCGCGGCGTGATGGCGGCCTCGGCGGCGCGCGGATCGAGCGTCAGCCGCGCGGGGTCGATGTCGGCGAAGACGGGCGTCGCGCCGGCCATCATGATCGCGAACGCCGAGTACGCCGCGGAGAGCGGCGACGTGATCACTTCGTCGCCCGGGCCGATGCCCATCGCCCGCAGCGCGAGCGCGAGCGCGTCGGTCCCGGTGCCGACGCCCACGGCATGGGCCGCGCCGGACGCCGCCGCGAACTCGCGTTCGAACGCCTCGACCTCCGGGCCGAGGATGAACCACCCGCGCTCGATCACGCGATCGATCGCCTGTCGGACGGCCGCGGCGTCCGGGCCCGGCGCGAACGACATGAACGGAATGCGGGTCGTCACGCCCGGTCCGCCCCGTCGGGAGGCGCGATGTAGCGATCGAAGTGCTCGCGGTAGTAGGCGAGCGTCTTCCGGAGGCCGTCGCGCAGCGCCACGCCTGGCTTCCAGCCGGTCGCGCGCATGAACTTCGTGGAATCCGAGTAGAAGGACCCGATGTCGATGCGACGCTTGTCGTCGGGCCAGGGCACGAACCTGGACGACCCGCGCCCGGCCTCCTCGAGGAGCAGCGCGACGAGGTCGCGGTGGGTGATGTGCTCGGTGCCGCCGACATTGAACGCGTCGCCGTTGGTGACGTCGGACGCGCCGGCGCGCAGGAACGCGTCGGCGACGTCGTCCACGTACACGAAGTCGCGGACCTGCGAGCCGTCGCCGTAGATCTGAATCTCCTTGCCCTCGAGCGCCTGGCGGATGAACCAGCCGATGAACCCCTGCCGGTTGTGGCGGATGAGCTGCCGCGGGCCGTACACGTTGGTCAGCCGCAGCGAGCAGGCGCGCACGCCGAACACGTTGTTGTAGACCATGTGGTAGTACTCGCCCGCCGCCTTGTTGATGCCGTTGATGTCCGTCGGCCGCACGAGGTGCGTCTCGTCCACGGGCAGCCGGTCGGGCCGGCCGTAGATCTGCCGCGTCCCGGCGAAGACCACTTTCGTCGCCGGACTGCGCTGGCGGCACGCCTCGAGGATCGTCAGCTGGCTGCGGCAGTTGATCTCGAGGTCCGTGTGCGGGTCGCGCATGCTGTCGATGTGGCTGACCTGTCCGGCGAGGTTGAAGATGACCTCGCGATCGTGGACGAGGTAGTTCATCGTCGTGCTCTGGCGCACGTCGGCGATGTTCACGCGCACGCGCGACTCGAGGCCCGCGATGTTGAACAGGTTGCCGCCGTAGTCGGGGATCAGCGAATCGACGAGCAGGATGTCCGCGCCGAGATCGACGAGCTGCCGCGCGAGATTCGATCCGATGAACCCGAGGCCGCCGGTGATGAGGACGCGTCGGCCGCGATAGAACTCGCGGTAGTCACCGATCATGAGCGACCGCGCCCGGCGCGGGCGGCCGCTTCCCGCGACGCGTCGCCGCCGGCGACCTCGGCGCCGCGGCGGTGGCGCCCGAGGACGACCAGCTGGAACCAGAGCACGGCGACGTCGATCACCGTCTTGAACAGGCGCCGGAAGTTGAAGAACTGCGACCGGCCGAACGCGCGGTGGTAGTGATGGACGGGCACCTCGGCGACGTGGAAGCCCGCGTCCTGGATCTTCTTCATCATCTCGAGGCAGATCACGCCGCTGTTGTGCTCGAGGTGGACCGTGTCGAAGATCGCGCGGCGCATCAGCCGGAAATCGCAATCGACGTCGCGCACCTTCAGCGCGAACAGGATCTTCACCGTCCAGTGGTAGATCTTTCCGATGATGATCCGGTGCCACGGATCCGAGCGGCTGACCTTGTGGCCGTTGACGAGATCCACGCCCTCGACCATCCGCGGCCACAGCATCTCGAGCTCGGCCGGGTCGTACTGGGCGTCGCCGTCGGTGTAGAAGATCAGCTCCTTCTCGGCGCTGGCGAACCCGGTCCGCAGCGCGCCGCCGTACCCCCGGTTCTTCGGGTGATGGATGACGCGCACGTCCGGATACGTCCGCGCGAGCTCGTCGGCGATGTCGGGCGTGGCGTCGGCACTGCCGTCGTCGACCACGATGATCTCGAAGTCGGACGTCAGTTTCTGGGCGGTCTTGCGCGCCGTAATGACCAGGCTCGCGATCGTCCCGGCGTCGTTGTACGCGGGGAAGAAAATCGACAGACCGGTCGGGCGCGTCGTGGCGTCTGCTGGCATCGCCGATCCACTCACGCTAGCACTCATCGTAGATCGCTTCAAAGCGTTCTGCGACTCTGGCCCAGCCGAAATCACGCTCCACCCGGGCCCGCGCCGCCGCGCCGAGGCGGCGGGCGTCCGACGGCCGCGCCAGAAGCTCGCCGATCGCCCGGGCGAGGGCGGGCGCGTCGCGCTCCGGCACGGTACGGCCCGTCTCGCCGTCCGAGACGGCCTGGGCGAGGCCGCCGGCCGTCGTCGCCACCACCGGCGTGGCTGATGCCATGGCCTCGAGCGCGAAGTTTGGCAGGCCATCCACGTTGCCCGCAACGTCGTGGACCGAGGGGACCGCCACGACGTCGGCAGCCGCCATCCATCTGGCGACGTCGTCCTGGGGCAGGGCTCCGACGAACGTCACCGCGGACGGATCGAGGGCGCCGGCCCGACCCGCCAGTTCGTCGCGCAGGTCGCCGTCGCCGGCGATCACGAGGCGCACGCCCGGGTACGCGCGCTGTAATGGCCCGACGGCGTCGATGAGATACTCGAAGCCCTTCTTGCGGACGAGCCGGCCGGCCGTGAACACGAGCGGCGCCTCGCCGATCCCGAACGTCTGGCGGATCGCCGCGCGCGCCTCTCGATTGGGAGCGAAGCGCGTGCGGTCCACGCCATACGGCACCGTCTCCGTCTTGCCGGGACGCGCGCCGAGCGCGATCGACCGATCGCGCAGGTCATTGCTGCAGGCGGTGACCCACGCGGCGCGATGCAGCACCGCGCGCGCGGCTCGCCGCGCCGCGCCGTTCCGCTCGGCGAGGAAGACGTCCGATCCATGCGCGCTCACGACCAACGGCCGTCCGCCGCGCGCGACCGCGGCCATCGCGCCGCCGGGCACGATCCAGTGGCCGTGCATGACAGTGGCCCGGCGCTTGGTCGCGACGCGCCACGCCTTGAAGGCGCCGGCGCCGAGGGCGAGCGGCGCCACTGCCCACGCCGCGGCGCGCACGTCGGTATCCGCCTTGAGCCCAGACGCATAGCCGAACACGTTCAGCGACGCGACCGGCGCGTAGTGAAAGAAATGAAAGAAGACGCCGTCTTCGACCTTGCCGCGCCTGATCGCGGGATGCCACGGCGCGACGAGGTGCACCTCGTGCCCGCGCGCGGCGACGCCCTTGGCGATCGGCTCCATGAAGCTGCCGATGCCGTCCCCGGGAAAGCGGGGATACGAGGTGGCCACCATCACGACGACGTGTCGCATGACTCGATCATCGGGGCGCACCGGTCACGCGCCCGCCGCGCATGACGAGGCGCCAGGGGGTGACCAGGGACTCGAAGAGCACGTGGCTCGACACCTTCGAGTATCCCTCGCGACGCTCGACGAACACGATCGGCACTTCGCCGATGCGACAGCCGAGGCGCGCGGCTTCGTAGAGCATCTCCGTGAGGAACGCGTAGCCGCTGGCCTCCGCGTGGTCGAGCGGCAGCTTCGCCAGCGCCTCGCGCCGCCAGAGCCGGAAGCCGCTCGTGCAGTCGTGCGCCGCCAGGCCCGTCACGAGCCGGATGTAGCGGTTGGCGAACGCGCTGAGCGCGATGCGATGCAGCGGCCAGTTCACGACGCTCACGCCGTGCAGGTACCGCGACCCGATCGCGAGGTCGAAGCGATCGAGCGCCGCCAGCAGGTCGGGCAGGTATGCCGGGTCGTGCGAGAGGTCCGCGTCCATCTGGCCGATCGCGTCGGCGTCGGTCGCCAGCGCGCGGCGCAGGCCGTCGACGTACGACAGGCCGAGCCCGCGCGACCCGGTTCGATGCAGCACCTCCATGCGCCCGCCCGACTTCGCGGCCAGCGCATCCGCAAGCTGTCCCGTGCCGTCCGGCGATCCGTCGTCCACGACCAGCAGTCGCGTCCAGGGATACCGGAGGATCGCCTCGCTCACACGCTCGATGTTCGGCCGCTCGTTGTAGGTCGGCAGGACGACGAGCAGCGTCATGCGAGGCCCATCGCGTCGCGCCCGCGCGCCCACGCCGTGCCGGCGCAGACGATCAGCACGGGATCGATGACCGAGAGTCGATAGCGCTCCTGCGGAAAGAAGACGAGCGCCGTGAGTACGGCCGATCCGGCAAGCAGCCACAGGCCCGGCGTGATCTTTCGGGCCTCGCCCAGCCGCCGCACGCCGACGATGGCCATCGGCAGGATCAGCAGATAGGACCCGGCCGACGCCGCCTCGTAGCGCAGCGAGTGCAACCGGTACGACGGACCGACGGGCACGACGAGATAGAACAGCTTCCGGGCCTCGAGCGCGAGCCAGCCCGTCGGATCCGCGGCGATCCAGCCGAAGGCCTCGCGATAGTACGCGGGCTCCAGTTCACGCTCCGTCAGGTTCGGGTGCGCGCTCCGGAAACTCGCATGCGCGATCTTCAAGGCGTCGTTCGCGGCGAGGTCGCCATCGCCGACGGCTTTGGGATGATTGCCGATCCAGAAGTTCACGCCGCCGTCGGCAGCGATGAGAACGAGGCGACCGTCGACCCGGTAGTTGCGCGCGGTCCAGGGCGCCACGACCAAGGCGGCGCCCAGCGTGAAGGCCACCACGCGCGCCGGCCAGCGGCGCCAGAGCAGCCAGCAGGCGGCCACCGCCACGAACACGATCATCGCCGGCCGCACCAGCGCCGCCACGCCCGCGACGAGGCCGGCCACGGCGGCGGTCTTCGTGGAGCTCGATCCCGTCGCGCGCGCGGCATGCGACAAGAGGGCCGCGGCCGCCAGCCCGAGCGGCCAGAACAGCGCCTCGCTGAACGCCCGCGCGGAGACCGCGACGAGCGGCGGGTACACCGCGGCGATCCAGGCGGCGACCGCCGCACTTCGCGAGCCGGCCAGCCTCTCCGCGATCGCGCCCGCAATCAGGATGCCGAAGACGGCTGCGAACGCCTGCGCGATCTTGACGACGGCCGGCACCTCGGTCGCGATCGCATGGCCTCCGCCGACCAGGGCCAGAAACGCGGGATACCCGGGCGCGCGATCGAAGGGGTCCGCCGGTCCGCCGGCGCCGAGCGCGTCGTCGTAGACGAAACCCCGGCCGGCGGCCAGACTGCGCGCGAGCGACAGATACTCCTGCTCGTCGCGTGTGAGCGGCTCGCCGACCCAGTAGCCGAGCCCGAAGGCGAGCCGCAGCAGCAGGCCGGCGGCCGCCGCGACCAGCACCGCTCTATTTCCGGCCATCGAAGCGCAACGCCGACACCTGCTCCGACACCAGCCCGACGAGGAAGACGACGACGGCCAGCATGATGAGCAGGACCGAGGAGTTCGTGACGTGGCGCTGCGTCACGATCGTCCAGAGCGCGTAGCCGGCGCCCAGAAGAAAGGACGCCGCCGCGATGGGCAGAAACACGCGCATCGGACTGAAGATCGTCATCACGCGCAGCATGATCAGCAGAAACTTCGGGCCGTCGCGTGACAGGCGGATCTTCGACGACCCGACGCGCGGGCGCGCGTCCACGGGCTCGAATGTCACGTTGTAACCCGCCTTGATGAAGGCCAGTGTGGTCGTCGTCGGCGTCGAGAAGCCGTTGGGGAGCAGGTGGAGGAATTCGAGCAGGCCGTCGCGCCGGGCGGCGCGAAATCCGGACGTCAGGTCCGGAATCGGGCGCTCGGTGAGAAAGCTTGCGAGCGCGTTCAGCGCGCGGTTCCCGGCGCGGCGCGTGGATCCCGCCTGCGTCCCGCTCGATCGGGCCCCGACCACGAGGTCGTACTCGCCGAGGCGAGCGACGATCTTCCGCGCATCGGCCGGCTGGTGCTGCCCGTCGCCGTCCATGATCAGGACGAACTCGCCGGTGGCCGCGCGGATGCCGGTCTTGACCGCGGCGCCGTTGCCTTTGTTGTACGGATGCCGCAGGACGCGCGCCCCCGCGGCGGCCGCCTGCGCGCCCGTCTCGTCGCTCGATCCGTCGTCGACGACCAGAATCTCGCGCCAGGGCCCCTGCGCCGTGAGCTCGCGCACGACGGCGCCGATCGCGCCCGCCTCGTTGCACGCCGGGATGACGACGGAGACCGCGCCCGGATCGGCCACCTAGGACTCCTGGTCCTTGCCGCGCCCGTCGGTCGGCTGTCCGGCGCGAAGCTCCATGGCCCGCACGCGGTACAGCAGATCCTCGAGGAGCTTGCGGGTGCCGGAGATCACATCGGCCACGAGCCCGATGAGGACGACCTGGAATCCGACGATCATCAGCACCGCCGACAGGATCAGCGACTGGACCTTGCCGGCGCTGTCATGCGTGAACAGGAAGAAGTACAGGAACCGCATCGAGATCGCGAAGCCGACGAGAAAGACCGTCGCGCCGAGATACGTGAAGACCTTGAGCGGCTCGTACATCGAGTAGATGCGGACGATGGTGGCGGCCGACTGCTTGATGTACGAGTACGTGCTGTCGAAGAGGCGCGACGGCCGCGTGTGCGCGTTGCTGCCGACGGCCACGTGCGCGATCGCCATCTTCTTCGTGCCGGCCTGGATGATCGACTCGAGGGTGTAGGAGAACTCGGAGACGATCGTCATCCGGAGCGCCGCCTCGCGCGTGTACGCGCGGAAGCCGCTCGTGGTGTCCGGCACCTGCGTGCCCGAGACCTGGCGCACGACCCAGCTGCCCAGCCGCTGCAGCATCTTCTTCGGCCACGACATGTGCGCGAGATCGCGGATGTTGCGATCGCCGATGACGATGTCGGCCTGGCCGCTCTGGAGCGGTGCGAGGAGGCGCGGGATGTCGGCGCCGGCGTACTGGTTGTCCGCGTCCGTGTTGACGATGAAATCCGCGCCGGCCTTCAGGCTCGCGTCGATGCCGGCCATGAACGCGGCCGCCAGCCCCTTGCGGCGCCGGAAGCGGACGATGTGCGTGACGCCGTTCGCGCGCGCCACCGGCACCGTGCTGTCGCGCGAGCCGTCGTCGATGATGAGCGTCTCGATGACGTCGATCCCCGGCACGGACTTCGGCAGGTCCGCGAGCGTCGCGGGCAGCGTCTCCGCCTCGTTGAGGCATGGAATCTGGATGATCAGTTTCACGCGCCCACCAACTGTTCGATGACGCCGGCCCACGTGATCGCGCGGGCCCGTTCGTAGCCCGCGTCGCCCCAGGCGGCGGCGCGCGGACGATCGGCGTGCAGACGAGCCAGCGCGTCGCCGAGCGCCCGCGGGTCCGCCTCGCAGACGCAGCCGTTGACGCCGTCGACGACGAACTCGTTCGGCCCGCCGGCGTCGGTCGTCGTCACGACTGGCTTGTGCGCGAGAAACGCCTCAATCGTCACGTAGCCGTAGTCCTCGTCGTACGGGGGAAAGATTACCCCGAGCGCGCCGGCGTAGAGCGCGACGAGCTCCTCGTCGCCGACCTCGCCGAGAAACCGGACCCGGCCGTCCAGCCCGAGCGAGGCCGCGAGCGATTCCAGCGCCGACCGCTCGGTCCCCGTGCCGGCCACGACGAGCGACACGTCGCGCGGCGCATGGGCGAGCGCCTTGACGGCCAGATCGACGCGCTTGACCGCCTCCAGCCGCCCGACCGAGAGCACGTACGACCCGGCGGGCCCGCCGTGCAGCGCCGGCGCCAGTCGCGGTGGATGGTAGAGCGGCGCGACGTCGACGCCGTTGAAGCGCCGGGCGCGCGCCGCCGTGTTGGCCGAGTTCGCGAAGCGGCGCCGGCATTCGCCGAGCATCTGCGTGTCGAGTGCCACCAGGCGCGCGCGCAGCGCCACGTCCGCTTCGCTGTGTCCGAAGTCGCTGAACGGCGTGCCGATGAGCTCGTACGCCGCGCGGTGCTGGTGGATCAGCCACACGGTCTTGTTCGGATGCCGGACGAAATAGGTCGGGAACTTCGTCGCGATCACGAGATCGATCGGGCGGCCGTTGCTCTCGCTCAAGTCGAGGAGGCGCCATGCGGCAGCGTGCGCGAGGATCTCAGGCTTGGGGTACCACTTGAAGGGCACGCTCACGAGCTCGGCGTCGTAGCCCGCGCGCTGCAGCTCCCGGACGAGCGCCCGGACGTGAAACTCGGCCCCGCCCTGCACGAAGGGCGTTTGCGCTTCGCACACGAGGATGGTCCGAATCATTCACGCGTCGGGTCGCATCGTATCACGTACGTCGGGTACGTCGGGTACGTCGGGTACGTCAGGTACGTCAGGTACGTCGGGTTCCAGGAACGAGCTGACGCTGGCCAACTTTGTTTCAAGCGGGAAGAGGTTGACTGAAATGCAGGTTCCTCGGCCCCAACGTACCCGACGTACCTGACGTACCGACGAACCCGTCCGCCGTCCTACGTCGCATGCCGGAACGTGATCACGTCGCCGTCTGCGACGAGGTAGTCCTTTCCCTCGAGCCGCAATTCGCCGTGATCGCGGCACGCCGCCAGCGACCCGCGCGCGAGGAGCCGATCGCACGGGACGACCTCCGCACGGATGAACCCGCGCTGGATGTCCGAGTGAATCGCTCCGGCCGCTTCCTGCGCCGGCGTGCGCCGCGGAATCGACCACGCGCGGCATTCGTCCTCGCCGACCGTGAAGAAGGAGATGTACCCGAGCAGCTCGTACGCCGCGCGGATGACCCGATCGAGCCCGGAGGCCGTGAGGCCGAGGTCGTCGAGAAACGCCTTCGCGTCGGCGGCGTCGAGCTGGGCGATTTCGAGTTCGATCTTCGCGCACACGCCCACGGCCGCCGCGTGGATCTCGGTCAACGTCTCGGTCAGCCCGAGCGACGACGCGGCGGAGTCGGCCAGGCGAACGTCGGCCTCGTCGAGATTGATGACGATGAGCAGCGGCTTCGCCGACAGAAACTGAAATCCGCGCAGCCGCCGCGCGTCGTCACCCTCCAATCCGAGCGTGCGGAGCGGCCGCCCCGCCTCGAGTGACGCCTTGCACCGCACGAGGATCTCCTGCTCCTTCTTGAGATCAGGCGAGGGCGTCTTCTTCAGGTCCTTCTCGAGCCGCTCGAGCCGCCGTTCGGCGACCGCGAGATCCGCGAGGATCAACTCGTCCTCGATCGTGCGTACGTCGCGCCGCGGGTCGATCGTCGACTGCGGGTGCGGCACCGCGGCGTCGCGAAACGCGCGCACCACGTGCAGGAGCGCGTCCGCGTTGCGATACGCGACGACGTCGAAGAGCGACTTCGCGTCCGTGCGCCCGGCGGCCATGTCCGCGAACTCCACCGTCGCCGGCACGCGCTTCTGCGGTTGGAAGAGCGCGGTCAATCGATCGAGGCGCTCGTCGGGCACACGGGACACGCCGACGTTCGCTTCCGACTTGCCGTGCGTGCGCGGCGCCTCGCGCGCGCTCGTCAGCAACTGAAACAGGGTGGTCTTGCCGGAGGAGGGGAGGCCAATGAGTCCCGCACGCAACATGGACGAACCGAGAATCCTATCACGCGGCTGGATGTTCGCTCTTTCTTCGCTCTTCAAGCATGGCGAAAATATAGCGTAAGCCTAGTGTTGTCTGTACTTTGCAATTGACAGGGTCCGCCCGTACTTCTACCATGCGCGTGGAGTTAATTGGAGCAAAGTGGAGTGGCCGTGCTCCGGGGAAGCTATCCCGCCAGGATTGACGACAAAGGGCGGCTGAAAATCCCGAACGCCTTCCGGGCGCTCGTCGAGGACCAGCATGGCGCTGGTCTGTACGTCACGAGCCTCAGCGGGGATTCGGTCCGCATCTATCCCATGGCGGTCTGGCTCGCGGTGGAGCAGCGGCTGGCGCGGATGCCGAGCAGCCACCCGGCGCGTGCGAAGTTCCTCGACCGCGTGAACTTCTACGGGCAGGTGGGCGAGTTCGACGTGCAAGGGCGCGTGCTGATTCCGGCGCGCCTGCGCGAGGCCGCGAGCATGACGGGCGACGTGGACGTGCTCGGCCAGGTGGATTTTCTCGAGGTCTGGAACCACGAGCGCTTCCTGGCGAAGCTCAAGCGCGAGCCGTTCACGGACGACGACGCGCGGGCGCTCGCGGAGTTCGGCATCTGAGGTGCGGCATGAGCCCGTGCTGGTGGCCGAGGTCGTGTCGTACCTGCGGCCGCGGCCTGATGGGCTCTACGTCGACGCCACGGTGGGATTGGGCGGCCACGCCGCGGCCCTCCTGGCGGCCGGCGCGGGCCGGCTGATCGGCCTCGACCGCGACGCGGAGGCGCTGACCGAGGCGCGCGCGCGCCTGGACGAGGCCGCCGCACGCGTGGAGCTCGTGCACGCGGACTATCGCGACCTGACGCGCGTGCTCGCGGCGCGCGGCGTCCGTCAGGTCGACGGGATCGTCGCCGATCTCGGCGTGTCGTCGCTTCAGCTCGACGACGCGTCGCGCGGCTTCAGTTTTCGGACGGCCGGACCGCTCGACATGCGGATGGATCGATCGGCCGGGCCGACGGCGGCCGACCTCATCGCAACAGCGGATGAGGCGACGTTGGCGGATGTGATTTGGCGCTTCGGGGAGGAGCGCCATGCCCGGCGGATCGCGCGCGCCATTGTGCGCGCGCGGTCCCGCCAGGTTCTGACGGACACGGCAACACTGGCGTCGGCCGTACGCGCCGCGGCCGGCGGGCGGGGGAGGCAGCGCATCGACCCAGCGACGCGCACGTTCCAGGCCCTGCGGATCTGGGTGAACCGGGAGCTCGACGGCCTCGATCGTTTTCTGGACGAGGCCGTGGCGGCGCTCGGGCCCGGCGCGCGGTTGGCGGTCATTGCGTTCCATTCGCTCGAGGACCGCGTGGTCAAGCACACGTTTCGCCGGCAGGCGGCCGACGGGACGGTCCGGCTGCTGACGAAGAAGCCGGTGGTGCCCGGCGACGCGGAGATCCGGCGCAACGCGCGCGCGCGCAGCGCGCGGCTGCGCGTCGTGGAGAAGACGGCATGAGCATCGACGTCGAGTACGCGATCAAGAAGGACATCCGCAACAACCAGGTCGTGCGGGAAGTCGACGCGCAGCAGAAGCGCGACTTCCGCCGCACCGTCCTCCTCGCCCTGCTCATCGTCGGCACGGCGCTCGTCTCGGCGTGGCAGCACGTCGAGGTCGTGAAGTACGGCCGCAGGGCGCAGAAAGTACGCGACCTGCTGTCGCAGGAGGAATCGCTGCGCCGGAAGCTGCGCGTGGACTATGAGATGGAGCGCGCGCCGCAGAACGTGCAGCAGCGCGCGGTGCACGAGTTGCACATGGTGGCGCCCTCGGCGAGCGACATCATCGTGATCGAGCGCGCCCCGGCCGTCGCGCCGCGCAAGGACATCGTCGCCGACGCGCGATGACGGAGTCGAGGATCCATGATCGACGTTCTGCAGACGACGGAGCGGCCCGGCGAGGCGTTTGAGGCCGCCTGGCGACCGGCCATCAGGCGCCGCGTCGCGTTCGTGTTCGCGGGCATCGCGCTCTGGGGGGCGGTCGTCGAGGCGCGCCTCGTCTGGCTCCAGGTCGTGCAGCACCAGGCCTACCTTGCTCGGGCGACCAGGCAGCAGAACTCCGTCATCACGCCGCCGGCGATGCGCGGCGACATCCTCGATCGGCGCGGCGCGATTCTGGCGGCGTCGGCCGATGCGTCGGCGCTGGTCGCCGATCCTCAGGACGTCCCCGATCCGGTCGCGACCGCGGCCGCGCTCTGCCGCGCGCTCGGCGATTGCTCCACCAAGGAACAAGCGACGTTCGTCGAAAGGCTGTCGTCGACGAAGGGCTTCGCGTACCTGCGCCGATGGCGAGCGATGTCGCAGATCCAGGCCGAGAGGGTCGCCGCGCTCAAGCTGGCCGGGATTTCGCTCTACCGCGAGTCGGGACGCTACTACCCGAACATGAGCCTCGCGGCCCATGTCCTCGGCTTCGTGGACATCAACAGCAGCGGCCTGGGCGGGATCGAGTACGTCTACGACGACCGCGTCCGCGGCGTGCCGGGCAAGGTGCTGGCCCGGATCGACGGCGAGAAACACCGCCTGGAAGAGCGGGTGGAGCAGCCGACGATCCCCGGCGACACGCTCCAGCTGACGATCGACCGGGACTTGCAGTACATCGCGGAGCGCGAGCTCGAAGCGGGCGTGGTGGAGAACCGCGCCCGCGGCGGCACCGCGATCGTCGTCGATCCCTGGACCGGCGAGATTCTCGCCCTCGCGAACTATCCGACGTTCAACCCGAACCTGGCGTCGCAGGCCGATCCGGACGACCTGCACAATCGGGCGACGCTGGACGTCTATGAGCCCGGGTCCACCTTCAAGATCGTGACGGCCTCGGCCGCGATCGAAGAGGGCGTGCTGAAGCCCACGGATCTGATCGACACGAATCCCGGCGTGATCACGTTCCCGGGCCGCAAGCCGATCACCGAGGATTCGGGTCACAACTATGGGGTCCTGACCGTCGAGGACGTGATCGTGAAGTCCAGCAACATTGGCGCAATCAAGATCGGCCTGCAAACTGGCGCCGAGCGCCTCGGGCGGTTCGCCCGGCGTTTCGGCTTCGGAGCCGCGCTGGGCGATGACTTCACGGGCGAGAGCCACGGGAAGGTCTGGGACCCGGCGAAGATGTCCGACAGCACGCTGGCGTCGATGTCGATGGGCTACAACGTGAGCGTCACGGCGGTGCAGATGGCCATGGCAGCGAGCGTGATCGCGAACGGCGGCACGCTCTACGAACCCCACCTCGTGTCGGCATTCATCCGCGACGGCGAGCGTCAGGTCGTCGATCCGAAGCCGCTGCGGCGGGCGATCAGCAGGGAAACGGCGGCGACGCTCACGACGTTCATGGAGGGCGTCGTCGAGCGCGGGACCGCGAAGAAAGCGCAGCTCGATCGCTTCCAGGTGGCCGGCAAGACCGGCACGGCCAAGAAACTGACCGCCGAAGGGCGCTACTCGGACACCGACTACAACGCGTCGTTCGTCGGCTTCGTGCCGTCGCGCCGGCCGGTGTTCACGATTCTCGTGGTCATCGACACGCCGCGGGCGGGACACACCCACGGCGGCGACGTCGCCGCGCCGATCTTCAAGCGGATCGCCGAGGCGGCGCTGCAGCTGGAGGGCGTGCCGCCGACGATCAACCCGACGCCGCCCCTCGTGATTTCAGCGGACGCCCGTCGCGATCGGCCCGTGCCCCAGGTCCCGGAGGTGATCCCGGTCCTGACGCCGGTCGGGGACCATCCCGTGATGCCCGACGTTCGCGGACTTGCCATGCGCGACGCCGTGCGCATCCTGACGAGTCTGGGTCTGACGGTGCGTTCCTCCGGATTCGGGTTCGTCACGTCGCAGACGCCGGAGCCTGGCCGCGCCATCGAGTCTGGAGAGGCCAGCACGCTCGAGCTTCGCCGGACGGCGCCGATCGATCCACGCGCGGGGTCCGGGGGGCGCGAGTGAAGACACTCGGCGCCCTGGTGGCGGCCGCGAAGACGCTCGCGCCTGACGCATCGGCGCTCGTCTCGGCCGCGCGACGCCAGGATCTGGCGGTGACCGGCGTCACGCATGATTCGCGCGGCGTGTCGCCCGGGACGATCTTCGTCGCGATTCCCGGACTCCGTCAGGACGGCGCGACGTTCGCCGCCGACGCGATCAAGCGCGGCGCCGCGGCCGTCGTGGCCGAAGCGGCGCCTCCGGCCGGCGCCGCGGTGCCCTGGATTCGCACGACCGACGCGCGCCTCGCGCTCGCCGAGCTCGCCGCGATCTACTTCGATCGGCCGAGCGACGAGCTCGTGGTCGTGGGCGTCACCGGCACGAACGGCAAGACGACGACGACGTACCTGCTGGCGTCGGTGTTTGATGCGGCGCGCGTGCCGTGCGGTCGCCTCGGGACCGTGACCGTGCGGACCGGCGCGACGAGCCAGACCGAGCGCGACGCCTCGCATACGACCCCCGAGGCCTCCGAAGTGCAGCGCCTGCTGCGCGAGATGGTGACCAACGGCTGCCGGTCGTGCGCGATGGAGGTCTCGTCGCACGCGCTCGTCCTCCACCGGGTCGCGTATGTCCGTTTTGCTGCCGCGATCTTCACCAATCTCACGCGCGACCACCTGGACTTCCACGGCGACATGCGCCAGTACTTCGCCGCCAAGCGGCGCCTGTTCGAGATGCTGCCCGCCGGCGCGCCGTCGATCGTGAACGTTGACGACCCGCGCGGCGTCGAACTCGCGGCCAGCCTGCCGCGCGTGGTCACGTATGCCATCGACCGGCCGGCGGACGTGCGCGCCTCCGCGATTCATTCGTCGCTCGAGGGCCTCGCGTTCGAAGCCGCGACGCCGCGCGGCGCGATCTCGATCCGCTCCCCGCTCGTGGGCCGGCCGAACGTCTACAACATCCTGGGGGTCGTCGCGACCGCCATCGCGCTCGACCTGCCGACCGCAGCGATCGAGGAAGGCTTGGCGCGCCTCGAGCGCGTGCCCGGCCGGTTCCAGGTCGTGTCCGGCAGCAGCGACGACGTGCGCGTCGTCGTGGACTACGCGCACACCGACGACGCGCTCAAGAACCTGCTCGAGACGGCCCGGCCCCTCGCGCAGGGCCGCCTGATCACGGTGTTCGGCTGCGGCGGCGATCGCGATCGGACGAAGCGTCCGTTGATGGGCGCCGTGGCCGCGCGGCTGAGTGACTTCGTGGTCCTGACCTCCGACAACCCGCGCTCGGAGGACCCGGAAAAAATCATCGAGGAGATCCAGCGCGGACTGGCCCCGCCGCCCGAGCCCGGGGCGCCGAAACGATCGACGACGCCGTTCGTCGTGCAGGTCGATCGCCGCCGGGCGATCGAGCATGCCATCCGCACCGCCAAGCCTGGCGACCTCGTCGTGATCGCCGGCAAAGGGCACGAGAAATACCAGATCATCGGCGACCGGACCTTGCCGTTCGACGACGTCGAAGTTGCGCGCACGGCCCTGGGACACCGCCGGGCCGCCTCACGGGTGTGACGACCGCCGTGGCCGCCGTCGTGCTCACTGCCGGGATGGTCGCCACCGCGACCGGGGGGCGCGTGATCGCCGGCGATCCGGTGCGCGGGTTCGCCGGCGTGTCGATCGACAGCCGCACGATTGCGCCGGGCGCGCTCTTCGTCGCGCTGCGCGGGGATCGCTTCGACGGCCACGCGTTCGTCGGCGCCGCGGTCGAGCGCGGCGCGGCAGGCGTCCTGGTGTCCGCGCCGGCGCCCGGCGCGGGCCCCGCCGCGGTGATTGTGGTTGACGACACGCTGCGGGCGCTTCAGGCGCTCGGCCGGACCGTTCGGCGCCAGTCGGGCGCGCGCGTCGTCGCGATCACCGGGAGCGCCGGCAAGACCACCACGAAAGAGGTGGCCGCCGACCTCCTCAGCGCGAAGTACGCCGTGTTCCGCAACCGTGGCAACCTGAACAATCACGTCGGCCTGCCGTTGTCGCTCACCGAGCTCACGCACGGCCAGGAGATCGCCGTCGTCGAGCTCGGGATGAATCACGCCGGCGAGATTCGAGCGCTCGTCGCGATCGCCGAGCCGGACGTGCGCGTCTGGACGAACGTCGGCGACGCGCACATCGGGTTCTTCGGTTCGCGGGAAGCGATCGCCGACGCGAAGGCCGAGATCCTCGAACAGGCGACGCCCCGGACGCTGGTCGTGGCCAACGCCGATGACGCGCTGGTCATGGCGCGGGTCGGCCAGTTTGCCGGACGGCGCGTGACGTTCGGCGAATCGGCCGGCGCGGACGTGCGCGCCACGGGCGTCGTCGACCGCGGATTCGACGGGACGGCGGCCGATGTCTCGACGCCGGCGGGCCGGCTGCATCTGACGGTCCCGCTGCCGGGGCGCCGGCAACTGTCCAACGTGCTCGCCGCCGTCGGGGTCGCGCTCGAATTTGACGTGCCGGTGTCTGAGATCGAAAGACGCGTGCGCACGCTTCAGCCCGTCGCCCGCCGCGGCGCGATCACGCGCCTGCCGTCGGGCGCGCGGCTCGTCGACGATTCGTACAACGCCAGTCCCGCGGCGATGCAGGCGATGCTCGACGCGCTGGCGGTGACGGAGACGTCCGGCCGCCGCGTGGCGGTGCTCGGCGAGATGCTCGAGCTGGGCGGCGCCGCCCCCGCGCTGCATGAAGCGTGCGGCCGGCACGCGGCTCGCGCGGGCGTGGACGAGATCGTCGTGGTGGGCGGACCGGCCGCGGATGGCCTCGCGATTGGCGCGGCGCGCGAGGGCCTGGCCGCGTCGCAGATCCATCGCTTCGCCGACAGCGCCGCGGCCGCCGACGCGGTGGCGAGGCTCGTCCGGCCTGGCGACCTCGTGCTCGTCAAGGGATCGCGCGGCACGCGCACGGACCTCATCGTCGACCGGCTGAAGGAGGGGGCGTAGTGCTGTTCCATCTCCTCTATCCGCTGCGCGATCAGATCCACGTGCTCAACGTCGTGGGCTACATCACGTTCCGCACGGCCGCCGCCAGCCTGACGGCGCTGCTGCTGAGCCTGCTCCTCGGTCCGTGGCTCATTCGCCGGTTGCGGGAGTTTCAGATTGGCCAGGTCGTGCGCACCGACGGCCCCGCCAGCCACAAGCCGAAAGCCGGCACGCCGACGATGGGCGGCCTGCTGATCCTGGCGGCGGTCTTCGCCTCGACGCTGCTGTGGGCCGATCTGACGAGTCCGTACATCTGGATCGCCCTGCTGGCGACGGCTGCGTTCGGTTTCGTCGGATTCGTCGATGACTACCTGAAGGTCACGCGCCACAGCCACCACGGGCTGTTCGCGCGGTACAAGTTCGCGTCGCAGATCATCGTGGCGACCGGCGTGGGCCTGTCGCTGATGGTGCTGGTCTACCATCAACCGCCGCTCTACAGCACGCGGCTGATCTTTCCGTTCTTCAAGCAGTGGATTCCCGATCTCGGCTGGGGCTACGTGGTCTTCGCGATCATCGTGCTCGTCGGCGCGACCAACGCCGTCAATCTCACGGACGGGCTCGACGGGCTCGCCATCAGCACGTTCTCGGTGGCCGCCGGCACGTACACCGCGTTGGCCTATGTCACGGGGCACGCCGTGCTCGCGACGTACCTGCAGCTCGTGCATTTTCCAACCGCGGAGCTCACGATTTTCTGCGGGACGCTCGTCGGCGCGAGCCTCGGGTTCCTCTGGTGGAACGCACACCCGGCGGACATCTTCATGGGCGACGTCGGGTCGCTGGCGCTCGGCGGCGCGCTCGGCACCGTGGCGATCCTCATAAAACAGGAGCTGCTGCTGCCGATCGTCGGCGGCGTGTTCGTCATCGAGGCCGCGTCCGTCATCATCCAGGTCGCGTCCTACCGCTTCCGGGGCGGCAAGCGCGTCTTCAGGATGGCGCCGCTCCACCACCATTTCGAGCTCATCGGCTGGCAGGAACCGAAGATCATCACGCGCTTTCAGATCGTCGCGATCATCTTCGCGCTGTTCAGCCTCACGACGCTGAAGCTGAGGTGAACGGATGACCTTCAGCGTCAAGAACCAGCGGGTGGTGGTCGTGGGCGGTGGCCGCAGCGGCCGGGCGGCCGCCGAACTGCTCGCGGCGCGCGGCGCGCGCGTGACGCTCGCCGATGTCGCCGCCACCGTCGACGGCGCGGATCGGCTGCAGGCCCTCGGCGTGGCGCTCGCGCTTGGCCCGCACGTCGCCCAGCTGTTCCTCGACGCGGATCTCGTCGTCCTCAGTCCGGGCGTTCCGCCCAACCAGGCGGCGATTGCCGCCGCGCGGCGGGCGGGCGTGCCCGTCATCGGCGAGATCGAGCTGGCCTCACGCTGGCTCGCCGGCCGCGTCATCGCGATCACCGGCACGAAGGGCAAGTCCACGACGACCACGCTCGTGGCGCGGATGCTGGATGAGGCCGGGATGCGCGTCACCGCGGGCGGGAACCTCGGGACCGCGCTCAGCGCGCAGGTCGGCGCGTCCACCGCCGACGCTCTGCACGTCGTCGAGGTCAGCAGCTTCCAGCTCGAGTCGACCGAGACGTTCCACCCCTGGATTGCGGCGCTGCTCAACCTGTCGCCCGATCACCTCGATCGTCACGCGTCGTTCGAGGAGTACGCGGCGGCCAAGGCCCGCATTTTCGCGAACCAGACGCCGGACGACTGGGCCGTCGTGAATGCCGACGACCCGGCGTCGATCGCGCTGGCGCGCGGCGGGCGGGCTCGCCGGTTCGATTTCGCGCTCGACGCGTCGATTCGCGATGGCGTGACGGTCGAGGGCGGCGTGATCGTCCGGCGCGATCGCGGGGCGTCGGCGCCGCTCTTCCCGGTGGCCTCGGTCAAATTGCCTGGCCGCCATCTCCTCGCCGACGTCCTCGCTGCGTGCGCGGTCGCCAGCGTGGCGGGCGCCGCGCCGGGCGCGATGCAGCGGGCCGTGGAGGGCTTCGCCGGCCTCGAGCACGCGCTCGAGCGCGTCACCGAGTTTGGCGGCGTGGCGTTCGTCAACGACTCCAAGGCGACCAACGTCGCCGCCGCGCGCCGCGCGATCGAGAGCTTCCAGCGCGGCGTCGTCGCGATCATGGGCGGCCGGTTCAAGGGCGGCCGGTTCGAGGACCTCGCGGACGTCGTGCCCGGCCGCGTGGACGCGATTGTCGCCATCGGCGAGGCCGCGCCGCTGATCCACTCGGCGCTCGGCGCCGTCGTGCACGTGCGCGACGCACGGTCGATGAGCGACGCCGTCCGCCTCGGGTTTGCGCTCGCGCATCCGGGCGGCACGGTGCTCCTCGCGCCCGCGTGTTCGAGCTTCGACATGTTTCAGGACTACGCGGAGCGCGGCCGCGCGTTCAAGAGCGAGGCGCGGCGGCTCGAGCAGGAGATGGGCGCCGCCAAGCACTAGAAGGCAGAAGGCAGAAGGCAGAAGGCAGAAGGCAGAGGGCAGAAGGCAGACGGAGATTGAGAGCGGATCTGGTCCTGATGGCGTCAGCCGGGCCTGGCCCGGTAGTGGGTTCTTGGCAAAGCGTCTGGTGGAGGAAGACCAAGTGAGCGGTGAGCAGTCATCAGTTCGGGTGCGGCGATGAGGAGCCGGCCGCTGGGAACACAGGCCGCCCCGGCCTGTGAGGCTGGTGTCCTTGTCCAACCCGGCTGATGACTGCTGACCGCTCACTACGGGCGCCGGGGCCCTTCGTCCAATCCCGGCCAGGCCCGCGGGCGGGCCGCCTGTATTTCGGCGGGCTGCCCGCCGGCCTGTAGAGCGGAAGGCTGGAGAGTATGGCGCGAACCTTGAAATCCGACAAGACGCTGTTTCTGGCGACGATGATCCTCGTCGGAGTCAGCGTCGTGATGGTGTACAGCGCGTCGGCGGTGCAGGCCCTCGACACGCCGCGCGGGCCGTACTTCTACCTGCTGAAGCAGATCGCGTGGGTCACGCTGGGCGTCACGCTGATGCTGGGCGCGATGCGCGTGGACTACCATGAGTACCGGCGGCCGAGGCTCATCTGGGCGCTTCTCGGCCTTACGACCGCCGCGCTTCTCCTGGTGTTCCTGTTCGCGCCCATCAACGGCACGCGGCGGTGGCTGTCGCTCGGCCTGCTTTCGATCCAGCCGTCCGAGCTGGCCAAGCTCGTCGCGATCTTGTTCACGGCCGCCGTGCTCGAGCGGCGGATGCACCGCATCAACGACATCGCGTGGGCCGTCGTGCCGATCGCCGTGGTCACGGTGGGCATGGCGACGCTGATCGTGAAGGAGCCCGACTTCGGCACCGCGTCCGTCCTCGTGATCGTGGTCACGGCCGTGGTCTTCGCGGCGGGCCTGAACTACCGCTACCTGCTCGGCACGCTGCTCGTGCTGGCACCCTCGGCGCTCGTGCTGATCATGACGTCGGACTATCGCCGCGAGCGGCTCCTCGCGTTCCTGGATCCCCTCCACGACCCGCTCGGCAAGAGCTACCAGCTGAATCAGTCGCTCATCGCGCTCGGATCCGGCGGCGCGCTGGGCAAGGGCATCATGGCCGGCGTCCAGAAGATCTTCTACATCCCAGAGGCGCCCAGCGACTTCATCTACGCGGTCGTCGGCGAGGAGCTCGGGTTGATCGGGACCACCGTGATTCTCGTGGCGTTCCTCGTGATCGCCTGGCGCGGCCTGCGAACGGCGCTGACCGCGCCCGACCGGTTCGGGACGCTGATGGCGCTCGGGCTCACGACGATGGTCGCGGTGCAGGCGCTCGTGAACATGAGCGTGGTCATCGGGCTGCTGCCGACCAAGGGCATCCCGCTGCCGTTCGTGAGCAACGGCGGCTCGTCGCTCGTCATGAATCTCGTGGCGATTGGGATTCTGTTGAACATCTCGCAGCAGGCGTCGCCCGTCGCGGCCTCGAGCGTGAGGTCGCCCGTTGCGGAGCTGGTGAACGTCTGAATGGGGACGAGGGTGAGTGCGCATGGGGGAGGCCGAGCGGCCGCCGGGTCCGTCGCTGTCCGTGGTGATCGCGGGCGGTGGGACGGGCGGCCATCTCTATCCGGGGATCGCGGTGGCGCGCGAGATCGTGCGCCGCGTGCCGGACGCGCGCGTCGCCTTCGCAGGGACGTCGCGCGGGCTCGAAGCGCGGGTCGTTCCGGCCGAGGGGTTCAGCCTCGACCTGGTCCGCAGCGCCGGGCTCAAAGGCAAGTCGTGGCTGTCGCGGCTGCGTGGCGCGCTGCTCGTCGCGCCGGGCCTCGCCGACGCGTGGCGGATTGTCTCGCGCCGCCGTCCGTCGGTCGTGATCGGCGTCGGCGGGTACAGCGCGGGGCCGGTGGTGCTCGTCGCCGCGCTGCGCGGCGTCGCCACGATGGTGCTCGAGCAGAACGCGGTGCCCGGACTCACGAATCGGTTGTTGGCGCGCTGGGTGCGCGCCGCCGCCGTCACCTACGACGAGACGCGCGCGTACTTCCACGGGAGGGCATTTGTCGCAGGCAATCCGGTTCGCGCGGAGTTCTTTGATGCCGCGAAGGACCCGGCGCGCGCGGCCGGCCAGCCGCGCCCGCCGGCGCGGATTCTAGTCCTTGGCGGCTCTCAGGGGGCGCACGTCGTCAACATGGCCGTGGTGGCGGCGGCGCCGGAGTTGGCACGCGAGTTCGCCGGCCTCGAGGTGGTGCATCAAACCGGCGAACGGGATCTGGCTGTCGTGCGGGAAGCCTACCGGCACAGCGGCGTGGCGGCGCGAGCGGAATCCTTCTTGGATCCCGTCGCCCCTGAGATGAAGGCGGCCGATGTCGTGATCAGTCGCGCGGGCGCGACCACGCTCGCCGAGCTGGCGGCGGCCGGGCGGCCGGCGGTCCTCGTGCCCTTCGGGGCGGCGACCGACGACCACCAGCGGAAGAACGCCGCGGTGCTCGTGAGGGCCGGCGCGGCGGCGGTGGTTGACGAGCGCGAGCTGTCCGGTCCCGCGCTCGCGAGCGTCGCGGGCCGGCTCCTGGCCGATCGCGACGGGCTCGAGGCGATGGGTCGGGCGATGCGCGGGTTTGCGCGGCCCGATGCGGCCGCGCGCATCGTTGATCGAGTGCTGGAACTGGCGCGGTGATGTGGCTCGGACGAACGCGACGCGTGCACTTCGTGGGGATCGGCGGCATCGGCATGAGCGGGATTGCCGAACTGGTCGCCAACCTCGGGTACCGCGTCAGCGGGTCGGATCTGCGGCGCTCCGAGGTGACCGATCGGCTCGCGTCGCTGGGTGTTGAGGTGATGGTGGGACACGACGCGCGACATGTGGCGGACGCCGACGTCGTCGTCGTGTCATCGGCCGTGGCCGCGGACAACGTCGAAGTCGTCGAGGCCCGCGCGCGCCACATTCCGGTGATCCCGCGCGCCGAGATGCTGGCCGAGCTGATGCGGCTGCGCTTCGGCATCGCGATCGCCGGCGCCCACGGCAAGACGACGACGACCTCGATGGTGGCGCTGATGCTCGAACGCGTCGGCCTGGACCCGACCGCGGTCATTGGCGGCCGCCTCAGTGCGTTTGGCAGCAACGCGCGGCTCGGGCAAAGTCAGTACATGGTCGTCGAGGCCGACGAGAGCGATCGGTCGTTCCTCCGGCTGTCGCCGACGATTGCCGTCGTGACCAACATCGACCGCGAGCACATGGACGCGTACGGATCGTTCGACGGGCTGGTGGAGGCGTTCGGGGCGTTCGCGGACCGCGTGCCGTTCTATGGCGCGGTCGTCGCGTGCGTGGACGACGTGCCGGTGCGCGCGCTCGTGCCGCGCCTCACCCGGCGCGTCATCACGTACGGATTTTCGGCCGACGCGGAGGTGCGCGGCGACGCGCCCTCGACGGACGGACGATCCGGCCGGTGCGAAGTACAGTTCAACGTGCCAGGCGTCCCCGGCGGCGCGGGCCGCGGCCAGCTTCGCTTGAGCGTCCCCGGCCGCCACAACCTGCAGAACGCGCTGGCCGCGGTGGCGGTCGGCCTCGAGATCGGCCTGCCGTTCGATCGCATCAGCGCCGCGCTCGCCGAATTTCGCGGCGCCGAGCGGCGATACGAGGTGCGCGGGGCCGCGCGAGGCGTGACCGTCGTCGACGACTACGGCCACCATCCCGCCGAAATCACCGCGGTGCTCCGGGCGGCGCGCGATGGCCATCCGGCGCGGCTCGTCGCGGTGTTCCAGCCGCACCGGTACACCCGGACGCGCGATCTCATCGAGTACTTCGGGCCGGCGCTCGCGCTGGCCGACGTCGTCGTGCTCACGGACATCTATCCGGCCGGCGAGGCGCCGATTCCAGGGATCACGCTCGATCGACTGGCGACGGCGGTCCGGGCGCACGCGCGCGACGTGCGCGTCGTGCCGGCGCTCGACGATCTGCCGGGTGAGGTCGCGCGGCTCGCGCGGCCGGGCGATCTCATCGTGACGCTTGGTGCGGGATCGATCTCGAGCGCGAGCCATCGGATTCTCGCGGCGCTGCAGGCGGCCGAGGTGCAGTCGTGAGCCGCGCGGCCGCCCGGCGGGGACTGCCCGTGATGACGGCCGGCGTTGCGGCGCCGGCGGATCGGCGATTCCGCCGGCCGGACGTCCGTCCCGCGCGCCGCCGCCGGATCGGGCAATGGGTCTGGCGCGCCGGACGCGTCGCGCTTGCGGGGCTCGTGGTCCTTGGCGCCGCGGCCTGGGGCGCGCATCTGCTGCTTGGGTCGCAGCTGCTCGCGGTCAGCCATCTGGTCGTGCGCGGCAACGCGCGGCTCTCGACGGGCGAGGTGCAGTCGCTGCTGAACGGCCTGGCCGGGCAGAACATCCTGCGCGTCGACTTCGCGAGCTACCGGCAGAGGCTCCTCGACTCGCCGTGGGTCGCCGACGCGACGCTGTGGCGCGTCCTGCCGTCTACCGTGGATGTCCAGATCGTCGAGCGTGTGCCGATGGCGGTCGCGCGCGTCGGCCAGCAGATGTATCTCGTTGACGAGACCGGCGTCATCATCGACGAGTTCGGCCCGCAGTACCGCGATTTCGACCTGCCGATCGTCGATGGCCTCGTGCGCAAGGCGTCGAAGACGGCCGGCGCGCCGGTCGACCCCGCCAGCGTGGCCCTGACTGGGCGCTTTCTGGACGCGCTCCGTCCGGAAGCGGATCTGCGGCGCCGCGTCTCGCAGATCGACGTGAGCGACGGGCGCGACCTGGTGGCGCTGCTCAACGACAGCCCGGTGCTGCTCCATCTGGGCGACACCCGGTTCGTCGAGCGGCTCAACACGTATCTCGACATCGCGCCGACGCTGGCGCAGCAGTTCAAGGACATCGACTTCGTGGATTTGCGATTCGACGAACACGTGGTGGTCGGGGCGCACGGACGAGTGAAGGCCGCGGTCAGCAAGAGCGGCCGCTAGGGTCGGCATCGAGGGGGGCATGGGACGACGAGAGCGCTATCTGGTCGGGCTCGACGTGGGCACGTCGAAGGTGTCGGCCATCGTGGGCGAGGTCATGGACGATGGCGGGCTCGACATCATCGGCATCGGCCTCGCCGACTCGAAGGGCATCCGCCGCGGCGTCGTCAACAACGTCGATTCGGCGGCCGAGGCCATCAAGCGGGCCCTCGACGAAGCCGAGCTCACGGCGGGGATCGAAATCGACAGCGTGTACCTCTCGCTCTCGGGCGCGCACGTCAAGGCGTTCAACAGCCGAGGCGTGGTCGCGGTCGCCGGACGCAATCGCGAGATCACGCGCGACGACGTCAAGCGCGCCATCGACGCCGCGCGGGCGGTCGCGCTGCCGGGCGGCCGTGAGATCCTGCACGTGCTCCCCCAGGACTTCGTCGTGGACGATCAGGACGGCATTGCCGTGCCGGTCGGCATGACCGGCAGCCGCCTCGAGGTCAACGTCCACGTCGTCACGGGCAGCTCGTCGTCGATGCAGAACATGATCGCGTGCGTCAATCGTGCGGGCGTCGAGGTGGTCGAGACCGTGCTCGAGCAGCTCGCGGCGGCCGAGGCCGTCCTGACGCCCGACGAGAAGGAGTTGGGCGTGGCGATCGTGGACGTCGGCGGCGGCACGACCGACTTCGCGGTGTTCGAGCGCGGCAGCCTGTGGCACACCGGCGTGCTCGCGATCGGCGGCGATCACTTCACCAACGACATCGCGGTCGGGCTGCGGATGCCGATCCCCGACGCCGAGCGCCTCAAGCGCCGGTCGGGCTGCGCGCTCACGTCGCTCGTGGCCGAGGACGAGACGATGGAGGTCGCGAGCATCGCCGGGCGCCGCGCGCGCGTCATGCCGCGGCGCGTGCTCACCGAGATCATCCAACCGCGCGCCGAGGAGGTGTGCCACCTGCTCTGGGACGAGATCCGGCGCGCCGGGTACGAGAAGACGCTCAACTCGGGCCTCGTGCTCACCGGCGGCGGCGCCATGCTCGAGGGCATGGCCGAGATCGCCGAACAGATCTTCGACATGCCGGTCCGCCGCGCGGCGCCAGAGGGCGTGGGCGGGCTCGCCGATCACGTCAACAACCCGGCGTTTGCCACGTCGGTGGGATTGGTCGTCTACACGCACCGGAACCTGCTGGTGGAGCCGTTGCGCGTGGGCGCCGGCACGATCGGCCGGCTGACCGGCCGGCTGCGTACGTTGTTCAAGGAATTCTTCTAGGAGACACTGGACCTATGGACGCTCGTCAAGCTGTTGCCCGCCACACCGAGAAACTCCGCATCCTGCTCGAGGAGAACCTCGCGCGCACCGGGGCCCGCATCAAAGTCATCGGCGTCGGCGGAGGCGGCGGCAACGCCGTGAATCGCATGGTCAGCGCCGGGTTGGGCGACGTCGAGTTCATCGTCGCCAACACGGACCAGCAGGCGCTGCAGAACAACGCCGCGCCCATCAAGGTCCAGATTGGCGCGCAGCTCACGAAGGGCCTGGGCGCGGGCGCGGATCCCAACGTCGGGCGCGCGGCCGCGCTCGAGGACACCGACAAGATCCTCGAAGTGCTGACGGGCGCGGATCTCGTGTTCGTCACGACCGGGCTCGGCGGGGGGACCGGCACGGGCGCCGCGCCCGTCATCGCGAGTCTCGCGAACCAGCTGGGCGCGCTCACGGTCGCCGTCGTGACGAAGCCGTTCAAGTTCGAGGGACGCAAGCGCGCGGCGCAGGCGGACCTGGGCATGCGCGAGCTCACCGACACGGTCGACACGATGATCACGATTCCCAACGAGCGCCTTCTCTCGACGGTGGACAAGACGACGAGCATGTCCGAGGCGTTCGCGACGGCCGACGACGTGCTGCGGCAGGCGATTCAGGGGATCTCGGATCTGATCCTCGTGCCGGGCCTCATCAACCTCGACTTCGCTGACGTCAAGACGATCATGTCGCGCATGGGCCTGGCGATCATGGGAACCGGCGTGGCGAAGGGCGAGGACCGGGCGCGCGTCGCCGCGACCGCCGCGATCTCGAGCCCGCTGCTCGAGGACGCGAACGTCCAGGGCGCGCGCGGCGTCATCATCAACGTCACGGGTGGGCCCGACCTCACGCTCGCGGAGGTGAGCGCGGCGTCGGACATCATCTCCAGCGCCGCCCACGAGGACGCCAACATCATCTTCGGCGCCGTGGTCGACCAGAAGATGGAGGGCAAGGTCAAGATCACCGTCATCGCGACCGGCTTCGACCGCACGCGGCTTGTCGCCTCGCCGGCCGCGCAGGCGGCGGTCTCGACGCCGGTGGATCTGAGCGCCTACGCCAGCACGCGCGTCCAGACGGAGGAGCGGCTGGTCGCCAACGGCGGCCGCGTGGTCGTGTCCCGGCGGCCGACGCTCGAGCTCCCGCCGCTGCGGCCCGCCAGCGGGTCGCCCGACATCGACGACGACGCGCCGTCGCCGCTCGACGTGCCGGCGTTCATGCGGCGCCAGGAAAATCACTGATGATTGGGGGTCGTTGATTGAGGATGGCATCTGGCGATCCGGTGATTTGGAGATCACATTGGGCGATTGGGCCAGTGCATCGAGCGATCAAGACAATGCCGCGGGCGATTGGCCGAAGCATTGAGCACTGAGCAAGAGCCACGTCAATCTCCAACCCCGCGATCTTCAATGGCGTACAATCGCCAGTACCAGGATCCACGGGCACGGCGGCGCGTAAGACGCGGCGCGCGCACGATCGTCCTGGCGTCATGCCGAACCCTACGCGATCCGCGCGCGCCGGACGGGAGACGGCCCGCGACCTGCGCGGCCAGGCGCGCGGCCTGCTCGCGCGCGAGGTCGGCGCGATCCGCAAGCCGCACGGCGGCCGCCTTCGAGTGGCGCTGGCGTTCCCCAACACCTACTTCGTCGGGATGTCCAACCTCGGGTTGCAGACCGTCTACCGGCTCTTCAACGCCGACGATCGGGTCGTGTGCGAGCGCGTCTTCCTGCCGCCCAAACAGGACCTCGCCGGCCTGCTCGCGCGGCGCGAACCGCTCGTCACGATCGAATCCCAGACGCCCGTCCACGATTTCGACGTCCTCGCGTTCTCCGTCTCCTTCGAGTGGGACTACACGAACATCCTGACCATGCTCCGGCTGGCGGGCTTGCAGGTGCGCAGCGCGAGCCGGCATCGTCGCGATCCGCTCGTCGTGATTGGCGGCGCCGTGACGTTCGTCAACCCCGAGCCGCTCGCGCCCTTTGCGGACGTCATCGCCGCCGGTGAGGCGGAGATCCTCGTTCCGGCGCTTGTCGACGCCTGGGCCGAGGCCGCCAACCGCGAGGACCTCCTGACGCAGCTGGCGGGTGCGCGCGGCTTCTACGTGCCGTCGTTCTACGACGTCACCTACGACGGTCCGGGCCGGGTCGCGGCAATCTCGCCTCGCGCCGGTACAGGCGCGCCGCCGCTCGTCCGCAAGGCCGCCGTCAAGGCGGCCGACCAGCTCGATCCGCCGAGCACGACGATCTTCACCCCCGACACTGAATTCGGGTCCCGGCTGCTCATCGAAGTCGTGCGCGGCTGCGCGAACCTCTGCCGCTTCTGCTGGGCCGGCTACAACTACCTGCCGGTCCGGCCGTTTCCGACGACGCGGATCCTCGAGATCGCCGAGGCCGCGCGCCCGCACGCCGAGCGCGTCGGCCTCGTGTCCATTGCCCTCTGCGATCACCCCGATATCGTGCCGATCCTCGAGCGGCTCGTCGCGATGGGCTATGGCATCAGTCCCGCCTCGCTGCGGCTCGACGATCTCACCGAGACCATCGTCTCCCTGCTCAGGCAGAGCGGCGAGCGCTCAATCACGATTGCGCCAGAGACCGGTTCGGACCGGCTGCGGCGAGTCATCAACAAGACCGTCACGAACGACGAGGTGCTCGACCGGACGGACCTGATCTTTCGATCGGGCCTCGAGAACCTGAAGCTCTACTACATGATCGGCCTTCCAACCGAGACAGACGACGACCTGGTCGCGATTCGCGACCTCACGCTGCAGATCCGCGCGCGCATGCTCGACGCCGCGAAACCGCGCGGCACGGTCGGGCGGATTGTCGCCTCCGTCAATCCGCTCGTCCCCAAGCCAGGGACGACGTATCAGTGGCTCCCGATGACAGACGCGACCGTGATCGAGGACAAGATCGAGCGACTTCGGGCGCTCACTGCCGATCTCGACAACGTCTATTTCAACATCAAGTCCGAGCGTCAGTCGTTCTACCAGGGCCTGCTGTCCCTGGGCGATCGCCGCGTCGCCGACGTGATCGAAAGGGCCGAAGCAAACGGCGGCAACTGGCGGGCCGCTGTTGCCGAGGCCGGGCTCGACGCCGCGGCGTACCTGTATCGCGACCGCAGCGCGGACGCCTTCCTGCCGTGGCAGATCATTGACGGCGGTTTCAAGGCCGCGTTCTTCCGTCACGAGCTCGACAAGAGCCTGCGGGCGGAGTGGACCCTGCCGCCCAAGCGCCAGCGTGAGAACGCCGCCCTGATTCCCGACGCGTAGCGTCAGCCGTCCGGTGCCGCGCTAAACCGCTTCCGCCATTGCGGCTTCGTGTTCCTTGTAGGCATCCAGGATCGTGTCGCGCAGCCGGTCCTGCGCTTTCGCGTCCACGATCGGACGCAGGAGCGCGTAGCTGCGGCGCTCGCCGTTGACGGAATACTGTCGCGCCGGAAACGTGACGTTCCGGCCGCCGCCCTTGCGCTCCCACACGGAAAATCCGACCAGCTTCAGCCCGTCGATCGGACCGCCGGAGAAGTGCAGCTCGGCGTCAGCGATCTTGCCCGGAGGGTTGCCTTTGTCGTTCGGAAAGAATTTCACAGTCATCGTAAGCCTCCGCCGGCGTGAGCCGGCACGCTCGGAGTGAGCAAGCGGCGCGCCACGGACCCGGCGGGCCGTCCGTCACGTCAACTCGCAGACGACACGCGGGTTACACTGATTCGATGCACGCGCCGCGGGACGAAGCGCATGCAGAATGACACCTGCAGTTGACGACAAGCCGAAGGATTCGACTCTGGTGAGTACTGCGGTTGCGGCGGGATTCGAATGGCAGCGGGGTCCGGCCGGGCGCGTCCTCGTCGCGCGCGACCTGGCGGCGCTCGCGCCGCACGTCTTCACGACGCGCGAGCTGGCCTTCCGTGAGCCGGCGGCGCCGGATGGTGAGCGGCTCGCGCGGGCCCTCGACGTCGACCCAGGCGACATCGTGCGCGTCAAGCAGGTCCATGGCCGGAGCGTCGCAACCGTGAGGCCCGGCGTCGCCGCGGGCGAGCCCGACGCCGACGCCCTCGTGTCCGTCGACCCCGCGCGCGCCGTGGCCGTCCGGGTCGCCGATTGCGTGCCGATCCTCCTGGCCGACCGGCGCCGCAGGGTCGTCGCCGCTGTGCACGCCGGCTGGCGCGGGACGTGTGCCGGTGTGGCCGGTGCGGCCGTCGACGCGATTGGTGACCTTGGCGTCGCGCCCGAGGACCTCATCGCCGCGATCGGCCCAAGCGTCGGTCCGTGCTGCTATCAGGTGGATGACAAAGTGCGCACGGCGTTTCTGGGGATGACGCCGGACGCCGCGGCCTGGTTCGACGAGGACGGCCCGGGCCACTGGAAACTGGACCTCTGGCGGGCCAACGCCGATCAGCTCGAGAGCGCGGGCCTCTCGCCGCGCGCCATTGCCGTGGCGCGCTACTGCACGGTCGACCATCCCGAGGATTGTTTTTCCTATCGAGCCGAGGGCGCGCGCACGGGCCGGATGGTCGCGGCGATCCGGCTCAGAAAGTGAAGGGCAGAGGTGCAGAAGGCAGAAGG
>DATIWF010000076.1:0-33635 GCA_035519535.1 Vicinamibacterales bacterium | reverse complement strand
ACGTGCGGTACGCGTTCGAGCCCATCTCCTTCAGCTTCTCGATGCGGAAGTACTGCAACCGATCGGGCAATCCGGCGCCGACGCCGGCGTGATCCTGGTGGTTGCACGTGCCCTTGATCTTCACGGGCTCGCCGTTCAGGAAGAAGCCTTTGTCGGCGTCGAAGTGCACGGAGCGGATGCCGAACGGCGTCTCGTACGTGTCGACCACGTTCGATCCGGCACGCACTTCGGTGATTGCCTTGTACATGTTCGGAGCGTCGACTGACCAGAGCAGTGGGTGCTGCAGCTTCATCTGGTACTTGAACATGAGGTTGCCCCACGCTGCGGCTGGCATCGGCGAGCCCGCGTAGTTCGCGACCGCTCGCCCGTCCTTGTCGACGATCGTCAACACGACTTGGCAGACGGGATTCGTGTCCGAGTCATTCCGGATCTCGTTGGCGATCGTCACCGTCGCGCCGTCCGGGTTGAATGCTGACGTCACGAAGGTGCCCCAAGGCGCGACGTGGAGCGGCGCGGTCTTCTCGAGCCAGACGTGTCGATAGATCCCGGCACCCTCGTAAAACCAGCCCTCGTACTCGGTCGCGTCCACACGCACGACGAGCGCGTTCCTGCCGCCGTAGGTGACGAGGTCGGTGATGTCGAACCGGAACGGCACGTAGCCGCTGAGATTGCGGCCGACGTAGTGGCCGTTGAGGATGACGAGGCAGTCGCGGAAGACGCCGTCGAACTCGATCGCGATGCGGCGGCCGGCGTCGGACGCCGGGATGTCGAACGTTCGGCGGTACCAGCCGATGCTCGTGTCGGGATAGGCGCGGCCGAGCGGCTTCGCGCCATGGCCGTTGAGGTTCCGATCCTCGCTGAAGGGCAGGTCGATCGCCCAATCGTGTGGAAGATCGACCGCCGTCCAGGCGCTGTCGTCGAACGCGGCCTGCGTCACACTGCCGCGGCCGCCGATCAGGCTCCCGGATTTTGCGAACGCGCCGCCGCGTCCGTAGCCGAAGTCCTTCGCGACGTCGTCGGCGTGGCCGAGGTGGAACCGCCAGCCGAAGTCAGCGAGGAGCCGCTCGCGGCCGGCGGCGGGGGCCGTCTGCGCCGAAGCGCCCGCGCGCCCGAGCACGCCCGTGACGTTGGGCAGCAGCGCCGCGCCGCCCGCGGCCGTCGTGAGCTTGAGCCACTCGCGTCGGGTCATGCCGCGGCCATCCTAGCACCGTCGATTGAAAGCAGAGTCGCGAAGGGCTTGAAACATGACCGCACTCAGCCGACGTGACCCAGGCGGTGCCTCAATAGAGCTCGCCGCGGCTCGATCGGACAACGCCCTTGTCCACGGACAGCGTGTACGCGATGCCGCCGGTCCCCGTCCAGGTCTTGAGGTTGAACGTGTCGCCGGCCTTGACGCGATAGACCGCGATGTCGTCGATCGACAGCGGCGTGTTCGGCTGGCACACCGTCGCGCGCTTCGCGGCCGTCATGAAATACGCCGTCGTCTTGCCGACGACGCTGGCGCGGCCGTCGGCTTCGACGAGCACCGCGGTCGTGCTGTCCACGGCGATCGCACGCGCGGGCGAGGCCAGTCCATCCTGCAGCATCCGCGCCAGAAACACGAGTGTCCGTCCGAGCCGGTCACGCTCAACGAAGTGCGTGTCCGTGATGACGCCCTTCAGGTACGGCATGTCGAGAAAGTCGCGCTCGATCGTGACCTTCGGCGAGTACGGATCGGCGAGCGCGTCCTTCGACGTGATGCTGTCGTTGAGCGCCGCAAACGAAAATTGGCTCAGCACCGCGAGGCCCGCGCTCGTGCCGCCGATCGGCACGCCGCGCGCGGCCAGCGCGTTCAACGTGTCCTCGACCGGCGTGTCCTTCCAGTACCTGACGTAGTTGCCCTGGTCGCCGCCCGCGAGGAACACGGCCTCGGCGTGCTTCAGGCGATTCAGAACCTCCGGATCCGACGCGGCCGAGCGATCGTGAAAGACGATGGTCTCGACGGAGTTCGTCTGGCCAAGCTTCGCGATGAACGGGTTGTAGGCGTCCGTGCCGGATGCGCGGATGACGACGATGTCGCCGCCGCCGGCGTGGTCGATGAGCCACGTGAACGCCTCGGGCTGATCGGTGCCGCCGCCTTCGAGCTGCAGGCCGCCCCGCGTCGTCGGCGCGACGTCCGTGGTGCTGCCGAGAACGAAGTCGTCGTACGCCGTCGTCTTTCGCACGACCTGCGCCGACGCGGCGACCGAAAGCGCGGCGAGCAGAATGACGAGTGTCTTCAGGGTCTGCATGCCTTCATCGTGCCTTTCCCCATCGGGCTACGCTGCCTGGGCTCTGCTGAACGACCACGCCCCGGCCCATGCGAGGCCGACCGCGACGATTATCATCAGGGCGACGTCGAACCCCAGCTCGAACCGCACGAGCCCGCCCTGACGGGCGACGTCGATGAGCGGCTGCGTCAGGTTGCCGGCGGTGATCGACGTGTTGGAGAACACCACGTTGCGGATCGCGTCCACGCCGTAGGTCAGGGGGTCCGCCATCATCAGTCCCTTGAGCCACGTCGGCGCCGACGTCATCGGGAACATCGCCCCGCTCAGGAAGTAGATCGGCATGATGAGGAAGTTCATCACCATCTGGAAGCTCTGCATCGAGGCCATCCGCGACGCGATGACGATGCCGAGGCTCGTGACCGCGAAGCTCATCAGAAATGCGAGCACGAGCAGCTTGATGACGAGGAGCACGGACAGCGAGATCCCGACGAACGGCGCCATCGCGACCATGATGACGGCCTGGACCATCGCGATCGTCGCACCCCCGAGCGCCTTGCCCATCGCCACCGCCCAGCGCGGCACGGGGGCCACGAGCACTTCCTTCAGGAATCCGAACTCGCGGTCCCAGATGATCGACAGCGCCGAGAAGATCGACGTGAACAGGATGCTCATGGAGATCACGCCCGGGTACATGAACTGGATGTACCCGACGTTGCTCGCGCGGTTGAGGCGCATGCCGGCCGTGATGCCGTTCCCGAGGATCAGCAGGTACAGCAGCGGCTGCCCGATCATCGCGACGATGCGCGCCTTCTCGCGCCAGAAGGTCTTCGCCTCGCGCAGCCAAATCGTGTAGATCGTCTTCAGACCTTTCATCGGCCCAGTCCTTCAATCGCCAATCCGCACTGGCAATCAGCGATCATCAATCACGCGATCATCAGTTGGCGTCGGCGCGTCTAACGCCGACGCCACAGCTGCATGCCCTGGCGCATGAGGTCCATCACGGAGCCTTCCTCGGGCCGGATGCCGTGGCCGGTGAGCTTCAGGAAGACGTCCTCGAGGCTGGGCTGTTTGACCTGCACCGACGTCACGCGCCCGCCGAAGGCGGCGATGAGCTGTGGCACGAACTCGGCGCCCGCGGCCCGCTGGAAATGGATCTGGCTGCCGGTCCGCTGGACGGTCACGCCGTACTTTGCCTCGATGTCGGCGCCGAGCTTCTCGTCGCCCGAGACGATGACCGTGTCGCCGCCGATCGATCGCTTGAGCGCCGCGGGCGTGTCGATCGCCTGGATCTTGCCGTGATCGATGATCGCGATCCGATCGCAGTTCTCCGCTTCGTCCATGTAATGTGTCGTCATGAACACGGTCGTGCCGACCTCGTCGCGGAGCGCGCGCACGTGGCGCCAGATCGCGTTGCGCGTCTGGACGTCGAGTCCGAGGGTCGGCTCGTCGAGGAAGAGGACCTTCGGGTGGTGGAGCAGGCCGCGCGCGATCTCGAGCCGGCGTTTCATGCCGCCGGAGAACGTCATGACGATCGAGCTCCGCCGATCGACGAGGTCCACCATCTTGAGGACCTGATCGGCGCGCTCGCGGTAGACGTCGGCCGGGACGTCGTACAGCATCGCGTGGAACTTGAGGTTCTCGTCGGCCGTCAGCCGGTTGTCGAGCGACTGATCCTGAAAGACGAGCCCGATCGACTGCCGGACCTGGGTCGGCTGCGTGGCGACGTCGTACCCGGCGAGCATGGCGCGGCCGCCCGTCGGCTTGAGCAGCGTCGCGAGCATCTTGATCGTCGTGGATTTGCCGGCGCCGTTCGGCCCGAGGAAGCCGAAGATCTCGCGCCCGCCGACGGTGAAGCTGACGCCGTCGACGGCGCGAATCTCGCCGAAGGACTTTGAGAGCTGGTCGACGTCGATAATGAGCAAGCCGGGATTATTTTTGCAAAACTCGCAAAAATAATCCCGGCTTGTTTTCTTCTCCCGGGATTCGTGAGGAGCGAGCCGATCAAAGCCGACCCCTGCGGCTTCGTCCGGTTCCGTCCACGATTTGTAGGACTTCAGCCAGTCCGCCCGTCGAGCACACGCTCGCCGGGCCTTAGCCCTGTCGGCCCGCTCCTCTCGAATCCCCGGTTCCTCACGGCCGCCGCGGCCGGCTTGTTCGGCCGCCGGGCGGGATTCCCATTGCGCTGCGCCTGCTCGTTCACCCGCCGGCACGCTTCGCGGAAGCGCGCCTCGAGGCTCTTCACGTCAGCCCCGGCCAGCGGCAGGAGCCGCTGCCAGGAGCCCTGCGCATCTTTCACCACATCGGCCGCCGCGCGCCACTTGGCTTCCTCGCTGCCGCGGCCGCCCATCGCGTTCGTCGCCAGCGCCGACCGCAGCCTCGCGGCGAGGATTTCCGCCTGCGATCGCCCTGCGGGCGCCTCGGGCACGCCGCCGAGCAAGGCTTCCACGCGCGCCACGAGTTTCTCGAGCCGTTGACGGGTGGCGGCCGGGTCGAGCTCGGTCCCCACGAACGCTTCGGGCCAGCGCGCTAGTATCTTCGAAAACGCCGCCTGCCAGCGATCGGCCAGGGGCTTCATCTCCGACCCCGGGATCGGCACGCTCCGGTTCCAGGTCGTCCGCAGTTGCTGCACGCGATCGACCAGGCCGGCCGGCGCCGAGGCCTCCTCGGCGGCCGTGACGCCCTCGAGCTCGGCGACCATGGCCTCGCGCTCGGCGAGCTTACCAGCAATCGCGATCTGATGTCGGTTGTGATACCGCTCGAAGAACTGATCCGCGGCGGCGCGGAAGCGATTCCACACGACGTCGGACTTGTTGCGGCGGACGGGGCCGACGGTCTTCCATTCGGCCTGCAGCCGCTTCAGTTCGGACGACGCCGCGTCCCAATCGGTTGATTGCGCCAGCGTCTCGGCGCGCTCGCAGAGCGCTTCCTTCTTCGCGAGGTTCTCGGCCCACGTCTTCTTGCGGGTCGTCAGATCCTCGCGGCGGCGCGAGAAGAACGCGTTGCACGCGGTCCGGAACCGGTGAGCGAGGTCGCGGGCTTCGTCGCGCGGCACGGGGCCCACCTGCTGCCATTCGGTCTGGAGCGCCTGCAGCCGCGCGGTCGCCTTGCCCCACTCGCTGGACTGCGCCAGGGCTTCGGCTTCCTCGACCAGCGCGACTTTCCTCTGAAGGTTGGTCGAGCGCTCCTCGCGCAGCTTGACGAAATAGGTCTCGCAGCGGCTGCGGATGAAATCGGTGGCGGTCCGGAAGCGATCCCAGAGCCGCTGGGCTGAGTGGCGCGGCGCTTCCGCGGCCTCCTGCCACTTGGTGTGGAGCTCGCGGAGGGCGCGGGCGGTCGCGGCGAGGTCCGACGACTTGCCCGTCTCCTCCTCGCTCTTGAGCGAGGCGACGATGGCCTCGGCCATCGCGATGAGCTGTTCCTGGCGCTGGGCGTTGGCGAACCGGCGCCAGTCATCCATCTCGCGGAGCTCGCGGACGCGCGGCGCGACCTGCTCCTGCAGCGCGCGCACCTTCCGGGCGGCGTCTTCGATGTCGCGCGTCGCTTCGACGCGGCTGATCTCGTCGAGACCGGCGTTGATGTCGCGCATCAGCCGGTCGCCTTCGCGAAGCGTGATGCTCTCGGCTTCGCAGGCGCGGCGCGTGCGCTCAGCCAGGCGCTGCAGGTGGGCGACGACGTCCTGCTGAGCCTTGGCGACGGCGTCGCGCCGGGCGGCCTCGCGCGCGGCGAGGGCGGTGTCGACGGCCGCGAGCCGCGCCGTCAGATCGTCGGCGGGCTGCAGCGCGTCGGTGAGTGAGGCGGTCAGGCCGCGTGCCTCGCGGCTCAGCGACTGCCAGCGGGCGGCGGCCCCGGACGCGTCCGCGTGGGACGGCAGTCCTTCGGCCTCTGCGACGAGCGTTTCCAGCTTCGTCCGCATCTCCGCCAGCACGGCGCGCATCTCGTGCCGTTTGCGGCACGCGGCCACCGCCAGCGCGAACCGCTCCGCCAACCGGTCGGCCTCCGGGCCATTACCGATGAGAGGCAGCAGCGATCGCCACTCTTCTTCGATTGGAACCAGCTGTTCAAGGACGTCATCGCCCTCGAGCGTCTCGACGCGCGCGCAGAGCGCGGCGCGTGTTGCGATAGCTTCGGCGCGCTGGCGCGCCCGCTCGGCGGCGTCTTCGGCCTCGCGCTCGCGGCGGGCGATGGCCGCGCGCGCGCTCGCGGCGCCGCGTTCGAACTGATCGCGCGCCGCCGGATCGTCCGACGCCAGGGCCTGCCAGGCGTCCGTCAGACGCGCCAGCTCGGCCTGCGCCACCGCCGCGTCGGTCGCGCCGGCAAGCCGCGCGACCGCTTCGAGCACGCTCGTCTGCTGGCGGCGGCGTTCCTCTTCCGCGGCGCGGCGCGCTTCCTCGGCCTCCTCGAGCTCCTGGATCCGGGCGCGAGCGCGCTTGCTCACGGCCTTCTGCTGCGCGTGCGCCTCAACCGACTTGAGCTGCGCGAGATCGGTCGTGCCCGCGAGCGCGCGGTCGAACGCCGCCACCGCGACGTCGCGATGCTCGCCGTGCTCGGCGACTTCGATGATCGCTTCGGGACTCGTCAGGCGATCGAGCGCGGCGCGGGCAATGCCTTCGTGCTTGGCGTGGCGCGCGACGCCGCCGATCGCCCGCTCGTCGGTCAGCCGCGCGAGTGCGTCCGTGCGAACCGACTCGGGCGCGTCGCTGCGGGCCACCTGGGACAGGCGCCGGGCATCGGTGAGCGCCCGCGACGCAAGCAGCGCCGTCGCCTCGTCGGTGTCGGGCGACGTGGCAAACGCCGTCAGCCGATCCGCCGCGCGATCCCGCGCCTCGGCGTCGGTTTCGGCACCCACCACGCGGCCGAGAGCCGCCGGATCGGTGAGCTTGGCGACCGCCGCCCGCCGGACCTTGACGTCCGCGTCGGCCTCCGCCAACTGGGCCAGCTCGACCTGGTCCTCGAGCTCGCGTACGGCTTCCAACCGCACGGCCGCATCGGCGTGCTTCCAGCGGGGCTGCGGCTTGAGTTTGTCTAAGAGACCCATACGCCTAGGGGGCGACGTATTCTGTAAGGAAAGAACGTGCCGTACCCAATCGCTTGAGGTCGGTTTGCCGGATAGCAGACTGGTCCTTGTGGCTCAAGCAATTACAGGAAGTCGCCCGGCGGGCGGACCCTTCGACCCCCGGTCCGGATCCAGCCGTCTGAATCGGCAATCCAATACCTTAGACGGCGCCTTACACGACTTCCTCCAGCCGCCGGACCAGCCCGTCGAGCTGGTCGACGACCGCGAGGATCGTCGAGGGCTCGCTCAAGTCCACGCCGGCGCGCTTGAGGAGCGCCATGGGGTGGTCGCTGCCCCCGGCGCCGAGCAGTTCCAGGTAGCGCTCGCGCGCCCGGGCGCGCTCGGCCTCGGGTCCTTCGGTGATCTCGCGCGCGAGTCTGGCGGCGGACGCGAAGCAGGTCGCGTATTGATAGACGTAGTAGGGCGTGTTGAAGAAATGCGGGATGCGCGCCCACGTGATCGGCGTCAGCTCCTCGACGTCCACGGCGTCGCCGTAGTACGCGTCGAAGCGCTCCTGATAGAGCGCGCTGAGCACCTCCGACGTCACCGGCTCGTCCTGCTCGACGCGCATGTGCACCGCCAGCTCGAAATCGGCGAACAGCACCTGCGTGTAGAACGTGCTCGTGATGTTGTCGATCGCGTGCTGCAGGAGGACGATGCGCTCGTCGCGCTCGGTGGCGGCGGCGAGCCAGTGCTCGAGCAGGAGCGCTTCGGAGAGCGTGGACGGCACTTCGGCGATGAAGATCGTGTAGTCGGAATACACGAACGGCTGCCGCTCGTGCGACAGCATCGTGTGCATCGAGTGGCCCATCTCGTGCGCCAGCGTGAACACGTCGTCGAGCGTGTCGGCCCAGTTCATGAGCATGTAGGGATGCACGCCGTAGACGGGCGCCGAGTACGCGCCGCTGCGCTTGCCGTCGTTTTCGTAGACGTCGATCCAGCGCTCGCGGAACCCACGCCACATGCGCGTCTGGTACTCGGCGCCGAGCGGGGTGACCGCGTCGACAATCGGCCGCAGGACGTCGTCGTAGTTGTAGCGGCGGTTCCATTCGACGAGCGGAATCGAGAAATCGTACGGGTAGTACTTGTCGAGCTTCAGCGCCTTGCGGCGCAGGCGGTGGTAGCGGCGCAGGGGTTCGACGCCGGCGCGCGTCGTCGCGATGAGGTTGTCGACGACCGAGCGCGGGATGTTGTTGCCGTGCAGCGCCGCGTCGAGCGTCGTCGGATAGCCGCGCGCGCGCGCGTGGAACCAGTCGCGCTGGCAGATGCCGTGATAGAGCGTCGCGTACGTGTTGAGCGACTTCTCGTACGTGCCGTAGTGCGCGAGGAACGACTCGCGCCGGTCCGCCTGGTTGCGGTTGGTGGCGAGCACGGCGCGGTACTGGCCGTAGGACATCGTCACCTTCTCGCCCGTGCTGAGCGTGATTTCCGGAAACTTCGCGTCCGCGGTGGAGAGCGCGAGATAGGCCTCGCCGGGCGCGCCCGAGAGACGCGCGGACAGCGACATCAGCCGCTCGCCCTGCTCGTTGAGGACGTGCTCCTGCTGGCGGAAGACTTCTTCGATCGCGAACCGGTACACGGCGAGATCCGCGTTCGCGTCGAGCCAGGCGCGCACGGTCGCATGCGGAATCGTCAGGAGCTCCGGGCTGAACCAGGACGTCGCCTCCTGCCAGCGCGCCATGAGCGCCTGCACCTGCTGGCGCCGAGCGTTGACGCGGTTGTCGCGCTGGTCCTCGTCGTACTTGAGCGACGGATAGAAATAGACCTTGTACGCGAGCTGGCCGAGCTGGTCGTTCAGCCGGTAGGCCTGCAGCAGGCGCTCCGGGCCCCGGCCGAGCGTGCCTTTCAGGCCCGCATATTCGCCGATCCGCAGCTCGAGCTCGGCGCGGGCGCGCTCCCAGACGTCCCAGTCCTGATAGATGTCGTCAAGGTTCCACTTGTGCGCGTCATCGATCTCGGCGCGATTGCGGGGGCGAGCGGCGGCGGTGGGGGGCACGGGGAAATCATATCAATTGAAGATCTTGGGATCGCATCATTGAAGATCGACTTGAGGATTGGTTGAGGACTGGATTGCGGATTGGATTAGGGATGGCGCGATTGGGCCTGGCGCCGCGCGATGAGCCGCTTGATCCGCTGGTGCTCCTCGCGCTCCCGCTCGTTCAGCGCGCGCGCGATCGCCACGATCTCAGCCGTCAGGTTCACGGCCACGCGCTGCTCGAGGGTGTTGACCAGGCGCGTCGTCTGCGCCAGAGCCTGGCCGAGTCGCCGCATGGCCTGCTCCTGCGGCGCGGCGTCCAGGAGCCGCTCGATCAAGGTCTCGAAGTGGCCGGCCGCCTGCTGGCTGGCGGCCTCGCCCAGACCGGGCAGAATGCCGCGCGCGGCAAGGCTGCGGACGAGGGTCGGTCGATGGCCGAGCGTGGCGACCCGCACGCCCCACAATTCGACTGCCGACAGATCCACGTCGATTTCCCGCGTCGGCCACGAGAGGGGCGTCACGCCGGCGGCGCCCTGCGCCGCCAGAGCTCGCCAGAGCGCGGACCACGCGCGCTGAGCTTCCGCCTCGATCGCCTCGCGCGACGCGATCGCCGGGCGCGCCCGGGCGAACAGCTCGTCCACGAGCGATTGGCGCTTGCGCTTGAGCAGCCGGGTGCCGAGGGTCACCTGATCCAGCCGGCGCTTGTCGCGCAGCAGGTTCGACCGCGTCGCCGGCGCGCGCCGCTGCCCGGTCATGGCCGCTCCACGCCGATCGCGTGTCGCTGCACTTCGCGAGCGGCGATCAGTTCTCGGCTGAGCTTGAGCAAATCCCCGGCCGGCAACGGATCGAGCAGCCGCCAGCCGGCTTCGATGGTCTCCTCGATGGTTCGTCGCGTGCGGCCCTGATTGAGGAACGTCTGCTCGAACGCGTCGGCAAACGCCAACGCACGGCGGTCGGTCGGCAGCAGGCCGGCTTCGCCGACGATTGCGGCCATCAGACGCGCCTCTCGCCCTTTCGCGTAGATGGCGTAGAGCTGGTCGGCCCACTTGCGATGCTCCGGCACGGTGTGCGCGGCGCCGATCCCGGCGTTCATCAGCCGTGAAAGCGAGGGCAGCACGTCGATCGGCGGATAGACGCCTCGCCGCTCGAGGTCGCGGCTCAGCACGATCTGCCCCTCGGTGATGTAGCCCGTGAGATCGGGAATGGGATGGGTGATGTCGCCATCGGGCATGGTGAGAATGGGCAGCTGCGTGACGCTGCCGGCCGAGCCCTCGACGACGCCGGCGCGCTCGAAGAGCGACGCGAGGTCGGTGTACATGTAGCCGGGATAGCCGCGGCGGCCGGGAACTTCCTCGCGCGCGGCAGCCACTTCGCGCAAGGCGTCGCAATAGTGCGTCACGTCGGCCATGACGACGAGGACGTGCAGCCCATGGACGTAGGCCAGGTGCTCCGCGCACGCGAGCGCGGCCCGCGGCGTGAGCAACCGCTCGATCGTCGGGTCCTGCGCCTGGTTGAGATACAACACGCTGCGCGCGAGCGCGCCGCTGCGGTCGAACCGATCGAGAAAGGCCCGGGTCTCGCGTTCCGTGATGCCGATGGCGGCGAAGACGACCGCAAAGGGCTCGCCGTGCGGCGCCCGCGCGTGCTCCACGATCGTCGCCGCCAGGTCGAGCGCGGGTAATCCCGGCCCGGAGAAGACCGGCAGCTTCTGGCCGCGCACGAGGGTGTTCAGCCCGTCGATCGCCGAGATGCCCGTCTCGATGAAGTCGCGCGGCGGCACGCGCCGCGTGGGATTGATCGGTGAGCCCCAGAGCGGCCGGCGGGCTTCGCCGATCGGACGCGGCAGCCCGTCCCTCGGATCGCCCAGGCCACCAAGCGCGCGGCCAAGCAGATCGCGTCCGACGGGCACCATCGGAAGATCGCCCGTGAGCGTGACGCGCGCGCGGGCCGGCACGAGGCCGAGCGTGTCTTCCAACACCTGGACGACCGTGACACCACGCCCGGCTTCGATCACCTGACCACGAACGGCGGGTTGACCCGGCGACTCGATCGTCACCCACTCGCCAAGCGCTGCGCGCTGCGCGCCGCCGACATAGAGGAGCGGCCCGGCGGCGGCCTGCGCACCCAGGTACGTCCTGGCCACACTCATCGACGGCCTCCCGGATCCATTCGAGCCACAGGCGCCGACGCCAGCGCGTCGATGAACGCGTCGACGTCGTGCCGAGCCGCGCCGATCCCGGCGGCCGGCGCGTCGCGCAGCAGCGACAAGGCCCGACGGAAATCGTCAAGCGGCAACTCGGCGAAACTGAGGCCGCGCCTGATGGCTTCGAGGCCCCGATCCAGGGCGCGGACGGCGGCGTCGGCGAGCGCAAACGTCTTGGCTGGCGGCGACGACGCGTCGTTCGGATCGAAGGCGTTCTGGCCCAGCACGAATTCGCGAATCGCCGCAGCGATCGCCAGCAGCAGCCGGTCGTGATCTTCCAGCGCCTCCGGGCCGACCACGGCGGCAATCTCGCGCGCGTCGGCGTCGCGCTGCAGCACATCCAGCACGCGTCCTCGCGTGTCGGACCAGCGGGCGTCGACCGTCTCGTCGAAGGTCCGCGCCAGGGCATCGCCCTCGAGAGTGAAACTCGTCTCCCAGTCCACCGCCGGGAACTGCCGCTGGTGCGCCAGCGAAGCATCGAGGGCCCAGAGGGCGCCGGTGACTCGCAGGCAGGCTTCCGTGACCGGCTCCGAGAAATCACCGCCCGGCGGAGACACCGCGCTGATGATCGTGACGCTGCCGGCGCGGGCGGGCCGGCCGAGGCAGCGGACGCACCCGGCGCGCTCGTGCAGGCTCGCGGCCCGACTCGCGAGCGACGTCGGGTAGCCCTCCTCGCCGGGCATCTCCTGCTGACGAGAGCTCACCTCGCGCAGCGCTTCGGCCCAGCGCGACAGGCTGTCCGCCATGACCGCCACCCGACGACCCATGTCGCGAAAGTACTCGGCGATCGTGAGGCCGACGTAGACCGACGCCTCGCGTGCCGCGACGGGCATGTTGCTCGTGTTGACAACGAGCACCGTCCGGTCGAGCAGCGGCCGCCCGTGGCGTGGATCGACCAGCGTCGCAAAATCGTGGAGCACCTCTGCCATCTCGTTGCCGCGCTCACCGCAGCCGATGTACACCACGACGTCAGCCTCGCCGTATTTGGCGAGCGTCTGCTCGATCACCGTCTTGCCGGTGCCGAAGCCCCCGGGCACCGCGACCGTGCCGCCCTCGGCAACGGGAAAGAGGAAGTCGAACACTCGCTGCCCGGTGAGAAACGGCCGCGTCGCACGTTCACGTGACGCGACGGGGCGCGGGCGCCGCACGGGCCACTGCTGCATGAGGCACATCGGTGGACCGGCCTCCAGCGTGACCACCGGTTCGGTGACGGTCACGTCGGCGGCTCGGACGGCTCTCACCTGACCGGCGCGTCCGGGCGGCGCGAGGATCGCGTGGACGAATCCGCCGCGATCCTCGGCGGTACCGACGACGTCGCCGGGCTCGACACGGTCGCCTGGGGCGCAGGCGGGTGTGAATCGAAAGCGACGCTCGCGGTCGAGCGTGGGCGCCGTCGCACCCGGCCGGATGAACTGACCGCTCAATGCCGCGAGGCGGTCGAGCGGGCGTCCGATGCCGTCGATGACGCTGCCGAGCAGCCCCGGTCCGAGCTCGATCGTGAGCGGCTGTCCTCCAGCCACGACGGGCTCGCCGACCTGCAGGCCCGTCGTGTCCTCGAACACCTGAATCGTGGCGAGATCGCCGTTGACGCGGAGGACCTCACCCACAAGTTGGCGACGGCCGACGAACACCAGCTCGTTGAGAGCAATGGCGCCGAGGCCCGTCGCTTCGGCCAGCGCTCCGACGATGCGCACCAGCGTGCCGGATGTCATCGCGGCCTCACGCGATAGCCGATGGCCTGTCGCAGGATGTCCATGACGTAGGCTTCTGCGACGGCGCGCTCGTCCCAGCGCGGCACCGGCACCGGTGCGAGGATCGGCAAGGCCTCGCGATCCAGGCGGCTGATGAAATCACGCGGCAGCTCTCGATAGAGCGCGTCATCGATGAGAATGATGCCGGTCCCTGCCTCGGCGCACAGCCGCGCGATCGCTTGAGCCGCCGCAACGCCGTGCGCGGCGTGGACCGGCGCCAATCCGGCCAGCTCGAAGCCCGGCGCCAATTCCGGACGACACAACACGCGAACCGTCATGACGGCGTCACCAGCGCCTGAACGCGCAGTCCTTGCGGCGTGCCCAGGGCGGCGCCCCATGCCAGGCTGCGGAGATCGCGCGTCTGCGCCTCGAGGCGGAGCCAGATCCACAGCAGCACCGCGCTGCTGAGCGGCTCGCGACGGGCGAGGCTCGCCATGTGGCGGAGCGCGCGGCCGAAATACGCGCGCTCGACGTGTGACGCGTCGCCGACACCGGGCGGGAGCCAGCTCACGAGCGGCGAGTCGGCGAGAGCATTCCGAAGCACCGCGAGCGCTCGTTCGGCAGAGACTGCGCTTGCGGCCGCGACGAACGGGGATCGCGCCAGCCATCGGCCGCCGCCGACGAAGCAGCCGTCTGGCGCGACGTCACGTGGTCCGCCGGCCAGAAGGAGCGCATTCTGCGCGTTGCCCAGATCCACTCGCTCGCGCACGAACTCTCGCAGGTGCCGGTCGCCGTGCGCGGCCGCGGCGGTCGCGCGGTCCGCAAACCCCTGAAGCAACGCGACCTCGACGGCCAGCAGGTCCGGATGGGCCTGCCGCACGAGCGGCAGGAGCCGCGGCGCGTACGGGTGGCGCAGCCACACGAGCTGCTTCACGACCGCCGCCGCGGACGGCTGGCGGGCCAGCTCGGCGATCGCGCGCGCCGGAAGCCAGCGGGTGGGCATGAGCCCTTCGAGACGCCTGGCTGAGGGCGCGCCCTGGGCGGCGCCGCGCAGGATGGCCCTCAGGGTGCGGCGGTCCTGATCGGCGACGAGCGCGTCGAGCTGGCCGGGGCGCCGCTGGTCCCAGCGCGCGAGCGTTCGCACGTGGCGCGCGGCGGTTCGTCCGATGGCCTGCTCGACCGACGTGATGTCCGACGCGTCACCCACGGGATCGATCTCCGATCCCAGGCGCCTGAGGCCACGGCCGAACGACGCGAGGTCGCCGGCCCCTGCGAGGTCTTCGAGCGCTGGCCGCGGCACCAGATGCACGCCGATGCCCCTCGCGCGGGCGACGAGCGCCACGTCAGGCGCGCGCATCGCTGCCCCCGGTGTGCAGCTCGACCGCCAGCGCGTTTTCGATCCTCGACAGACGCGCGGCGAGCGTGTTGTCGATGACGACCGAGCCGTCGGCGCTCTCCGCGACGAAACCCGGCGCCGTCGAGCTGTCGATGACCAGCTCGGCGCCCTCGTGAGCGGCGACCACCGCGCGCAGCGCCGGCGCCAATGCCGCCTGACAACGGATTCGCGGCCGCAGTCCCTCGAGGTACGCAAGCGCTTCGACTGCGTGGGCAGGCAGCGCGCGGAGGTACTGGTCAGACGTCACGAATGCCGGCACGAGCTCGCGCGCGCGGGCGAGGATCCGTGCGACCCGCGCGTGGTGGGCGTCGAGCGCGCGCGCCTGTGCCTGACGGTTCGCGAGGGCGAGCTCCCGCTCGAACGTCAACCGTCGCTCGGCGCGCCGGCGTCCGAGTTCGCGCGTCGTCGTCGCCGCGACGGCGTCCTCGGTCCCTGCATGAATCGACTCCACTTCGGCGTCGGCCCGGGCGGCGATCGTCTGCACTTCCCGCGCGGCGTCCTGCTCGAGCCTGGCGATGAGGTCGGCGAGCGCCATGGCTGCTCCGGCGCCTCTACCCGCCCGCGCGCGTCAGAATCATCACGGCCACGACGAAGCCCAGGATGACCATCGTCTCGGGAATCGCAATGAGGATGACGGCCGTCGTCGAGAGTTCTGGTTTCTCGGCGAGGCTCGCCGCGGCTGCGGGGCCGATGCGGCCCTGGGCCCAGGCGGTGGCCAGCGCCGGCACGCCGATGGCGAGCGCGGCTGCCAGTCCAAGTAAGGCGATCTGCATGACGACCTCCTGTGAGCTACGGCGACGGGTGCCAATGCCCGAGCGGCCGGTACGCGGCGCCGCCGGGGCTGAAGAACTGACCGAAGAACTCCACGTAGTGCAACCGCAGCGCGTGGATGGTCGGGCTGAAGAGCCCGATCGCAAAGTTGACGAGATGAAAGAGGAGCGCGAACACGACGCCGACGAGCACGCTGCCCATCGCGCCGACCATCCGGTTTGCGACGACGGCGAGCATCAGAGAAGCCGTGCCGAGGGCCATGATGCGCGCGTAGGAGAGGATGCGGCCGAACGTCGAGAGCAGTTCGACGACGGCCGCCAGGCCCTCGAGCGCGATCAGGACGGTGAAGGCCACGAGGATGGCCACGACCAGCGGCGTGAAGAGCCGCGCCGGCAGGACTTCGAACGCCGCCAGCAGCGAGAGGGCGGTGAGGATGAGCATGCCGAGCGCGACGCTGCGCCCCATCGCTTCGCGCCTGCGGCCCCGACGCCAGGCGCTCACGCCCGCGAGCACGACGCCAAGCATGATGTGCACGGCGCCTAGCGCGACGGCGAATCCGAGGAATGGAATGGCGGCCTCTTCGCGATTGAAGTACGCGTGCAGACCGACGGCCGGACCGAGCGTGCCGAACACCTCGCCGAAGATGACGCCGAAGACGATGGCGCTCGATGCGCAGGCGAACGCGACGGTGGAGATCGCGCGGCCCGTGGAATCGGGCCTCGATCTCGCGCGCAGCAGCCACGCCAGACCGGCGAGCAGCAGACCGTAGCCGACGTCTCCGAGGATCAGCCCGAAGAACGCGGGAAAGAACACCGCCACGAAAGGCGTCGGATCGATCGTGCCGTACTTCGGCAAGGGCAGCAGCTGCGTGAGCACTTCGAACGGCCGGAAAAGCGGCGGGTTGTGCAGCGCGACCGGCGTGGCCTCCTCGCCCCAATCCTCGGCGCCGACAACCGAGACGACGACCTCTGGCCCCAGAACCTCGCGCACGCGCGACTCGAGGTCCGGCACCCGGATCGACGGCAGCCAACCTTCAATGATGAAGAGACGTCCTGCGACGTAGCTGTGGAGCGTGGCCTCGAGGCGCAGGAGGCGATCCCGCAGCCACGCACGCATCGCGGCCAGGCCCGGCGCCTCGCGGCTCGCGAGGGCCTGGCGCTCGGCCTCGAGCGAACGCTGTGCCAGGGGAATGTGATCGAGCCTCGCCCTGATCGCGGGCATGGCGCGCAGCAGGTTCGGCTCGCCGATCCCGGCCGGCGCCGGCAGCTCGTCGACTCGCGCGGCTGCGAGCAGGGCCGACACCTTGGGCGCAGCGCGCGACGACGTGAGGATGAGCACCGCCCACTCGCCGCTCGACAACTCGCGATGGAGAAGCTCCACGTCGCCGCCGAGCGCCGTCTCGAGGCTTCGACGAAGATCGGCCAACGCCCCGCCCGCGCCTTTGCGCAGGACCACGTAGAACGCCTGTCCGTCCGGCCAGGTCAGTTCGTGGCCGACGAGGGCCTCGAATACCTGAAAGAACTCACGGTAGCGGAGCAGGAGACTGCGCTCGTCGTCGAGCGCCGCCTGAGCGGCCGCGAGGGTCTCGGCCCGTCGCCGGATCCGGCGTGCGTGGTGGGCGGCACGCGCGAGTGATCCGGGCGGAGGCATGGCCGGGCCCTGGTTCCCTGCTGGTGGGGCACCGAGTCGTTCCAGCGCGCCTTCGACGTCGAGGAGGATGTGCTCGAAATGGCGCCGCGCTCGCCAGGCGTCGCGATCGGGCGCCTGCGCGCCGGGCACGTGCGGTTGATCGATGTGCAGGACGCCGAGGTCCTGCAGCAGCGCGAGCGTTGGCTCGAGCTGCGGCCGAGGGCCGGCAATGCGCACGCGCAGCATGCGCACGATCACGGAAGATCTCCGCCGGTCTCGATCGCCCGCAGCAGCGCCAGGCGGGCGAGATCATCGACCCGTGTGTCCGGCAGCTCGGTGATGACTCGCAGCGCGGCTCGGTGCCGCGCATCAATGGCCGCGAGCGCGTCGACATGGGCGGCGTGATCCGCAGACGCCTGCTCCGCGTCGGTGCGGGCAATCGCGTCGCGCGCCGAGGCCAGCCGGCGCTCGCGCTCATCCTGTGCCTCCGCAATCTGCGCGGCTGCCCGGTCGCGGGCCGATTGGACGAGACGCTGCAGGCGGTCTTCCGCCTGCAGGAGTTGCCGCAGCCGCTCGTCGGTCGCGCCCTCGGGTGGCAGTCCCGTCATGCAGGCACCGCCGGTACTGACGCAAGCCGGATGCCTGTACGGGGCGACGGCCGAACCGTCTGGTCGGGCCAAAGCGGCCCGAATGCGGGCTGCCTCATGCCGGAAAGTCCGCACCGTTGCTGGGTTTTTCGCGCCAGCGCTCGCGGTCGGATCAGAGGTGGGATCAGCAGTCCCGAGAGCGTCGCCGGCGACCGTCAGCGGTCCAAACGCACGATGATCCCTTCGTGTGCGGCCAGACGGATCGGCTGAACGAGACGCTGGCCGTCGCGGGCGCGATTGGTGCCGAACGCGATGACTCCCGAGAAGTCGACCCCGCCGGGAGCAAACTCCGCCGGCGCGTCCCCGAGATTCAAGGCGATCACGCAGCTTGGGTGACCGGCGAGTCGGCGTGTGTAGCCAAGGACCGGTCCGGGTGATGGAAGTGCCGCGTACGACCCGGACGCGAGCACTGGCGTCGAACGACGAAGCGCGAGCAATCGGTGGTAGAACGAGAGCAGCGAGTCCGGATCGTCGGCTTCGACGCCTGCGTTGAGTCCACGCCAGTCGGCCACGAGCGGCAGCCACGGCGCACCGGAAGTGAAGCCTGCGTTCGCGCTGCTGTCCCACGGCATCGGGCTGCGCTCGGGATCGCGGCCGAGGCCCTGGCCGGGCGTGCGCTTCTCGACCGGATCCCGCACGCGATCGGGCGGCACCACGGCGTCCGAGAGGCCCAGCTCGTCGCCGTAGTAGAGCGTCGGCGTGCCGCGGAGCGTGAGGAGCAGCATCGCCGCGACGCGGGCCTGATCGACGCCCAGGCGCGTGACCACTCGATGCTGGTCGTGATTGCCGAGCACCCAGTCCGGCCAGGCGCACGCCGGCAGCGCCGCTTCGTAGGTGGCGATCAGCTCGGCCAGCTTCGGCGCGTCCCACGTCGCGCCGATGAGCTGGAAATTGAACGGCAGCTGCGTCTCGTCGCAGGCCGTGCCGTAGTACGACACGAGGCGGGCCAGCGAGCCGAGCATTTCCGCGACGAACACGCGCTCGGGAAACTCGTCAATAACCGCGCGCATGCGGCGCACGAGGGCGTGGTTGTCCGGCAGATCGGCCGTGTGCGCCCAGGTCAGCGCGAACGCCGGCAGCATGCCCGGTCGAAACGCCGGGTTGATCGGGTTGTCACGGAGCTGGTCGTCCTCGAGCAGCAGCCAGACCGTATCGACGCGAAATCCATCGACGCCGCGGCGGAGCCAGAATCGCATGACGTCGAACATCGCGTGTTCGACGGCCGGATTGCGCCAGTTGAGGTCCGGCTGCTCCTTCAGAAAGGCGTGGTAGTAGTACTGCCCGGTTCCGGGGTCGCGCTCCCAGGCGGGACCGCCGAAGGCCGCCACCCAGTTGTTTGGCGGACCGCCGCGCGGCCCGGGGTCGCGCCAGACGTACCAATCGCGCTTCGCGCTCCCGCGCGACGCGCGCGACTCGATGAACCACGGGTGCTGGCTGGAGCTGTGGTTCGGGACGAAGTCGAGCAGCACGCGCAGGCCGCGCGCGTGCGCGGCGGCCAGCAGCGCGTCGAAATCCTGCAGCGTGCCGAAGGTCGGATCGATGTTCGTGTAGTCCGATACGTCGTAGCCGAAGTCGGCCATCGGCGACGGATAGATCGGCGAAATCCAGAGCGCGTCGACGCCGAGGTCCTTGAGGTAGTCGAGTCGTCGCGTGATGCCCTGGAGGTCGCCGACGCCGTCGCCGTCGCTGTCCTGGAAAGATCGCGGGTAGATCTGGTAGATGACGCCGCGCTGCCACCAGGGGCGGGGCGGCGTGGTGTCTGCCGCGGTCCGGCCCGGCGGCGTCGAGCACGCCGTGAGCGCCAGCGCCGCGCATGCCGCGCTCACGAGCGACCGGGCGGAACCTGGCATATGGCGCGCGATTATAAGATGTGCCCGTGGCCGGCCCCTTGTGCGCGCGCGCGTGGCTGCTCGTCGCCGTGCTCGCCGCGCTCGCGTCGTGCGCCCGCGACCGCACGCCGGTGTACAAGGATCCCGCGCGGCCGGTCGACCAGCGCGTCGCGGACCTGCTCTCGCGCATGACGCTCGACGAGAAGGTCGCGCAGATGGTCGCCATCTGGCGACCAAAGGTGAAGATCCAGGACGACGCCGGGCGGTTCGAGGCCACGCACGCCGAGGAGGTGCTGGGGCGCGGGCTCGGCGAAGTCTCGCGCCCCAGCGAGATCGCGAGCACGCCGGACGGCCCGCGACTGCGCGGACCGCGCGAGGAAGCCGAGTTCGTGAACGCCGTGCAGAGATGGGTGATCGAGCACACGCGCCTCGGCATCCCGGTGATGTTTCACGACGAGGCGCTGCACGGCTTCGTCGCGTTTCACGCGACGTCGTTCCCCGTCCCGATCGCCCTCGCCAGCAGCTGGGACCCGGCGCTCGTCGAGCACGTGATGAGCGCGGCCGCGTACGAGGCCCGGGCGCGGGGCTCGCAGCACGTGCTCGCGCCGGTGGTCGATCTCGGCCGCGATCCGCGCTGGGGACGATTCGAGGAGACGTACGGCGAGGATCCGTATCTCGTGAGCCGGCTGGGCGTCGCGGCAATTCACGGGTATCAGGGCGCCAGCCTGCCGCTCGGCCCGCACAACGTCCTCGCCACGCTCAAGCACTTCGCGGGCCACGGATCGAACGAGGCCGGCGTGAACGCGGCGCCCAGCTTCGTGCCGGTGCGCCTGCTGCGATCCGAGCTGCTGGCGCCGTTCGAGGCCGCGGTGACCCAGGCAGGCGCGTTCGCAGTGATGCCGAGCTACAACGAAATCGACGGCGTCCCCTCGCACGCGAACGGCTGGCTGATTGGCGACGTGCTGAGGCGCGAGTGGGGATTTCGCGGCATGGTCGCGTCCGACTACTTCGGCATCCAGCAGCTGGTCAGCCGCCAGAAGGTCGCGGTCGACCTGGCGGATGCCGCGGCTCAGGCGCTCGCGGCCGGCGTAGACATCGAGCTGCCCGACGGCAACGCCTATCTGCAGCTGCCGGCGCTGATCAAGGACCGCCGCGTGACGATCGACGAGATCGATCGGGCCGTGTCCCGCATCCTGGCCGCCAAGTTCCTGGCCGGCCTGTTCGAGCATCCGTATGTGGACGTCGACGAAGCGGAGCGCGCCGTCGACATGCCGGATCATCGCGCGCTCGCGCTCGAGGCCGCCAGGCGATCAATCGTCCTGCTCGAGAATCGCAATCACGCGCTCCCGCTCCATCGCGCCGCGCTCAAGACGCTCGCCGTCGTCGGCCCGAATGCGAAGGGCGTCCACCTGGGCGGGTACTCGGTGGACGCGGGCCGCGGTGTCGATCTGCTCGAGGGCATCACTGCTGCGGCGGGCGCAGGCGTGCGCATCGTGCATGCCGAAGGCGTGCGAATTACAGAGCCCGATCCCAACTGGAATCGGGACCAGGTCGTGATGGGCGATCCGGCGAAGAACCGCCAGCGGATCCACGACGCCGTCGCCGCGGCGCGCGTGGCGGACGCGATCGTGCTCGCGATCGGCACGAACGAGTCGACGTCGCGCGAAGCGTGGTCGGACGATCACCTCGGTGACGTCGCCGATCTGTCCCTCACGAGTCAGCAGGAAGAACTGGCGGACGCCCTCTTCGACACCGGTAAACCGGTGATCGTCGTGCTCATCAACGGCCGGCCGCTCGCCATCCCGCGGGTCGCCGAGCGCGCGGCAGCAGTGGTTGAAGCGTGGTACGTGGGGCAGGAAGGCGGGACGGCGGTTGGCGAAGTGCTCTTCGGCGACATCAATCCCGGCGGCAAGCTGCCTGTGAGCGTCCCGCGGTCGGTCGGCCAGCTGCCGATCTACTACAATCGGCGACCCACGTCGTTCCGCCCGTATCTCGATCTTGCCCGCGAGCCGCTCTGGGCGTTTGGATACGGCTTGAGCTACACGACGTTCGAGCTGTCCGCGCCGGTGGTCACCCCCGTGTCCATCGCACCCGACGGCCACGCAAGCGTGAGCGTCGACGTCTCCAATACCGGCAGCCGCTGGGGTGATGAGGTCGTCGAGCTCTACATTCATGACCTCGTCAGCAGCGTGACGAGACCGGTGCTCGAGCTGCGCGGATTCAAGCGTGTCATGCTCGAGCCTGGCGAGCGCAAAACCGTCACGTTTGCGCTCGGTCCCGATGCGCTGTCCCTCATCAATCGAGACATGCGACGGGTCGTCGAGCCCGGCCGTTTCGAGATCCTCGTCGGATCCAGCTCGGCGTCCCTCCAAAAGGCCACGCTCGACGTCGTCGCCGGACGCTGAGCGCGTGCTGTCCGCGAGCGGCCAGATCGCCGGCAGAGTGCCGGATTGAACTTTCGGGCCCGACGCTCCGTTACTATTGTAGACATTCGACAAGAGCCACGGCTTCCAAGGAGCGACCTCCATGCGTGCCATTCTTCGCGCCAGCGCGGTTGTTGGTTTCATCGTTCTGACGGCGTTTGTTTCCGGGCGCCGTTCATCGTTGCAGGCCGCCGGGCCGCGTGAGTCGATGCTGACGCCGGTGTCGTGGCTCGCGCAGCATCTGAAAGATCCGAATCTGGTCATCCTCCAGGTCGGTGAGGTCGGCACCTACAAGAGAGGACACATCCCCGGCGCTGAGGCGGCGGACATGACCGAGTTCGTCGCGCCGATGGACCACAGCTCGACGGCCCCCGCGGGTCAGATCATGGTCGAGCTCCCGTCCGACGAGCAGCTGCGCACGACGCTCCAGGGTTTCGGCATCTCGGACAGCTCACGGATCGTGATCGTCGAAAGCGACAACTACTTCTCGCCGTCCACGCGCATCTACCTGACGCTCGTTCACGCCGGCCTCGGCGCGAACACGACGCTGCTCGACGGCGGACTGCCCGCGTGGAAAGCGGCTGGGGAGAGCACGACCACGGATGTGCCGGCCGTGAAAGCGGGCTCGCTCTCGCCGCTCAGGACCGTTCAGGTGACGGTGGACGCGGCGTACGTGCAGGCGCACGAAAAGACCCCCGGAATCGCCATTCTCGACGTGCGGTCGCCGGCCGCGTGGGAGGGCAAGACGAACAGCGCACCGCCGGGCGGACCGCAGAAGTTCGGCCACATTCCCGGGGCCACGAGCCTCCCGCTCGAGCAGTTGTGGGACGACGAGAGGAGCGCGCTGCGGCCGGAAGCCGAGCTGGAGCGGCTCTTCGCCGAGGCCGGTGTGAAGCCTGGCGACACGGTCGTCGCGTACTGCTACGTCGGACAGCGCGCCACGGCCACTCTCTTTGCGGCGAGGACGCTCGGCCACCCGATCTGGCTCTACGACGGATCGATGGAAGAGTGGGTGAAGCTCAATCTGCCGCTCGAGATGCCCGCGAAGAAAGGCGCGCTCCGGGGCGTCGGGCGCGTTCGGACGCGCGGTTGACGGCGCCCGATTTCGAGGTCTTGCGGCCATACCGCCTCCGGGCACCCGTAGTAGCTATAATTCCGCGGGTTACGTGACGCCTGGAGGCTCCATGAAGAGGCACCTTCGTCTGGTTCTGGCTGGCGCGGTCGGAGCGACCGTGCTGGCGGCGGTTCCGGCGCTGCGCGGTCAAACGGCCGCGAGCGCGCCCATCGCCCAGCAGTTCGAGTCGCTCCACTACCGCTCCATCGGCCCGGCAAGCATGTCGGGCCGCATCAGCGACTTCTCCGTGTATGAGGCCAACACGTCGATCTTCTGGGTGGGGACGGCGCACGGCGGTCTCTGGAAAACGACCAACGGCGGCGCGACGTTCACCGGCCAGTTCCAGCAGAACGGCCTGATGTCGATCGGCGCCGTGGGCGTGTCGCAGAGGAATCCGAACCTCGTCTATCTCGGCACGGGCGAGGGCACGAACCGCCAGAGCATCTCGTGGGGCAGCGGGATGTACAAGTCCACGGACGGCGGCACGACGTGGAAGTTCATCGGGCTCGGCAAGTCGTACCACATCCAGCGCCTCATCGTGGACTCCGAGGACGACAACGTCGTGTTCGTCGCGGCCCAGGGCGCGCTCTTCGGTCCCGGCGGCGACCGCGGCGTCTACAAGACGACCGACGGCGGCGCGACCTGGAAACAAGTGCTGAAGGTCGACGACGACACGGGCGCGAACGACATCGTGATGTCGGCGAGCGATCACAAGATCCTGTACGCCTCGACCTATCAGCGGCGCCGCGTGCAGTGCTGCATGAACGGCGGCGGGCCCGGCAGCGGCATTTGGAAGTCCACCGACGGCGGCGAGACGTGGACGAAGCTCTCGGGTGGCGGACTGCCGGGCGGATCGCTCGGCCGCATCGGCCTGGACGTCTATCGCCGCAGCGCGAACATCGTCTACGCGACGATCGAAGCCGAGGCTCCTGCCGGCGGCGGCGGACGGGGCGGGGGCGGGGCGGCGAACGCGCCCGGCGGCGGCGACAGCGGCGTCTACCGCACGGACGACGGCGGCACGACGTGGCGGAAGGTGAACGGCAACAACCCGCGCCCGATGTACTTCTCGCAGATTCGCGTCGACCCGAACAATCCGGATCGCACGATTCTGGGCGGCGTCCGCATGACGATCTCGCTCGACGGCGGCAAGACGCAGCTCTCCGCCGATCCGGCCGTGCACGACGACAAGCACGCGCTCTGGTGGGATCCGAACAACTCCGACCACATTCTGATCGGGACCGACGGCGGCGCCTACGTCAGCTGGGACATGACGCGCACGTGGATCTGGTATCCGAACCTGCCGGTCGGGCTCTTCTACCACGTCGGCTTCGACATGGAGACGCCGTACAGCGTCTGCGGCGGCATGCAGGACAACTATGACTGGTGCGGTCCGAGCGCCGTGCGCACGACCAACGGCATCTCGAACGATCGCTGGCAGTCGATCCAGGGCGGCGACGGCTTCGTCGCGATCCCCGATCTTCGCGACGGCCGCATCGTCTACAGCGAGACGCAGGACGGCAACACCATGCGTCACAACCGCGTGACGGGCGAAGCGAAGAGCATCCGTCCGACGCCGCAGAACGTCGTGAACGCGCAGCCGGGCGGGGTGGCGTGCGATCCGCCGAACCCGGGCGGCGGCGGCGGGCGCGGGGGCGGCGGCGGGCCGTGCGCGGCGTACCGCTTCAACTGGGACACGCCGATGGTGTTCTCGCCGACCGATCCCGGCGTGCTCTATATCGCCGGCAACCACGTGTTTCGGTCGACCGATCGCGGCGACTCATGGACGGCCGTGAGCCCCGATCTGACGACGAACGCCAATCGCGACGAGGTCGTCACGATGGGGCTGAAGGGCAGCGACGTGCGGATCTCGAAGAACGACGGCATCTCGGCGTGGCCGACGATCGTGTCGTTCGCCGAATCCGCGAAGCAGCCGGGCCTTTACTACGCGGGGACGGACGACGGCGTCGTGAGCGTGTCGAAGGACGCGGGCAAGACGTGGGACAAGACGCTGGCGGAGCGGATGCCGGGCTTCGTCAAGGGCGCGTGGGTGTCGAAGGTCATGCCGTCGCGCTACGACGCAGGCACGGTGTACGTCGCGTCCGACGCGCACCGGCTGAATGACTACGAGACGCACATCTGGGTGAGCCACGATTTCGGCGCGACGTTCCAGTCGCTCAACGGCAACCTGAAAGGCGAGGCGATCAAGACGCTGACGGAAGATCAGCGCAACCAGGACGTGCTGTACGCAGGATCGGAGACGGGGTTGTTGGTCTCGCTCGACCGCGGCAAGAGCTGGTCGCGCCTGCAGGGCAATTTCCCGAACGTACGCGTGGACGAAATCACGCTGCATCCGCGCGACAACGCGATGCTGCTCGCGACGCACGGGCGGTCGCTGTGGATCCTCGACCACATCTCGCCGATCCAGGAGTACACGGCGGCGCAAGGCGCCGACGCGCACCTGTTCTCGATCGATCCGGCGCTGCAATGGCGGTCGTTCGACGACAAGAACGACGAGTTCTGGGGGCACCAGTTCTTCGTCGGTGAGAATCCGCCGTCGCAGGCCGTCATTCAGTACTTCCTGAAGGGCGCGGCCAAGGACGTGAAGCTGAAGATCACCGACGCGCTCGGCAAGGACGTGCGCATGCTGACGGCCCCGGGCAGCCGGTTGACCGCCGGGATCCAGACCGTGTGCTGGGACATGCACGTTGAGCCGATCGCGCCGGCGGGCGGCGCCGGCGCCGCGCCTGGCGGCGGCGGGCGCGGGGGCGGCGGCGCCGGGGGCGGGCGAGGCGGTGGCGGCGGCATCGCCCTGCCGCAGCCGGAGCCCGGATTCTCGTCCGAGAACCCGTGCGGCGGCGGCGGCGGATTCGGCGGGGGCGGCGGCGGGCGCGGGGGCGGCGGCGCGAGCCCGCAAGGACCGTGGGTGCTGCCCGGCACCTACAACGTGACGCTCATCGTCGACGGCAAGACGTACGAGACGAAGCCAATGAAGGTCGTAGACGACCCCGACCTGCAGATGACCGACGTGCAGCGCAAGAAGTACTACGACACCGTCATGGATCTGCACGAGATGCAGAAGCGCGGCGAGGAAATGGCGGCGGCGCTCAATCCGCTCTACGCGCAGATGAACGACGTCGCCGACAAGCTGAAGACCGCGAGCAACGTGCCGGCGCCGGTGAAGGCGCAGTTCGACGCCCTGAAAAAGGACTTCGACGCGGTTCGCGTGAAGTTCGGCGTGCCCGCCGCGGGTGGCGGCGGAGCGGGTGGGGGCGGTGGCGCGGCGGCTCCAGCCGGAGCCGGGCGCGGCGGACGCGGCGGCGGACGCGGGGGAGGCGGCGGTGGCGCGGCGGCGGGCGGCGCCGGTGCGGCAGGTGCGGGCGCGGCAGGTGCGGGCGCGGCGGGCGCGGCGGGCGAAGCGCCGCCTCAGGCCGGCGGCGGGGGCGGCGGCGGATTCGGTTTCGGCGGCGGCGCGCCGGCCAATCCGGATGACCTCGTCGCCAAGGCCGGCACGGTGAAAGGACAGATCATGTCGTTCACCGAGATGCCGAGCGACACGCTGATGAAGCAGTACACCGACGTGAAGCTCGCGCTGCCGAAGGCGATGACGGACGCGAACGCCTTCCTGCTGCGGGCGATGACGGTGAGTCAGGCGCTGAAGAAATACGACATCACGCTCAACGTGCCGGCGCCGGTGAAGTGACGGGATTCCCAGGGGGTTCCCAGGGGCGCCTCCGCGGTTCGGAACAGGGGACGAGGACGCGTGAGTTTCGCGCCCTCGTCCCCGAGGTGTCTTGGAGGACGCGATGACGCGCGCGCGAGTTGTGGTCATGTCGGTGGCGATCGTCGTGAGCGCGGCGACCCTGCCGCTCGGCGGCCAGGCGCCCGCGGCGGAGGACCCGTTCGCGCGTCTCCACTTTCGATCGATCGGTCCCGCCGTGATGTCGGGCCGCGTGACCGACTTTGCCGTCTACGAAGCGAATCCTGCGATCTTCTACGTCGCGACCGCGCACAGCGGCCTGTGGAAGACCGTCAACTACGGCACGACGTTCACGGCGCAGTTCCAGAGTCAGGGCCTGATGTCGATCGGCGACGTCGCCGTGTCGCAGAAGACGCCCGACCTCGTGTGGATTGGCACCGGTGAGGCGAACAACCGCCAGAGCACGTCGTGGGGCGACGGCGCCTACAAGTCGACCGACGGCGGCAGGACGTTCGTCAACATGGGGCTCCGCGCCTCCTTCCACATCAACCGCATCGTCATCGATCCCGCGAACAATGACGTCGTGTTCGTCGCCGCGCAGGGCTCCCTGTTCGCGCCGGGCGGCGACCGCGGGGTATATCGCACGACCGACGGCGGCAGGACGTGGAAGGCGGTGCTCACCGTTGACGCCGACACGGGAGCCAACGAAGTCGTGATGGATCCGACGAACAACAAGATCCTGTACGCGTCCACCTACCAGCGGCGACGATCACAGTGCTGTTTCAACGGCGGCGGCGCCGGCAGCGGTCTGTGGAAGTCGGTGGACGGCGGCGACACGTGGACGCGGCTCACGAACGGCGTGCCCGCGGGGCCGCTCGGGCGCATCGGCCTCGACATCTACCGGCGCAGCCCGAACATTCTGTACGCGCTCATCGAGGCCGAGGGCGGGCAGGGCGGTGGACGCGGCGGCGCGGCCGCCTCCTCCGCTGCAGATCAAGCGGCGACGGCGAGCGGCACGGGCATCTATCGATCGGACGACGCCGGCGCCTCGTGGCGGCGGATCAGCGGGAACAACAGCCGGCCGATGTACTTCAGCCAGGTCCGGATCGACCCGAACCATCCCGATCGAGTCATCACCGCCGCAGTCCAGATCGGCCTGTCGGTGGACGGCGGACGCACGTTCGCGTCAGCTGACCCGACGATTCACGACGACACGCACGCGATCTGGTGGGATCCCGCCAACTCCGATCACGTGATGATCGGCACCGACGGGGGCGTCGGCATTTCCTGGGACGGCACGAAGCGCTGGACGTTCCTGTCCAACCTGCCGATCGGGCTCTTCTATCACGTGAGCTACGACATGCAGACGCCGTACGACGTGTGCGGCGGCATGCAGGACAACGACGCGTGGTGCGGCCCGAGCGCCGTGCGCACGCAGCGGGGCATCACGCCGGAGCGCTGGATCCGGACCCAGATCGGCGATGGCATGTCGGTCGTCGCCGACCTGCTCGACCCGCGCATCAGCTACAGCGAGACCCAGGACGGCGCCATGCAGCGCCACAACAACGTGACCGGCGAATCGAAGACGATCCGTCCCGGGCCGGCGAACGTGACGCCCGCGCCCGCGGTCGGCGAGACCTATCGCTTCAACTGGGACGCGCCAATCCTCCTGTCGCCCAGCGACCCGCACGTGCTGTTCGCGGCGGGCAACAAGATCTTCAGGTCGACCGACCGCGGCGACTCCTGGACGGTCGTGAGCCCGGATCTGACGACCAACGCGAATCGCGACGAGCTCACGATCATGGGCGTCAAGGACGCCGACGTCCGCATCTCGCGCAACGACGGCATCGCCGCCTGGCCGACGATCGTGACGTTCGCCGAGTCGCCGAAGCAACCCGGTCTCTACTATGCCGGCAGCGACGACGGCGTCGTGAGCGCGTCGAAGGATGCGGGCAAGACCTGGGACAAGACGCTGGGCGATCGCATGCCGCGCCTGCCGAAGGGCGCCTGGATCTCCGAAGTCGTCCCGTCGCATTTCGACCCGCGGACCGTGTACGTCGCCGCCGACGCGCATCGGCTTGGTGACAACAGCGGCTACCTCTGGGCGAGCCGGGACGCGGGCGCGACGTTCGAAGACCTCGCCGCCGACCTCACGTCTGAGGTCGTCAAGACGCTGACCGAGGACCAGCGCAATCCGGACGTGCTGTACGTCGGCGCCGAGACGGGGCTCTTCGTCTCGCTGGATCGCGGACGGCACTGGTCGCGGCTCGCCGGCAACTTCCCGACGGTGCGCGTGGACGAGATCACGCTCCATCCGCGCGACAACGCGATGATCGTCGCGACGCACGGCCGAGCGCTGTGGATCCTCGATCACCTCGAGCCGATCCAGGAGTTCACCGACGCGCAGGCCAGCGAGGCGAAGTTGTTCTCGATCCCGAACGCCCTCGAATGGAAGTCGTCCAACGAGCTCAACATGGAGTTCTGGGGCGACGGGTTCTTCCTCGGCGAAAATCCGCCGTTCGACGCCGTCATCCAGTTCTACCTGAAGCGGCCCGCGAATGACCTCCAGCTCAAGGTCACCGACGCCGCAGGCAAGCTGGTGCGCCAGTTGACCCTCGCGGCGCGAGCGCAAGGCGGCATCCAGACGGCGTGCTGGGATTTGCGTGTCGAGCCGCTGCCCGCGGCAGGTGCCGCGGGCGGACGAGGCGGCCGTGGCGGCGGCCCAGGCGGAGGCGGAGGAGGCGGCGCGCCGGCTGGCGGCCGGTCGACGGCGCCACCAGCCGAGGGGCCCGGCGCGGGATTCGAGAGCGTCTGCGGCGCGGGCCGCGGCGGCGGAGGTGGATTCGGCGGCGGCGCGGCCACGGCCGGACCGTTCGTCCTGCCGGGCACCTATCACGTCGCGCTCGAGATCGACGGCAAGACCGTGGACACGAAACCGATCAAGGTCGGCATGGACCCGGCGATTGATCTCACCGACGTTCAGAAGAAGCGCTACTTCGACATCGCAACGGACCTGCACGACCTGCAGCGGCGCGGCGAAGAAATGGCGGCCGCGCTCGGGCCGCTCTACACGCAGATGACCGACGCCGCGCGCAAAGTGCAGACAGCGGCGACCGTCCCTGCCACGACGAAAGCGCAGTTCGACGCGCTCACCAGGGAGTTCGACGCCGTGCGCGCGAAGTTCGGCGTGCCACAGCCGGCGGCGGGCGGTGGCCGTGGCGGAGGCGGGCGCGGCGGCGTCCAGGATCCGCAGAATCTCGTCGGGCGCGCCGGCGCGCTCAAGGGCCAGGTGCTCGCGTTCTGGGAAATGCCGAGCGACACGCTGATGAAGCAGTACGCCGACGTGAAACTTGCGCTGCCGAAGGCGATCGCCGACGCGAACGCGTTTCTGCTGAAGGCGATGACGATGAGCCAGACGCTGAAGAAGTACGACATTGCCCTGACGGTGCCGGCGCCGGTGAAGTGAAATCCGGTCGCTGGTAGTCGTTGATCCGGCGGCGACAACAATAGGGCAGCGGGTCAGAACGAAGCGAGCACGCCCAGACGAGGGGCATTGCGCAAACTTTCGATTGATACAACGACGCACGGTCGCGTGCTGGTCGAGGACGCCGAAGCGCTGCCGGCCTCGGGGCTCCTGGTGGTCTTTCACGGCTACGGACAGAGCGCCGACGACGCGCTCGCCGAAGCCGTCAGGATTCCAGGCGCCTCGTCGTGGACCGTCGCCTCGGTTCAGGCGCTGCATCGTTTCTATTCGCGAAAGGACGAGCGCGTGATCGCGAGCTGGATGACGCGGCAGGACCGAGAGATCGCGATCGCCGACAACGTCACGTACGTCGATCGAGCCGTCGCGGCGCTGGAGTCGCCGCAGGCGCCGGTGTTCGTTGGATTCTCCCAGGGCGCGGCGATGGCCTATCGCGCAGCGCTGCTCGGCGCGCATCGCGCGGCCGGGATCGTCGCGCTCGCCGGCGACATCCCTCCAGAGCTCAAGACGGCGACGCTGCCGCGGCCGTGGCCGCCGGTGCTGATTGGCGCAGGCGAAACAGACTCGTGGTACACGGCGGCCAAGTCCGGCGACGATGCCGCGTTCCTCGCGTCGCGTCACGTGCCGCACGATGTGGTCCGCTTCCGAGGCGGGCACGAATGGACCGACGAATTCCGCGCGATCGCAGGCCGCTGGATTCAGCGCGTGATCCAGGCCGCCGCCGCGTCCAGGACCTGATCGATCGATTGTCCTCTCGGGTCGGCCCGCTTCGGGCGAATCAGCGAATGATCAGCGTCGTCGACGAGATCGAGGCGCGCGTCCGGCAGCGTCGCGACGAGCTCGCGCATTTCCTGGGGGGAGCCGAAGCCGTCGCGCCCGCCGTGGAAGAAGAGCATCGGCACGTCGATTGAGGGCAGGTGCCGGTCGCGCCGCGCGGTCGGCCGGCCAGGCGGGTGCAACGGATAGCCGAAGAAAATGAGGCCGCCGGGCGGGGGATCGAAGCCGTGCCGCGCCGCGACCTGCGACGCGATCCGGCCGCCCATCGACTTGCCGCCGGCAAAGAGACGGCCCTTCGTGTCCGACGCCACCGTTCGCCACACGTCCTGAAACGTCTTCTCGAGCACCGCAGGCCGGTCGGGGGCGCGGCGGCGTGCTTCGATGTACGGGAAGTCGAACGTCACGACGCTGACGCCGCGCGCGGCCAGTCCTTTCGCCACCCGTGTCATCCACGGATGCGCCTGCCCGGCCCCGGCGCCATGGGCGAGGACGAGGGTGGGAGCGTCGAGCGCGCCGGCCGGGTAGGTCTTCAGCACGTCCCGCCAATTCAGCACACGCCGCGCCGAAGCTCAAGCCAGGACACGCATCCCGTGAAAGGGCCCTTGCGGCGGTTTGCGCATGGCCATCAATACATATAGATTAATAGATATGGATGACGCCTCCAGCCTGCTGCGGCTGCTGGGCGACGAGACGCGGCTGCGCCTGCTGCGGCTGCTCTCGCGCGAGGCGCTGAACGTGTCCGAGCTCACGTCCATTCTCGGCGTCGCGCAGTCCGGCGTCTCCCGGCATCTGGGCCTGCTCCGAGAGGCCGGCCTCGTCGCGGAGCAGCGTGCGGGGACGTTCTCGTGGTACCGCCTGGCGCCAGAGTTCGGCGCGGCCGACGGGCCCAGGGCCGCGCTCTGGACCTGGCTGCGCGCGGAGTTCGCGCGGGCCACCGACGAAACGCGCGCCGACGATGCGCGGCTGGAGGAGATTCGCCGCGTGCGGCAGGAGAGCTTCGCGCAGCACGGCGGCGTCGGCGAGCAGCGGCAGCTCGTGCCTGGACGAAGCTGGGCGGCGTGGGCGCGGGCGCTCGGGCTGCTGCTGCCGGCGCTCGATGTCGCCGACCTCGGGTGCGGGGAGGGCTATCTGGCCATCGAGGCGGCGCGCTGGGCGCGTCGTGTGACGGCCGTCGATCGATCCGCCGACGTCCTCGCGCGAGCGCGAGATCTGGCGGCCCGCCGGCGCGTCCGGAACATCACGTGGAAACGCGGCGAGCTCGAGCATCTGCCGCTGGCGGATGAGTCCGTCGATGTCGCGCTGCTCTCGCAGGCGCTGCACCACGCCGCGAAGCCGGACCAGGCGCTGGCCGAGGCGCAGCGGATCCTGCGGCCGGGCGGCCGCGTGCTCGTGCTCGATCTGCGGCAGCACGGCGAATCCTGGGTCCGCCCGCAGCTGGGCGACGCCTGGCTCGGCTTCAGCGACGAAGAGCTGCGCCGGCTGATCGGCACGGCCGGATTCCATGACGTCACGGTACGCGTGGGCGCCCGCCGATCGGGTGACCCCTTCACCGTGCTCATTGCCGTCGGGTCGAAGCCCGGCGCCGAGCGGACGCCCTCGGTGGGCGATCACGTCGATCGCGCGCGCCTGCCCGGCCGCCAGAGGACCAGTTCACGATGACGACACGACAGAAGCTCGATGCGATCCTTGCCACGCGCGTGCTGTTGCTGGACGGCGCCATGGGCACGATGATCCAGCGACACAAGCTGGGCGAGCAGGACTTCCGCGGCGAGCGGTTCGCTTCGCACCCGCGCGACCTGAAGGGCGACAACGACCTGCTCGTGCTCACGCGGCCGGCGATCATCGGCGCGATCCACCGCGAATACCTCGCGGCCGGCGCGGACATCATCGAGACGAACACGTTCAACGCGCAGGCTGTATCGCAGTCCGACTACGGCCTCGAAGGCATCGTCTACGAGCTGAACGTGGCCGCCGCGGGGATTGCCAGGGCGGCGGCGGACGAGTTCACGGCCGCGACGCCGGACCGGCCGCGGTTCGTGGCCGGATCGATCGGGCCGGCGAACCGGACGCTGTCGATTTCTCCGGATGTGAACAACCCCGCGTTTCGCGCGATCACGTTCGACACCCTGAGGGCGGCCTATGCCGAACAGGTCCGCGGGCTGATCGACGGCGGCGTCGACGTGCTGCTGGTCGAGACGATCTTCGACACGCTCAACGCCAAGGCGGCTATCGTCGCGGTCGAGGAAGTGCAGGAGGAGAAGGGCACCCGCCTGCCGTTGATGATCTCGGTGACGATCACCGACCGCAGCGGCCGGACGCTGTCGGGCCAGACGCTGGATGCGTTCTACATCTCCGTCGAGCACGCGCGGCCCTGGAGCATCGGCATCAACTGCGCGCTCGGGGCGCGCGAGATGCGGCCGTACCTGGCCGAGCTGGCGCGGCTCGCCGGGTGCTGGGTGAGCGTCTATCCCAACGCGGGTCTGCCGAACGCGTTCGGTCAGTACGACGAGCTCCCGGAGGAAACCAGCGCGCTGCTCAGGGAATTCGCCGCCAGCGGTTTCGCCGACATCATCGGCGGCTGCTGTGGCACCACGCCCGATCACATCCGGGCGATTGGCGCGGCGTTGGGGGACGGGGCTTTTTTCCACAGAAAGGGCCCGCGGGGGGACGGAGGGACCTCCGTCCCCAATGAGGCCCTTT
>DATIWF010000075.1:0-22527 GCA_035519535.1 Vicinamibacterales bacterium | reverse complement strand
TCGAGCTCGGCTGCACGTTCTTCGACACCGCGCTCGCGTACGGCCAGGGCAAGAGCGAGCAGCTGCTCGGCCGCGTGCTCGCGCGCCATCGCGACAAACGGCTCGTCGTCGCGACCAAGATCCCGCCCGGCAATCTCCGGTGGCCCGCGCTGCCGGAATACGCCCTCGACGACGTGTTTCCGGCCGACCACATCCGGCGATCGACGGAGGCGAGCTTGCGCAACCTTGGCCTGTCAGCCGTCGACGTGCAGCAGTTTCACGTGTGGACGGATGCCTGGGCCGACGACCGGCGCTGGCAGCGCGCCGTCGCCGACCTCAAGCGCGAAGGCCTGATTCGCGCGTTCGGCATCAGCATCAACCGGTGGCAGCCGACGAACGTCATCCGCGCCCTCCGCACCGGGCTCGTCGACAGCGTCCAGGTCGTCTACAACGTGTTCGATCAGAATCCCGAGGACGAGCTCTTCCCCGCCTGCCGCGAGCTCGAGGTGTCGGTGATCGCGCGCGTGCCGCTCGACGAGGGCAGCCTCACGGGCACACTGTCGCGCGACAGCCGCTGGCCCGACGGGGACTGGCGCAACCTCTACTTCACGCGCGACGCCCTGGCCGAGACGCTCAGGCGCGTCGACGCGCTCAAGGCCGACGTCCCGCCGGGCATGGCGCTGCCGGAGCTCGCGCTGCGGTTCATCCTGGCGAATCCCGACGTGACGACGGTGATTCCCGGGATGCGGCGGCCGCGACACGTGGAGGCGAACCTGAGCATCTCAGACGGCAGGGCGCTCGCGCCGGACGTCCTCGCCCGCATCAGACGCCACCGATGGGTACGGACGCATGTTGTTGTGTAGAAAGCACTTGTCTGCCGTTGGATGCGCCCTGCTATACTGATCTTTTGCCGGTGTGCGTGAGGAGCTGACCGTGAAGCCTGGAATCCACCCAAAGTACTTCGAGGTCGAGGTTCGGTGCGCGTGCGGGAACACCTTCAAGACCCGCTCGACCAAGCCCGAGTTGCACCTCGAAATCTGCAACAACTGCCACCCGTTCTTCACGGGCCGCCAGAAGCTGATCGACACCGAGGGCCGCGTCGAGCGGTTCACCAAGCGGTTTGGCACGCAGACGGCCGAGGCGCGCAAGCAGGCGACGAAGACGGCCAAGGCCGCGAAGGCGTCCAAGGCGACGAAGAAGCAGGCGTCGGTCTAAGCATCGGCAATCGATGATCGACAATCGGGCGATCGCAGGTCCATCGCCGATCGTCGATCGAAATCGCCAATCGTCGATCGAATCGTCAATCGTCGATCGAATCGTCAATCGAAAATCTTCAAGGCCTCGGCGCCGAGCTTGATCTTGCGATCGAGGCGCCGCAGCCGGTGGTGTGCGCGCGTGGCGGCGCCGGCGGCCGTCGACGTCGTGAGCGCTTCGGCGTAGCGACGCGCCGCGTCGAGGTCCCGCACGCGATGCTCGTGGTGGATCGCCAGCGCCTCCGTCGCACGGCGCTCGAGCGGCGTTCCCTCCTCCCCGGCCTCTGACAGTTCCAGCACGTCCTGCCACGCGGCCGCGGCTTCGTCGTACTGCCGCGCGCGCCGCTTGAGCTCCGCCAGTCTCGCCAGCGCCTGCCGCCGGACGCCGCGATGGCCGCTCGCCGCGCCGGCCAGCTCGTACGACCGCAACGCGCGATCGGCGTCGCCAGCCCGCTCGTACAGGCGCCCCAGCGCAAGCTGCTCGCCCGGCAGCCGGCACGCTTCCGGTCCGCCGCGCGCGAGGCGGAGCGCGTGCGCCGTCACGGCCGCCAGCGAGATCACGTCCAGCCGGTTGTGCTCGAGCACGCCCTCGACCGTCGCCGGGTCGCCCGTCCGCAGGAACTGAAAGTACCGCGTGGGAATCTCGAAGCCGGGCACGTCGCCGTGCCGGTGGACGCCGAGCAGGAGCTGCTCGAGCGAGGTCAGGCTGCAGCTGTGCTCCGCGTCGATGCCCCACAGCCGCCGCGCGGGCGGCAGCATGTCGAGATGCGGAAGATCATCGGTCGGCGTGGCGCGCCGGTGAAACGCCCAGCGCATCTCCATGACCGGCACGTCGAACGACCGGCCGTTGAACGTCACGAGCAACGATGCCTCGTCGAAAATCGCGCCAAGCGCGTCGAGCATCGCGTGCTCGCCCGCCGGCCCGCTGAGGAAGAACTGCCGCACGCGGAAGCCGTCGCCCTCGAACCAGCCGCAGCCCGCGAGAAACGCGAGCGTCCCCGCGCCGCCGCTCAGCCCCGTCGTCTCGACGTCGAAGAAGACGACGCGATCGGCCCAGGAGGACAGCGATTTCAGACGCGGATCGAACAGCGCGATCGGCGCCTCGGCGTCGATCGTCCAGCCGCCGACCTCGCGATGGCCGTGCCGGTCGCCGGCCGACCACGATCGATCGACGACGACGCACGCGCTGCCGGGCGAGCCGTGCACGGCACCGCCGAGCGCCGCGGCCGTGCGCCCGGTGTCGTGACCGCCCTCGAGGTCGGCGACGTAGGTCAGCTCGCGAGCCGGCGCCGCCGCGCGCTCGCGCTCGGCATCCTGCCGGACGATGCGGCGAAGCCGGGAGGCGAGGTCGCGCATCGTCCCGATCACGCGGCCGCGCGGGCGGCGACGAGGGCCTGCAGCAACCGCGACGCCACGATCTTCGCGAGCGGTCCAGTCGCGCCTTCGGGCCCGACGCACGACGGACACCCCGACTGGCACGGACACCCGTCAATCAGCTCGCGCGTGCGCGCGACGAGCTCGGCGTGGAGCGAAAACAACGGCTCGCTCAGGCCGATGCCACCCGGATAGTTGTCGAAGAGGAAGATGATCGGCTCGGCTGACAGCTCTTCGGGTTTCGCGCCGCGGGCCTGGCCGCCCAGGCGCGCGCCGCCTTCGAGACTGACGCCGTCGACCGACAGTCCCAGGTCGTGCCGGTCGCACATCAGGAGAATCGGCGCGATGTGGTGCATCGCGTGCGCCAGCCCGACGACGCCGTCGCGCCGGTCCGCCGCGCCGTACGGCAGCGCCGCCAGCATCTCGCGCGGAATCGTCAGCCAGTAGGACGTCGTGTGCATCTGCTGCTCGGGCAGCTCCAGCTCCCCCGAGCCCACGTTCTCGTTCGTGTAGAACTTGATCTTCTTGAAGCCGACGACGCGGGAGACGACGTGGACTTCGCCGTGCGAGCAGCCGGCACCAGGCACCGGGCCATAGGCACTCGCTGGATCACGGGTCTCACCTGCGAGTGCCTGAGGCCTATGGCCTGATGCCTGATCTCCCTGCGCCCGACGCCCAGTGCCAGATGCCTGATCACTGAACGTTTCCAGGATCGTGACCTTCGTGTGTGTGATCGCGTCGGTATAGTAGTCGCACTCCACCGCGCGCACGAACGCCTTGCGTCCGTCGAAATCCAGGCGCTCCACCTGGAACAGCTGGCCCTCCACGATGTAGATCGCCTTCTCGTGGAGCGTGGACGGCCCGCTCGTGAAGTCCGTCTCGCCGATGACCCGCTCTTCGCCGGTGATGTCCACGACGACGAAGTTGTCGGACGTCACCGACCGGAGGCTGACGGCGTTCGCGGGATACGAGTCCTGCGTCCACTGCCACGTGCCGTCCACGAGATGCACGAAGCCCTCTTCGGCCAGAATCGACAGCATCTCCTGCACGTTCATTGTGCCGAACGCTTCCGTCGTCGTGAACGGCAGCTCGAAGGCGGCGCACTTCACGTGGTCGAGCAGGATGTGGAGGTTGTCGGGATTCACGAGCGCGTGCTCGGGCGACGCGCCGAAGAAGTACTCCGGATGACGGACGACGAACTGATCGACGGGTGCGCTCGAGGCGACGAGCACGGCCGCCGATCGCCCGGAGCGCCGGCCCGCGCGGCCCGCGCGCTGCCACGTGCCGGCGATCGTGCCTGGATAGCCGGCCATCACGGCGACATCCAGGGCGCCGATGTCGATGCCGAGCTCGAGCGCGTTCGTGGAGACCACGCAGCGCACGTCGCCGTTCCGCAGTCCGCGTTCGATCTCGCGCCGCCGCAGCGGCAGGTAGCCGCCGCGATAGCCGCGGATGACGTCGGCCGCGCCCGGCGGGCCCGCGAAGGCGTCCTTCAGATACGTCGTGAGGATTTCCGTCGACAGCCGGCTCTGGGCAAAGACGATCGCCTGCAGGCCGCGTTTCAGGAACTCGATCGCGACCCGCCGCGTCTCCGCCAGATACGACCGTCGAATCCCCAGCTGGGCGTTCACGACCGGCGGGTTGACGAACAGGAAGAACTTCTCGCCGCGCGGCGCGCCGCTCCGCAGCACTTCTTCGAAGGGAGCCCCGACGAGACGCTCGGCGAGCTCGCGCGGGTTGGCGATGGTCGCCGACGAGCAGATGAACGTCGGATTCGAGCCGTAGTGCCGGCAGATGCGCTGCAGGCGGCGGATGACGTTGCCCAGATGACTGCCGAAGACGCCGCGATACGCGTGCAGCTCGTCGATGACGACGAACTTCAGGTTCTCGAAGAGCTTCGCCCAGCGCGGATGGTGCGGGAGGATGCCCGAGTGCACCATGTCCGGATTGCTCAACACGACGTGCGCGCGGCCGCGCACCGCACGCCGCGCGTCCTGCGGCGTGTCGCCGTCGTACGTGAACACGCCGATCTGCCCGCCGCCCTCGGCGCCGACGAGCTCCGCCATCTGGTGCAGCTCGGCGAGCTGATCCTGTGCAAGCGCCTTGGTCGGAAACAGGTACAGCGCGCGCGCCGACGAATCGGCGAGCACGCTCTGCAGCACCGGCGCGTTGTAGCACAGCGTCTTTCCCGACGCCGTGGGCGTGACGATCACGACGTGGCGCCCGGCGAGCGCGTGCGCGATGGCGTCCGCCTGATGCGTGTAGAGCTGCTCGATGCCCCGGGCGCGCAGCGCCCGCGCCAGCCGCGCGTCGAGCGCCTCCGGAAACGGCGCGTAATCGGCCGCCACGGCCTCCAGGCGCCGCACCGCCGTCACATGCGGGTCCGAGGCCTCGTACTCGGCCAGGAGCGGCGACAGGGCGACCGTGAGGGACTGGTCCTTGTCAGCGGGCAGCGCAGGCAGTGTGGACATCGGCGTTGGAGTCCGAATAGTACCGCCGCGTCCGAGGGCGATCAAGAGGCGAAAGCCGGATCCCGCTATCGAATCGGCGGACTCCACCGGCCAGCCGAAGTGAAGCGATTCGGCGAGTACCCGTCCGGATCGAGATCCGGCGTGCGGTTGCCGGGCGGCCGCTGGAATGCAATCCGCGAAGCGTCGCGGTCGAAGGCCGGCAGCGCCCACGTCAGGTCATCCACGATCGACGTGTACTCCGATTCCGACATCTGGTCGTCGACCGTCACCGCGGATTCCTCGTCCGCCGAGACGAACCGGGCGGTGCGCGTCTCCACGACGAGCGGCGGCGGCCGGCCCCGTCGGCGCGGCGGGCGCGGACGAGCTGCCGCCTCGCCCGCACGCCGCGAACGTGGCGGCCATCGCGATCGACGCGAGCACGCGTCCCGTCATCGAATGGGCGGACTCCACATCGCGGGCAGCCCCAGACGATTCGGCGAGTATCCCATCGGATCGGTGTCGGGCGAACGGTTGCCAGGCGCGCGCTGAAACGCGATGCTGCTCGCGTCGCGATCCCACGGCGTCGGCTCGAGCACGGCCGACGCGTTCATGACGGACGGCCGGACCGTGACGTGGTTGTAGCCCAGCGCGTGCCCAAGCTCGTGCGATCGGAGCGACCGCCGGTACGGACTGCCGGATCGCTCGAAGTCGCGATCGAGCGAGACCATGCCGCCGGTAATCGTCCCGTCGCTCTGAAATTGCCAGCGGCTGTAGCCCCAATAGCCCGACCCGGCCGTCAGGCCGACTTCGCGCACGACCGTGATGACGCCGGAGTTGAGGACGCTGACGCTCGCGCCCGGGCTCGATGACCGGCGCGTCACGCTCGAGAACTGGCTGAACGTGTTGCCCGTCATCTGCGGCAGGGCCCACGTGAGGTCGTCAACGAGCGCGCTGAACTCGCTGTCCGACATCTCGTCGGCGACCGTCGTCACGATCGGCGCGCCCACGGTCGTGAACTGCGCCGTCCGCGTCTCGACGAGGAGCGGCGGCGCCGTCGTCCAGCGCAGGAGCATGCTGACGCGAAACATCTCGTCAAAGGCCCGCAGGTCGAAGCCGCCGGAGATGAGCGAGACCGTCGCGTCGCGCCCGGGCACGCGCAGCCCCGTGTGCCGCTCGACGACGCCGGATCCGGCGAACACCGCCGCCAGCGGATCGCCCGTGCCGACCGTCGACGCCACCGTGAAGGCGCCGGCGGAGTCGGACACGGCGCTCGACATCGACGCGCCGCTGATCGTCACACCGCCGAGGCCCGCCTGGCTGACCGCGTCGACGACGCGCCCGTTGGTGAGCGCGGCGCCGTCGGGCAGCAAGCCGAGGTCGAGCGATTGATCGAGTCCAAGCGTGAGCGTATGTGTCGCGGTCGTGAACCCGGCGGCCGAAATCCGCAGCGTCATGCCGCCGCCATCGAGCGAGTCCAGCCGGTAGCGCCCGGTCGCGTCGCTCGTCGTCGTGCGCCCGGCGTTGGCGCCGGACGTCACGTCGACGCGTGCACCCACGATGGCCGCCTGCGTGCCTTGAATCTGGTTGTAGACGATGCCCGACAGCACGTACTTCACGGCCGGCGCGGGCGCGCTGGGGGCGGACGTCCCCCCGCCGCACGCGGTCATCGTTGCAAGGAGCGCCGCCGCCGGGAGGTGTCGCGCGGTCATGGCTCGTGGCGGTCGAGGCTCACATCATCCCACGAGGCCGGATCGTCCAGCGACTCGAGGTGCGTGAACATCGTGACGTTGGGCAGCGCCCGCCGGACGTCGGCTTCGATCAGCTCGAGCAGACGGTGGCCGCGCTGCACGGTCCACTTGCCCGGCACGAGCACGTGCACCGAGACGAACCGTCTGGCTCCGGACTGGCGCGTGCGCAGCGCGTGGTATTGAACGCCGCCCGTGGCATGGCGCTCGAGCACGGCGCGCAGATCGCGCTCCTCCTCGACCGGCAGCGCCGTGTCCATGAGACCAGACACGGATCGCTGGACAATCCGCACGGCAGTCACCACGATGTTGGCGGTCACGACGAGCGCGACGATGGGATCGAGCGGCTGCCAGCCCGTCAGCGCGACCGCGCCGACGCCGACGACCACGCCCGCGGAGGTCCAGACGTCGGTCAGCAGGTGCCGGGCGTTCGCTTCGAGCGTGATCGAATGATGGCGCCGGCCGGCGCGGAGGATGACCAGCGCCACGACGAGGTTCACGACCGATGCGGCCACCGAGACGATCAGGCCGACGCTGATTTGCTCGAGCGCGCGCGGCACGAGGAGGCGGTGCACCGCGGCGGCGCCGATCCCGCCGGCGGCGCCGAGAATCAGCACGCCCTCGAAGAAACTCGAGAAATACTCCGCCTTGCCGTGGCCGTAGCGGTGTTCCTCGTCGGCCGGCCTCGCCGCGACCGCGAGCATGGTGAGCGCGATGACGGCGCCCATCAGGTTCACGAGCGACTCCATCGCGTCCGAGAGCAAACCGACCGAGCCGGTCAGCAGATAGGCCGCGGCCTTGAGCGCCATCGTCACGACGGCGGCGGCGATGGAAAGCCAGGCGAAGCGAAGGAGCGAGTTCATCAGCAGCGACCTGCCGGCCGCGGGCTACGGCGCCGGGCGCTCGATGCGGGCACGTGCGTACATCGCGGCGATCCCGCTCAGGCCAACGAGACCCACGAGATTCGGAAACACCTGCAGGGCGTTCATCAGATCGCCCCAGGCCCAGACGAGGTCGGGCTTGCTCATGGCGCCCAACGGGATCAGCAAGCAGTAGATCCAGCGGTACGGCAGCGTCACGCGGCGGCCGAAGATGTACTCGAGGAACTGCTCGCCGTAGTACGCCCAGCCGATGAGCGTCGTGTAGCCGAAGATGAACGCGCAGAACGCCACCACCCAGCCGCCCACCGTCGGCACCGCGGCGTTGAACGCGCCGGCCACGGCGGCCGTGCTGGTCAGGAATGCCGCGCCCGCCTGCTTGGCCGCAATCGACTGCTCCGCCACGCCGCTCACGAGGATCGTCATCGCGCTGATCGTCGCCGTGACGAACGAGACGATGAACACTTCCATCACCGCCTGCAGGCCCTGCAGCGTCGGCTGCGTCGTGCGAGCGGTGCCGTACGCGACCGCCGCCGTGCCGTACCCGGCCTCGTTCGCGTAGATGCCCCGCGCGATGCCGTAGCGCATCGCGATGAACATGCCGAAGCCCATGACGGACCGCGTGGTCAGCGCCTCGCCGACGACCATGGACAGCACGTGCGGCACCCGGTTCGCGAACGTCACGATGACCACGGCGCCGCCGATCAAATACAGACCGACCTTGAGCGGCGCCAGCTTCTCGGCCGCGCGGCCGATCGACTTGATGCCGCCGATGATGACGGCCCAGGTGAGGACCGCGATGACGAGGCCGGCGACCCACGTCCGGACGCCGAAGACGCTGTTGAGCGCGACGGCAATCGAATTCGGCTGCGTGAAGGGCGTCGTCGTGAGCGCCGCGACGCCGGCCACGAGCGCGTACGTCCAGGCGAGCGCCGGCGATTTCAGCCCGTCGCGGAGGTAGTACATCGGACCGGACTGGATCGTGTCGCCCTGCGCCTGCCTGAATTTCACGCCGAGCACGGCCTCGGAGAACTTGATCGACGTCGCGACGAAGCCGTACACCCAGATCCAGAAGAGGGCGCCCGGACCGCCCGAGATGATGGCGGTCGCGACGCCCGCGATGTTGCCGGTGCCGATTGACGCGCCGAGCGCCGTCATGAACGCCTGAAACGGCGACAGGGCGCCGTGCGCGCCCGGCGGTTGCGCGGCCACCATCGCGCGGAACGCCTCGGGAAGCCGGCGCAGCTGGACGACGCCAAGGCGGAGCGTGAGGAACAGACCAGTGCCGAGCAGCACGCCCACGACCCACGGCATGAACAGCCAGTCGGCTGCGCCTTGGATGGCGTCGGCGATGGCGCGAATCACCTCGCCCGAGGGCGCGAAGAGGTTGAGCCCGTTCATCAGATGTTCGATCGCGACTGGCCGCCGTCGACGGTCACGCACGCACCCGTGATCCAGCTGGCGCGCGGCGACGCGAGAAACGCGACGAGCGCGGCGACCTCCTCGGGGCGGCCGAACCGGCCGGACGGAATGTCGCGCTTGATGAACTCGGCGATGCCGGGCGGATCTTCCTGCTGGCGCTTCCACCACGACCCGCCTTCGAAGAGGATCGAGCCTGGCGCGATCGCGTTCACGCGGATGCCATCGGGGGCGAGCTGGTGCGCCATCGCTTTGCTCAGGCTGATCTCGGCGGCCTTCACGGCGTTGTAGGTCATGCGGCCGCCGGACTCGCGGCCCCAGATCGACGCGATCGTGAGGATCACGCCGCCGCCCTGCCGGCGCATGTGCGGCACGACGAGACGCGACATGCGGATCGCGGGGAACAGTGTCTGGTCGATCGCGCCCTGCCACTCGGCGTCGAGGGTCGTCACGATGTCGCCGCCGCCGGCCTTGCCGACGTTGTTGACGAGGATGTCGACGCGGCCAAAGACCTCGAGCGCCGCGTTCACCACCCGCTCGGCGCCCTCGGGCGTCGCGACGTCGGCGGCGACGGTCAGGATCGAGTTCTGCGGCCGGCCGCGCGCGACGATCGAGGCCGCGGCGCGCGTGAGCTCCTCTTCGCCGCGCGCGCACAGCACGACGCGGCACCGTTCCTCGGCCAGGGCCTGCGCGGACGCGAGACCCAGCCCGCGGCTGGAGCCCGTAATGACGGCGACGCGATCGGTCAGGTGCAGGTCCAAGGGGACGGGGCATTTTTCCACAGGTTGGCGCGCTGCGGGGCCGGAGGTTGGGAGGACACATGCCCTCGCGACCTCCGGCCCCTCACATGCCCAACCTGTGGAAAAATGCCCCGTCCCCCAAACTCGACAGGTGTCCCACTCCCCGCAGCACGACGAGCTGCGATCCGGGGACTAGGCGATGCATGGCGTCGCTCTCGGACGACGGGATCAGCGTGTCCTCATCGCTCGTGACGATCGTCGTCGGACACGCGATCGCCGGCAGGAGCGGCGTCGAGTCCGGGCGGTCGCGCATCGCCGCGAGCGCGGCCGCCAGTCCGTCGGCGGAGTTCATCCGAATCAGCCGCTCGACGGCATCGACGAGGTCGGGTTGTTCGCGCCGCTCGGTCTCGCCGAGCAGCTTCGGCAGCATCTCGCGCACGAGCGCGGCGGCCCCTTCCTGACGAACGAGAGCGATGAGGCGGTCGCGGTTCGCGCGCCCCTCGGCCGAGTCGGCGGCGGCGCGCGTGTTGGCCAGCACCAGTCCGCTGACGCGGGGCGCCGCCAGCCGCAGCATCGCAAACGCGACGTACCCGCCCATCGACAGCCCGCCGACGACCGCGCGCTCGATGTCCAGGTGGTCCATCAGCGCCAGAACATCCGTGCCGTAGCCGTCCATTGTCACGCCGTCAACGCCCGGGTCCTCGAACGCCGGGCCGCTGCCGCGGAATCCCCGAAGGTCCGGCGCGATCACGCGCCGCCCCGGCGGCACGCGGTGCAGCTGCGGCAGCCACTGCTCCGCGTTGAGGGGAAAGGCGTGCAGCAGCACGATCGCCTCGCCCTGACCGGCCTCGAGATACCGCACGGACCGATCGGCCAGATGCGCGATTCTGGTGAACACGCCGTCGATTGTAGCGCCCGGCGATCGACGCCCCTTGATTTCGCGACAGCGGCTCGTAGACGATCACCACATGCGCCGCCGACTGCCCGTGCTGTTGCTCCTTGCCGCGCTCGTCGCGACCTGCACGCTCAAGGATGACGATCCCTACAAGGCCCCGCCCGATGTGGCCGCGCCGCCGGCCGACGCGCTGCGCACGCCGTCGGGCCTGGCCTCGAAAGTGCTCAGCATCGGCGTGGGCACGGTGCACCCCGGCCTGCAATCGTCGGTGACCGTGAACTACACGGGTTGGACGGCGGACGGACAGATGTTCGACACGACGGTCCTGCGCAGCGGACCGGCGACGTTCAAGCTCACCGAGGTCATTCCCGGCTGGACGGAAGTCCTCCAGCTCATGACGAAGGGCGAGAAGCGCCGCGTGTGGGTGCCCGCGAACCTCGCGTACGGCGACCATCCCGCCGGCGGTCAGCCGGCGGGCATGTTGTGCTTCGAGATCGAGCTGCTCGAGGTGAGGTAGCCGGAACGGCGCCCAGGCGTCAGTACTTCCCGAGCGCGGCGATCAGTCCTTCGGCGGCCTTCGGCACCGCGACGTTGCCTTTGACGATGTCCTTGTTGCTGATGTCCTTGCCGTAGAGCGATTTGTTCTCGGCGCTGTCCTCGCGCAGCGTCGATCCCTGGAGCGAGATGCCGGCAAACACGCCGCGCGCCCGCGACCACGCCAGAATCTCGGCCATCATCGTCGCGTCAGTGGCCGCCGTGGCCTGCCGGCCGACCGGGCCGGCCGCCACCGCCGCGTCGGCGCCCACCGTGAACTTGCTGGAGAGCATGCGGTCGACGCCCCGGTCGTTCATCACGAGCATGATGACGTCGGTATCCGTGCCGCCGAGCTGCAGCCCGATACTGCCGCCCTCGATGCGAATCGCGCCGGGCGCCGACCAGCCGTTGCCGCCGTCGCGCCGGCACGACATGTAGCCGCGGCCGTACTGGCCGCCGACGCCGATCGCGCCCTTCTTGACGCCGGGGATAATCACGACGCACTTGGCCTTCGCAAAGAGGTCCTGGGAAATGCCCTTGTCGGCGCTGCCCGCCATTTCCTTGAGGACGGCCTCGGTCGTCTTCAGCCGCTCATCATCGGCGCGAAGGGCGACCGACAGCAGGAACAGGCTCGCGAGGAGTGGGAAAACGAAGAATCTGGGTTTCATATCCGGTCAACCTATCAGATTTCGCGCGGGCCGCGCATCAAAACTGAAAGTAGATGAACTGCGCGCCCTGGAAATCGCCGAACACGAGCACCAGATAGAACACGGCCACGTACAGCGCATATCGAATCGGCCACCTGAGCATGAGGACCGCCGACTCCGAGCCGCGCCGGGCCTGAAAGACGTGAACGACGAGTAACGGCAGGACGATCGCGACGAGCGGCACCAGCAGCGAGTCGACCGTGCTCTCCGTGGGCATGAGGTCGGTCAACAGGAGCCGGGTGCTCGCCACGAGCTGATGCACCGAGGTCGCGCGAAAAATCAGCCAGCCGTAGCACGTCACGTGAAACATCACGACGCCAAGGGCCACGCGCCGCCAGTTGAGTCCGGACGGCACGACCACGCCGAGCCGGGCGGCCCACGCCGTCAGGGCGCGTCCGATCACGAGGACCACGCCCTGATACGCGCCCCACAGCACGAACGTCCAGGCGGCGCCGTGCCACAGTCCGCCCAGCACCATCGTGATCATGAGGTTGCGCGTCGTCTGCCAGCCCGAGCCTCGACTGCCACCAAGCGGAATGTAGAGGTAGTCGCGCAGCCAGGTGGACAGACTGATGTGCCAGTTCCGCCAGAACGCCTGCGGCGACGTGACGAAGTACGGAAACAGGAAGTTGATGTTCAACTCGATGCCCATCAGCTTCGACAGACCGCGCGCGATGTTCGAGTACCCGGCGAAGTCGCCGTAGATCTGGAACGCGAACGCGTAGATCGCGATGAGCACGTCGAGCCCGGACGCGGCCGCCGCGGGTGAGAACACGGCGCCCACCAGGTCCGCCAGATTGTCGGCGACGAACATCTTCTGGAAGTAGCCCCAGGCGATGAGCCAGAGCCCCTCGACAATCTGGCCGCGTGTGATCGTGCGCGGCCGCGAGATCTGCGGCAGCAGCAGCGGCGCGCGCAGAATCGGCCCGGCCACCAGGTGCGGGAAGAACGCCACGAACACCGCGAAGTCGATGAAGTCGGTCGCGGGCGCGATCTCACCGCGGTACACGTCGATCACGTAGCTCATCGACATGAACGTGTAGAACGAGATGCCGATCGGCAGGATGACGTGAATCGTGACCGGGTCGAGCCGCCAGCCGAGCCAGCCGAAAACCGCGGCCAGGCTGCCCGCAAAGAAGTTGAAGTACTTGAAGAACCCGAGCACGCCAAGGTTGAACGTCAGGCTCGCGATGAGCGCGACGCGGCGCCGGCGGGGATGCGTGGCGCGGCCCAGGTAGCGGGCCACCAGAAAGTCCACAATCGTCGTGCCGACGAGCAGACCTAGAAAGCGCCAATCCCACGCGGCGTAGAAGTAGTAGCTCGCGGCGAGGAGCAGCCAGTTCTGCGGGCGGTGCGGCAGCAGCCGGTACAGCCCGTAGACGACCACGAAGAATCCGACGAACTGCAGCGAGTTGAAGACCATCAGGACGGAGGCGGCGTGGCCAGCCCGCTTGCTTCGAAAAAGTCAAACAGCGTCCGGGCCACGACGTCGTGCCCGCGCGGCGTGAGATGGATGTTGCGCTGAAAGAACAGCCGCGCGCGGTCCGGCTGCGCGGCCAGGGCGGGCTGGAGGTCGATCATCGGCAGGCCGAGCGGTGCGAGCGCCGAGGCGAAGCGCCGGCTGGCGCTGTTGCGATCGATCGTGCCGCCGGCGGTCTCGACGATGTCCTGCAGCCGGCCGAAGTCCTCGTCGTCGGTCTGGAACCTCGCCGGCATGAGCGCGATGGCCGTGCGGGCGCCGCCGGCCGCCGCGCGCTTCGCGATGAGATCCACGGCGCGGCGCGTGACCTCGAGCCCGTGCGTCACTTCAACCGGCGGGTCCGTCGCGTAGCTCACCAGCGGTCGCTCGGGCACCGGCGCGGAGAACTTCGAGCGCAGCAGATCGACGCGCAGGCGGATGTACTGCAGCACCATGCTCGACCGCGTGTAGCGCCGAAAGCGGGTCATGGCGCGATCGCTCGCCGACACGAGCGGCGGATGCCCCGCGTCGATCCACGACTCGCGGTCATAGGCTTCGACGGCGTCGTTGCCGACGAACGCGAGAACCAGCACGACGTCCGGCTCGAACGCCGCCGCGACATGGTCGTAGAACAGCCATTCCTCCACCGGGCTGTAGCCTTGAACGCCCGCGTTGATCACGCGCCAGTGGTCGGGCCCGCCGGCCGCGTTCAGCCGGGCCTCGAGCCGCTTCCCGAAGGTCTCCTGCAGCGGCACTTGCACCGAGAGCGCCAGCGAATCGCCGAGGATGACGACGCGGCGCTCGTGCGCGGCCTTCGGACCGATGTCCTGATCGTCGCGCACGCCCTGCGCGTTGATCTTCAGATCCGTGCTGAATTCGACCGTGGTGTACCGCGCGTGCGCGTTCGGCCGCAGGCGATGGCCGACCTGGTCGTCGTCCATGAACAGCGATTGAAAACCGGGCGACGCCTCGGAGCTGCCGTACCAGCGGAGGCTGGCCTCGAGCACGGCGAACTCCCCTGCCAGCAAAGCGATCAGGACGAGCACGCGGACGACGGCCATCGGCCTCCAGCCTACCCGAGGGCGTGCTCGAAGTCTTCGGGATGGTTCGCGCGCAGGGCGGCCTCGCTCCGCTCGACGAGCCCGGCCTTGACCAGCCGCGCGAGGCTCTCCTCGAGCGAGAACGACCCGAGCTTCTTCGTGATCGTGATCTCCTGATGCAGGTGCTGGAGCGCGTTGCGGCGGATGTGCTGGCGCGCGCCGTAGCTCACGACGAGCAGCTCGGCGGCGGGAATGCGGCCGCCGGCCTGGCGCGGCAGCAGCGTCTGCACGAAGACGGCCGTGAGCGCCGCGGCGATCTCCTGACGAATCGTCGGCTGCCGCTCCGACGGGAACGAGTCGGTCATGCGCGCGAGCGTGGACGGCACGTCGGTCGTGTGGAGCGTGGACAGCACGAGATGCCCGGTCTCCCCCGCCGCGAGCGCGATCCTCATCGTCTCCGGATCGCGCATCTCGCCGATGACGATCACGTCGGGGCCCTGCCGCAGCGCGGACCGGAGCGCCGTCGGGAAGTCCGGCGCGTCGACGCCAATCTCGACCTGCTGGATGATGCTCTTGTGGTTCGCGTGCTCGTACTCGATGGGATCTTCGATCGTGATGATGTGTTTCGCCTCGCGGCGGTTGATGTCGTCGACGATGGCCGCGAGCGTCGTCGTCTTGCCCGAGCCGGTGGCGCCGCCAATCAGGACGAGACCGCGCGGCAGCCGCGGCAGCGCGTCGGCGCCGGGCGGCAGGTCGAGACTGGCGAGCGCCGGCACCTTCGACGGGAGCATGCGGATGTTCGCGGCGGCGCGGCCGCGCTCGCGGTGCAGGTTGATGCGAAACCGCCCGATGCCCGGCACCTTGCGCGACGCGTCGGCAATCCCCTGGTCGCGATACGCGCGCTGGGCGTGCGGCGGCAGCTCCGGCAGCACCATGTCTTCGATCTCGACGCCGTCGAGGGGCGTGATGTCGCCGCGGACGACCCGCCCATGGATGCGCAGCGCGGGCGCCTCGCCGGCCACGAGCAGCAGGTCGCTCGCCTGCCGCTCAGCGACCGTGCGAAGCCACGGCTCGAGCCGCGAGATGCCGCGCGGCGCCTCGGTCCGCAGCTGCTCGAGCTCCTCGGCCAGGCGATCGAGATCGTCGGACACGCGAAGATCCTAGCAGGCAGTCAAATCAGGCACTAGGCACCAGGCACCAGGGACCGGCACCAGGCATCCAGGCAGGAGCGAGTGCCTGATGCCCCGATCGTCAACCTCGCGCGTTCCGCCCTGGTCTAACCCACTGAGGAGCTGAGTATGGTGAGACAAACAGCGCTTGCGGCGGTGCTCGGGCTCGGGATGGTCGTGCCAATGGCGGCGCAGGATCCGGGCACGTCGGCTGCCGCCGCGCCGGCCCCGATCGCGCAGTCGCTCCAGCGCGCGCAGCGGCACGTCCGGCAGGGCGTGCGCGCGGGCCAGATCACGCCGGAGGAGCTCGGTCAGCTGCGCGCCGACGCGCAGGCCCTGCGCGCCAAACTGCGGGCTCTGCGGCAGGGCGGCACGACGCTGACGCCGGATGAGCGACGAGGCGTGCGGCGTGATCTGCGGCGCCTCCACCGCGAGATCGCGGTCGCGCGGCACAACCGCCTCCGGCGTCACCGGTAGGTCGCGCGCAGCTCAGAGCCAGCGCCGCACGCGCCGGCAGTACTCGGCGTACGCGTCACCGAAGGCCGTGTTGTGGTAGCGCTCCTCGCGGCGGATGATCGCGACGTTCATCGTCGCGATCACCGCCGGCAGCAGCACGAGCGGCCACGCCAGGTTCGTCAGGCACGTCAGTCCAAGGTAGGCGGCCGTCAGCCCCACGTACATCGGATTTCGCGTGAAGCGATAGGGCCCCCAGGTCACGAGCTGACGGGCCGGGCGGTTCGGGATGACCGTCGTGCGCGCCCGGATGAACGTCACGACGCCGGTGGCCATGACCAGCAGCCCGATCCCGAGCAGGGCGGCGCCCACGGTTTCCTGCAGGGCGCCCGGGCCGTCGCCGTCGATGAGGAACTCGAGGCGGCGATTCAGGAGCCAGCCGGCGGCGAACCCGGCGACGAAGACAAATGGCGGCGGCAGCCTGATCCCCGGACCGCGGTCGTCTGGTGCGCCCACCGGCGTATCATCTCCCACACATCGCCGGGGGTGCCAGGATGTGCCGCAACATCAAAACGCTGTTCAATTTCGAGCCGCCCGCGACCGATGAGGAAATCCGCGCGGCGTCCGTGCAGTTCGTCCGCAAGCTGAGCGGGTTCACGAAGCCGTCGCGCGCCAACGCGCCCGCCTTCGATCGAGCCGTGGACGACGTGGCCGGCATTGCGCGCCGGTTGATCGACTCGCTCGTCACCGAGGCGCCGCCGCGCGATCGCGAAGCCGTCGCGGCGCGCGCCCGCGCCGGAGCCGCCAGGCGATTCGGCCGAACCGCCTGACACAAACGTGATCGTCCGGCGCGCGCCGGCGGGCTTTACCTCCCCTCTCCTCCAGTGGTCTAAGCCAGAGACGGACCGCCAGCCGTCGCAGTTGCCTGCTGAAAGGAGTGGACGGACATGTCGACACGAACGGTACTCGTCGCGCTGCTCGGAGCGACGCTGCTGGCCGCGCCCGCGGCGGCGCAGGCCCAGCCGGCCTCGACGGCGCACCCGCGGGGCATCAACGCGCGAGAGCATCGTCAGACCGTACGCATCAAGGACGGCGTGAAGGACGGACAGCTCACGCGCGGCGAGCTGGACAAAGTCAAGGCTGACGAAGCGGGCATCCGCGCCGAGGAGCGCGTCTACCGGAAGTCAGGCGACGGGCTCGACAAAGCCGAGGTGAAGGACCTGGAGAAGGACCTCAACCAGAGCAGCAGGCAAATCTACAGGCTCAAGCACAACGACCGCACGCGCGGCGGCGGGAAGTAGCGCCGGGACCCCGAGCGCCTGGTGCGCGCGCGCGCCAGGCGCCCGGTCCTGTCCCGTGTGGCTGGTCGGTGCGTGGAGGATCGAACCCGGCCGGCTCAGACGACGAAGGCCGGCATTTCCATCTCGCCCTTGCGGAACGCCGCGATAAACGCCTCGACGACTTTCGGATCGAACTCGGTGCCCGCGCCCTTGAGGATCATCTCGCGCGCCTCGTAGGGGGCCATGGCCTTGCGGTACGGACGATCGCTCGTCAGCGAATCGTAGACGTCCGCGACGGCGATCACCCGCGCCTCGATCGGGATGTTCTCGCCCTGCGACGGCGTGTAGCCCGACCCGTCGAATTTATCGTGGTGCGACAGGATGATCGGCAGCACGCGGCGAAGCGGCCCGCCGACGGGTTCGAGCAGCGCCGCGCCCTTCGTCACGTGCTCCTGCATCTCGGCGACTTCCTGCTCGTTCAGCCGGGCGGCCTTGTACAGGATGTCGCGGCTCACGTCGAGCTTGCCGATGTCGTGGAGCAGCGCAGCCGCGCGGATATCCTCGATCCGGTCGGCGCCCATGTCGAGCTGCGCCGCGATCTTCGTCGCGTAGACCGAGACGCGATAGGAATGGTTCTCGGTGTACTTGTCGTTCGAGATGAAGTGGCGCAGGATCATCAGGATCCCCATGTAGGTCTCGCGGAGCTCCTGCACCTGCTTGTCCTTGTGCTCGTAGAGCGACCCCATCGTATAGCCGGTGACGAGCAGGATGCCGCCCCACACCGTGATGTCGAGCCACTCGTCGCCGCGGAAGCGCACCTGCGGCGTCTGGAGGATCGACGGGTTGTACCAGACCAGAATGATGACGAGCAGCACGCTCGCGAGGGCCGTCAGCGTGGCGTGACGCCGCCCATAGTGATACGCCGAGAACACGGTGGGCAGCGTATAGAACGCGAGCACCATCCGTCCGCCCGACACGAGGAAGTTCATCACCGCCGCGATGATGAACAGGGAGAAGACCACCCACAACTCCCGGTTGACCTTCTCGAACTGCTTCAGCATGTTCACGACAGCTACTCCCCCCCTGCACAGGACCCGCGTGCGCGGCGACTCGAGACCCTGGGATTTGCCCCCTTGGTGGTTTCGGCCGCTCCCGGGGGGACTTTAGGTACCGCCGGGCTATGATTCGACGCGGTGGGCATTTTCTACCGGCGATTACGATCTCGTTTCGGGCCGCCTGCTGACGGCCCCACGCGCCGGGAGATGCTGCGCCTGACCTTGGCCGGCGCTGCGGGGCTCCTGCTCAGCGACCGCCTCGCAGCGTCGTCGCGGCGCCAGAAACCGAAGCCGAAGCGGATCCTGATCGTGGGCGGCGGCTTCGCCGGGCTGGCCGCCGCGTACGAGCTCTCGGCCGCCGGCTACGACGTGCGCGTCTTCGAGGCCCGCAACCGCGTCGGCGGCCGCGTCGTCTCGTTCCACGATCTGGCGCCGGGCAAGACCGTCGAGGGCGGCGCGGAGCTGATCGGATCGAATCATCCGACGTGGCTCTCCTACCAGCAGAAGTTCAACCTCGATCTGCTCGATGTGAGCGACGAACCCGGCGACGCGCCGCTCGTGCTCGACGGCCGCGTGCTCCGCGATGCGGAGGCGGAGGCGATCTATCAGGACCTCGAGACCGCGTACGCCGCGCTCAACATCGTCGCGGCGCCGGTTGACGCGGTCGAGCCGTGGAAGAGCCCCAACGCCGCGGCGCTCGATCATGAGACCGTCGCGGCCTGGATCGACGCGCGGTCGATGGCGCCGTCGTCGAAGCGCGCGCTGCATGCCGAGTTCGCCGCCGACAACGGCGCGGAGACCTCGGCGCAGAGCCACCTGGCCAATCTCGCGCAGATCAAAGGCGGCGGCCTGGATCGCTACTGGACGGACACGGAGTCGTTCCGCTGCCGCGGCGGCAACCAGCAGCTGGCGCAGAAGCTCGCCGCCGCGCTGCCGGCGCATCACGTGCGCACGCGGACGGTCGTGACGAAGATCACGACCACCGCGAAGGGCGCGTCCGTCACGCTCGAGGACGAATCGGTCGTCAAGGGCGACGACGTGATCCTCGCGGTGCCGCCGTCGGTGTGGTCGAAGATCGCGTTCGATCCCCCGCTGCCGTCCGGGCTGCACCCGCAGATGGGATCGAACGTGAAGTTCCTGGCGGTGGTGCGCTCGCAATTCTGGAGGCGCGCGGGGCTGGCCCCCAATCTGCTCTCGGATCGGCCGGTCCAAATCACGTGGGAAGCGACCGACAATCAGCCGGGCCCGGGCGTCGTGCTCACGGCGTTTTCGGGCGCCGGTGCGGCGAACGAATGCCGAGGATGGAAGGCCGCCGATCGCACCAAGGCGTATTTGAGAGCGCTCGGCGTCGCGTATCCGGACATCGCGAAGGAGTTCGTCAAGGCGCGCTTCATGGATTGGCCGGGCGACACGTGGACGCGGGCGTCGTACGCGTTTCCGGCGCCGGGCCAGGTGACGACGCTCGGTCCGATCCTGCGCGAGGGTCTGGGCCGGCTCCATTTCGCCGGTGAGCACACGAACTTCGCCTTCATCGGCTACATGGAGGGCGCGCTCGGGTCGGGCGTTGCGCTCGCCGCCCGCCTCGCCGCCCGCGATGGCGTGGCGCGTCAAATCCGCGCGCTATAATCCGCGACGGGTTCCCCATGGACATCGCGCCGGGCGTGAGCCTGGGCCCGTACAAGATCCTTCAGCCGTTGGGATCTGGCGGCATGGGCGCCGTCTACCTCGCGTACGACGAGCGGCTCGACCGCCGGGTGGCACTGAAGGTGCTGACGAAGGCGACCGGCGATGAAGCGACCCGGCAACTGCGCCGCGAAGCGCGCGCGATCGCCCGGCTGAACCATCCCAACATCGCCGCGGTCTATGACGTCGTCGAACACGCCGGCGACACGTTCATCGTCATGGAGTACGTGGACGGCGAGCCGCTGTCGACGCTCGTGACCTCGCCGCCGGTGGCGATCGACCGCGCGCTCGATGTGGGCCTGCAGCTCGCGGACGCGCTCGCGTACGCGCACCACGAGGGCATCATCCACCGCGACATCAAGCCGGGCAACGTGATGCTCACGCGCGACCGCAAGGTCAAGGTGCTCGATCTTGGCCTGGCGCGCGTGACGTCGGCCGATCCCTTCGCCCAGACCCGCAGCGCGAGCGAGCCCGTTCAGTCCCACGCCGGCACGCCGGCGTACATGGCGCCGGAACGGTTGAGCGGCCAGCCGGCCGACGCGCGCACGGACGTGTACAGCGCGGGCGTCGTGCTGTTCGAGCTTCTGACCGGCAAGCGGCCGTATTCGGCGCCGGACCTGATGACCCTCGCGGTCAACATCGCGACCCACCCGACGCCGCGCGTGCGGACGTCGCGTCCCGACGTGCCGAAGGCCCTCGATGACGTTGTCGCGCGGGCGATGGCAAAGGACCGCGACTCGCGCTTCGCGTCGGCGCAGGAGCTGCGCGACGGGCTCGTGCGCGTGCGGGAAGCGATGACCGGCGTGGCGCCCGTACGCGTGGACGATCCGCGGAAGAAGCGGCACCGGTCGGCGCTGATTGGCGCGACTGTCATCGCCATTCTCGCGATCGTCGCGTGGTTTGTTGCGCGCGGACGCACTCCGCCGGCACCCGTTGCGGCCGCCGCGACCGTGGCGATTCCACCCGCGTTCAACGACAGCACCGGCCAGGCCGATCTGGACGAGCTCGGATCTCTCCTGCAGTCAGTCCTGTCGCGCAACCTCACGGCCCTGCCGGGCATCACGATTGTACGCGCGCCTGTGACGGCCGCGGCCGGATCGCCGCCGGACAAGCCACCATCTCAGCCCCCGACGTACACGGCTGCGCTCAGGATCCGGCGCGCGCTGTCCGGCATCGTGGTCGACGCCGACCTGCAGCAGCAGGGCGACTCGCGTCCAGCGCCGCACGCGTTCTCAGGCGACGAGCTGAAGGTCCTGCGCTCGGCCGTTGAAGGCGTGACGGCCTCCGTTCAGCAGCGCTACCGGCCGGGCCGCCCGGCCTCCGACGCCGGACGCGACGAGCTCCAGACGATGCCGACGACGGACGGTCAGGCCCTGGTCTCGTACCTGCGCGGGCGCATCGCGCTCGACACGTCCGAGGACGCGAAGACCGATCAGGTGGCCGTTTCCGCGTTCCAGGAGGCCATCAAGCGCGACCGATCGTTCGCGTTTGCGCACGCCGGTCTGAGCCAGGCGTACTCCTCCCTCGTGAGGCACACCACGGGCGAGCCCGACTGGCTCGACCGCGCGAAGGACGCCGCCGATCAGGCGCTCAAGATCGACCCGCGGTGCGATCAAGCCCATCTCGCCATGGCGCTGGTTTTTCGCGCCGCTCAGCAGCGCGACGGCGCGGTCGTCGAGGCGAGGCAGGCCGTCGTCCTGACGCCGGACAGCGACGACGCGCGCCGCATTCTGGGACTGACGCTCATCGATCAGGGACAGGATGAAGCCGGATTCGAGGAGCTGCAGGCCGCCGCGGCGCTCAGGCCGCGCCACTGGATGAACTACTACGTGCTCGGCAGAAGTCTGCTCGTCAAGAGCCGCTTCGCGGAGGCCGTCAGCGCGCTCGACAAGGTCACCAGCAACCTGCCGCACTTCGAGAGCGCGTACGTCAACCTGGGGCTGGCGCAGATGTCGCTTGGCGACTACGGGATGGCCGTCGGCAACTTCGAGAACGCGCTGCAGATGGAGCCGGGCGACTCTGTCGCCCTGAACAACCTGGCCACTGCGTACTACTGGGACGGCAGGTTCGACAAGGCCCTCGAGTCGTACCAGAAGGCGATCGCCATCGACCCAGAGAACCCCCGACAGTTCATGAACCTCGGCGACACGTACGAGGCGCTCCGGCGGGCGCCGGACGCGCAGAACGCCTACGCGCGGTGCGTGCGGTTCGCTGACGCCAGGCGCGCCATCAAGTTCACCCCCGATACGGAAGCGATCGGCGCCAAGTGTCAGGCCAAGCTGCGGAACTTCGACGAGGCGGAGCGGCGCGCGCTCGCGGCGGTGTCGAAGGATCCGACGAATGCAAACGTCGTCTACAAGCTCGCGGTCGTCTACGCGCTCATGCGACAGCCCGACAAGGCGCTCGAACGGCTC
>DATIWF010000074.1:0-75917 GCA_035519535.1 Vicinamibacterales bacterium | reverse complement strand
AGCCTCATGTTCGAAGCCATTCACCGGGGTCTCCAGGTGGCGACGCGAACCTGCCGCACGAGTCCGGCATTCTGTCTCTTTGCTGCGTTTGCAGTCGCTTTAGGCGTCGGCGTGTCGACCGCTGCGTACTCCGGAATTTATGCCGAGTTCTGGCGGACACTGGCGATAGCGGACGGCGATCGAACCGTTGTTCTTGTACGAAACGGCACACCCGCCAGTCCGATCTGGTTCAGCATCCCCGATCTCACCGAGCTCCGGCGACGTCAGTCCTGCTTGACCAACTTGGCGGCCTGGACAACGCTGTCCGGCGTAATCGTCGGCGACTTCGATCCTGTCTATAGTCCGATCGAGGCTGTTTCCGGAAACTATTTCAGCCTCCTGGGTGTACAGCCGCAAGCGGGCCGATTGCTGTCCTCCGAGGATGATCGACCAGATGCCGAAAGGGTCATCGTGGTCTCCAATGCTCTCTGGCAGGGATCATTTCATTCCGACCGAGCGATCGTCGGGAGGCGCGTACAGATTGGGGGACTCGACTTCACCGTGGTCGGGATAGCGCCACGCACGTTTCTCGGGGCGTCACGCTCGAGCCAGCCCAGTCAAGTTTGGATGGCATTGCAGCCAGCGGGCCGTTTGAAGAAGGGGCCCCTGTTCGTAGAGGTCCTTGGACGGCTAGCCCCCACAGCCACGGCGAACCAAGCTGAAGCGCAACTCAACTCGGTGCGCACTCAACTGGCATCTGAGAGGCAAGCTGGTCGAGGAGATGGATCGTCCACCGGTACCAAGTGGACGGTCCAGTCACTAAGCGTCACTCTCCGTCCATCGCAGCTCACTGCGGCCGCTTACTCGCTTCTCGTCTTGCCCGCGCTTCTCCTGACCTTGAGCTGCGCCACGTTGGCGAGCTTGATCGTCTCGAGGAGCATTGACCGTGCTGCCGATATCGTTGTCCGTACGGCACTAGGAGCAACGCGCAGCCGCATCATCGTGCACCAGTTGTGGTGCGTCGTTCCCATTATTCTCGTTGGAGGCGCATTAGGAATCGGCCTAGCGAGCCTCATCCTCGCGGTGCTTCGTTCGCAAGTTACTCCAATCATGAGCGCTGTGGAGCCGGGATTCGCGCTGACGTGGCGGCTCGAACCGGCAGTGTTGATGACCGCGATGGGTATGGTCATTGTCTGCATCGTGGTGTCTGGGCTGCTCCCGGCGATGTGGATCACGCGCCGCGACGTTCAAGGCCGAGTCAACAGTCTTGCGAACCGCATGATCATCGCGAGCTGGCGGGGACGCGCAAACGCGATTGCACTTCAGGTCGCTGTTTCTGTGCTCCTCTCAATTGCTGCGAGCGTTGCAGCCTCGACAATTGCCGCCGGCGCCCGATCCGATCCATTTCACGGCGATCCTCGCAGCCTCGCGGTAGCGTACATACCGCTGGGAACAGCAGCCAGCCAGGACGCCCTGCGAGCAGGAACGTTCAAGCGAATCCAAGAAGCTGTTTCGGCCCTGCCTGGTGTCGACGTGGTTGCCGCAGGTTCGTACCTGCCCATGCGCCTTGCTTGGCCAGCCCCTTTGAGCGCTTCGGGAAGTGTTTCCTCTACCGACCCCCGAGTCGAAACAGGGATCGGTACCAGGTTGCTGGGTGTCTCGGCATCTACGTTCCGAGCGCTCGGTCTAAAGATCGCACAGGGCACGCAACTCAGCTCTCAATCACCAAACGATGTTGTGATCACTCCAGGCTTGGCCAACCGGCTCTACGCGGACGTTAATCCGGTTGGAAAGGAGGTTTTCTGGACCCAAGGGAGGGGCACCGACGAGGCCGAAATCGTCCACGAGGGCCGCATCGTTGGCGTTCTGGATTCTCCGCGAGTCACAAGCCCATCCGACTCAATCGGAGACGTACTGTTGGTCTCTCCTGACTCAATATCGCTTGAGAGCATTACGGTCGCTGTGAAGAGTCTCGGCCCCGACGCCGGATCGCTAGTGCCGGCCATTCGTCGTGCGGTCCAAGACGCTAATGTCCCCGCCACCGTTCTCGCCGCCGGTAGGCTCGATGAAATGCAGGACGCGCGCGTGGCTGTTTCGTCTAGAGTCTCCTGGGCCGGAGGTCTTCTTGCACTCACGATCTACACACTCACGATCCTTGGCCTCTATGGAGTGGTCTCGCACATTGTGATCCTGAGGTATCGCGAAATTGCCCTGCGCATGACTCTTGGAGCCAGCCGTCTTCACGTCGCACTTTCCGTCGCGAGGGATGCTCTGAGGCCAGTCGCGGAGGGCGCGCTAATTGCGTTGATTTCGGCGTTCGTCATTGTCTTCCTCTTTCCGTGGAGCACTCAGGTAACTGCTCCCAGCTCTACCTCAATTGCTCGCGCGGCAATCGGAGCTGTAGTCATGGGGACTATTGCCGGAGTGGCCTCGTACTTGCCGGCAAGGCGGGCCGCCGAAATTGATCCCGGAACGATGCTGCGCAATCTGTAACGCGTCCCCCAACTTTCACGAGCCGTTGGGTCTTCCCCGCGCAATTGAGTCCAGCTCGACTCTCGTTTTGACGTAGGCTAGCGGCCTTGGCCAGATGCCCGGACGACGGGCAGGAGGCAAGGCCAATGCGCAAGAGCCGGTTCACCGAAGAGCAGATCATCGTCGCCCTCAGACAAGCGGAAGCCGGGACAGCGGTCGAGGACATCTGTCGCAAACTTGGCGTCCCGGAGAGCACGTTCTTCCGCTGAAAAAAACAGTACGGCGATCTCGGCGTGGGCGAGCTGCGCGAGATGCGGCAGCTGCGCGACGAGAATCGTCGCCTTAGGAGCGTCGTCGCGGATCTGACACTCGACAAGACGATCCTCCAGGAGGCGCTCCGAAAAAATGTATGGTCCGCCCCCGTGCTGCAACTGCAGGCTGGTCGATGCCGACGCCTTCCAGAAGGCCCGCGCAAAGACTCTCACCGGCGTACTGGTCGGAAACGCGCGCTGCACCACTGGCTGGAACGGAACCAGTCCCCGCAAAACGTCAGAGTTTTCTGCGACTGCGCTCTGGCCTGCGCCGAGGCCTACGACCAGCGCACTGAATTTGACATCCTCACGGTGCCGATCCTGAACGGTCACTGGCATCGATACGGTGCCCAGCCTGCCTAGGGCCTCAGTTGCAATTCCGAACCGAAGGACGAGGTCGCCGCTCGGGAGATCCACCGCGTCGTCAATGAGGAATCCGATCTCGCTGCCGGGCGAGTTGCCGGCCGTGACGTGAAACGCGCGTTCGATCGATGCTTTGGAATGTCCCTCGTGGTCGACGGCCAGAATTGCCAGATGCAGAGTGTCATCAATCTTCAGCTGGCCAGATCGCGAAGGTAGCCTTCTCCGTCAGGTAGATAGCTCATGCCTGAAGGTCCCCCAGGCAACCCCGGGAATTGTCGCCTACCCGACAGTGTCGGCGAGACGACAGATTCCTCGGGCCTCCGTCTCGTATCGTCAGGGACGGTCCCGTGATGAAGCGGCGGATCCGTCAAGGCTCGAGCGGCGCGAAGGCGATGACCTTCGAGGAGCGCGTGCACGCGTTGATGCCGATGGGCCTGCCGCGACGGCAGACGGAGTTCCTGGTCACCGTGGCGCTGCAGGGCGGGTATTGCCTCCAGCGGCAGTACGACGCCTTCACCGGGCGAGCGCATGGGCAGATCGCCTTCGACTTCTTTGACCGACTCGTCACCTGGGGGCTCGCGACGCGCGTCCAATTCGCACGGCATCGCGGCGGCATCTATCACCTGCACGCCAAGGGCCTCTACCGCGCGATCGGACAGGTCGATAACCGCAACCGCCGCGGCGCGACGCCGGCGCACATCGCGCGCAAGCTCATGGTCCTGGACTACGTCCTGGCGGCCCGGTCGCGGCGGTGGCTCGCCACCGAGCAGGACAAGGTCGCGCTCTTCACCACCCGCTTTGGGTTGGCCACGATCGACCTGCCGCAACGACGCTACGCCTCGAGGTACGACCGTGACCCCGGGAGATGTCGCTACTTTGTCCACAAGCTGCCCCTCGCCGTGGTCGAGGAGGAGGGCGCCGTCGAGCTCGTCTATCTGGTGCTCGACGAGTCCGGCGCGGGGTTGGAGACCTTCCTCACTGATCACCTCCGCCTGCTCAGCCGGCTCGATGCCTGGACCATCGTCGCCGTCTGTCCTCGGCATATCGCTGGGCTCGCGGCCTGCCGGCGGGTGATCGCGAAGACATTTCCAACGCCCTCCTCGGGCCCGTTTGGGCCTTCGGACCGCGACGAACTGCGCTGGTTCTTCCGAGTCCGCGCGGCGATCGACCGCGACGACTGGCGCGATCTCTCGATTCCGGACCTGAACCGGTTCCGGGAGCTGCGCCAGCGCCTGCCGGCGGCGCCGACCGAGCGCCTGTACGCCTCGTGGCAACGCCTGGGGGATGCCTTGTTGGCCTCCGACGAACGTGAACGGCTCATCGGACCGGTGCCTCGCGAGCGCCTGGTCGAGTACACGTTGCCCTTCCGGTACGAACAGTTTGGCGCCTGGCCGGGGCTGGCGTGAGGGCGACACCAGTCGGCCAGGCTGCTGTCCCCGGTGGTGTCGCCGGTGGTGTCGCCCAGGTCATGAGGCGTGGAAGGAACGCTTCGCAAGGGGCACGGTCGGCAACCAGCGTGTCTTGCGAGACTTGCGGACTCGAATCGCGAGCGCCGCGCTGCGTGCGTCGGCGCGGTGGGCCGACGGCGCGGGCCGCGGAGCAGGTCGCCAGTTCGGGGGGAGCGACCCCCGCACGTTCCCCGGGCCGTGACCCCGCACGTTGCGTGCGGCGTCGGCCCGCCGGGGTCGCTCCCCCCGAACCGGCCCGTCAGACGAAGTCGCAACACGTGCCCGTCGGAGGTAGCGGTGGCATCGTCGACCTCGGGCCAGCACGAGATCGATTGTGGGGCGGCCCTCGGCTTCGTCAAGGCGCGTCGCTGCGCTCCGCCCGCGCCACGCGCGGCTGCGGCCTTGACGATCCCTCGGCGCCGCTCCTAAGAGGCTCATGCGTGCTGGCCCGAGGACTGCGGCCAAGCCGGACGAAGTGAAACTCGGCAGTACCCAAACGCGGGAGGACGATGGTATGAATGAGCAACAGACCCCAGCCTTCGATCGTTCCATGCCTGACAGCGAAGACGTGCTCACGTACCGGGAAGCGGCCGCGTTGCTCAAGGTCTCCGCGAGAACCCTCGCGCGTTGGACCCGTGAGGGACGCGTACCGTACATACGTTTGCCAAGACGCGGCGCCTGGTCAGGAGTCCGGTTCTCGCGCGGTCACCTCCTACGCTGGCTGCGACAGCGGACCGTCAAAGAGCGGGAAGCGTGAAGCACAAAGGCGTGTACCTCCGCCGCGGCGTGGCCTACATCCGGTACCAGGATGAGCACGGCCACGACATCCGCGAGAGCACGAAGCAGCGTTCAGCGAAGGCCGCCGAAGATATCCTGGCCAAGCGACGAACCGAGGTCGCGATGCGCCTGCACTTCCCGACGCGCGCGTTTGATGACGTCGGCTTCTCTGAGCTCGCCGAGTACTGGTGGCAGGCGCACGGTTCCAAGACGCGGAGTCAGTTCAAGTATCTCTACCCGACGGTGCTGGCGCACTTCGGCGAGCGCCGGGCGCGTGAGGTCACCCCCGACACCGTCGACTCGTTTCTAGACTACCTGGCCACCGAGCGCAAGCCCCGACCGCTGTCCGCGTCGAGCGTGAACCATCACCGCACCATCGTGAACGGGATCTTCAATTTCGCGATCAGGCGCGGGCGCTTCGACAAGAATCCGGTGGCTGCCGTGCCACAGCGGCCCGAGCCTCCAGGTCGAGACCGCATCGTGTCGCCGGCGGAGTTCCTGGCGCTGTGGACTGCGGCACGAGGCGATCGCGAAATGCGCGCCTTCCTGGCCCTTGCCGGGACGACGACCATGCGCAAGGGAGAAATCTTGTCGCTTCGCTGGGATCGCGTTCACCTGGATCAAAGCCCGTACGTCACACTCGTGCGGACGAAGACAGGACACCAGCGGCACGTGCCGATTCCCGACGCGGCGATCAAGGCACTCATGGCTCTTCCGTCATTCGGCCACCACGAGTACTTGTTCCCGTCGCATCCGACGGCAGTGCATCCAGAGCCCCTGAAGCCCCATATCTGGGACATCGGCCAGTCCTTTCGAGCGCTCGCGAAGACCGCGGGCGTAGAGAACATCCGGATCCACGACCTCCGGCATACCGGCGCGACGATGCTCATGACCCTCGGCGTGCCCGATCCGATCGTCCGGAAGATCACAGGACATCGCTCACGTGAGCTCGAGCGCTATCAGCACCTCAGCCCGGAACTGCGAGCAATGACGGTGAATTTGATTGCGACCGAGCTGTTTCGGGGGTTGCCGAAAAGGGCGACTGGCACACCTACCGGCACACGAGCCGAAAGACGTCGAGGGAAAAAAAGAAAGGCCCCGCAAGTCCTTGCGGAGCCTTGGATTAGTGGCGGGGCCGACGAGACTCGAACTCGCGACCTCCGGCGTGACAGGCCGGCGTTCTAACCAGCTGAACTACGACCCCGCGAAAGCAAACGACGTGCGCGCAACAACGGATCGCCCGATCCCCAAATCACCAAATCGCCCGATTCAATCGCCAATCCCCAATCCCCAATCATCAATGGAATTGGTGGGCGGTACAGGACTTGAACCTGTGACGGCCGGCGTGTAAGGCCAGTGCTCTACCACTGAGCTAACCGCCCCGATCCGGCAGCAGACGATTATATCAGGTACGTCAGGTACGTCAGGTACGTCAGGTACGTCGGGTCCGAGGAACGCACTGACGCTGGTCAGCTTCCTTCCTGACCAAAGTGAAAATGGCGCGCGCCAGCGCGTTCCAGGGACCCGGCGTACCTGACGTACCCGACGTACCCGACGTACCCGGCCTACTTTCGGCGTACCCGTTGATCGCTTGACACGCGCGAGAGCCTGGCAGATTCTGAGGACCGGCTGCGATGCTCAACCTCGCCGCGCTGCGGCAGACGCCCCTCGCCCACGACCCGTTCGATCACCTCATCGTCGATGGCTTCGTGCCGAAGGACGTGATGCCGGCCGTCGCCGGCGACTTTCCAGCCGTGGCGACGACGGGCAGCTTCCCGTTGACCGAGCTGAAGTACGGCCCGGCCTTCGCGTCGCTGATTGCCGAGCTCGAGGGCCCGGAGTTCCAGCAGGCGATGTCAGATCGCTTCGGCCTCGAGCTCGATCGGTACTGCCGGTTGATCACCGTCCGCGGGCGCGTCGGCCCGCACGACGGCGGCGTCCACACGGACGCGACCTGGAAGATCATCAGCGTCCTCCTGTACCTCAACGAGCGGTGGGAGGACGCGGGCGGGCGGCTGCGCCTCCTGCGCGACGAGGACGTGAATCACACCGCGGTCGAAGTGGTCCCCAGGTGGGGCACGCTGCTCGCGTTCCGCCGCGCGGACAACTCCTGGCACGGCCACCTGCCGGCCAACGGCGAGCGGCGCGTCGTGCAGCTCAACTGGGTAACGAGCCAGGAGATGGCGGACAAGGAAATCAAGCGGCACCGCCGGTCCGCGTTCTTCAAACGGCTGCTAAGCCGATCCGCCTGATGGCTGACACGCCGTCAGCGCGACCGGCCCGGCGCATCGCGATCATCCGCCTCACCTCGCTCGGCGACGTCGTCCACACCCTTCCGGTGGCGGCGGCGCTCCGACAGCACGAACCCACCGCGCGGATCATCTGGCTCGTCGAAGAGCGCGAGCAGGTCCTGCTCCGCGGAAACGCCGCCGTCGACGACGTGCTGCTGGTGCCGCTGCGGCGGTGGCGCGAGCAATTGACGACCTCGGCCGGCCGGCGCGAGATTCGGCGCGAGGCGGGCGCGCTCACGCAGGCGCTGCGCGATCTGAAGATCGACGTCGCGCTCGACGTGCAGGGCTGGCCGCACAAGACGTCCCCGCTCGTCTGGCTGACGCACGCGCCGATGCGCGTCGGGTTCGACTGGCACTACGCGCGGCATCCGCTGTCCACGCTCGCCACGAACGTCCACGTGACGCCGCCGCCCTCGGCCAGGCACGTCGTCGATCAGAATCTCTCGCTGCTCGGTCCGCTCGGCATCACCGCGCCCGGGGACGCGCAGTTTCCGCTGCCGCCCTTCCCCGAGGCTGATGCGCGCGCGGAGGCGTGGCTGCGCGAGCACGAGGCAATCGCCAGGCGCCGCGTCGCGCTCCTGCCGGCAACGCGGGGCCAGGCCAAGCATTGGCCCGTCGAGTCGTACCGCGAAGTGGCCAGGCGGCTGCTCGCGGCCGGCGATACGACCGTGTTCATCCTCGGCGGACCCGGCGAAGAGGCGCGGCTGGAGCAGGTGCGCGGCGACCTCCCGCCGGACCGCGCCGTCATGTGGGCGGGCGGGCCGATCCCCGACCTCACGGCGATCCTTCGGCGCATGGACCTCGCGATCGGCAACGATACCGGCCCGCTTCACCTGGCCGTGATGCACGACGTCCCGTCGCTGGGCCTCTTCGGCCCGACGCGCGGCCAGCGCAACGGCCCGTACGGCCGCGCCGGCTCGTTTCTGCAGAGTCCGACCGGTAGGATGCGCGATATCTCCGTGGACGAGGTGATGGCGGCGGTCGCCCGCGTGACGACGACGGCGTCCCGTCCGAAAGCGGCGACGCGGTAGCGCCTCAGACCATCAGCTTCAGGACGAGCAGCGCCATCGCGGCGACGAAGCCCGCGACGGCGCGGTGCTCGCGGTTGCCGATCGCCCGGGCGAGGCTGAACGCGCGATCGACCGTCTCCGCCCGGCCGGCGCGATACGCCGCGTACTCGGCGCCGAACTGCGCCTCGAGCTCCGCTTCTTCCGATCGCATCGCCGCGGGAATCGTCACGCCCAGATACGCGAGCACGATCAGCGCGGACGGGAGGCTCCAGGTCGCGATGGAGAATCCAGCGCCGAGAATCGTCGAGCCCAGGTACAGCGGATGCCGCACCAGCCGGTAGGGGCCCGATCGCGTCACTTCGCGGCCCTTCGTGATGTGCCCGGCGGCCCACACGCGAAGGATCTCGCCCGGCAGCGCGACGATCGCGCCGCCGGCGATCGAGGACGGCGTCGGGTGCGCGAGCCAGAAGACCGCGACGGCAAGCAGGAATCCGATCGCCACGCGGCGTCGCGCCAGCCAGCGCACCCACGCGGGCGCGCCCACGCGCCGCGGCGGCACCGCGACCCGCGCCGGCGCCGGGGCGGCGTCCCGGATGTGCGCGAGAAGTTCCTTCGTCGAGTGGTGCTTCGCGTCGCCGACGATGGCGATTCGTCCGCCGTACGCCCGCACGACGTCGCGTTCGGGCACCGTGTCGGCCGTGTAGTCGGTCCCCTTGCAGTGCACGTCCGGCTTGAGCCGCTCGAGCAGCGGCGCCACGGTGCGGCCGGCAAACACGACCACGTAGTCCACGCCGCGAAGCGCGGCGACCAGCTCTGCGCGCGCCGGTGCCGGCAGGATGGGGCGGCCCTCCCCTTTCAGCTCGCGGACCGACTCGTCGTCATTGACGGCGACGATCAGGCGGTCGCCTTCCCGCCGCGCGCCCTCGACGTAGCGGACGTGACCGACATGGAGCAGGTCGAAGCAGCCGTTGGCGAAGGCGATCGTCCGGCCGGCGCGACGATCGGCCGCGACGAGGCCGGCGAGCTGAGAGTCGGTGACAATCAATCCGGGATTATTTTTACCAAAATCGTAAAAATAATCCCGGATTAATTTCGCAGCGCGTCGATCAACTCGCGCGCGGTGACCGTCGCCGTGCCGCGCTTCATGACGACCAGCCCGCCGGCGACGTTCGCGATCCGCGCGGCCTCGGCGAACGACGCGCCGGCCGTCAGCGCCAGCGTGAACGTCGCGATCACCGTATCCCCGGCGCCCGTGACGTCGGTCACCTGATCGGATCCCACGATCGGAATGTGGTCGGTCGGCTTGTCGGGCTCGAAGAGCGCCATGCCCCGGCTTCCGCGCGTGACGAGCACGGCCGGGCACCGCAGACGCTGGAGCAGCGCGCGGCCCGCGCGCTCGAGCACCTGGCGGTCGTTGTCGATGTGCATGTCGAGCAGCGCCTCGACTTCCGACTCGTTCGGGGTCGTCGCCGTCATCAGCCCGGCGAAGCCCATCAGGCCGTGACGTGAGTCGACGAGCACGCGCGGCGCCCGTCTCACGCGCGCCGCCGCGATCGCCCGCCGCCACACCGCCGGCGTGATCAGGCCGTAGCCGTAGTCGGAGATGATGATCGCGTCCGCCCGACGGATCGCGCGGACGAGCGCCGCCTCGACGCGCTGCTGCACGGCGGGGCTGACGGACGTGCCGGCGCGATCGACGCGCACGACCTGCTGCTTGGCGGAGTGCACGACGCCGGCGAGGATCCGCGTCTTCACGGGCGTCACGTGGCGGCTCGCCACGAGGACCCCGCGCGCGCTCGCGCCGCGCTCGAGCGATCGCAGCAACCGCCGGCCCGCCTCGTCGCGGCCGACCACGCCCACGACCTCGACGTGCGCGCCGAGCGCCGCGGCGTTGTTGGCCGCGTTCCCCGCGCCGCCCGGGACGACCTCGGTCGTGTCGTACCTGACGATGAGCACGGGCGCTTCACGCGACACGCGCTCGATCTCGCCGTAGAGGAACTCGTCCGCAATCAGATCGCCCACGACGGCGATGCGCGCCCGCCGGAAGCCTCCGATGATGCGCCGGTACCGTGCCGTGGACGACCTCGCGGTCATGCGCCTCCTTTGGGATGGCCGGTCTCGCGCAGGATCCAGGACGCGGCCGCCATGAGATCGCCCGCGACGAGCGCGGCGTCGGACATCGTCCCGCCCGCGCGCGCCAGCTCGATTTCGCCGTACCCGGTCCGCACGAGGACGCCACGGGCGCCGACCGACCGCGCCATCGAGACGTCCGCGGCCTTGTCGCCGATGACGAACGATCGCGCCAGATCGATCTCGAACCGCTGCTGCGCCTGCCGGATCATGCCGGGCTCGGGCTTCCGGCAGTCGCACACGCGACGCAGCGCCTCGACGACCGCGCGCGGATGGTGCGGGCAGTAGTACCACCCGTCCACGCGCCCGCCGCCCGCCGCAATCGTCGTCATCATCTCGTCGTGCGTCCGGCGGACGAAGTCCTCGGGATAGTAGCCGAGGCCGACGCCGCCCTGATTGGTGGTGACGAAGATCAGGAACCCGGCCCGATTGAGCACGCGAATCGCGTCGATCGTCCACGGGAACCAGTGGAGGTCCTCGATCCGGCTCAGATAGCCGACGTCGCGGACCATGGTGCCGTCGCGATCAAGAAAGACCGCGGGCGTCATGGCGCCGTCGGCTCCGGCATCGTCAGGCGGCCGGCGACGGCGTCGAACACACGGTCCGCGGGGATGCGCTTCATACAGCGATGGTCGATCGGGCAGTCGCGCAGGTGGCACGGCCGGCAGAACACGGCCGCGGTGAGCACGTCATGCGCGCCGAGCGGCCGGGTCGCGCGCTCGTCGGTCGGCCCGAACACGGCGACGACCGGACAGCCCACGGCCGCGGCGACGTGCATCGCGCCCGAGTCGTTCGAGACGACCACGTCGCATCGCGCGGCCACTGCCGCGAGGGCGCCGAGCGTCGTGCGGCCCACGAGATCGATCACGTGCGGCCGCGCCTCGGGCGCCCGCGCGCGCAGCCACGATTCTATCGCACGCGACGCGTCGCGATCGCCGCCGGCGCCGAGGATCACGCACGTCGCGCCGCGCTCGCTCACGAGGCGCGCGATGACCGCGGCCACGCGATCGGCGGGCCACTGTTTCGCCTGACCGTAGGCGGCGCCGGGTGCGAAACCGACGATCGGCGCGCGGGGCGCGCCGCGGGGCGCCAGCAGCCCGGACGCCTGCCCGGCGCTCGCCGCCGACACCACGAGACGCGGAGGCGCGTCGTCGCACGGGAGATCGAGCCCGCGCACGAGCGCGCGGAAATAGTCCGCGTGATGCCGCGGCTCCGCCGATCGATCCGGCGTACGGCTCTTGCGCGTGAGGAGCCAGCCGCGGCCGGCGGTCGCATAACCCCAGCGCTGCGCCATACCGGCCCGCCGGAGCTGCCACGCCGATCGAAACGAGTTCGGGAACAGGATGCCCAGGTCGAATCGACCGGCGGCGATCGCGGCCACGGCGGCGCGATGCGCCTCGGGCAGATCGAGAACGTGGTCCGGCCGCACGTCGGTGCCTTCGCGAAACAGGCCCGCGAGGTGGGCGGGCGCGGCCACCGTGAGCTCGGCCTTCGGGTACGCCCGGCGCACGGCGGCCATGGCCGGCAACGCGAGCACGGCGTCACCCAGCCAGTTGGGCGCCCGCAACACGACGCGCTCGACGGGCGGACGCGCCTGACCGCTCACTCGACGGGCTCCTCGTTGCGATCGGGCGCCGCGGCCGGGAACATGCCCGGAACCGCCTTGGCCTCGTCGCCCTCATCGCGCCAGCGGCGATGCATCCACAACCACAGCTCGGGGTAGCGCCGGACGTACATCTCGAGCACGTCGGTGCAGCGTTGCGTGAGGTCGCGCACCGGATCGGCCGATCCGGCGGACGGCAGCTCGATCGGATGCTCGTAGATCAATCGATACCGGCCGCCGGCGAGCGGCAGCGCGAACGCCGGAATCAGCGGGGCGCCGGTGCGCAAGGCGAACGTCGCGAGCGCGGCCGTCGTCGCCGCCGGACGGTTGAAGAACTCGACCCGGACGGCGTCGCTGCCCTGAATGTGCTGGTCGATGAGGATCGCCACGCACTCGTTTGCGTTGAGCGCGCGAAGCACGCGGCGGAGCGCGCCCTGCCGGTAGATGACGCGGTTGCCGGTGGCGAGCCGCATCTCCTCGAGCAGCGCGTGCAGGTACGGGTTGTCGAGCGGTCGGGCGAGCACCGAGATCGACGGCAGCACGAGCGGCTGCGCCAGCCCTTGCAGCTCCCAGTATCCAAAGTGGCCCGAGAAGAGAATCGCGCCGTGGCCCTTGTCGAGGGCGGCGCGGACGCGCTCGTCCCCTTCGAACTCGACGCGCGCGCGGATCTGATCCGGCGTCAGCGTGCTGAACTTCAGCAGCACGACCAGGAGCCGGCCGAAGTGCGCGAACGTGCGACGCGCGATGGCCCGACACTCGGCGGCCGATCGGGTCGGAAAGGCCGCGCGCAGCTGACGGACGGCCAGGCGGCGGTGCGCGGGATCGATCGCGTAGAAGCACAGGCCCACGAGCGAGCCGAGACCGCGGGCGGCAGCGTCCGGCAGCCGGCGCACGAGACCGCGCACGGCGAGGACGAGCGCGTACTCGAGCCGATACCGGAGCGCCACGAGGCTCATGCGCGCGCCTCCCGCGCGGCGCGGAGCCGATCGAAGAGCCACGCGCGAAATTCGGACGCGGGCTCGATTGACACGTCGAGCGGGATCGCGGCCATCGGCACGGGAAGGGGCCGCCTGGGGCGCAGGCGAACCGCGTCCTTCTCGGTCGTGACCGCCCCGGCCGCGCCCGACTCGCGCACCGCGGCGGCGATCGCGTCGAGATCGCCCGGACCGTACGCATGGTGATCGCGAAAACCGATGAAACGTGCGACCGTCCAGCCCGCGGCCGTCAGCGACTCGGCGAAGCGCCCGGGCTCGGCGATGCCGGCCACGGCCACGACCCGGCCGGGCGCCGGCGTCCACGGCCGGTCGGACTCGAGCGGCACGGCCGCGCCAATGGATCGGCGCAGGGTGAACGTGCGGCGGCCGCGGAGGGCCGGATCGCCGCCGTCCGCGGGACCGTCGACGATCACGGCGTCCGCGCGGGCGAGCGCCCGGACGGGCTCGCGCAGGCGTCCGAGCGGCAGCGGTCGATCGCGCAGATCGGCCGGCCGGACGACGACCAGATCGACGTCGCGCACGACCTGGCGGTGCTGAAAGCCGTCATCGAGGATCGTCACGGTCGCGCCGAGCGCGCGCTCGGCGAGCACGCGTGCGGTCGCCCGCTGCTCGCACACCAGCACGGCCGCGCCCGGCACGGCGCGGGCGATGAGCAGCGGCTCGTCGCCGCTGCGATCGAGATCGGCCTGGATGTGCGTGCCGTCGCTCACGACGACGACCCCGGGCTCGACGAGCCGGCGGCCGTAGCCGCGGCTCAGCACGGCCGGCCGCTCGCCCGCCCCCACGAGCAGCCGGGCGAGATGGATCGCGACAGGCGTCTTCCCGCGCCCGCCCATGGCGAGGTTGCCGACGCTGATGCAGGGCAACGAAATGATGCCGGGTATATTTTTGCGGGAGTCAGCCAAAAATATACCCGGCATCATTTCGGCGGCTATCCGCGCTTGAACGGCCGCACGACGCCGCGTCCGGCCGGCGCCGGCAGCAGCGCGGCGATCGCGTCGAGCGTGCGCGGCTTGGCGCCGCGGTTGGCTTCCACCAGCGCGCGCGCGGCCGCGCCCAGCCGCGCCCGCTCGACCGGGTCGCCCATGAGCCGCACGACTGCCGCCGTGAGCGCCGGCCCGTCCGCGACCTGAATCGCCGCCTGACTCTTGAGGAACGTCTCCGCGATCTCCGCGAAGTTCTGCATGAACGGCCCGAAGACGATCGGCTTGCCGTGCACCGCCGGCTCGAGGATGTTGTGCCCGCCGTGATCGACGAGGCTGCCGCCCACGAACACGACCGTCGCCACCTGAAAGAGATGCGCGAGCTCGCCGAGCGTGTCGAGCACGACGACGTCGGCGCGCGGCTCGGCGTCCACCGCCAGCTCGTTCCGGCGCACCACGCGGAAGCCCTCGGCGCGCGCGAGCGCTTCGGCCTCGCCGAAGCGCTCAGGCTTTCTGGGGGCGAGGATCATGAGCGCCGACGGATGGGCGCGCCGCACGGCGGCGAACGCCGCCAGCACCGGCGCCTCCTCGCCCTTCAGCGTGCTCGCCGCCATGAAGACCGGACGCGACGCCGGAATGCGGAAGTACCGCAGCACGCGGCCGGCGCCGCGCCCGGCGACCGTCCCCGGCTGTTCGAGCGAATCGAACTTGAGGCTGCCCGTGACCGTCACGCGCGCCGGGTCCGCGCCAATCGCCACGATTCGCCGTGCGGCCTCGTCGCTCTGCATGCAGAAGCGGTCGACGTCGGCCAGCACGCGCCGGAAGAACGGCCGCGCCATCCGGTACCGCGGATACGAGCGCGACGAGATCCGCCCGTTCACGAGCATCGTCTTGACGCCCCGCCGCCGGCACGCGCGAAGCAGGTTCGGCCAGATCTCCGTCTCCATCATGATGAAGAGCCGCGGCTTGACGAGACGCAGCGTCCGGTTGACGAACGGCGGCAGGTCGAACGGCAGGAAGAACGTGGCGTCCACGCCCTGCAGCGTGCGGGCGATCTGCTGGCCGGTGAGCGTCGTGGTCGAGACGAAGATCCGCAGGCCCGGATACCGCTCGCGCAGATCCGGCAGGATCGCGCGCGCCGTGAGCACCTCGCCGACCGACACCGCGTGCATCCAGATCGATTCGTCGCCGTCGAGATTGAAGCTGACCGGCAGATAGCCCATGCGCTGCGGGAGGTTGGCGACGTACTTGCGATACCGCAGGGCCTGATAGGCGAACCAAGGCGACAGCACCACCGCGAGGACCACGATGGCCAGCGTGTAGAAGACGTGCACGTCAGGAGACTATACCGTGATCGTTGGAGTTCCGGTAAAATGGCAGGTTCGATCGGGCAGTTCGAGACGTCGAGAGGAGTTCCGCATGGCTCTGAAGGTCGGCATCAACGGATTCGGCAGGATCGGGCGCAACATCATGCGCGCGGCCATGGCGTACCCGGACATCGACATCGTCGCGGTGAACGATCTGACCGACGCGGGCACGCTCGCCCACCTCCTGAAGTACGACTCGATCCTCGGCAACCTGCACGCGGACATCACAGCAGCCGGCGATCGCATCTCGGTGGACCGCGACGAGTTCCAGGTCCTCGCGACGAAGGACCCGGCCCAGCTGCCGTGGAAGTCGCTCGGCGTGGACATCGTCTTCGAGTCGACCGGCAAGTTCACGAAGCGCGACGACGCCGCCAAGCACCTCGCGGCCGGCGCCAAGCGCGTCGTGATCACCGCGCCCGGCAAGGGCCCGGACGTCACGCTCGTGATGGCCGTCAACCACGAGCGCTACGACCCGGCCACGCACCACATCATCTCGAACGCCTCGTGCACCACGAATTGCCTCGCGCCGGTCGCCAAGGTGCTCCACGACACCTTCGGCATCCAGAAAGGCTGGATGACGACGGTCCACTCGTACACCAACGACCAGCAGCTGCTCGACCTGCCGCACAAGGACCTGCGGCGCGCGCGCGCCGCCGCGCTCTCGATGATTCCGACGACGACCGGCGCGGCGAGCGCACTCGGCGAAGTGCTGCCGGCCCTCAAGGGCAAGCTCGACGGCATCAGCGTGCGCGTGCCCACGCCCAATGTCTCGCTCATCGACCTCAGCGCGCTCGTCGGCAGGAAGACGACGGCCGAGGAAGTGAACGCCGCGTTTCAGACAGCGGCCGGCGGCGCGTACAAGAACATCATCGAGTACGGCACGGCCCCGCTCGTGTCGATCGACTTCCGCGGCAACCCGCACTCGGCGATTCTCGACGCGCCGTACACCAAGGTGCTCGACGGCGATTTCGTGAAGGTCGTCGCATGGTACGACAACGAGTGGGGCTACTCGACGCGGTGCATCGATCTCATTCGCTACATGGCATCGCGCGGGCTCTAGCGGATCACGTTAGAAGTGTGACGCCGGAAGTGAGAAGGTCGGAACGAGCGTTCTGAGATGAGAACCATTCGAGACCTCGCCCTGGACGGCCGCCGCGTGTTCGTGCGCGTGGATTTCAACGTCCCGATCGAGCAGGGCCGAATCACGGACGACACGCGCATCCGCGCGGCGCTGCCGACGATTCGCTACGCGCTCGACCATGGCGCGACGGTCATCCTCGCCTCGCACCTCGGCCGCCCGAAGGGCAAGCCAAAGCCCGAGTTCAGCCTCAAGCCCGTCGCGGACCACCTTGCGACCCTGCTCGGGAGGCCCGTCGCGTTCGCGCCCGACTGCATCGGTCCGGCGGCGGCGGACGTGATTCGCGCGAACCCCCGCGGCGTCATCCTGCTCGAGAATCTCCGCTTCCATCCCGAGGAAGAGGCGAACGACCCGGCCTTCGCCAAGGCGCTGGCGTCGCTCGCCGACGTCTACGTGGACGACGCGTTCGGATCGGCGCATCGCGCGCACGCGTCGACCGAGGGCATGGCCCACGACGTGAAGGAATGCGCAGCCGGCTTTCTCATGGCGGCCGAGGTCGAGTACCTCGGCAAGGCGCTCTCGTCGCCCGATCGCCCGTTTGTCGCGATCCTCGGCGGCGCGAAGGTGTCCGACAAGCTCGAGGTCATCGACAACCTGCTCGGCAAGGTGGACGCGCTGCTCGTCGGCGGCGCGATGGCGTATACGTTCTTCAAGGCGCAGGGCCTGCCGGTCGGCAAGTCGCTCGTCGAGGACGACCTCCTGGACACGGCCCGCGACCTGATGTCGCGTGCGAAGGCGCGCGGCCTCGCGCTCGAGCTGCCGATCGATCACGTCGTCGCGCCGAAGATTGAGGCCGGCGCGCCAACGGCGACCCTGGCCGTGGGCGACGCGGCCATCGGCGACCGCATGGGCCTCGATATCGGACCGAAGACGGTCGCCCGCTACGCCGGCGTCCTCGCCCACGCGAAGACCGTCGTCTGGAACGGCCCGATGGGCGTCTTCGAGATCGACGCGTTCGCGGCCGGCACGATCGGCGTCGCACGGGCGGTCGCGGCCGTCAAGGGCACGACGATCATCGGCGGCGGCGATTCGGTCGCGGCCGTCACGCGCGCGGGCGTCGCCGACAAGATGACGCACATCTCCACCGGGGGCGGCGCGTCGCTCGAGTTCCTGGGCGGACGGAAACTGCCGGGGGTGGAAGTGCTTGCGAAGACTTAGAACTTCAAACTTCGAACTTGGGGGTCGAAGTCAACCGCTCGAATTCGAATTCGCAGTTCGAAGTTCTAAGTTCGGAGTTCTAAGTTCTAAGTTCTATAAGTTAACGCTGGTGGACATGCGCATCTCTCTCTTCGCGGCCAACTGGAAGATGCACAAGACGCTGGCGGAGACGCTCGCCTACGTGCGCGAGTTCTCCGCCCTGGCGAAGGGCCTGTCGAGCGTCGAGATCGTGATCGCGCCGCCGTTCACCGCGATCGCGACCGCCGCCGAAGCGGCGCGCGCCACGCGGTTCGGCATCGCGGCCCAGGATCTACACTTCGAGCGCCAGGGCGCCTTCACCGGCGAGGTGAGCGCGACGATGATCAAGGATGCCGGCGCCACGCACGTCATCGTCGGGCACTCCGAGCGGCGGCAGCTGTTCGGCGAGACGGACGCGTCCGTCAACCGCAAGCTGCGCGCGGCCTACACGGCCGGCCTCGTTCCGATTGCCTGCATCGGCGAGACGCTCGAGGAGCGCGAGCGCGGCGGGACACTCACGGTCCTCGACCGGCAGATCCGCGCCGGGCTCGATGGCCTCGGCGGCGATGAGATCGCGCAGCTCGTCGTCGCGTACGAGCCGGTCTGGGCGATCGGCACGGGCAGGAACGCCACCGCCGCGGAAGCCGACGAAGCCCATCGTCACATCCGCGTGCGTCTTCGTCAGTGGTTTGGCGGCGCGCCGGCCGATCGCTGCCGGATCCTGTACGGCGGCTCGGTCAAGCCCGAGAACGTCCGCGAGCTCGCCGGCCTCGAGGACGTGGACGGGGCGCTCGTGGGCGGCGCCAGCCTCGATCCGCGCAGTTTCTTCGAGATCGTCTCGCGCGGGACGACGGCCTCCAAATAGCCCAATATCCCGATCACTCAATAACCCGATATACTGGTCGCTTATGCTCTACTACCTGCTCGTCGCCTTTTACGTTCTGGTCTGCTTTCTGCTGCTCGTGGTCGTCCTGCTGCAGCAGGGCAAGGGCGGAGACATCGCGGCCGCTTTCGGTGGCGCCAGCAGTCAGACCGCGTTCGGCGCGCGTGCCGGCGCGACGTTCCTGACGCGCGCGACGACGGTTCTCGGCACGCTGTTCATGATCGGCGCGCTCGGCCTCGGCATCGCCTCGCGCACCGGCGCGGGCGGATCGGTCGTGAGCGGCGTGGGTGGACCAGCCCCGGCGGCCTCGCCGGCGGCGCCGGCCCTGCCGACGCTCCCGACGACGTCTGCGACGCCGACACCGACGAGCTCGCCGGCTGCGACGCCAGCGGCGACTCCGGCCGCGACGCCCGGGCGAGGGCGGGGGAGAAGTTAGAAGTTAGAAGGTTCGCCGGCCACGCGGAAGTGGCGGAATTGGCAGACGCACCAGCTTGAGGGGCTGGCGGTCGCAAGACCGTGGGGGTTCGAATCCCCCCTTCCGCACCAACCTTCGCGAACCGCCCGCGACGCTCGCGCTTCGGTGGCAAGCCCAGCGGCATCCCTCATAGACACGGCGAAGGTCTGTCCCACGTAGCGCATCCGCGCCCGCGGAGTCGTGCGCCGTTCGTGGGCCGAATGGATCCACTCGTGCGAATGTCGAAGGGCGTGGCGGCCTGCTTGGTAAGCTGCGGTGCTGGCGAGTGCATGAAGCCGTCATGACATTCAATCGCGTCTGGTCCGTCCCGCTACTGCGGCTTCATCCGGTCAAATCCGAGACGTTCACGCTATCGAGCAACCTGCCTTACACCCTGGCGTTCATCGCCTACCGCAAGCCCGGCACGGACAGTCCTGACTTCGCGGCCGTCAACGTGCTGAGCGACGTGCTTGCGAGCCAGCGCGCGAAGCTCTACGAGCTCGTCGTAGGCGGAACGGCGCTCGGTACTGAGTTCGCGCTGGCCGAAGCGTACTCGACGGCGCGGGCGGCGACCTCGCCCCTTGCAGGACCGCGCCCGTCGAGTCGGTGACGCGTGTCCGCTCACGCTGGCCTGATTGACGGTCTCCTGGGCGTGGGCGGCGGGGGCGACCCCGACGAGCACGGCACTGACGACAAGCGTCCGCATCCGGCGTCGTAGCGTCCGCGCAGCTTCGCATGGGGAGATATACGCTCACGTGCGGCATATTGCCGCAGGCTCGTACGGCCGTGCCCACCCGGAGATCGCTTGCCTATACTGCGACCATGCGTACACGACTTTCGCTCGTCATCATCTTCACGACGGCGTGCCTCGTAGGGGTATCAGCCGCGCCCATGTTCCACTGTGAGCTCATTCGGAGCTTGCCGTCGGCCGGCGTCACGCTCAAGACCCCGCCGGCGCGTCTCCAGCTTTGGTTCAGCCAGGTGCCGGCCCAGGACGTCAGCACGATCTCGCTCAAGGCAGGCGCCAAGGCCGTCGCCGTCGGCAAGACCGTGATCGTCCCCGCCGAGAAGTCGATGTATGTCGAGCCGGCCAGCCCGCTTGCGGCCGGCTCGTACACGCTTCACTGGCGCGGCGCTGGCGACGACGGCCACGTGCAGCAGGGCGACATCGCATTCACGATCGGAACGAAGCAACCGTGATCCCGGCGCGCTGGGCGCTCTATGTGAGCGCCCTCGGCGTGATCGGCGCCTTCGGCGCCACGCTCCTGCGCGTCCCGGCGCCTGCCCGCGTGATCGCCGTCGCACGTCGCCTCGCACTGTGGCTCCTGGCCAGCAGCGCGTTCATACTCGTGGCCGAGGTGAACGCCTGGTTCGGCGCCGACGGGTTTCGAAGCATCGATCCGGCCTGGCGGCTGGTCGCGCTCAACGTCTGGGGGCGGCATTGGCGGTGGTTGGCCAGCACGTCGCTGGCCGTGGCACTCGCCCTGCCGCTGGCGGCGCGCTTCCCGTCGTCCTGGATCGTCCTCAGCGGCATGGCCGCGCTCGGTGTGGCGGCCGTCGTGCCGCTCGTCGGCCATGGCGGCAGTCACGATGCGTGGTTGCTGGGTGCACATGCCGCGCACCTGTTCGGCGGAGGACTGTGGATCGGCACGCTCTGGGTCGCACTCTGGTCCGGCCGGCATGATCTGGACGCGCTCCTCGTCCGTCTGCGATCGTTCGCACCGATCGCGCTGACGGGTGCCTCCCTGGTCGCAGCATCAGGCGCGGTAATCGCCTGGGAGCACCTGCAGCCTCTCTCCACGCTCTGGACGACGGTCTACGGTCAGGTGCTGCTGGGAAAGGTAGCGGCGGTGATGCTCATGGGCGGAATCGGTTTCCTCAACTGGCGCGGCGCGGGCCTGAAGACGGTCGTCGTTGAGGCCCTCGTCGCGGCGGTCGTCGTGGTAGCGCTGGCGGCCTGTCTGTCTGAAACCGAGCCGCCGCCCCAGTGGGGGCATCATCATTGAGCGTACCGGGTGCGGTGGGTGCCGTGGCCCGGTTGACGCGGAGGGAGATGTCAGCATGCGAACGTTCCTAATCATGTGTGCGGGTGTGTGCGCCGTTGCTGTGGGGCTCGACGCGCGCATCGCGGGGGTTGAACCGGCCCAGGGCATGGCGCAGACCGGCTCATCGATGGCGCAGGGGCGCGGCGCGCAACCCGTGCCGCCGCTCGTGACGGAAGTCCAGAACATGTTCAACACGCTCAAGGGCTACATCACGAAAGCGGCCGACCAGTTTCCGGAGGACAAGTACAACTGGTCGCCGACGCCGGACGTGCGCACGTTCGGTGATTTGCTCGGTCACATCGCGGACGACAACAACGGCGCCTGCTGGGCGCTGGCCGGCGACGCGAAGGCGCCGGGCCGGTACGACAGCAACGGGCAGCCGACCGATCTCGGCAAGGGCCTGACGAAGGCCCAGATCGTGCAGAACCTGAGCGAGTCATTCAGCCGCTGCGACAAGGCGTTCGCCGCCGTGACGATGGACAACATGCTCGAGCGGCAGGGGAATCGTTCGAAGCTCGGTACGTTGATCTACGACACGCAGCACATCAGCGAGCACTGGGGCAACATCGTGACCTACATGCGGCTGCAGGGCCTGGTGCCGCCGTCGACGGCCGGCCGGATGGGGCGAGGCGGCGGCCGCCGCTAACCGTCGTCCCCTCCACATCCGCGCTGCGACGAATTGCCGCGGGGTGTCCCGCGCGAACGTGCCGTACGATCGCGTGGAGATGTCCCGGCACTCTCTCGCGCGCGTGGCCGCGTGTCTCGCGCTCACGATCGGCGTGGTCCTCGCGGCGACGCCGGCGCGGGCGCAGCCGCCGGCCGATGTCGAGCGGGAGGCGCGTGCGATCGAGGATCTCCTGGTCGCCCCCTGCTGCTTCCGGCAGCAGGTCTCGCAGCATCAGTCGGAGGCCGCCGACCAAGTCAAGCGCGACATCCGCGTCCGTCTGGCGGCCGGGCAGACGCGCGGGGAAATCATCGACGCCTATGTGCACGAGTACGGCCCGCGGATTCTCGCGGAGCCGCCCGCCGCGGGCACGGGTCGATTCGTCTACGTCCTGCCGCCGGCCGTGCTGCTCCTTAGCGCGGGACTGCTGATCGCGGCGCTGCGGCGATCGACGCGGCGCGCGGCGGCCGGCGCGGCGCCGGGCGTCCCGAACGGCGTGCTGGACCCGCCGGATTCAACGGACGCGACCAGGCGCCTGGACGACGCGCTGCGCGACATGGACTGAGCAACGCCGGACAGCCGGGTCACCGCGACGCGCAGGATCAGTGGAATCGAGGCGATCGCCCGGCGTCGCCTAGCGCTGAATGTCGAACGTGAGGGAGACCCAATACGACTCCCAGTCGGCAGCGTCCGGGCCGGTTTCTCCGGTACGTCGCACCATGTGCGTGGTCGTCAGCAGGAAGGGGCCCTGGCCGCGCAGCACGAACGATGCGCGCCCGCTCTTGTCGGTGCGCGCGATCTGGCGGCGAGTGACGATGTGGCCTGGCCCGGCCGCGTACTCGCTCACCTGTGCGTTCGCGACGGGCTGACCGTCGAACAGCAACCGCGCCGCGATCGTATCGCCGACGTGTGCGCGGGTGACATCCGTGTCGGGCACCATCTCCGCGACCAGTCCCACGGGCCGCGTCACGTGATCGGCCGGGCCGTCGCCGGCGTGGATGAGCGTCTTGGCCTGGCGTGAGTACCGCTCGCGGCTCGGGAGCGAGGCCTCACCGCGCCGCTGTCGTTCGGCGATGACGGCCGTGAGGCCTTCTTCGTTCAGATAGTCCGTGAACTCCGCGGCACCCATGCTGAGAAAGCGGCCCTTCACCGTCATTACGACCATGTAGGTCGCGGGCGCCGGCGGCAACACCACGTCGGTTGCGAGGGCATTCCCCAGCGTGCGGAACTTCGGCGTCAGGAGCAATGACGAAGGACCCACCAGGCGCAGGGACTCGATGCGCTCGGGCGCAGTGACACTCTGGCTGTCTGGGTAGCTGTTGTCGCCGACGTTCGCGGTGATGACAACGGTCGTGCCGGGTCGAGGCCGCGGGACGGACGCGGCGATCCAGAAATCGTGCGCCGAAAGAGTGACCGCACCCGCCATCACCATCGCGGCAACGACGAGAGGGCAACGCAGGGGGCGTGACCGCATCATCATGCGCTCGTTATCATGCTCCCGAACGCCCGGAGCGCATCCTCAGGCTTCGCGTCCTCGCGACACGCTATACTGCGCGCACACCCGGAGGACCCATGTCCGCCAAAAGGCGACAGACGCGCGCGACCGCCGCCAAACGCTACACCAAGGTGCCGAAGGCGGGGGATCCGCACCGGCATCGCCACGGCAAGACGGTCCACTCACACCCGCACGCCGGGCCGCATCACCACAAGCACAAGTAGGAATCGGCGGCCCGCCCGGCGCTTCCGCGACTCGGTCGTCGTCAACGCGAGAGGGTCGGGACCGGCTCCGAGCCCACGGGCCGGCGAGACGAACTCAGCGTCGCGGCCTCCGATGCGGTCGCCGGGCTCAGCCGCCGGCTGCCGTACAGACCGCGCGCTGATCGATTTGCCGCTCGATGAGCCTGCCCGTGCGGCGCGACGGTACGCCGACCTGAGCGCCGACGCCGTTCGCGCGGCATTCGTCAAGTGGATCAGACCCGACGATTTCGTGCAGGTCGTGCGCGGACCCGCGGGACGGTAGGGACGGAACTCGGTCCGTCAGCTCAAACGATGCGGCCAACCGCGTCGGAGACAGTCGCGACGCGGTGCGCACCACGTTTCCGTTGAGCCCGTTTCTCATGAGCCGCGACGTCACGAACTTCCCCTGGCTGAGGAACCCAACAAGACCCTTTAGAGTGCCGCGCCGAAGAAGGTCAACCTCTAGCTCGGACCATTCGGGCGATGCCCAACGCCGTGTGCAACAGTGTGCAACGGATTCCTCTGGACGCGGCCCTGTACGACCGCGATCGGCGGCCGCACCTGAAAGTGGACCGCGATTTCCCGGGATCCGCCGCGATCGGCTTCAACTGTTGTCAGCTTGAGGGGCTGGCGGTCGCAAGACCGTGGGGGTTCGAGTCCCCCCTTCCGCACCAACCTTAACTATCGCGAAGCACAGGAGTTGCCAGAATTCCTGTCATGACAGTGCGCACGATGGCTGGTGCGTGCCATCTGTCCGTGTGCAACACATTCCCCCTCTGCGCGTGCGCTTCCCGACGTCACGCTTGCTCCGTTGCAATTACTGGAACAGGACATGGCGATCTTTGAGTCGCTTCCTAACGCACCAGCCCTCCAGGCCGGTGCGTTCGTTCGCGAAGTCAATGGATCCCACCGCTTTCTTGATGCAGAATCGGGCTTCCCGATTGGCGGCGCCACCGTGCACGTCGGCCTATACGAATGGAAAGTACATGACGTACAACACTGGCGATAAACCCGACCCGTTTGGTCGACCGTGGAGCCAATCTCAGTTCCGCGCCTTGTTGCTCTTGCATGAGCTCGGTCACCAGCTCGACAACATCACCCACTTCGTCCCGGACAAGAACCTCTCCGTAAATCAATTGCAGACCTATCGAATCATGGCGGTCTGCTTCTAGACCGCCAGTTCGGAGAAAGAACCGATGCCAGCACGTCGCCTCGCGTTCCTGTTCATCCCAACTGCTATTGCGCTCTGTGCTGGATTGGCCGCGTTTTCCGCGACGAAGGTGTCTGGAAGGGTGTCGGACGAACTGGGAACGGCCATCAAGAACGCGCACGTGCTATTTCACTACGATCCGGCTGGGGAAACGAAGCAGGTTGCCCGCCCGGACGTGGCGGTGGATACCGACGTCGCAGGACGCTTCGAGATCGAGCTCGAACCTGGTTTCTATGACGTGTGCATTATGGCGACCGCCTTCACGCCCGATTGCAGAAAGATCCTAGTGACGAGCGGGCGGGTCGTTCAGCACGATGCCAAACTGAAGGTAGATCCTCTAGTGACCAGACATATAGGCGATAGGTTCGATTTCGGTGCCTCGACGTCGCAGACCATTCGCGCAGAAGACGGCACAGTCGCCTGCCTGGCGCTGACCGGACCCGCGGGTCCGGAGGGGCCCTCGCTTGGCGTGTGGGTCCGCGAGCCTGTCGCCCCGGCGGCAGACAAACTGAGCACGTTGCCGCTCGACCGGCGAGACTTCTCAAAACTTCCGATCCGCGTTGTGCTGCTCCAGCCGGGCGGCAATTCAACGCCGGAGCAGCGGCCACCGTCAGCGCTAGATCAGACCTTGGAGCATCCGCTCGTCGACGGTGCTCCGAGCGTCGACGCGTTTGTGTTGGCTGTGTTCCCGCTCAAGTGGGTCGTCGCCGGCTCCACGATCGTCGGAGAGCGAGCGGCCGTTGCACCGGGCGGGAATCGCGTTTGGAGCCAAACGAGGTGCCCGATCACAGAAGCTAACGTGGCGCGTTGGCGGTAGCCTGTGCTCTGCGCCCTCCGTTTGGGTTGAGGGCGTGTGAACCTTCTGCACAGTGGCGGTAGCCGGCGGCTTCGCCGCCAGACGTCGCAGACTCGGTCGGACCCGGACGATGCTCGACGCCGTGTGCAACGGTGTGCAACGGATTGCGCTAAACGCAGCCTTGAGCGGCCGCGATCGGCGGCGGCTCGTGAAAGGGGACCTCGATTTTCCGGGGTCCGTCGCGATCGACTTCAACTCTTGCCAGCTTGAGGGGCTGGCGGTCGCAAGACCGTGGGGGTTCGAGTCCCCCCTTCCGCACCAATATTCTTCGGGGGGACTTCGTCCCCGCCGACCCCCCTTACGACGTCGCTCGCGGGGCCCCACGATCCCCGCTCCGCTCCGTCGGCTCACTTCGCTGCGCTCGTTCGCTCTTGCACTGCGTCGTCCGGACTTCGGCTTTCACTTCCCGACCTCTCGACTCCCGACCTCTCGACTTTCTCGGTTTTGACCGGGGGGACTTCGTCCCCGCCGACCCCCCTTACGACGTCGCTCGCGGGGCCCCACGATCCCCGCTCCGCTCCGTCGGCTCACTCGCTCCGCTCGTTCGCGAAGCGATCAACATCCATAGAATCTGAACTTTTCTGGATCATTCTGGTGACGCTCCAGCGCCAGGCCGGCACCACGGCCGTCGTGTGACTGAAGATCGACGAGTCGACGTCGAGAATCGCGCGACCCGACAGCCAGGGTTGCGGGCCGTTCTGTGCGGCCGCCAGCGCCGCAAGTGAGAGCGTCATGCCGGTGAACAGAAGGACAAGCGCGACGAGGCCGGCGGCGCGACATGTCGAGAGGGTTACAATAGCCACGGTCCTGATCCTCCATTCTGCCGAGTGAACGCACGCGCTTGGCAACCACTAGTGAGGCCTCAAATGGCGAGACGCTTACTCATCGCACTTGTCGCGTTCTTCGCAGCCGGCCTGTCGGCGCCCAGCGTCGGACACGCGCAAGCGTTCAAGGTTGAGAAGTTCGATATCAAGGGCGAAGGCGGCACGGACTACGTCGCCGTCGAAGCCGCCACGGGCCGCGTGTTCGTTTCGCGCGCCACCCACGTGATGGTGATCGAGGGTGCCACGGGCAAGGTGCTCGGCGACATTCCGAACACCCCGGGCGTGCACGGCGTCGGCATCGCCACCAAGGCGGGTCACGGCTTCACGACGAACGGCGGCGACTCGAACGTGACGATGTTCGATCTGAAGACTCTGGCGGTGATCAAGCAGATCAAGGTCGACCAGGGCGGCCTGGACGGCATCATGTACGACGAACCGGACGACAAGATCATCCTGACGAATCACAGCCGGCCCGTGGGCACCCTTACGGCCATCGATCCGAAGACCGGCGACATCGTCGGCACCGCTGAGCTCGAAGACACCGCGCCCGAGGGCGCCGCGGCCGACGGCAAGGGACATATCTTCGTCAACAATGAAGGCAAGAGCACGATTCAGGTGATCGACGTCAAGACGTGGAAGGCGACTGCGTCATGGCCGCTCGCGCCCTGCGAAGGGCCGACCGGCATCGCCTACGACAAGGCGTCGAACCGCATTTTCTCCGGATGCAGCAGGACCTCGGTCGTCGTCGATGCGAGCACCGGCAAGGTCGTGGCGTCCATCACGAACGGCACGCGCGTTGACGCCTTGGGATGGGACTCGTCGAGGAAGCTGATCTACATTCCAAATGGGGGCGAGGGCAACGTCACGGTCGTCCACCAGGATTCGCCCGACCAGTACACCGTGGTTGCGACCGTCGCCACGTTCGCCGGCGCGAAGACCATCACCGTGGATCCGGTGACGCACAATGCGTATCTGTTCCAGCCCGAGCGCGGTCCGGCTCCGTCGCCAGCCGCTGGCGCGCCGCCGCCGGCAGCGGGACGTGGTCGCGGCCCGCAGGGTCCGATCGTCGCTGCGTGGTTCATCGTTATCAAGCAGTAGCGCGACCCGGGCCTTGCTGGCTCGTGATTGAGGCCCCGGAAGGGCGCTGAGAGGGATGGGTTCTCTCCATCCTCGGGCGATCGTGCAGTTCCTGACCCTGCTGACCGTGGCGAATGCCGCGCCGGTGCTGACCGCGAAGTTCCTCGGGACGTTGTTTTCCTTGCCGATCGATCGGGGCGCCCAATTCCTGGACGGGCGACCGGTGTTTGGCCCATCGAAGACGGTGCGGGGGATCGTGGTCGCGGTGCTGGCGACGACACTGACGAGTCGGCTGATAGGTCTGGATTGGGACCTCGGGATTCTGGTGGGCGCTGTGGCGATGGCTGGGGACCTGTTGTCCAGCTTCGTAAAGCGTCGCCTGGGGCGCCCTCCGAGCAGCAGAATGACCGGCGTGGACCAGGTCCCTGAATCGTTGTTGCCGCTTCTTGCGTGCCGTCAGCTCCTGTCGTTCACGCCGGCGGATATCGCGGTGGTGGCGGTCACGTTCTTTGCAGGAGACGTGCTGCTGTCGCGACTGCTCTATGTCCTTCGAATTCGCGATCGGCCGTACTGACGCGGGCGGCCCTGCTAGTCGCTCGGAGGGCGACGGAGGTGATGCAGCGTGATCTCCGGCGGACAGTTGAACCGCACCGGAACGATGGAGGACCCGACGCCCACCGACGTGTAACCGTCCATGTTGTGATACTTCCAGGCCCCGGATCCCAGACGCCGGGGCAGCGCCGAGTCGAGTGTGATCGGAATCGCGCGCGGCAGACAAATCTGCCCGCCGTGGGTGTGCCCGCTGAGCAGCACGCAGAAGTCGGCATGGGCGGCCTGACGGTAGATCTCCGGAGTATGTGAAAGCAGGATGGAGAATCCGCCAGGCGGGATGCCCGCCGCGGCCTTGTCCATGTTGTCGACGCGGTAGTAGTGCGCGTCGTCGATGCCGGCCAGGTAGATCCGTTGATCGCCACGGGTGATCGCCGCGCACTCGTTGAGCAGCAGGCGAATCCCCATGTCCTCGACTCCAGGGACCATCCGGATCGTGTCGTGGTTGCCCAAGACTGCGTAGACCGCGGTGCCGAGATGCGGTCGGACGCGCGCCAACCCCTCGAGCGCCGCGTCGTACGGACCGAACGTCTGTCCTCGGTAGTCCCCGGTGAGAACGCAGAGATCGTACGTCATTTCATGGAGTAGTTCGATCAGTCGGGCCATCGGCTGGGGATTCATGTCGACGTGCAGGTCGCTGATGTGCAGGATGGTGAAACCGTCAAACAGCGGAGGCAGATCGCGCCGGGTGACGACATTATGGCGGATCTGGATGCGCTGGGCATTCCGGAGCCCGCGCCAGTACAGACCCGTGAGCTGCAGCGTCCGCCGAATGAGGGACTGCACGGAATACCAGTTCTCGATATGGAAGAAGTTGAGGCCACCGCCGAAGACGCGCGCCTCGTGATCTCGCTCGACCCCGAGCCGCTGTTTCGCATGGAGCCGTCCGAGACGCCGCTCCAGTGCTTGAAGAACATCCGGCTGCATGCCTGGGCCTCCGCCGGCTCTGCCTCAGAGAGTCCGGTGCTGCGCAACAGATCATAGTACTCCAGGGGTCCCGCTTGAGCTTCTCGACAGGTCGCGAACAAAGAAGAGATCAGAACGCGAACCGGGCCGAGAACTGGAACTGACGCGGCGGTCGCGCCGTCACCGGCAGGCCGAACAAGGGCGAGCCGACGCTGCCGATGAACGTCCCGCAATTGACCGTGTTCAGGATGTTGAAGCAATCGAAGGCGAGCGTGATCGCAGACGCATCTTTCTGGCTGCCCAGCGTCAGCTCATGTGACAGGCGAACGTCGAGCTGCGCGTAGCCGGCGGCCGTCAGCGTGCGACCAGACAGAATGCGTTCAGACGAACCCGGTGACGCCTAGTCCTTGATTTCGGCGCCATCCGCCTTCACGAGCACCTCGTGCCGCTTCCCACCCTTGTCCGTGTAGGCCGCTTCATACGCCATCGGTTGACCAGGCTTCAGATACGTCTCGACCGCGCCGAGTTTGCCATCCGCAACCTTCTTCAGAATCGACGCCTTGGCCGCGGCAGGAATGGCGTCGATGCTGGTGGCCTCTTCCACCAACAGGAGCTTGCCCTTGGTGTCCACGTTGAAATCTCGTGTCTTTCCGTTCAGCACGCTTTCGATCTCGTACTGGGCGATGCCGTCCTCGGTTTCCTTGCCGATATTCTTGATCTCGCCCCCCTTCAGGTTGTCCGTCACTGTCTTCTGGACAGCCGCGGGCAGGTCCTTGAGCTGCAGGCTCTTGGCCTTCGTCTCCTGCGCGACCGCAGAGCCGCCGAGCACCACGAGCGCGAACGAACACATTGCGAGAACAACCGGCACTCTTTTCATGAGCTCGCCTCCCCAGAAGATCGTAGTGGTTCTAGCTGAAGATCTACTGAATGAGCCCGACCGGACTTGGTGAACTGCCTTCGCATCCTTAGGCCCCTTCATATCATCGTCCCGCAGGCCAGCCCACGGCGACTGGCATGGAGAAGGGTGAGCACGAAGTGAAGTGGCGTGACGGTCACGCGGATGCTCGCGGAAATATGCCGGGTGACCTCGAGGCGGGCGAGTCGACGGCTGATGTGGAGAAGGACGGTCCTTCACCGCCCCTCACCAGCAGATTCGGCGGGCCGTTGCGGACCTCATCGCCAAGGCGGCGATTTTCCGGGGTGTGCAGGCGGTCGACGCTACGCGCGCCGCCCCTCGCGCTGCAGCTCGCGAAGCAGCCCCTTCGTGCTGACGAGTTGATGGCCGAAGATCCGCCGGGCCACGTCCAGGAGATCCCCCACCAGTGGATCCCGCAGCCCGTACCGGACCGTCGGCCCTTCCCGCTGGGTCGTGAGGATGCCTTGGTTCCGGAGCACGGCCAGCTGCTGGGAGACGATCGGCTGCGGGAGGGCCAGCGCCTCCTGCAGCTCCTGCACGGACCGCTCGCTTCGTCTGAGCACCTCGACGATCCGGATGCGTGTGGGATGGGCGAGCGCCCGAAAGAACTGCGCCTTGAACGCCTGGAGCTCGCCCGCGGCTGCGTGAGCGCCCGGCCGGCGCGCGCGGCGCGGAATCACGGGATGATAGTATTCAAATATTGCTATGATAGCAACTCGCGTCGGCGGCCGTCCCGCACGCCATCTGGAAGGACCTCGCCATTTCGCTCGCCCAGCCTGATCGCGGTGGCCCGCCCGATGCGTCGCGCCCGCTGTCGAGCCTGATCGACGAGCTGGCGCACCTGCTGCCGGCCCAGGGACCGATCAGCATCTTCATCCACCACAATCCGCTCCACGCGCTCGAGGACCTCCGGTTCGAAGAGGCCGTGGAGCGCGCGGGCGACGCGCTTGGATGCGAGCCGTACCTCGCCGAGCCGCGGTACCGCGAGAAGCTCGCCTCCGGTCGGATTCTCGCGCGTGACATCGACGCGCTGCTGCGTGAGGCGCTCGGCACCCGCGGCGCGGAGCACGTGGCGGGCGTCGGTCCGCGGCTGGATCTGTGGCGGGCCCTCGTGCTGCACGGCTTCCCTGTCGCGAGCGGACGGGAATTGTCCTGGCTCCTTGAAGAAACGGCGGCGCTCTCGCGCTTTCGCACCGACGTGCCGGCCGCCGCGCGGGCCGCCGCGGCCGCGCAGCTCGACCCGCACGATCCGCCCGGCGGAGAGTCCCGCGCGGTCCGATCGTTGTGGCGGGCGTGCCTTCAGGCCGTCGCGCGCGCCGGGGCGCCGCCCGCCCCCGAGACGATCGCGCCGGTCCGGCACCGCGACTGGCTGAACGCCGTCGCCGATCTCGACACGGACGCGTGGATCCATCCGTCCCTGATCCGCTTTCTCGCCGGCTACCTCGACCAGGGCCTCGCGCACTGGGCCATGCCCGCACGAGATCGCGGCATCCACGGCTGCTTCCTCGAGATCTACGACACGGCCCTGGCGGCCCGCAGCGGTCCCTGGGCGCGCACGCTCCCGCGACTGGTCGCTGACGACCGGGCACGCGGCCGGAATGCCCTGGATTCGATCGAACAGTCGCTCGGCGAGCTCGGCGTCCGAGCCGAAGAACGTCGGGCCTATCTCGCCGCGGAGCTCCTCGCCCTCCGCGGATGGGCCGGCATCGTCCGCCAGATCGAAGAACGCCCTGACCGCGTTCCGGCGCGCGACCTCACGGTGACCCTGCGCGGCTACCTGGCGGTCCGGCTGCTCTGCGAGCGGTCTGCCCTGGCCGAAGCGACGCGGCAGCTGCCGTATCGCGGGTCGGTCGCCGATCTGCGCGACTGGCTGCGCACCCGGCAGGCGCTCCCCCCACCGGCCACGCCGCTCGAGCGCGCCTGGCCGCTCTTCCACGTCGCGCAGCTCTGCGGCCTCGACGCCGCCATCGTCGATCAGTGGACCGCGGCGCACGTCGCGGGGCTCGAGTCTGAGCTGCGGCAGATCGACACGCTGCTGCGGCGACGCGTGCTCCATCAGGCGTTCGAGCGTTCGGTCCGCTCCCGGCTGTACGACGCGCTCGTGCTCCACCGGCCGCCTGCGACGCCGCACGATCCCGCGTTTCAGGCCGTGTTCTGTCTCGACGAGCGCGAGGAGTCCTTTCGACGCCATCTCGAAGAGATCGAGCCGGCGTGCGAGACGTTCGGCACGGCCGGATTCTTCAACGTCGCGATCTACTACCAGGGGCCCTCGGATGCCCACCCGCGGCCGTTGTGTCCGGTGGCGATTCGACCGGAGCACTACGTCTCGGAAGTCGAGCTCGACGCCGATCGACTCGGGGGGCGGTCACGGCGTCTGCACCAGCGCGCGGTCGGGTTCCTCGGCTACAACGTCCACCTCGGCAGCCGGATGCCCGTCCGGGGCGCGCTCCTGATGACGGCGTTCGGCTGGCTGTCGCTCGTGCCGCTGATTCTCCGCGTCGTGTTCCCCTGGCTCTTCTCCCGATGGCGTCGCGTGCGCGAGACCTCGGTGGTCCCCGTCCAGACGCGCCTGCAGCTCGATCGGCGGCCGAATCCGCCGCCGATCGGCACCCATTCGGGATTCACGGTCCGCGAGATGGCGGACATCGTTCGCCGCGTGCTCGACGACATCGGCATCAGCCATCGGCTTGCCCCGCTGGTGATGCTCATCGGGCACGGATCGGTCAGCCTCAACAACCCGCACGAGTCGGCGCACGACTGCGGCGCCTGCGGCGGAGGCCGCGGAGGCCCGAATGCGCGAGCGTTTGCGCAAATGGCCAACGATCCGCGCGTTCGTGCGCTGCTGGCCGACGAGGGCCTGCCGATCGATCAGACGACGTGGTTCGTCGGGGCACAGCGGAACACGTGCAACAACGACGTCACGTTCTTCGACGAGGACCTCGTGCCCGCGCCCGCCCGGGCGGCCGTCGAGCGGGCCCGCGAGGCCGTGGCGGCGGCGCGTCGGCGCGAAGCGCACGAGCGCTGCCGGCGGTTCGACGCGGTGCCGCCCTGGTATCCGCCGATCGCCGCGCTGGCGCACGTCGAGGGCCGCGCCGCCGACCTGGCCCAGCCGCGGCCGGAGTACGGCCATGCGACGAACGCGTTCTGCCTCGTCGGCCGGCGCACGCGAACGCGCGGGCTGTTCCTCGACCGACGGGCGTTTCTCGTCTCGTACGATCCGGATCGGGACGGCGACGGCGCGATCCTCGCGCGGATCCTGGCCGCTGTGGTCCCGGTCGTCGCCGGCATCAGCCTCGAGTACTACTTCAGCTACGTCGATCCGCGCGGCTACGGCTGCGGCACCAAATTGCCGCACAACGTCACGTCCCTGCTCGGCGTGATGGACGGCGCGCAGAGCGACCTCCGGACGGGGCTGCCCTGGCAGATGGTCGAGATCCACGAGCCGACGCGCTTGGCGATCGTCGTGGAGTGCCCGCGCGAGGTGCTCGATCGGGTGGTGAGCCGCCAGCCCGCCATCGAACGCCTCGTCCGCCATCGGTGGATCTGGCTGGCCTGTCTCGACCCCGCGGGCGGCGCGTTGTGGGAGCGTCGGGCGGACGGTTTCGTCCCGCACGCTCCAGCCGAGGCCCTGCCGGTGATCTCCGGACTCTCCGCGGCGTGGTACCAGGGGAAGCGCGGGTTTCTGCCGCCTGCGTCGATTGTGCCGCCCACGCCGCCCGCTCACGGCGGACTTGGCGCCGGGACGTCCGCATGACCGCCGCGCTGCCGCTGACGGTGATGGTGCTCGTCGGCGTGGGATCGCCGGCGGTCCTGCTCGCCGTGCTCGGCGGCGCGTCGATCGCCAACCGACCGCTGCCGGAACGCTGGACGGGGCCGCTGGCCGCCGGCCTCATGCTGACGGGCTGCGCGGCGCTTGCGGCCGCGTTCGTCATACACGGGGCGTCGGGCGGCGGCGCACGACTCATCTCCTACGGCGCCTGGTCGACGTCCCACGAGGGCGGGATCGCGATCGAGTTCCTCGTCGACCGCCTCTCGCTCGCGTTCGCGACGCTCGCGGTCGCGATTGCCGGAGTGGTGTCGGCCTTCTCGAATCGCTATCTGCACCGCGAAGCCGGCTACAACCGTTATTTCGTCCTCCTCGCCCTGTTCGTGACCGGCATGGTGCTCGTGGCGCTGGCGGGCAATGTCGAGGTGCTGTTCGTCGGCTGGGAGTTCGTCGGTTTGAGCTCCGCGCTGCTCGTCGCCTTCTTCCAGGATCGGCCGGCGCCCGTGTCGAATGCGCTGCGCGTGCTGACGGTCTACCGCATCAGCGATGCTGCGATGCTGTCGGCCGCCGTGTGGCTGCGGCACGTCGCCGGGACGGACAGCCTCTCGCTGCTGTTCGGCGGCGCGCGCGCCTCGTCGGCGTCAGGTCTCGACGCCGCGAACGCCACGGTGATTGCCGTCCTGCTCATCATCGCGGTGGCGGGCAAGAGCGCACTGCTGCCCTTCTCGGGCTGGCTTCCGCGCGCGATGGAAGGGCCGACGCCCTCGAGCGCCGTGTACTACGGATCGCTCTCGATTCACGCCGGCTGCTTCCTGCTGTTGCGCTCGGCGCCCCTGCTCGAACAGGCGGCGACGGCGCGCGTGCTGGCGGGGACCCTGGGGGCGGCCACCGCGGTCTTCGCGGGGATCGCGACGCGCGTCCAGAGCGACGTCAAATCATCGCTCGCCTACGCCGCCCTCACGCAGGTCGGCATCATCGTCGTGGAAATCGCCGTCGGCTGGTACGCCGTGGCGTTCGTCCACCTGGCCGGACACGCGTGCTTTCGCCTGCTGCAGTTCCTCAGCGCACCGAACGTGTTGCACGATCTCCACGGCATCGAGGCGGCTATCGGCGAGCGGCCGCGGCGGGCCGGGCGGGCGCGCAACGAGACGATCGTCACGCGCCTCGGCCGGCGGCTGTTTCTCGTCGCGCTCGAGCGCGGGTTCCTCGACAGCGGGCTGGACCGGCTGGTGGTGCGGCCGTTCATCCGGTTCGGCGACCGGCTGACGCGCCTCGACGAATGGCTGTGCGCCACCGTGGTGTCCGCGGGACAGTCGTTCACCGCCCTGGGAGGTGACGATCGCGATGAGTGAGGGCTGGTGGTGGCTCGTCCTCCTGATTGCGCTGCCCAGTCTCGTGGTCGGCGCATCGTTCTTTCCGGTCGAGGTCGAGCGCCTCCGCCGGCTGGCGGTCGCCTGTGCCAGCGCCATGGTCGCCGCCGCGCTCGTGGTCTCCGTGGTGCCGAGCCTCCACGCGGTCTACCTCCGCGCTTCGGCCCGCAGTTGGGTGTCCGGAGGCGAAGCGGTCGTTCGTCTTGACACGTTTTCTGCGGTGCTTCTGCCGCTTGCGGCAGGCCTGTGGTTGCTCACCGTCGCGGTGACGCCGCGCGCAGCGCTGGATCGCGGCGGACTACGCCGCACGGCGCTCGCCAGCCTGATCACGCTCGCGTCGTTCCTGACGGAAAGCGGCGTCCTTCTCTGGCTCCTGTCCGCGGCGTCCGCCTGGACGTTTCTTTCCGCGCTGGCTGATCCCGCACATCGCCATCAGCGGCGCGTGGTCGCCGCGTACCTGGGCGGATCGACCCTGCTCTTTGGCGCGGGCCTCGGGCTGATCATGGCGCCCGGCGTCCGGAACACTCCGCTCGAGACCGCGGGCCTGTGGCTCATCGTCGTCGCGGCATTGGTGCGAAAGGGCATCGTGCCGTTTCATGCCTGGATCCCGGAGGTATTCGACCACGGCCGCCTGGGGCCCGCGATTCTCTTCAGCGCGCCGCAAATCGGCGCCTACATGACCGTCGTCCTGATCGTGCCGCGCGCGACGCCCGGGATGCTCCGCGTGATCGCGGTGCTGGCCCTTGGAACCGCCGTGTACGGCGCGGCGCTGGCGCTCGTGCAGTCGAGCGCGCGCCGCGCCTGCGGATACCTCTTCATGAGTCAATCGGCCCTGGTGATGGCCGGGCTCGACTGTTCGAGCGTGACGGCGCTTGCCGGGGGTCTCCTGGTATGGCTGTCGGCCGGTCTGGCCTTCGGTGGACTGGCCCGGTGCGTCCTCGTGCTGGAGGCGCGCCGCGGCCGGCTCGACTTGACGAAGTTCCACGGCGGGTACGAGCGAATGCCCGTCCTCGCGATCAGCTTCCTCGCGATGGGCCTGGCCTGCACGGGGTTCCCGGGCACGCTGGGCTTCCTCGGGCAGGAGTTGCTGGTCGATGGCGCCGTCGATGCGTTTCCGCTGATGGGATTCGCGGTCGTCGTGGCGTCGGCGCTGACCGGGCTCGCGGTCGCTCGAATGTACTTTTCGCTCTTCTGCGGGCGCTCGGATCCGTTGGCCCACTCGGGTCTCAAGCTGGGATTGACGCCTCGCGAAGCCTGGACGTTCGTCGCGCTCGTGTTGGTGCTGGTGGCGTTCGGCCTGGCGCCGGGAGTGCTCGTCGATTCGCGGTTCGCCGCCAGCCGCGAGATTCTGCACCTCCGCGAGATCCGGACGGCGGCCGCGCCGATCGTCAGCGGAGCCAGGGTCGCGCATTGACTGCCCCGCCATCGGCGCCGATCCCTGACGGCCTCGCGCGGGTGACGCTGAGTCGAACCGACGGGGCGGACGTGCAGCAGCGGCAGATCTACGCACGCCTCGATGAGGGACCATCTCAGACGTTGATGTTTGGCGACAGCATCACGCTCGACGTCCCGCCCGGCGAACACGTTCTGCGTGCGAACAACACGTTGTTCTGGAAGCGCGTCGCCTTCTCGGTGGCGGCGGGCCAACACGTCCAGTTTGCCCTCATCAATCGATCCGGCGTCGTCGGCCTCGGCTTGCTGGCCCTGCTCGGTGTCGCGCCCCTGACGCTCTCGATCGAGCGCCGATGAACTTGGCCGCTGCGCCGTGATCGGCGAACCGGTCTCCGCCTGATCGAATCACCGCTCATGTGAAGTCGCTCAGCGTTGACGGGGCCGGCCTCAATTCGCCATCCGGGTGGGCGGCACGGCGCCAGGACTCGACCTTGGCCAGGGCTTCGAGAGGGCGCTGGCGCACGACAGCCACCTCACCGGCGTAGACGGCGCCCGTCTCGCCATCCAGGCTGATCACCTCGCCCTCGCGGAAGATGCGGTCGCCGAACGAGCACCTGCGGGCCCGTTCGTCAACGCTGAGATCGGCGCACCCAACCAGACAGACCTTCTCCATCTGGCGCGCGACGACGGCGGCGTGGGACGTCCGGCCTCCAAGTGTCGTGACAATCCCAACCGTGGCGGCCAGACCGCTGATGTCGTCAGTCGTGATCTCTCGCCGAGCCAGGATTACGGCATCGTGGGCCGCGAGCCGGAGCGCACGCTGGGAATCGAAGGCCAGCCGTCCGGTCGCCACGCCAACGCCTGCCGGGGTGGCCCTGGCAATCAAGCTGTCGGGTCCGGCCCCCTCGACCGTCACGTGCTCGATCCGGTCGAGATCGTAGGCCTTCAACCGATCCACGGCGGTGTCCGAATCGATGATCTCCGCGCCGACCAGGTCTGTCGCGATCCGGAGAGCGGCGAGCGGCGATCGCTTCCCCGCTCGAGTCTGCAGGAAGAACAGCCGGCCGTCGCTGACCGTGAACTCAAAATCCTGCATGTCGCCGAATTCCCGCTCGAGCGCGCTCTTGGCCTCGAGGAGCTCGGTCCAGACCGCCGGCAGGACATCCGGCAAGAGCGCCCCCTCGAAGATGGGCTGCCGACCCGAAACGACGTCCTCCCCCTGGGCGTTGAAGAGAAAATCGACGTAGAGCTGGTCCTCGCCGCTCGCCGGGTTGCGCGTGAATCCGACGCCGGATCCCGACCGCCCGCCCGCGTTGCCGAAAACCATCGCCTGCACGAGGACGCCTGTCCCGGTCCGTTCATCGATCCCATTCATCCGCCGGTACTCGCGCGCCCGCGGCGAGTTCCAGGATCGAAGAACGGCTTCCACACTGACGATCACCTGCTCGACGGGGTCAGCCGGCACGCGGACGCCGATCGTCTGACCGAGGCTGGCTGAATCCCGCGCCAGGTCGCGCAGGGCCAGCGGGTCGAGTTCCTGAAGCGTCCGCGCGCCTGCCGCCGTCAAGCGCTCGACCGCCAGCTGGTCGAGCGGTCCGGCGTCCAAGCCGTACACCGTTTCGGCAAACGATCGCGTCAGGCGACGGAGCGCATCCCACGCGAGCCACGGGTTGCCGGTGCGGCGCGTCAGTCCCGGAACCCCGCCAGGCGTCAGACCCACGTTCAGCAGCGTTTCGAGCATTCCGGGCATCGACACAGGCGGGCTCGACCGCACGGATACCAGCAGCGGGTCCCGCTGTCCCATCGTCAGACCCGTGGCGGCTTCGAGCAGGCGGATTGCGGCCTCGATCTCCGACCGCACGTCCGGCCTGAGGCCGGCCTCGGTCAGACCAGTCTGACCGATGCTCGTGCTGATAGCGATCGCCGGCGGAATGCGCAGGCCGAGCGCCGTCAGGCGGGCCAGGTTCGCCGCTTTGGACCCAACCACCGTGTGGCTCAGGCCCATGTCGCAGTGCGCGTCGAGCAGGAAGACGCGGGGCGGGGTCGTGTCGGTCATGATCGCTCCGCCAGGCCCTCCAGAACGCGGTCGCGGATCATCAGCGCGCACCGCGCGAGACCGTCGGCGGCGTGCTCGAGGGCCGCGCCGATGGCCGAGATCGCATGCAGCTCGCGGAAGTCGGCGACCCGCGAGATCGCCATCGCCTGCACCTCCCTCTCGGCGGCGTCGGTGGAGTGCTCGAGCTCGACGACGTGGTCGACGGCGACGAGGAACCTGTCGATGTCCGCGCGGTCGGACGCGTGGGGCACGGCCTTAGCCTGCTCAATCAGGCTCACATACTGCCTGGCGTCCTGGCTGAGGAGATCGGCCAGTCGTTGCAGTGCGCCGATCGCGGCTCTGTCGACTGTGGACGGCAACAGAGTCAGGAAGAATGCCGCCTCTTCGAGTCCGTCGGCCACGTCATCGGCCGTCACCAACAGGTGCGCATTCGCGCCGCTTGCCGCGGAACGATCGACGAGACGCCGCGAGTGCTTGACGATGTCGTCAGCTTGCGTTTCCCATCGCTTGGCGAGCTCGGCCGTCCGCTGGACATAGCCGTCCGCCCGTCGGCTGCCGGCGCGGGCGACGGCATGCTGAAGACGGTCGGCGAGCATCCAGATGAACGCGGCGTGATCGGCAGCCAGGCCGAAGGCGCTGTGTTCCGCCGTCTGGACGCGTGCAAGCAGCTCGGCCTCGATTTCGTCCTGGATCAGCCTGAGCGACCGGCTGGCTTGGAGGCCCTCGGCGCTCAACCGCAGCACGGCCTGCAGGAACGCGCGGGCCTCGTCGCGGCCGAGAAACTCGTCGAGGCGCATGCCGTATCGGATTTCAGCGTGCGTGCGCTCCAGGGCGGTGGCAACGAGCCGGGTCTCGCCCGCCTGCAGGAACGCGCGGTGCCCGACGTTCGCGTCAGCCGCCCACCTCAGGACCGCGATCGCGTCGGACTTCCTGACGAACCGCTGCAGGCGCTTCCGCGCGCGGTTCCAGTCGATCAGGAACACGAGGCGTGACCCGAGAAACGACAGGTACTGGCCGACGCCGGCCTGATCGGCGGTGTCCACGCGCCCCACGCTCAACTCATACGCCGCGCCCGGCGGCGCTTCGCTGCCCGACCACCGGACGTCGTGAGGCGCCAGGAGATCTCGAAAGAAGGCCGCCCGGGCCGGATGAACATCGGTGTAGATCACGGTGACGGCCAGTCCTTCGACGTGGATCACCACCACGTGCGCGTCGGTCGTGCCGAGGTCGTTCTGAATTGTCAGTCGCGCGCCCGCGCGCGCAGCCGTCGTCGCGAGTCCCGGGTGATCGAACTTGAGCGGCGCCGTCGAATTCAGACCACGCATGAACGCACGGACGAGAGTCCGATCGGTCTCTTCCAGACCATACGTGCTGGCCCCATCCACCGACTCTCTCGCAACCGCCGCCTGTAGGCGATTCAGCTCGCGGTGGAGATCCATGACGAGACGGTGCACGCTGTCTGCGGGGCCCTCGGCCCGCCCAAGCCCGTCGATATAGGAAGACGGCATGACGTCGCCCTCACAGGACCACGCGTGCGCGAGGAGGTCCTCCAGGCGCTGCTCGTAGGTCTCCCGACCCGGCGCGTCCCGGCTCGCTGAGACCGGCGCCAGCATCTCTCGGAGTGCACCGAACACCAGATCGTGCAGACGCTGCCCGTGCGGCAGCCACACCATGCCGCCGGCCTCCTTGCGGCTGTCGGCGATGACGTCGTCCAGGGTCGCATCCTCGACGCCGCTCGCTTCGCGCTCGAGGCGAAGGTCCGAAGCCAGGGTGGCCGGATGCTCCGCATGAGCCTTCGCGGCCTGCATCAGGGTCAGGTAGTACTTGACGCGGTCATTCGCGGCGAGGCCCCGGGTGATCAAGTCGGGCAGCAGCAGGCCGGTTTCGCCCAGTTCGTTGACGACATCCAGCTTCGTGGTCATGGAACCCGCCAGTCAGTCTCGTGGCCGCATCCACATCACCAGGCCGGTGATCCAGGTTGCGAGGAAGATCGACGTCAGTGGCAGCCAGGTACCGACGATGCCGTGGAACATGTTCGTACTGCGCAGCACCACGCCGGCAACGACGAGATCGAGCCCCCCGCTGAGCAACGTCCACGTCACGGCGGTTGGCAGAGGATCGCGCGGCCCGGGTTGGCCGAAGTACTGCCGGGCAATCAGGACGAAGAAGAACGGGGCCGCGACGGCATGCACCACGAGCGCAGGTGCACGGGCGACGGATTGAACGAGGACCAGCTGAGTCGCCGCGCACGCCGCCCAGCCCGCCGCACCGAACGCGAGCAGTCGCCCGACACAACGCGCCCGGCGGTCCCACCCCGGATGCGCACGCGCCGTCGGAAGCGCGACGGCGATCTTGCTGGCCCACGCCCGAATTACGTCGGCGTTGCGCCAATCGCCTGCTTTCTTCCTCGCCATCGCACGTGCGGGGAATCCCGTGGCCTGGCGGTCGAGACGGCCACCAAAGGTGACATGGTCCTGCGCGCCGATTCGTTCGGCGAGTGCTGAGACTTGGCGCGTTGCGGGAATGGCCCGGCGATCCGCCGAATCGTCGAGAGGCCCGCTGGAAAAGAACCAGACTGGAATGCGGCGCAATTGTCTCACGTGGCGATTCACGAAGCGCCGCGCAGCGGCTGGCCAGCAGTTGGCGTACAGAGCGCCGCCGACGATCGCGGCCTCGAACCCCGCGAGGCTCTTCACCTCGCGCACCGGCACGGCGACGACGTCGAAGCCGCTTGCCGCGAGCTCCTGACCCAGGATCCGGCCAATTCCCGCGGTTCCACCGCGCTTCGAGCTCCATGTCACCAGAACCCGCATCAGGCCGAACTCCGCGACGTAGTTCAGCAAGCCATATGCCGCCTCGGCAGGGAGGCTGCACGCCTCCGAAACGCCTGCGGAGCAGAGACTTGGGATTCGTGCAAACAGAATGTAACGGGCGGGATCTGTTTCGTTCGCGGGGGATTTCCCAAGACTGCCGCGGCAAATTTCAGGCGCCATCAGCTAGACCACGGCGCGGGAGGACCGGATCGAGATCCCAGACGGCCTCGATGAACTTCAGGAGCGATCCATGGTCCGTGTAGGTGTGGTCGACATGCCCGGGCTTGACCCACGGCGAGATGACCACGAGCGGAATCCGGGCGGCTCGGTGAGGGTCAGAGCGCGCGGTCGGGAGCGATCTCGATGTAGCGTAAGGCAATGAACCTTCACGAGTTCGTCCGCGGTTGCACGTTCGACGACTTTCTCCTCACGCCCCAGCTTGGCGTGCTGCCGAGCCGCAACCCGGACACCACGGACCTGTCCACGCGCTTCTCGCGTCACATCCCCCTCAAACGGCCGCTCGTGTCCGCCAACATGGACACGGTGACGCGTGCGGCGATGGCGGTGGTGCTGGCGGAGGAAGGCGGCCTCGGCGTCATCGACCGCGGGTTTCGCGTGGGCGACATCGGGCCCCAGGTCGCCGAGGTTCTGGCCGTCAAGCGCACGCAGCACGGCGTGATCGGGGACCCGCACACGATCGACGCCCGCCGGACGGTGGCCGACGCCCGGCGTTTGATGGATCGGACCGGGGTGGGCACGCTGATGGTCGTCGGCGACGACCGCCGCCTGGAAGGCCTCCTCACCGAACGCGACCTTCGGTTCGCGTCGACCGACGCCGCCGTCGCCAATCGAATGACACCGCGCGCGGCGCTCGTGGTGCATGTCGGGCCCCTGGCGCCAGGCGCGGCTGAGCGGCTGATGGCGGAGCGGAAGATCAAGAAGCTGCCACTCGTGAAATCGGACGGCACGCTGCTCGGGCTCATCACGGCCAAGGATCTGCTGAAGCATCGCCAGCACCCGTTCGCCACGCGCGACGACCACGGACGCCTGCGCGTAGCGGCGGCGGTCGGCGCGACGGGCGACTACCTGGAGCGCGCCTCGGAGGTCGTGCGGGCCGGCGCCGACGCGCTCGTCATCGACATCGCGCACGGGCACTCGCTCGTGATGGCCCGCGCGATCGAGGCGCTCCGCAAACAGTTCGATCGTCTCGATCTGGTGGCGGGCAACGTCGCGACCGCCGAAGGCGCGCGCTTTCTCGTCGATCGCGGCGTGGATGCAATCAAGGTGGGCATCGGCCCAGGCGGCGGCTGCACCACGCGGCTGAGCACGAGTTTCGGCGTGCCGCAGGTCGAGGCCCTCGTCCAATGCCGCGCGTCCGTGGGCGAGGACGTGCCCCTCATCGCCGACGGCGGCATCAAGCGCGACGGCAGCATCGGCCTGGCGCTGCTGTTCGGCGGCGACACCGTCATGCTCGGCAGCGCGCTGGCCGGCACCGAGGAAACGCCCGGCGAAATCGTCTTCAAGCCGGTGCTCGTGCCCGAATCCCAGAAGCTCGTCCGCGTGCCGTTCAAGGTATTTCGCGGGATGGCGTCGGTCGCCGCCGTGCGCGACCGGCTCGACCTCGAGGACGTCGACCCGAGCGAGCTCGAAGCCCTCGGCGCCGAAGGACTCGAGGTGAGCGTGCCCGCGCGCGGCTCGGCGCGCACGGTGCTCCACGACATGCTCAAACATCTCTGCTCGGCCGTGAGCTACGGCGGCGCTGACACGCTCGACGACCTCAAGCGCCGGTTCTGGGGCGCGCCCGAGCGGTATCTCGTCAAGCTGACGCCGGCGTCACGAACGGAGTCGTTCGACCGGTAGGACCTGCGTGCTCACCACGTCCCTTGTCGTGGAATCGGTCGTCCTCATATCCGCGAAGCGGGTTCTTGCGGCCAAGGCTGGGCCGCAATTGCGAGGCCCTGGAGTCGCGCCGGTTCTCGGCGCGCCCACATCCGGAAGCGTGCACCTCCGGGACGAACGTCAGGTCGTGCTCGCCTGCGACGAGTACTCCTCGAACAGCTGGAGCGCTCGCTCGACGCGATGCCAATCCAGATACGTCACGCGGCTCACCTCGCGTCCGTCGCGCTCTTTGCGCACTTCCCAGCCTGCGGCGGTCGACCTGATGGTGATCCGCCTGGACTTGTCGGGCGTCGTGCGTTCCTCGATCAACATCGCTCACCTCTCGCGGCGGGCGACGCGCCCGCAACCACCGATCCTAGCACACGGATCCGATCCCGGCCGGAAGCGAGGCGGCGGATCACCGGGAAACCCCGGCGATTGAGGCAGTTTCATGATTGATGTGAGCGATCGACGAGAGTGTCAGTGCGCAGCAAGATCCGGTAGGAGCAGCGTCACGTCACTTCCGCACGAGTGCACGAAGGCTGGGCGTCGCGACGTCGACGAGCGTTCACACGGCGACTTTGTCGGGGCAGGCTTACCGCGCCGGCGGCTTGCGCGTGTTCAGCGGCGGCAGGAGCCGCAGCGCCTCGGGCGTGCACGCGTAACTCTCGAACACGACCTTGTACCACGCGCCCGAATACCCCGGGCAATCGCCGATCGGCGCCCCTTTCGGACACTCGGGGTCGACGCGCGGCGAGGTCTGTTGCATGAGGACGAGGAGGACGTTGCCGCCGGCCCCGCCGACGACGTTGCGCTGAAGGCGATACGGATCGGCCTGGCCCTCGATCATCTGTTCGCTGAACCGGTCTTCACCGAGCGTGGCCATCTTCCGGCAGCCGTCCGGCATCTCTCGTCGGGCGGGCGGCCCATCGAGCGGCGCCTTGTAGACGGCGACCCGGGCGCCTTCGGGCGTGAGGGTCACGCAGGCAGAAGTCAGCAGGGCGAAGGCCACCATCGCGCGCCAGCGCATGAGGAGGAACTATACCGGAATCGAGACAGCCTCACCCTGTCACATGTGCGTGACAGCGCACCGCTAAACTCGCGTCGATGGGCAGGCCGCCCACTTCGCAGGAGGTTCGTATGAGCGACGCACTCGTGGACGAGAGGCTCGAGTTCTCGGATCAGCCCGCCGGAGCACCGACGCACGAGGACATCGCGATCCGCGCGTTCGGCCTCTACGAGGCACGCGGAGGATTCCACGGCCAAGACGTCAGTGATTGGCTCACCGCCGAGCATGAGCTGCTCCTCGAGAGGGCACGACTGCTCGAACGCGCCGAGACGCCGGCCTCACAACTCAGAGATCTCAGGGACTGAGCGTCCTGCTCCGCTCACGTCGCGGACCGCGGCGAAGCGGCCGGCCGTCGCCCTCGCGCGGCGACCTCGGTGTTCACGACCGTCTTCGCAAAAAAGTGATGCGCCGGTCGCGTGGACGTTACGCGGACTCGGTACCGTACTTGCTGCGTGAGCTTCCTGCGCTCGTTCCACGGATGGGTACCCGTGGCCGTGCTCGTGGGCCTTCCGGTTGTCGCGTTCGCGTTACACCGCCTGGTCGTTCTCCTCCACACGCTCCCGGCGCTCGCGCTCGTTCCGCTGGCGTCGCGTCGCCTCGCGAACGTGACCCGGCGGACGGACCGTGTCGGCGAGGACTTTCTCCTGGCGGATGGAGCGCCCGCCGCGTGGCTCGCCCGCCGTCAGCGCGGCCTCGACGAGCTGACCGAGGCCCTGCGCGACCAGACGCCTGCCTCGATCGAGCTGACGCGCCAGCTGCGCGACGGGTTCTCGGATCTGCGGTTCACCGACGCCAGCCGCGTGCCATTCCATTTCGCACGCGAGGCGCGCCAGCGCTTCAACCTTCGTTCGGTCGTGACGGCCTCGCGCGGACCGTACCTGCAGCAGCTGGACGGCCGGTGGACGCTCGACGTCAGCGGATCGTACGGACTGAACGTCGCGGGGTTCGACCAGTACAAGTCCTGGATCGCGCGTGGATGGGATCGCGTGAAGGACCTTGGCCCGGTGCTCGGTCCCGTTCATCCGGTCGTGGCCGACAACGTCGCGCGCCTGCGGGACATCTCAGGCCTCGACGAAGTCTCGTTCCACATGAGCGGCACCGAAGCCGTCATGGCCGCGGTGCGGCTCGCGCGCTTCAACACGCGCCGCACGCTCATCGTCTGCTTCTCCGGCGCGTATCACGGCTGGTGGGACGGCGTGCAGCCGGGCCTCGGCAACGAGCGAGACATTCCTGATTGCCTGACCCTGAAAGACCTCCATCCGTCCTCGCTCGACGTGATTCGCCGGCGCGCGAAGGAGATCGCCGCCGTCCTGGTGAACCCGGTCCAGGCGTTTCATCCGAACTCGCCGCCGCCGAGCGACGCCGTGCTCGTGCGCGGCGACCTGCGCAAGGTCGAGGGCGGCACCGGACCCTATGCGTCCTGGCTGCGCCAGCTGCGTGAGGTGTGCCGAGCGAGCGCGGTGCCGCTGATATTCGACGAGGTGTACACCGGCTTCAGGCTCGCCCCGGGGGGCGCGCAGGAGTACTTCGGCGTGCGCGCGGACCTCGTCGTCTACGGCAAGACGGTGGCCGGCGGCATGCCGATCGGCGTGGTGTGCGGGAAGTCGCGGCTGATGCGGCGCCTCGATCCGGATCACCCGCTGCGGATGGCCTACGTCGTCGGCACCTTCTCGGCGCATCCCCTCGTGATGGGCGCGATGAACGAGTTCCTGCGCTGGGTCGCCGAGCCAGCGGCGCCTCAGCGGTACGAGGACGCCAACCGGCGGTGCACGGTCTGGGTCCGCGCGACCAACCACGACTTGGCCGACGCCGGCCTGCCGGTGCGCGTCGCGAATCTCGGCACGATCTGGACCGTGCTCTTCACCGACCCGGGGCGATTCGACTGGCTCCTCCAGTACTACCTGCGGGCCCAGGGCATCACGCTCAGCTGGGTCGGCACGGGCCGTTGCCTCGTCAGCATGGACTTCACCGACGCCGACTACCTGGCCCTCCAGGCGAAGCTGACCGAGGCCGTCGGGCGCATGAAGCGCGACGGCTGGTGGCTGACGCGGGAGGAATTTCCCCACAAGGAGCGATCCATGAAACGGCGACTCGTGCGTGATCTCGCAGCCAGCCTCGTGCCCGCGCCCCTCCGGACGTTCTACACGGCCGTCATGAAGCGCAAGGACGACGACCATCACGCGTCACACAACAACGTGATGAACCAGTACCTCCACCTGGTCAGCTCGTCCGCGTTCATCTACTGCTACGCGATCGCATTCACGAACCTGACGACGGCGATGTTCGTCGGCCTGGCGTCGCTCTTCGTCCGCCAGTTCGGCCACGCGGTCCTCGAGCCCGCGTGCCACGACCAGGAGAAGCTGCTCCTCGGCTACGACACGCGCAGCAAGACCCTCATCGTGCTCGCTTACGCGGCGATCCCGCTGGTGCTGATGGCCAGCGCCGGCACGTGGACGTTCGCAGGATTCCGGTCGCTCGCCGATCAGATTGCGCTGCAATGGTTCCGCTGGACGCTCATCGTCGTGCTCGGCCGCGTGGCGTACCTCACGTGGAAGCACGATGTCGGGATCGCGATGGTCTGGTTCGTCAAGCTCGTGACCGACCCGATCACCGACATCATCGCCTACTTCCCGCGCCGCACGCAGCGCGCCTAATTTAGGCGGGCCATGACCACGTTTCTGGTGGCGGCCGCGCTCCTGAGTCTGGAGCGGCTGTTCTACGTGTGGATCTCGCACCGGCCGCGCGACGTCGAGCGGCTGATTCGCGCGCGCACGCGGACGAGTCCCGTCGTCGCGGTGCAGTGGCTGTTCGCCGGGTTCAAGGCGATCCAGCTCTCGGCGTTCGTCCTCTGGGTGCGCGCCTTCGGCGGACCGGCGCCGTGGCCGGTCTGGCAGACCGCCGGGGTCATGACCACCGCAATCGCGCTCGTGCTGGCCGGTCAGGCGCTGAACCTCTGCGTCTTCTACCGGCTCGGCCGGACGGGTGTCTTCTACGGTGCGCAGTTCGGCTACGAGGTCGCGTACGTCCGTGCCTTTCCATTCTCGTGGTTCGCCCACCCGCAATACGTCGGCGCCGTGCTCTCGATCTGGGGCTGCTTTCTTGCCCTGCGGTTTCCGCATGCGGATTGGTACGTGCTGCCCGTGCTCGAAACCGTCTACTACGTGATCGGCGCGCGCCTCGAGCGCCCCAGCGCCCCGAGACCGACACTCCTGCCGAGCCTCGAATCTGCGATGGAGGGACGACAATGAAAGCCAAAGCGGATCTGCACGTGCACTCGCAGTACTCGGATCGGCCGACCGAGTGGGTGCTCCGGCGGATTGGCGCGCCCGAGTGCTACACGAAGCCGCGCGCGGTCTACGACCTCGCAAAGCGGCGCGGGATGGACTTCGTGACCATTTCCGACCACAACTGCATCGACGGCGCAGCCGAGATCGCCCACCTGCCCGGTGCGTTCGTGAGCAACGAGATCACGACCTACTTCCCGGACGACCGGTGCAAGGTGCACGTGCTGGCCTGGAACATCACGCAGGCCCAGTTCAACGAGATCCAGCGCCTGCGCGAGAACATCGTCGACCTGCGCGACTACATGCACGCGGAGGGCATCGTCCACAGCTGCGCGCATCCCCTGTACAGCATCAACGACCGACTCAGCATCGATCACTTCGAGCGCCTGCTGCTGCTCTTCAACGTCTTCGAGACCATGAACGGCGCCCGGAACCGGCGCAGCAACGATCTGGTGCGGGCCGTGCTCGACCATCTCACGCAGGAACAGTTCGAAGAGATCGCAAGCCGGCACGGGATTTCACCGGTGGGCGACGCGCCGTGGCTCAAGGGAGGCACCGGCGGGTCCGACGACCACTCCGGCGTGTTCGTCGCGAAGGCGTACACCGAGTGCCCGGCGTCCGGCACCGTCCGGGACTTCCTCGGGCACGTGGCGCTGCGGCAGAGCACCGCGCGGGGCCTTGACGGCACGCCGCTCAGCTTTGCCCACGGTCTCTACACAATTGCCTTTCAGTACTACCGGGACAAGCTGCGGATGACCTCGGGCAACGGCAGCCAGCTGATGCTGAAGCTCTTCGGAGAAGTTCTCGGCCCGGAACAGACCCGCGTCGGGTTCAGGGATCGCGTGTCGTACTACGCCCGCCGGATCGCCGGGCGGCCGGACTATCCGGCCGAAGTCGAATTCAAGCGGATGGTGTCGACCGAGATGGTCAAGCTCTTCGGCGAGGATTGGCTGCGGGACGACTTCGTCGTGAGTCCGGAGCGCCACGACGAGCTGAACCGCCGGACGTTCGAGCTCGCGAGCCGCATCGCCAATCAGCTGTCCTTCCAGTTCACGCGCAAGTTTGTGGAAAAACTGTCCATGGGCAGCATCTTCGGGAGCATCGAAGCGCTGAGCGCCGCCGGGCCCCTGCTGCTCGGCGTGGCCCCCTACCTCTTTGCGTTCGCCCATCAAAGCCGCGACCGTCACTTCCTCGCGAGCGTCAACGAGCGGTTCCTGGGCGGGCGCGCGCCGTCGGATCCGGCGCCGCGAAAGGCGTGGTTCGTGGACGCGCTGACGGACGTCAACGGCGTGACGACGCTCGTCCGCAAGATGTGCCGGCTGGCCGACGAACACCGCCACGACCTCACGCTCGTGACGTTCTCGGACGTGGCGCCCGATCGCCGCGTGCGCGCGCACAACTTCACGCCGGTCGGACAGTTCGCGCTGCCGGAAAACAGCATGATCAACCTGGCGTTCCCGCCGTTCCTCGACGTGCTCGAGTACTGCGATCGCGAGCAATTCACCGAGCTCGTCGTCAGCACCCCGTCGCTCGCGGGCCTCGCGGCGGTGGCCGCCGCCAGGATGCTGAACATCCGGCTGGTCGGCATCTACCACACCGACCTGCCGCAGTACATCCGCTACTACACCGAGGACGAACAGCTCGAAAGCGCGACCTGGCGGTACCTGCGCTGGTTCTACGATCAGATGGACCTCGTGTACGTGCCGTCGCGCGGGTACCGCAATCAGCTGATTGCCAAGGGTTTCGACGCCAGACGGCTGCGGATGCTGCCCCACGGCATCGACGTCGATCGGTTCCACCCGAGCCGTCATGATCCCGCGTTCTGGCAGCGCTTCGGGGTCAACGGCGGGCCGAAGGTGACCTACGTCGGTCGCGCCGCCAAGGAAAAAGATCTCGATATTCTGGTCGAGGTCTACGAGGCCCTCGCCCGCCGTCGGCCCGACTGCACGCTCGTCATCGTCGGCGACGGCCCGTTCCTCACGCAGATGAAGAATCGCCTGCGGCATGCCAACGTGATCTTCACGGGCTTCCTGTTCGATGCGGACTTGAGCAGCGCGTACGCCGGGTCGGACGTCTTCGTGTTTCCCAGCACGACGGATACGTTCGGGAACGTCGTCCTCGAAGCGATGGCGTCGGGCGTGCCCGTCGTCGTGTCCGACCGCGGAGGCCCGGCGGAGTTCGTCGAGCACGGCGTCACGGGCTTCGTCACCAAGGCGCGGAACGTAGCAGACGTGCTGGCGGCGATCGAGCGTCTGCTGGACGACGCGGATTTGCGGCGCCGGATGTCGGCGTCGTGCCGGGCCTACGCGGAGACGTGCCGCTGGGATCGCATCTATCTGGAGTTCTGGCGCGGCGAGGCGACGAGCACGCCCGCCGAACTGGCCGCGCCGGTGTAGGCCGCAGCCGCTCGTGCGGCCGCCGCGCGCCAGGCGGCCGTCAGCGGCGCGAGCGCGCGCGGCCAGCCCCGGGTCTCCGCGTATCGTCTCGCCTGCCGTCCCATCTCCCTGCGTCGATCGGGCGTCCGGAGAAGCATGGCGAGCGCATTGGCGAAGGCCGCGACGTCGCCTGCCCGGCACACCACGCCCGTCGCGCGCCGAATCATCTGCTGTTGCGGCCCGCCCACATCCGAGACCACCACCGGGAGGCCCGAGGCCTGTGCCTCGAGCACGACGTTGCCGAGCGTGTCCGTCGTGCTCGGAAAGAACAGCAGGTCGCTCGACGCCATGGCCACCGCCACGCGGTCGTGCGACAGCGATCCGAGGAACACGCCGTCGGGACACACCGCTTCGAGCTCCGACCGCATCGGACCATCGCCCGCAAACACAAATTGATGGGCGACGCCTCGTCGAGCGAGCTCGCGTTGCAGCGGCCCGACGAGATCCAGTCCCTTTTCGCGCGACAAACGGCCGGCGTAGAGAATCGCCGGCCGGCGGTCGTCAGCGCGCCAGGCCCGGCGCAATTCCGCTGACGCCCGCTCTGGCGAGAACCGCGTCACGTCCACGCCGCGGCTCCAAATCTGCAGCCGCTCGCGCACGTAGCCCCGGCTGGCGAGTACCTCGCGCGCCGCCTCTGACGGCACCAGGATCGGATCGCACGGCGCGTAGCACCAACGCATGTAGCGCTCCAGCACGCCGCCGAGCCGGCGCGATCCGCTGAACGTCGCGGCGTAGTCGCCGAGGTGCGTGTGGTAGCTTCCGACGAGCGGCAGGCGAAGGCGCTCGGCGAGCCATCGGCCCGCCAGTCCCACCGGACCGGGCGTGGTGACGTGGACCACCTGGATCCGGTCCCTGCGGAGCGCCCGCGCGAACGTGCGCAGCGGCGGCCAGTAGATGCGCATTTCCCGATACCACGGGAGCCCCACGCCCCTGGCCGAGACGGCGAGGTACCGATCGCTCTCGGCGCCGAGATCCGAGGCCGTGTACACCCGCGGCGCCGCACACTCGCTGAACTGCAGCACCGCCTTGAGCGTGGTGGTCACGCCGTTGACCTTGTCGAAGTCGTTGTCGGTGAAGACGGCGACACGCACAGCCACGGCGACCTCCTGCCTGCCTCGAACGCACAGCTTCGAAGGCCGCTTCGCTGGGAGGAAGCGACACGGACCGCTGAGAGTGGCAAGAGTGTGTCAGGCCAGCGTGACGACCGCGTGTCGAGGACGGGGAGGCGCCTGCCCCGCGACCGGAACCTGGTCCGCCTCCCGGGCGCTGTCGCCACGAGGGCGGATCAGCGGACGTGCCCACGGCGAGCGGGTGCTATCTGCGAAACCGTCGCACGAGGAGCGATGTGAGGCCGGTGGCGAGCAGGGCGACCGACGTGGGCTCGGGCACGGCCGCGTTCGGATTGACGTCGGTAATCGCGATGTTGTCGAAGTACGCGTTGCCCACGATTGCGTCGGCACGGACCCAGTCTTCTGCTTTGAAATACACCGCCTGCGCGGGTAGATTCGGTGTTGGGCCGGAGCGCGTGAGGTGAATCACGTAGTGATGCCACGCGCCGTCATCAATCAGCAGAATGTCCGGACCACCCAATGCCGACGTTCCGGCCAGCCACCGTTCACCGGTGGCGTAAGCCGTATCGATGTCCCATCCGATGAAGCCGCCCGTGTTGCCGGTGGCTGGATAGCCAAGGTAATCGAAAGAGAACCACCAGTCATTTCCTGTCGCCGCGTACGTCGTCAGCGTCCAGATGTTGCCGCCGTCGCCGAGCGCGTTGAAGTTCAGCACGTGATTGGCGGCGTTCAGCGGATCGGCCGCGATCTGGCCGTTGGATCCGCCGGTCCATGCGTTGAGGTTGCCGTGCTCGAAGTTGTCGATCGTGATCGTGGTCGCCGACGCGATTGCCGGAATCAACGACATCACCGCACAAAGGACGACGCGCTTCATCATGGCCAACGCCTCCAGTACGCCGAGAGCCATCTTCGGCAGCGCCGCACCTGACCGGGCGGCCAAGTGGGTTGCCCGGAAAAAGCAAGTTCGGTGCCACAGCAAGAGGCAGGAAACTGGTCCGGACCGGCCGATGGACTCCACGCAGAAGCAGACTAAAGGTGGCGTCGGTCCGGAAAAGGCGGATGCCGGCGCAGATACGCGCGGGCGAACGGACAGACGATGACGATCCGCAGGCCCTCGGACCGCCCCTGGCGCAGTGCGGCCTCGACCAGCGCGTCGCCAAGGCGCCGGCCCCGGAGCTCGGGCGGAACTTCGGTGTGAATGATGCTGAATGTGTCGCGCGCCCGCCGGTAGTCGAGAAACGCCGTCTGTCCGTCGACCGTCAGCTCGAGGCGGCTCCGCCCGGCGTTGTCGGTGATCGGAGGCACCGGTGCGGGCGGCACTTCCCCGATCCGCACGCCGGTCTCCACGGTGTTCGCCGGCGGGTCGCTCGCGGGAAAGGTCTCGTCGATCGTCTCGTCCAGCTTGTCGTCGTCTCTCCGCTCTCGGTCAGGGGACATCGCAGCACCTTCAGAGGGGCCTGTTCTATTATTCCGCACACCGGCCTTCGTCCTAGGTCGTCATGCGCCCACCGCCGCCGTTGTGATATTGAGTGGGCAATGGCTGGAGGCGGCGCAGACACTCCTGATCTTCGGGCAGGCATCCCGGCCGGCCGGCTGGCCGATGGTGATCGTCTGCTCGGTCACGTCGGCGACGATGAGGTGCTGCTCGTGCGGAGCGGCGAGGAGTTCTTCGCCGTTGGCGCGCACTGCACGCACTACCACGGACCGCTCGCGGACGGGCTCGTGGTCGGCGACACGATCCGCTGCCCGCTCCATCACGCCTGCTTCAGCCTCCGTTCCGGCGAAGACCTCCGTCCGCCGGCCCTCGATCCGATCGCGTGCTGGACGGTCGAGCGGCGCGGCGATCTGGTCGTGGTCACCGGGAAGCGCGGACGGGCGGCGAAGCGGGCGAAGACCGGCGCGCCGGAGTCCGTCGTCATCGTCGGCGGCGGCGCGGCCGGCCTCGCGGCGGCCGAGATGCTGCGCCGTGAGGGCTACGCGGGATCGATCGCGATGATCAGCGCCGACGATTCGGCGCCGTGCGACCGGCCCAACCTGTCGAAGGAGTACCTCTCGGGCGAAGCCTCGGAAGACTGGATTCCGCTGCGGCCGCCGGAGTTCTACGCGGAGCACCGGATCGACCTCCGGCTCAACACCCGGGCCGTGTCGATCGACGTCGGCGCCCGCGAGGTCGTGCTCGAGAACGGCGTGCGCCAGCCGTTCGGCGCGCTCCTGATCGCGACGGGCGCGGACCCGGTGCGGCTGCCGATTCCAGGCGCCGACGCGCCGCACGTGCACTACCTGCGCTCGTTCTCCGACAGCCGCGCGATCATCGCGGAGCTCGCCTCGGCCCGGCGCAGCGTCGTCGTCGGCGCGAGTTTCATCGGCCTCGAGGTCGCGGCATCCCTGCGCATCCGCGGCATCGCCGTGGACGTCGTGGCGCCGGAGTCCGCGCCGCTCGAGCGGATGCTCGGCCGCGACATCGGCCGCTTCGTCCAGAGCCTCCACGAAGCCAAAGGCGTCGTCTTCCACCTCGGCGAGACCGTCGCGCGCATCGACGGCCGCACCGTCGTACTCAGCGGCGGAAGCCGTGTGAGCGACGTCGACGTCATCGTGATGGGCGTGGGCGTCCGGCCCGCCGTGGAGCTGGCCGCGACATCCGGCCTCGCGGTCGATCGCGGCATCGCCGTCAACGAGTTCCTGGAGACGAGCGCGCGCGGGATCTTCGCCGCCGGAGATGCCGCGCGCTGGCTCGATCGGCGATCGGGCGAGCGCCGGAGAATCGAGCACTGGGTCGTCGCCGAGCGCCAGGGCCAGGTGGCGGCGCGCAACATCCTCGGCGCGGCCGAGCCCTTCGATGCGGTGCCCTTCTTCTGGAGCCAGCACTACGACGTCACGATCCGGTACACCGGCCATGCCGAGACGTGGGACCGGATCGACATCGACGGCTCGCCGGACGCGCGGAACTTCGCCGCGACGTTCTGGCGGGACGGCCGCCGGCAGGCGGTGGCGACCGTCTCACGCGACCGCGAGAGCCTTCAGGCCGAAGCGGCGATGGAGCGCGGCTAGGGCTGCCGCCTGGCTCCCACGCGCGCGCCGATCCAGCTCTTCACGTCCGCCATGACCGCCTCCTTGCCGACGTCGTTCAACGGATCGTGGAAGTACCCCTCGTAGAATTTCAGCGTCTTGTCCCTGGACGACGCCGAATCGTAGAAGATCTGGCTGCCGGCCGGTTTCGTGGCCTTGTCCGCCGTGCCGTGGATGATGAGCAGCGGCAGCGTGAACGTCGGGAAGCTCTGCTTCAGCCGCTCGTCGGCGCGGACCATCTCGGCAATCGTCCTGGTGGGCTGCGTCTCGTGGGCGATGAGCGGGTCCTCGTTCATCGTCTGCACGACCTTGGGATCGCGCGAGAAGTCCGCGTTCTTGAGCGGGAGCACGTGCGCGTGCGGCGCGATGTGGCTGAGGCCGCTCAGCACCGCGATCGCGAAATCCGGCGCCGGCACCTGGAACGCAAAGCTTTCGCAGACGAGCCCTGCGAGCTCGGCCTGATGCTCGATGGTGTACAGGCACGCGACGACGCCGCCCGCGCTGTGGCCGAGCAGGAACACGGGCAGGCCCGGCTCGCGCGACTTCGCGATCGTGACGAGCTGCGAGACGTCGTCGACGTAGTCCTGGAACTTCTCGACGTAGAACCGCTCGCCGTCCGACCTGCCGCGGCCGCGAAGATCGACCGCGTACACCGCGAAGCCGTCGCCCCGCAGCTGATCGGCCACCCAGCCGTAGTACCCGCTGTGCGAGTTGAAGCCGGGCACGATGACGACGACGCCGCGGGCCTGGCCGTCGGGACGCCACGCGCGATAGAAGATGTTGAGGCCGCTGTTCGTCTGAAAACGATCTTCGCGGACGCCATTCGCGACACCCTGGGCCATTGCAACCTCCTTGTAACGACACCGTTCTCGAGTGGCTAAGGTACGTACTTCGTCCAGGGAGCCCGCGCAATTAGACGAACGAACGAGGCGCGCCGGCCGACGCCGGTTCGCGGCGCGGCGTCACACGCGCGCTACAATGCCGATCGAGCGTCACCACGTGCCGTCCGACCCGGTCGAGAGCTCACGCCCGACTCGCCTCGTCCGCCGGCTCGCGCTGATGCTTGCCGCGGCGGCGGGCCTGCAGCTGCTGTACTGGTGGCGTGGTCACGCCTTCGTCGCCGACCAGGTCGCGCACCCGCGGGGCCCGTTTCTCTACAACCTGATCCAGACGCCCGGCCCGCATGCGCTGGCGGAGTATCTCGATCGCGCCGACGCCATCTGGCTGGCGTTCCAGCTCGTCTGGCTCGGCCTCGCGGTGACGCTGGCGGCCGCGCCGGCGCTGGAGTCCGCGACGGCCCGGCTCCACGCGGCGTGCCTGCGATTCGGCCGCGCGTGCGCCGACCGCCCGATGCTCTTTCTGTCGTGCGGTTTCGTCCTGGTCGCCGCAGTCACGTCGCTCATCGGGTGGCTCGTGCTTCTCCACTTCCCGAACTCGGGCGACGAGTACTGCTACCTCTATCAGGCGGACACCTTCCTCGCGGGGCGATTCTCGAACACACCGCATCCGCTGCAGGCATTCTTCGCGACCAGCCACGTGATCGCACGCAACGGCCACCTCTTCAGCGTCTTCCCGCCCGGCTTCCCCGCCGTGATCGCCGTCGCCGCGCGCCTCGGCCTGCCGGCCTGGGCGATCAACCCGCTGCTGTCCGGCGGCTTGTTCGTCGTGGTTTTCTTTCTCACGCGTCGCGTGACAGCGGATGGGGCGACGGCGGCGCTGACGTCGCTGACGCTCGCCTGGTCGAGCTACTTCCTGATGACGGGCGCGTCGTTCTTCTCCCACACCGCCTGCGCCTTCTTCGTCGTCGGCGCGATGCTCGCGATGCTGCGCATGGCCGACGGGAGCGCCTGGAGCGCGGCCCTGGCCGGGTTTCTCGCCGGCATGGCGGTCATCGTCCGGTACTACACGCCGATGCTGTGCCTGCTGCCGCTCACGATCGTCCTGCTGCGCGAGCGCCGCTGGCGGACGGAGTATCTCTGGGCCGTCGCGGGCGCCGTCCCGCCGCTCGCGTTCCTGCTGGTGTTCAACCGCGCGGTGACCGGCAACGCGCTGGTCCTTGGCAAAGGCGGCGTTTCGCAGTACGACGAGCTGTGGTTCGACCACGGCTTCTGGCACCGCGGTCCGGAGTTCATGGTCGCGCACCTGTGGGATCTGACCGTGTGGACGCCGCCGGCGCTGCTCCTGGCCTACCTGCTGTTCCTGCGGACGACGCCGCTCAAGAGCCGGCTCGGCGCGGTGGGCGCGGGCTTCGCGTGCCTCGTCATCGGCCTGCTGCCGTACATCAACCGCGGCGGCAACCAGTACGGCCCGCGGTTCTACTTCGATGGATTCCCGCTGCTCGTGATTGGCGCGCTGGCCGCTCTTTTTGGCACCACGCCGTTTGCGGGCCGGACGCGTCTGGCCCGGCGGTTGATCTATCTCTTCTTCGTCGGCCTCCTCGCCCACGTGCCGGTCGCGATCCATCACCTGCGCACGCGGCACGAAGACGTCGTCGAGCGGCTCGACGTCGCGCGCCAGGTGGACGCCGCGCACCTCGAGCACGCGCTCGTGTTCGTGACGACGCCGGTCGGCACGGCGCGGCCGATGCCCGCAACCGACTACATCCGAAACGGGCTGACGTTCGACACGTCCGTGCTGTATGCGCTGGATCGCGGAGCAGAGAACCGGCAGCTCGAGGCCTACTATCCCGATCGCGGCTGCTACACCTACTCGTACGATCCACACGCGCGAGCGGGATCACTCGCGATCTGTCACGCCAAGTAGACCGCGGCGCTACTGGCCGCCGGCCGCGAGCCCGTGCAGCGCCGGATCGGTCGTCAGCCGCGCGGAGAAATCCTCGACGAACTGCTGAAGGTGGGGGTGCAGCAGGTAGCGGTAGTGGAACGCTTTCATCTCGGCGAGCGCGCGGTCGACCGGCCAGTGATCGAGCGCCACGCGGTAGAGCGCGACCATGACGCCCGTGCGATCGACGCCCTCGCGGCAGTGCACGAACACGGTGCGATCGGGGTGATCGCGAAGCAGGGTGAGAAACGCGACGATCTGATCCGGCGTCGGCGCGTCGGCCACGCGCCAGGGCAGGCTCACGAACTGCATGCCGAGCGCCTCGACGCGCTCGCGCTCGCCCGCGATGAACTCCTCGCCCGTGCTCAGCCGGACGATCGTGTCGATGCCCATGGCCTTCAGCGACGAATACGCCTCGACGGCGGGCTGCGCGCCGCGGTAGAAGTGCGCCGACAGCCGGCCGAAATTGGCGACGCCGCGAAGCGAGAGTTTCTCGTCGGCACTCGCATAGGCATCGCGCACCTCGTTTGCGCCGACGAGGGCGACGAGCGCCAGCACCCCGGCGGCGAGCCAGCGCCAGCGGGCGCGCGAACCTGGCTGGGAAGCCTCCACGACTGGAGAGGGTATCGGCGTCACCGCGGCGGGCGACCAGAGGGCAGGTTCCCGCCGGCCCGGCCGCGTTCAATCACCATCAGCGTGAACGTTCCCGGCAGCACGGGCGCGCGGCCCCGCCCGCCCGCCGGCAGCTCGCCAAACTTCGCCGACACGACGAACACGCGATGGTTGGTCGGATCGAGCCCCATGTTGCGGGAGCCGGGCGGCGTCTGGAGCGTTTCGAGGACGTGATATTGGTCCGGGGAGTCCTGATGGATCACGGTGAGCGTGCCGTCTGCATTCGACGCGAAGGCATCGCCCGACGCGGCGTCGTAGCCGGCCCCATCCACGCCCGTTCCGATGGGCAGCGTCGTGATCAGCCTGCCTGCCTGGTAGTCGGATACGGCCATCACGCCGCTGCGGCAGCCGCTGAACAGGCGGTGATGCGCGGTGTCGAGCGCCATGGACACGGGTTGCTTGCACGGCGCCGTCGGCCACCGGCGCGTCACCGTCGCGGCCTTCGCGTCGATCTCGACGACCTCGCTCGTGTCGGTCAGGTTCGCATAGACGTGGCCGTCACCCGCCGACGCGCCGTACTCGGGCTTGCCGCCGAGCGCAATGTTCGTGATGACCGTGCCGTCGCCAGGCTCGATCACCGTGGACGAATGCGCATCGCCGTTCAGCGTGAACACGCGATTCGACGCCGGATCGAACACGATCGCGTCGGCATCCTCGGCGGCCGGGATGCGGCCCAGCGCCTTGAAGGTCTTCAGATCGAACATGACGACCGATTGGTCGTTGCCAGACGTCGCGAATCCGTGCCCCGTCGCCGCCGCGATGGCCGTCCCGTGCGCCCCGTTGATGCCCGTCACTTCGCCCAGCAGCGCGCCGGTGTCCTCATCGACCACCATCACCCGCGTCTGCCGTGCGATGAACAACCGGTGGTTCGGCGGATCGGGCACGACGTAGTCCCAGCTGCCGTCGCCGCCCAGAACGTACGTGTGCGTCACGCGATAGATCGACGCGGATTGAGACAGCAGCGGCGTCGTCAATGACACGATGAGGACGAGCAAGAACGTACGCATGAATGCGCCTCCAGCTTATCGCGACGCCTGCAGCCCTCCGGCGCCGCGTCGCACCGTCGACCCGATCGAGAAGAGCCAGAAGCCGCTCGTGAGCAGCTTGATGCCGAACAGCGTCCCGACGGCCCAAATGCCCGAGAGCGGATACTGCCGCCAGAGCATGACCCCGAGCAGCACGGAGACGACGCCGCTCGCGGCCATCCAGCCCCATCCCTCGGCCGGCCGGGCGCCGAACGCGGCGACCGCCTCGGTCAGCCCGGTCACGAAGAAGTAGATCGCAAGGAACAGCGTCATCGAGCCGAGCGCGGCCACGGGCTCCGCCAGAAAGTAGACGCCGACGACCGCCATCAGCAGGCCGATGAGCAGCACGCCGAGTCCCGCGCCGAACGCGCCGATCCGGAAAGCGAGCAGGCTGACCGCGATGCCGCCGACGAGCAGCAGCGCGCCGAGCATGAGCATGACGGACACGCCCGCGACGAACGGCGCGGCGATCGCGAGCAGACCGGTCACGATGAGCAGGAGGCCGATGCCGACGGCCATCCCGCCGTAGGCCTTGATCCCGTCGACGAGCGACTTGCCGAGCGATTGCATGTCAGCGGCCATATGTCTCTCCTCGGGGAGTCGCGTACGTCTGCCCCGTGGCTTTTCTCGCCTCGTCCAATTCAGACCGGCCCGGACGGTCGGCCTTCACACACACCGTGAGCAGCTGCGCGTACAACGTCCGCGCCGTGAGCTGATCGCCCGCGAGGGACGCGGCCTTCGCGGCGCCGTACAGCGCGCGGAAACGATTGGGCTCCTTCTTCAGCGTCGCCTGATACTCCGCGAGCGCGGCGGCCGGCTGTTTCAAGTCGAGCAGGAGATCGCCCAGCAGTTCGCGCGCCGGCGCCACCGGTCCGGGCGTCACCGCGTTCTTCTCGGTGGCGTCCTCACGCTCCGCGGCCGTGCGCATCAGCTGCAAGGCGTCGTTCGGCTTTCCCTCCGCAAACGCGAGGTAGGCCGACGCGCCGAGGCGCTGGATTTCGGTCTGCTCGGCCCAGTACGCCTCGCCGGTCTGCGTGAGCCGATCCTCGATCTGCTGGAGGGCGTCGACCGACGCACGCGCCTGCGGCAGGGCGCCGGTGCGCGCGGCGCCGAGTGCGCGGGCAAAATACGTCATGGCCTCGGCGTAGGGAAACTGCGTGGACCGTGGTTCGAGCGCCGCGGCCGCGCGCCAGTCGCGCCGCTCGAGCGCCCAGCGCACCGGAATCGCCGCGATCGCAAACACGCCGGCCGATCCCGGCGCCGCCGATCCGACCGCGTTGACGTCGAGCCGCCTCGCCACGTCCGGCAGCGCCTGCGTCAGCGCCTGGACGGCCCGGTCCTGACCCGTCTGCAGGTACGCGTACGTCAGGTAGTCCATCGCGTGGAGCTCCTCGGCGGTGGCGCCCTCGCGACGCGCGGCGTCGGCCGACAGGATGTTCGTGTCGATCGACTCCTGCCACGCGCCCACGCGCGTGAACGTGTGCGAGGGCATGTGCAGCGCATGGGGCGCCGACGGCGCGATCTTCGCGTAGCTCCGCGCGGCATCGAGCGCCTGATCCGCGAGCGCCGGCACGTCGTACGTGTGAATGATGTAGTGCGCGATCCCCGGATGGTCGGGCTGCTGGAAGTAGAGCTTCTCCAGAATGGCGCCGGCCTTCAGCTGATTCGCGTACGTCTTGTCGGTCGGCAGCGCCGACGCGGTCAGCGACAGCGCGTAGAAAATCGAGGCCTCATGATCGTCGGGGTACGTCCCGGCCAGCTGCTCCATCGCCGCGCAATACGCGACGACCCTCGCGCGCTGATCGACCTTGTCGAAATCCACGTACAGCTTCGCGGCGGCCTCGATGTAGGCGCGTTCACGCGCGGTCTTCGCCGCTGCCGCGCGCGCGCGCACGATCGCGTCGAGCCCCTGCTGCAACTGCGGCGGCTGCCGGACGACGGCGGCAAACGGGTTGCCCCACCGTGCGAGCGCGATGCCCCAGTATGCGATCGCGCACCCGGAATCCGTCGCAAGCGTGGCGGTGAAACCCTGGATCGCCGGACCGAACTCGAACGAATGCAGCAACGCCATCGCGCGGTCGAACGACGCCTGGGCCGCCGGCTGACACGACGTCTCGAAGTGGACCGTGCCGAGTTTCTCGGGCTGCGCAGGGTGCAGATGTTCCTGCTGCGCCGCGAGCGACGCCGCCGCGAGCAGGCCGGCCACGACGACCGCGGCCATTCCTCGAGACGACGCGGACATGGAGCGCCTCCTTCTGGGGACGACGTGTCGATTATATGGGTCACGGTCCCGGTAAAAAACGCGCAACCTGGTGGCGGTCGCCCACCGACGGCGGCCAGGGCGGGAGCGCCGCCGTCACCGCCGTTGGCCACGCATTTGCACTCCCTTTCCGCGGAGCGTTGTCGATGGCCACCGTGGCTCCGCCCTCCGCTCCGGCCGGCGTGTCCGCCCGTCCAGGCCGGACGCTTCAACCGACGGTCACCGCACCGCGCCAGGCCGCGCCCGCGCCGCCACCGGCGCCGCGGCGGCGACGGCGCGTCATGTGGGCGGCCGCCGCCGTGCTCGTCCTCGCGGCCGGATCCGTCGAAGCGTGGCGTCTCACCCATCCGCCGGTCACCATGCGATACGTGACGGCGCCCGTCACCGTGGGCACGATCACGCGCTCGGTGACGGCCAGCGGCTCGGTCAATCCCATGACGACGGTTCAGGTCGGGACCTACGTCTCAGGCGTGATCCAGGATCTGCTCTGCGACTACAACACGCCCGTCAAGAAGGGACAGCTCTGCGCGAAGATCGATCCGCGCCCCTATCAGTCCATCGTCGATCAGGATCGCGCCAACCTGTCGACGGCGCGCGCGCAGCTGGCGAAAGATCAGACGCTGCTCGACTACGCCAAGCTCACGTACACCCGCACGGTCGATCTCCAGAGCAGGGGCATCGTGTCGCAGGACGCGCTCGACAGCGCGAAGAGCAGCTACGACCAGGCGGCCGCGCAGATCGAGCTCGACCAGTCCACCATCACGCAGCACCAGGCCGCGCTCGAGGCCGCGCAGATCAACCTCGCGTACACGAACATCGTCTCGCCCGTGAACGGCACGGTCGTCGCGCGGAACGTCACGATGGGTCAGACGGTGGCCGCGAGCTTTCAGACGCCGACGCTCTTCCTCATCGCCACCGACCTGACGAAGATGCAGGTCGACGCCAATGTGAGCGAGAGCGACATCAGCGGCATCACGGTCGGCAACGCGGCATCGTTCACCGTCGAGGCGATGCCCGCGCGCGTGTTCACCGGGCAGGTCGCGCAGGTGCGCCAGGCGCCGCAGACGGTCCAGAACGTCGTCACCTACGACGTCGTCGTCAGCGTGTCGAATCCGGACCTCGTGCTGAAGCCAGGCATGACGGCGACGGTCCACATCATCGTGAACCGGCGCGACCAGGTCCTGAGGGTGCCGGACCAGGCGCTGCGCTACACGCCCGGAGGCTTCACCGCGTCGCCCGGCGCGGCGGGCGGGCGCAACCGCGAACAGGGATCGTCACGACAGGTCTGGGTGCTGCGCAACGGTCAGCCGACGGCCGTCCACGTCACGATCGGCCTCGACGACGACACGTATGCGGAGGTGGTCCAGGGCGACCTGAAACCGGGCGACGAAGTCGTCACGTCGGAGCAGCAGACGACCGACGGGACGTCCGCGGGTCGCCTGCCCTTCCTCCGGCTGTAAGGCCGCCCGGCACGACGGGAGGAGCAAGGCCGTGGCCGATGTCGTCATCGACGTGCGCAATGTCACGCGGGTCTACCACGCGGGCGACGTGGACGTGCCGGCGTTGCGCGGCATCAATCTGACGATCGAGCGCGGCGAGTTCGTCGCGATCGTCGGCGCGTCCGGGTCGGGCAAGTCGACCCTGATGGCCATCCTCGGGTGCCTCGATCGGCCGACGAGCGGCCAGTATCTGCTCGACGGCGTCGACGTCGCGGCGCTCAGCGAGCCGCAGTTGGCCGCCGTCCGCAGCGCCCGCATCGGCTTTGTCTTCCAGACCTTCAATCTGCTCGCCCGCACGAGCGCGCTCGAAAACGCCGCGCTGCCGCTCTTCTACGCCGCGTCGGGGTCCAGCCGCGCCGAACGGCTGGCCCGGGCTCGTGCCTCGCTCGAGTTCCTGGGGCTGGGCGACCGCGCGGCCAACACGCCCGCCCAGCTCTCCGGCGGCCAGCAGCAAAGGGTCGCGATCGCGCGGGCCTTGATCAACAATCCCAGCCTGCTGCTCGCCGACGAGCCGACCGGCAACGTCGACACCCGCACCTCGCACGACATCATGGAGCAGCTGACGACGCTCAATCGCGAGCAGAGCGTCACGGTCGTCGTCGTCACGCACGAGGCGGACATCGCGGCGTACGCCGATCGCGTCATCACCATTCGCGACGGCGAGATCACGAACGACGAGCGCCGCGCGCCCCGGCCCGCCGCCGCGGTGCAGCTCCACGGCCGGGCGACGGCGCCGGCGGCGCTCCCGGCGCCGCGCTGGGGGACGTCGTGGGCGTTCGGCGTCATGCTGCTCGGCGCGGCCGCCCAGGCTCTTCGCCGCAACCTGCTGCGATCCTCGCTCACGATGCTCGGCGTGTTCATCGGTGTGGCGGCGCTGATCGCGATGGTCGCGGTCGGCCAGGGCGCGAACGACGCGGTCCGCCGCCAAATCGAGAGCCTCGGCACCAACCTCCTCGTCGTCATGCCGGGCGCGTCGACGACGGGCGGCGTGCGCGGAGGCTTCGGCAGCGCCTCGACGCTGACGGTCGCCGACGCCCAGGCGATTCGGCGCGACGTGCCGACCGTCGCCCTCGTCAGCTACCTGAACCGGCAGATGGGCCAGGTCCAGTACGGCGATCAGAACTGGAGCACGCAGATTCAGGGCGTGTCGCCGAACTACCCGCCCATCACCAACTGGACGATCGCGGCGGGCCGGGGGCTCTCCGACGACGATGACAACAGCGCGGCCCAGGTCGTCGTCCTGGGCCAGACCGTGTATCGGCAGCTGTTTCCGGAATCCGAGAACCCGGTCGGCGCGACCATCCTGGTCCGGCACGTGCCCATGCGCGTTGTGGGCCTGTACGGCGCCAAAGGGCAGACGCCGTTTGGCCAGGATCAGGACGACCTCGTGATGATCCCGTTCACGACGGCGGAGCGCAAGGTGATCGGCGTCGCCGCACCGACGCAGGTCCAGTCCCCGTCGTCGTCGATCTATCAGGTCGCGCCGAATCCCTTCGGGCTCCAGCCGCGTCTGACCGGCTTCGTGAACTCGATCTTCGTGCAGGCGACGAGACCGGAGGACGTCTCACTCGCCATCTCGCAGGTGACCGAGGAGCTGGCGCGCCGCCACCGGGTCAAACCCGGCGATCCGAACGACTTCTCCGTGCGCAACCTCAGCCAGATTGCGGAAGTCGTCCAGAGCAGCAGTCAGGTGATGGCGCTGCTCCTGGCCACCGTCGCCTCGATCTCGCTCGTCGTCGGCGGGATCGGGATCATGAACATCCTGCTCGTCTCGGTGACGGAGCGCACGCGGGAGATCGGCCTGCGGATGGCGATCGGCGCCAGACGTCTGCACGTGCTGCTGCAATTCCTGGCGGAGGCGGTGTTCCTGAGCCTGGCCGGGGGCTCGGCCGGCATCGTGGCCGGCATGGCGGCGTCGCGCATCATCTCGGCCGTGGCCGGATGGCCCACGATGATCCCCGCCGCGGCGATCGCGGGCGGGTTCGGCTTTTCGGCGGCTGTCGGCATCTTCTTCGGGTACTACCCGGCGCGCAAAGCCGCGCACTTCGATCCCATCGAGGCGCTGCGCTACGAGTGAGGCGCGGCCTCGCCGACGAGCGTCAGACTCACCGCCCACAGACGGCGTGCGAGCGCGTCATCCTGCGCCAGCGGCGACGGCGCGACCGGCCGCTGGTTCTCGAAGTACTGCCCGGTCACGCCCTCGAGTTCGGGGCTGGCCACGAGCTGCACGACGGTCGCGCCGCCGGCCTCGGGGCTGATGAACGACGGCCGCAGGAAGAGCGCGACGATGGGCTTGGCCCACAGCGGCGTGCCGGACCAGATGTTCGTCGCGACCGATCCGGGATGGACGCAATTGACGGTCACACCGGTGCCGGCGAGCTGCCGCGCCAGCTCGCGCGTGAAGAGGACGTTCGCCAGTTTCGATCGCGAGTACGCGCGCATGATCGAGTACCCGTGCTCGAAGCCGAGATCGTCGAAGTCCATGGTGCCGCGCCGGTGACCGATCGAGGCCACGTTCACGATGCGCGCCGGCGCACTGGCGACGAGGAGATCGCGCAGCAGGTGCGTCAGGAGAAAGTACCCGAGGTGGTTCGTCGCGAACGTCGTCTCGAGCCCGTCCACCGTCAACGTGCGCCGCTTCTGCACGCCCCCGGCGTTGTTGACGAGCCCGTCGAGGCGCGGGCAATCGCGGCGAATGGCGGCCGCGAGCTCGCGGATCGACGCCTGCGACGAGAAGTCGCAGAGGTACGGCTGCGCGGCCGCGCCGGCCCGCGCGCGGAGGGTGGTCACGGCGGCCTCCAGGCGCCGGGCGTCGCGCCCGGTGAGGATCACCGCCGCCCCCAGCTTCGCGAGGGCAACGCTCGTTTCGAGGCCAATCCCACCCGTGGCCCCCGTCACCAGAATGGTCTTCCCTGCCACGCTCCACACGGTCGCCTCACGAGCAGCTTAGCGAACTTTCCCGCGGGCCCGCGGATTCTTCACCGTCCGGATCTGCGCGCCTGGCGCGCGGAAGGCGCGGCCCGCTGGCGCAGGGGTTGCACTTGATGCCCGTCATATGACGCCGATCCGCACGATTCTCGTTCCCACGGATCTCAGCGACCCCGCCGACGCCGCCTGGAAGTTCGCGCAAGGGCTCGCCAGGTCGCTCAAGAGCCGCATCCATCTGCTGCACGTCGTGTCCACGCCGTTCCTCTACGACGCCTGGGGCACGGAGGGTGCGGCGCTGCGAGCGGCGGAGGTGCTCGGCGCGTACGAGGACGCGGCCCGCAAGGAGCTCGCGAGGCTCGTCCCGCGTCGTGGCGCATTGCGCGGCCGCGTCGTCGCCGCCACGCGCACCGGGCTGGCAGTCGACCAGATCCTCGACTACATCGCGACCCATCGCATCGATCTCGTGGTCATGGGCACGCACGGACGCGGAGTGGTCGGCCACCTCCTGCTCGGCAGCGTGGCCGAGCGCGTCGTCCAGCACTCGCCCGTGCCGGTGCTCACGCTGCACGGCGCGTCGTCATCCGCGCCGGCGGGCAAGCGTCGCGCTCCGTCGCCGCGGCCCGGTCGGGGCCGGCGCCGGTCGTCATCACGAAAGCGGTAACGCCATGGCGCACAAGCATCTGCTCATCCGGTCGGCTGCCAGAGAGAAAGTCCTGCGCGGCGTCATGGCGCTCGCCGACGCCGTCCGCGCGACGCTCGGCCCGAAGTCGAAATGCGTCCTGATCGAAAAGAAGTGGGGACGACCTCTCGTCTGCAACGACGGCGTCACGATCGCGAAGGAGTTCGAGCTGGAAGATCCCGAGGAGAACCTCGGGGCACAGGTCATCCGCCAGGCTGCCGAGCGCACGGGTGAAATCGTCGGCGACGGCACGACCACCTCCGTGCTGATTGCCGCCGGCATTTTCGCCGAAGGCGTCCGCAACATCGCGGCCGGCGCCAGCGCGATCGACCTCAAGCGAGGGCTCGATCGCGGCGTCAGGCGCGTCGTCGCGCGCCTGCGCGAGCAGTCGCGGCCGGTCGCCGACCACAAGCAACGCATGCAGGTCGCGACGATCTCCGCGCACAACGACCCGACGATCGGCGAAACGGTGGCCAGCGCGCTCGAGCAGATTGGCGCCGAGGGCACGACCTCGGTCGAGGACGCGAAGGGCACCGAGACCAGCGTCGAGATCGTCGAAGGCATGCGGCTCGACCGCGGCTACCTGTCGCCGTACTTCATCACCGACACCGAGAAGATGCGGGCCGTGCTCGACGAGCCGGCCATTCTCATCCACGAGAAGAAGATCGGGTCGATGTCCGACCTGGTGCCCGTGCTCGAGCCCATCGCCAAGAGCGGCCGCGCCCTGCTGGTCGTCGCCGACGACGTGGATGGCGACGCGCTGGCGACGCTGGTCGTCAACAAGATTCGGGGCGTGCTGCCCTGTGCGGCCGTCAAGGCGCCGGGGTACGGCGACCGGCGGCGCGCCATGCTCGAGGACCTGGCCATTCTCACCGGCGGCCGCCTGATCGCCGAGGAGCTCGGCGTGAAGCTCGAGAGCGTGACGGCCGCCGACCTGGGCCAGGCCAAGCGCGTCGTCCTCGACAAGGACTCGACGACGATCGTCGGGGGCGGCGGCAGCAAGGACGCCATCACAGGCCGGGCGAACGAGCTCCGCGCCCAGATTCGGGATGCCACCTCCGATTACGACCGCGAGAAGCTGCAGGAGCGGCTCGCCCGTCTGACCGGGGGCGTGGCGGTGATTCGCGTGGGCGCCCCGTCGGAGGCGGAGATGAAGAACCGGCGCGAGGCGTTCGAGGACGCGCTCAGCACGACGAAAGCCGCGATGGCGGAGGGCGTGGTGCCCGGCGGCGGGCTCGCGCTGCTCCGCGCCATCGACACGCTTGACGCCGAAGCGGCGGCGTGCGGCGGCGACGAGCGGACCGGCGTGCTGATCCTCAAGCGCGCGCTCGAGGCACCGACCCGTCAGATCGCCGAGAACTCCGGCGCCGACGCGGGCGTCGTCGTCGACCGCATGCGCAGCGGCACGGGCGCGATGGGCTTCGACGCGAGCACCGGCACCTACGTCGATCTCGTGGAGGCCGGCATCATCGACGCGACCAAGGTCGTGCGCACCGCGCTCGAAAACGCCGTGTCGGTCGCGAGCGTGCTGTTGCTCACCGAGGGCACGCTCACCGACGTTCCGGAACCGAAGGCCGAGCCCGCGGCCCAGCCCGACCTGGCGTAGCCTCGCCAGTTCCTGCATACTGCGCCCACCCGGATCGACAGCGCGGCGGCAGCCGCGATCGTCCCGACGAACAACACGGAGGCCGTATGCGATTCCTGACGAGCGCAGCAGTGGTGATCTTGGCGAGCGTGGGCGTCACCGGCGCGCCCGGACTCGAGCCCGCGCCGCAGACGCCCAGCCCGAAGGCGCCGGTCCACGCGAAGCAGGTCAAGCGCCTGCTCATTCGCCATGCGATGGTGATCCCCGGCACCGGCGTGCCGCCGGCCGGCCCGCTCGACATCCTGGCCGAGGACGGCGTGATCGCGCACATCGGCGACGCCGCGGCCGAGCGGTGGCCCGAGGCGGACATGATCATCGACGCCACGGGCAAGTACGTCATGCCCGGGATCATCAACACGCACATGCACTGGCACGAGGAGCGGGTCGGGCCGATTCCGATCCAGTACGAGCGCAACCTGTATCTGGCGGCCGGCGTGACCACCGCCCGCGAGGTGGGGGGCAACTTCGACAAGACGAAGCAGTGGCGCGCCGAGAGCGCCGCGCACACGATCGTGGCGCCGCGCATCCTGCTCTATCCGATGCTGACCGACCTCGTGACGCCCGGCCAGGACTATCGCAAGACGCCGGGGGAGATTCGCGCGCTCGTGCGGTCCGCCAAGGAGCGCGGCGCAGACGGCTTGAAGCTGATCGGCCCGCTCGACCGGGACCAGGCGGCGGCCGCCATCGACGAAGCCCAGCGGCAGGGTCTGCCGACGACCGTCCACATCGCCGTCGCGGAGACGACCGCGCGCGACTACGTGGACCTCGGGATCAACTGCATCGAGCACTTCTACGGCGTCGGCGACGCGGCGCTCGACGGCGTCCAGGATTTCCCGCCCGAGCAGAACATGGCCAACGAGATCATGCGGTTCGGCCGCGCGGGCGAGCTCTACACGCAGGAGAACTTCAACCACGACAAGCTGTCGAAGCTGCTCGACGACATGGTCGCCCGCCACGTGGCGTGGAGCCCGACGATGTCCACCTACGAGGCCAACCGCGACCTCATCAAGAACCAGAACCTGCCCTGGTACAAGGACTACCTGCACCCGTCGCTCGAGGACTACTACGCGCCGTCGATGACGCGGCACGGCGCGTACTGGATGGGCTGGACGAACACGCAGGAAGTGCGGTGGAAGAAGAACTACGAGGTCTGGATGGCCGCCGTGCGCGAGTTCGGCCTCAAGGGCGGCACCATCGGCACGGGCGATGACGCCGGCTATCTGTACGGATCGCTCTACGGGTTCGGCATCACGCGCGAACTCGAGCTGCACGAGGAGGCGGGTTTCCGTCCCATCGAGGCCATCAAGCACGCGACGGCCGACGGCGCGAAGATCCTGGGCCTCGCCGACAAGCTCGGACGCATCCGCGAGGGTTTCATCGCCGATCTGCTCGTCGTCAACGGCAACCCGCTGCAGAATCTGCGCGTGCTCAACGCGTACGGCATCGACGTCATGACGTACGACGGCAAGCCGATCGACAACTACTCGGGCCTCGTCGAGCCCGGCGATCCGCACGTCAAGCTGGCGCACGGCGGCGGCATCGAATGGACGATCAAGGACGGCATTCCGTACCACGTCCCGACGCTGATGAAGGAAGTGAAGGACATGGTCGCGAAGGCGCGGGCGGCACGCGCGCACGCGGGCGCATGAGGCTGACGGCGGACGCTCGCGCCGCTGATCAAGCTCTCAACGCGCAGACGGCCGCGTGCGAGGACAGTCTGCGCGCGCTCCAGGACGCCCCGGCCAAGCATCGATTCACCGGGCGATCGAAGTCGCGTACAGCTGGATGAGCTTCAGCCGCGCCAGTCGCTCGAAATCCGCGTCAAGCGACCACAGGAGGGCGCCGGCTTCGTGCGCCATCGCGCCGATGAGCAGGTCGCCGACCCCGAAATGCCAGCCGCTCCGGTGCGCCCGCTCGACCCAGCGGTCGATGACCGACCAGGTCTCGTCGGTCGGATAGAGAATCGGCAGCGCCGACAACGCGCGCCGGAGCGACGGACGATCCGCGTTCGACGCACCCGACAGCAACTCGAGGCGAACCGCCACGGGCAGGGCCACTTCGTCCGCGTCGAGCAGGCCGGACAGGGCCCTGGCCTCCTCGCTCGCCGACCGTCGAAGCGCGGCGATCCAGACCGAGGTATCGACCACAATCATGCGGGAAGGCGGCGGCGCCGCGGCCGTCGCCGGCTGGCGGGCACGTCGATGTCCAATTCCACGCGCCCGAGAAGCTCCTTGAGATCGTCGACGCGCTTCCGCCGGATCAGCTCGCGCAACGCCACCACAACCGTATCCGTCTTGGACTTGAAGCCGAGAATCCCGCGGGCCTCTTCGACGAGGCTCTCGGGCAAGTCGAGCGTCGTGCGCATACGAATAATGCTAAATCGTATGCTTTCTGATGTCAATAATGGCTGGTAAAGTATGCACCGCCGGCGCGCGCAGGCCGGCCAGGCGATCCGGCCGGCCCCTACCGCGGCCTGGGGTACTTCGCCAGCTTGCGCTGCAGCGAGCGCCGGTGGAGGCCGAGCACGCGCGCGGCCTCCGACAGGTTGCCGCCGCAGTCGACGAGCACGCGGTTGATGTGCTCCCATTCGACGCGGTCGAGCGACATCGGCTGGAGCGGCGGCGCCTGGCCGGGGGCGTTGCCGCGGTCGAACGCGGCGAGGATCTCGTCGGCGTCCGCCGGCTTGGTGAGGTAGTGCGTGGCGCCGCGGCGCAGCGCCTCGATCGCCGTGGCGACGCTGCCGTAGCCGGTCAGCACGACGATGCGCGTGGCGGGGTCGGCGGCCTTGAGCGTCGGAATCAGATCGAGGCCGTGGCCGTCGGCGACGCGCAGATCCAGCACGACGAGCTCGGGCGGCTCGCGCGCCGCGAGCTCCTCGGCCTCGGCGGCCGTGGCGACGCCGCGCACCTCGAAGCCCCGGTCCTCGAACGCGCGCGTGAGTCTGCCGCGCAGCGCTTCGTCGTCCTCGACGATGAGCAGCAACGCGCCCTCAGCGGTCGCCATCGGCGCCTCGCACGACGTCGCGGTCGAGCAGGATCGTCGCGGTCGTGCCCTCGCCCGCCGCCGACACGATCGTGAGCGTCCCGCCGAGCTGCTCGACGGCCGACCGCGCGACGAACAAACCCAGGCCCGTGCCGACACCCTGCGGCTTGGTCGTGAAGAAGGGCTCGCCCGCGCGCGCGAGCTCCTCGGGCGACATGCCGCGCCCGCGGTCGGCGACGGTCACGCGCACGCGCTCGTCGGCGGTGCGGTCGCCGCTGATGGTAACGCGGCCGCCCGGCGGCGATGCGTGGAGGCCGTTGATCACGAGATTCGCGACCGCGTGCGCAATCACCCCCACCGGCCACACAACCGGTATGTCGGTGGGCACCGACAGCGTCACGCGCGCGCGATCCGCAGGGGCCAGGCGCGCGACCGATTCGCGCATCGCCTCGTTGAGCGTCGAAAGGCGCGGCGCCTCCCCCATCGGCTCGGCGATGCGGCCCGCCATGTCGTCGAGCACCCGCCGGCAGCGATCGATTTCGGCCCGAATCAGCTGCGCGTCGCCGTGGAGACCGCGATCCGCCGGCCGGCCGGCGAGCGCCTGCTCGAGCTCGCGCGAGGCGACGGCGATCGTCGCGAGCGGCGTGCTCAGCTCATGCGCGGCGCCGGCCGCGAGCGTCGTCAGGCTCGCGAACCGCATCGCGCGCGCGTTCCGGTCGCGGAGGGTCTCGAGCTCGCGATCGCGATGTTCGACGGCGAGGGCCAGGCGCGTGACGAGCGCGCTAATCGCGAGGGCCGTGACCGTGAACGCCAGCCACATGCCGCGCATGTGCAGGCCGATCTCCGGATGCATGGTCTGCGCCGTGCGGAGCTCGCTCGACGGCACCAGGAACAGCGCCGCGTACCCGCCGACGGCGAGCGTCGTCACCACCCACGTCCACAGCCGCCCGAGCACGAGCGCGGCCAGGACGATCTGCACCAGCAGAAACACGCTGACAGGATTGAGCACGCTGCCCGACTCGAGCAGCAGCCACGAGAGCAGCAGGACGTCGGCGCAGACCAGCGCGCCCGCGGCGGTCGTGAGCCCGGCCGTCCGGCGCGATCGGACCCGCCACGTCAGCCACCCGTTCGACAGCGCGAAGACGCCCAGCAGCAGGGCGGCGGCGCCAAGCGGCATCGATGCGCCGAATCCGCTGTAGCCGGCCGCCATCGCGCCGGCACCCGCCACGAGCGTCGTCCAGCGGACCGTGACGAGCCAGGACAACGCCAGCGGATCGCTCGCGGGCCCGCGGCCCGGGCGCGTCGTGCGAGGGACATCCAGCGTCGCTGCGCGCGAAACAGCAGTCATCGGCAGGCCGTCATCCACAGAATAGCCGGAGCGCGGCCGGTGCGTCGCTCGCCGACTCGACGGCGGCTCGCCGGCACGGGTTGGCGGTCAGCCCCGTGCGCGACCGGTCAGAACCGGTACCGGATGCCGAACTGCAGCGTGCGAGGATCCCCGACGGCCGTGATCTGGCCGAAGCTCGGCAGCGGATTGGTCGGATACGCCCCGCTCCCGAAGTTGCCGTTCACCGTGACGACGTTGGTGTGGTTGGTGAGGTTGAAGCCCTCGACGAGCGCGTCGACCTGGGTCCGGGCCGACAGCCGGAACGTGCGGCTGAGCCGCAGGTTCAGACTGAAGAACGGCGTCAGCTCGCCCGAGTTCCTCGCAATGAACTGGCCGTCCACGATCGGCCGGCCCGGCGTGCCCTGCACCGTCGTGACCCCCGACGTGATGTTGAACGGCAGCGCCGAATAGGCCTGCACCATGCCGCTCAGTTGAAAATCGTGCGTCAGGTGGTCCCAGACGGTCGTGGCGGGCGAGCTCGGCGAGTTGATCACGCCGCTGACCACCAGTCGATGCCGCTGGTCGTTGTCCGAACGCCCCCAGTCCTTGTTCAGATCGGCCGGATCGATCGGCGAGCTGAAGAAGAACTGCCCGACGTTGTCCATCGCCTTCGACAGCGTGTAGCTGACGCGATACGCGCCAAAGCGCGTGGGGCGCTGCAGCACGGATACGTAGAGCGCGTGGTACGTAGAATGCGCAGCCGATGAGTACTGGCTGTTGTTTGCGTAGTTGGGGTTGGGGCGGCAGCCGTTGTTGGTGCCCACCGCCACGCACGTCGGCACGTTCTGGTTGACGCTGATGATCAGGTGGCGGCCGTCGACGTACTCGTAGCCGACGCTGGCGGTCAGCCGCTCCCCGACCTGCCGCTCGACCTCGAGACTGGCCTGCGTCGACGACGCGTTCTGCATGTGCGGGTCCATCGTCGTGAGGTTGACGAGCGTGACGAGCGGCACCGGCGCGGGCAGGATGTTCGGGAACACCGGCGCGCCGGCCTGCGTCGGCGAGAGACTGACGTTGACCTGCTGCAGATTGGCCAGATCCGTCGTGTTGTGGGCCGAGAGCAGCGCGTTCGCCACGGCGCGCAGCGGGACGCGGTCATAGAAGACCCCCGCGTTGCCCCGCACGACCGTCCGCCGCGACGCGTCGGGCACCCACGCGAAGCCGAGCCGCGGGGCCACGTTGTTGGTGTCGGTCGCGATCGTCTCGAGGAACTGCAGGTCGTAGCGCAGCCCCAGGTTGAGCGTCAGGCGGGGCCCGGCTTTCCATTCGTCCTGCCCGTAGACGCCCACGTTCGGGTTGGTCTGCGACACCACCGTCGCGCCGAACGTCTGGGTGAAGCCCGCGTTGTTGTACGTGCCGCTCAGGAAATTCGCCAGCGACGAGAACGCGTAGGACCCGCGGATCGATCGCGGGAACGTAATCGTGTCGTCGTTGTACAGAACATCCACGCCGGCCCGCAGCGCGTGCGCGCCCGACTGCAGCGACAGGTTGTCGACGACCTGGACCATCTTGTTCAGCCGCCCCGTCGGACTTCCCGACAACGTCCCGAACGAGGCGACCCCCGAGATGCTCACGGCCGGGCCGACCGGGTCGCTCGGCGGCGCCAGGAGATCGCTGTGGGCGAATTGGGCCCGGGTCTCGTTCACGAGGCGCGACGAAAACACGCGCGTGTTGCCGAAGGCGACGGTCTGGTCCGTGTTGTCGAGGCCGGCCGAGGCGCTGGGCGCGCTCAGCCCGCCCGCGCCGCGCGAGTTGTCCGACGTCACGTGATACAGGCTGTAGCGCACGCTCAGCTGGTCGTCGGCGCTCACGTGCTGGTCCACCTTCGCCATGAAGTTCGCGCTGTGCACCGGATTGGGATACGTGCCGGTCGCCACCGGCGCGCCCGGATACCCGGCGGCCGCCAGCCGCGCGTTGATCGCCCGCACGTTCGCGTCGGTAATCGTCGCGAGCCCGACCTGGTCGAGGAGGCGCTGCTCGTAGTTCGTGAAATAGAACGTCCGGTCGCGAAGCACGGGCCCGCCGAGGCCGGCGCCGAACTGGTGCTGATTCATCGGCAGCGTCGCGTCCGCGTCCGACTTGCCCTGCGCGAGCAGCAGCGGATTGGCCGCGTTGAAGTTGTCGTCGCGGATGAAATCGTAGACGTCGCCGCGCGTCAGGTTCGTGCCGCTCCGCGTCACGACGCTGACGTATCCGCCGAGCGCGCGCCCGAGCTCGGCCTGCCCGCCCGACGTGACGACCTGAAACTGATCGACCGCGTCGACGCCGTACGTGATCCCCGACAGGCCCGCCGCATCGTCGTTGGCCGAGAGGCCGTCGACCAGAAAGTTGTTCGAGAAGTTGCGCTGGCTTCCGACCGACAGGCCCTGCCCCGGCACGGCCGACGTCTCGGCGAAGAGCTGCGTGCTCGCCGTGTTCGTCGGCGCCACGCCCGGCACGAGCAGCGCCAGATCCAGGAAGTTCCGGCCGTTCATCGGCACGACCTGGATCTCGCTCTGCATGACGGTCGCGGAAATCTGGCTCCGCGCGGCTTCGAGCACCGTCTCGCCCGTGACCGTGACGTTCGTGTCCACGCCGCCGACCGTCAGCGAGAACGACAGATCGAACGCCGAGCCAGCCAGCAGCGTGACCTTGCGGGTCGCGTCCTTGAATCCCTGCACGTGCGCGGTGACCTCGTACGGCCCGGTTTTCAGATACGCAAATCTGAAGCGGCCGTCGCGATCCGTCGTCGTTGTCAGCGCGACGTTCGTCTCCGTTTCACGCGCGGTCACCGTCGCCCCGGGCACGACGGCCCCCTGGGGATCGGTGACGCGCCCGCTGACGCTGGCGAGATTGACCGTCTCCTGCGCGCGGGCGGGGCCCGCGACGACGAGCCCAGCCAGCAGGGTCCAGCCGACAATCACACACGTACGTGCTCGCATCGGGTTCGCTGCTCCAATGCGCGCCGGATTGGGGGGAAAGCGGCGCGGAACGCCTGAGCTTCCCACACGCTCCGGCTCGTGTCCCTGCGGTTTGTTGTCGCAGGCGCCGCGACGGATGGCTCCGAGGCGGGTGTCCGGCAGGGAACGGGGCCGGCGGTCCCGGCGACGCGGGCGGTCAGCGCGTCTGACGCGCGGCGCTTCGGCGCGCCCAGAGCCAGTTGAGCGCCCCGGCCAGAGCGACCACACCGATGATCCCCGTCTGGGAGCGGTCCATGTAGGCGGCGATCACGATGCAGAACGCCAGGCCGAGCCCGGGCAGAACGATCCCGCCGGGCAGCCGGAACGCCGGCGCGTCCGGGGACCGCCGGCGCAGGACGGGCACGGCGGCGCAGACGAGCGCGTACGTCAGGAGCCGCGCGGCGGCGGACAGGATGGCATTCCAGATGAAACTCCCGGCAATCGCCAGCGCGCCGACGGCCACGACGTGGACGAGGACCGAGACATAGGGGGTGCGGAACCGACGATGCACGAGCGCGAGCGGCCTCGGGAAATCGCCCGCCTCGGCCAGGGCGAACGTCAGCCGCGGCGCCGCGATGAATTGCGCCGCGAGATTGCCGTACGTGGAAACCAGGACGCCGATCGCAATGAGCGACGCGCCCGCCGTGCCCAGGAACACGCGCGCCGCTTCGGCCACGGGCCGGTCCATGACCGCGGGGCGGCTGAACGCCGACGGGTCGGGGAACGCGCCCATCACGACGAGATGGACGAGCATGTA
>DATIWF010000073.1:0-13014 GCA_035519535.1 Vicinamibacterales bacterium | reverse complement strand
GTGGGGCTGCAGCAGCTCCTCAAGAGCTGGGGCTACACCGTCGATGCGGCCACGAACGGGCGCGACGCGCTGGAGAAGATCGCCCTGCAGCGGCCGACGATCGTCCTCTCGGACCTCGTCATGCCGACGATGGACGGTCTGGACCTGCTGCGATCGCTCAAGCAGCAGCCCGATCCGGATGTCACGGTCGTGTTGATGACCGCCCAGGGTACGGTCGAGACGGCCGTGGAAGCCATCAAGCAGGGGGCGTACGACTACGTGTCGAAGCCCGTCGATCCGCAGCGCCTGAGGATCCTGCTCGACCAGATCATCGAGCGCCACGGCATGTCGCGCGAGATGCGGGTGCTGCGCCAGCAGCTGCGCGAGCACGGCACGTTCGGCCGGATGATTGGCGGCTCCGTCGAGATGCGGAAGATCTATCAGGTGATCGAACAGGCCGCGCCGACGAGCGCGTCCGTGCTCGTGACCGGCGAGTCGGGCACGGGCAAGGAGCTCGTCGCCCAGACGATTCACCAGCTCAGCCCGCGCGCGTCCCATCCGTTCGTGCCGGTCAATTGTGCGGCGATTCCCGACACGCTGCTCGAATCCGAGCTCTTCGGCCACGAGAAGGGCGCGTTCACGGGCGCCATCGCGCGACGCGCCGGCTGCTTCGAGCTCGCCAATCGCGGCACGCTGTTTCTCGACGAGATCGCCGAGATGACGCCGGTCACGCAAGCGAAGCTGCTACGCGTCCTGCAGGAGCGCTCCTTCCGGCCGCTGGGCGGCCAGCGCGAGCAGTCCGTGGACATCCGGGTCGTCGCCGCCACGAACGCCGAACCGGGCGACGCGGTGCGGCAGGGCAAGCTGCGCGAGGACCTCTACTACCGGCTGAACGTCTTCGCGATTCGGCTGCCGCCTCTCCGCGAGCGGAAGGACGACATCCCGCTGCTCGTCGAGGCGTTCATTCGCGAGTTCAACGCCCGCAACAGCCGGTCAGTCGCGGGCGTCTCGGAGCGCGTGATGCAGATGTTCCAGCGGCACGACTGGCCGGGCAACGTGCGCGAGCTGCGCAACGTCATCGAGCGCGCCACGATCGTCGCGCGCGGATCGCTCATCGACGTTCAGGACCTGCCGCCGCTCGCGGCCGGCACGGCGCCGGCGGCTCCGGCAGGCGTCGGCCTTGCCGCGGGCACGACCGTGGACGAGGCCGAGCGCAAGCTCATCGAGCTCACGCTCGAGCACACGGGCGGCAACAAGACGCGTGCGGCGGACCTGCTCGGCATCAGCCTGAAGACGCTGCACAACAAGCTCAACCGGATGAAGGAAAAGACGTCGGCCGAGTGATCCATGCGGATCAGCCTCAAAACCAAGCAGGTCTTCGGCGTCACGGTCATCGCCGGCCTGGTGTCCGTCCTCCTCGGCGCGTGGTATCTGTCGTCGCTCGCGCGCATCCTGCTCGAGGAAAGCCACACGCGCGCGCAGCTCATCGCCAACGCCGTCTACCACCGCGCCCGCGACGTGGTCGCGGCCAGCGGTCCCGACGCCGACCTCGCCTACAACCTGCAGAACGACGGCGGCCTCACTTCGCTGCTCCAGGCCAGTCTGTACTCGGAGTACGTCCTGTACGCCGCCATCGTCGATACGAAGGGCATGATCATCGCGCACAGCGATCTGTCCCTCGTGCATGAGCCCCTGCCGCCGGCCGACGACCTGAGCGCGCTGCTCAACGCCGGTCCCATCGCGCAAGCGCGGGCGATTTACACGCCGCGCGCCTACGATTTCCGGCTGCCACTGCTGCTCGGCAACACCCAGTTCGGCGAGATCCGCGTCGGCATCTCGACGCTCCTCATCCAGAAGGAGTTCCAGAACGCCCTGACGACGCCCCTGACGACCGTCGCGATCGTGCTCGTGGCCGCGACGCTCGTGTCCATGCTCCTCGCGCAGCTCGTGCTGCGGCCGATCCACGTCATCCGGAGCGGCCTCGCGCGCTTGGGCCGCGGCGAGCTCGACGTCGATGTCGACCTGCCGCGCGACAGCGAGTTCGGCGACCTCGGCGACTCGTTCAAAGCCGTGAGCGCGCGGCTCGCCGCCGACCGCATGCAGCTCGCCGGCCAGCGCGCCACGCTCGAGTCGGTCGTCGAGCACCTCGAGGATGCCGTCGCCCTGTTCGGCTCGGACGGTGCGCTGCTCTTCGCCAATCCAGCCATGCGCGCCGCCTTCCAGGGTGCCGGGCACTCGCTGAGCTCGCTGCTGTCGCCGGGACATCCGTACCGCGCGCTGATCGAGTCGACGATCGCCGACCGGACGTCGCGCGGCCCCGAGGCCGTGCAGCTCCCGGGCGGCGGCGAGCGCCTCGTCCTCACCGACGTCGTCACGGACGGCGACCATGGACTCGTCGGGGTCATGCTCGTCGCGCGCAATCTCTCGTACCTGAGCCAGGTCGAGTCCACGATCAGCTACTCGCGCAAGCTCGCGGCGCTCGGGCGTCTGTCGGCCGGCATCGCCCACGAGGTCAAGAACCCGCTGAACGCGACGATGATCCATCTCGAGCTGCTGAAGATGCAGCTGGCCGACCAGCCGGCGGCGAAGGAGCACCTGGCGGTGATCGCCGCGCAGATGCGGCGGCTCGACGAGGTCGTCCAGGGTTTCCTGAAGTTCACGCGGCCCGAGGACCTCAAGCTGCAGAAGGTTCGGATCGCGTCCCTCATCGAGGACATCCTGCCGGTGATCCGCGCGGAGGCCGGCAAGCACGGCGTGGACGTCCGCGTCGAGTGCCCCGCGGACCTGCCGGCGATCAGCGCGGACCCGGGGCTCCTGGAGCAGGCGCTCCTGAATCTCGGGATCAACGCCTGCCAGGCCATGCCGCATGGCGGCCGGCTGCGGATAGCCGCGTCGGCGCGGCCGGCCCGTCGCGTCGAGATCGTCTTCGAAGATACGGGCGTGGGGATTCCACCTGAGCATCTCGCGCGCATCTTCGACCTGTACTTCACGACCAAGGAGCAGGGCAGCGGCATCGGACTCTCGCTCGTGTACCGCACGGTGCAGCTGCACGACGGCGAGATCGAAGTGCAGTCGGTGCCGGGGCGCGGCACGACGTTCCGGCTGCTCTTGCGTCAGGACGTCACAACTTCGACGCCCGCGGCCGCGGTCTCTGCGTCATAATTGATGTCGTGAGGGTTCTCCCCACCCGCTCGATCGTGCTTCTGCTGAGCGCGCTCGCTGTTGGTGTGTCGGGCTGCGGGAAGGTGCAAGCCAAGACACCGGCGCCGATGCCGATGCTCGACATGCCGGCGCCCCCGGGCCGGCTGGTCGTGCCGACGGTTCTGCCCGATCCGACGCCCGACCCGGTGCCGACGCCTGCGGCGCCGCCGCCGGCGCGTCCACCAACGACCTCGACGTCGCGCCCGGCCGAGCGCCCGGCGCAGCCGACGCCCACCGCCACGCCGGAGCCGCCGCCCACGCCGGCGCCGACCCCGGTGCTCCAGACCACGCCTGATCCAAGTGGACTCGAGCAAAGGGCGCAGGCACAGCTCGATCGAGCGCAGAAAGATCTCGACAAGGTCGCCTACAATCGTCTCAGTGCCGATGCGAAGCTGCAGTACGACACGGCCCGCCAGTACATCGGACAGGCGCAGGACGCGCTCAAGATGAAGAACGTCGTCTTCGCGAATCAGCTCGCCGAGAAGGCGGCGATCCTCGCGAGCCTGCTCGTCAAGAGCCAGGGCCGCGGTCCTATTTCGCCCACCGTTTCTTGAGCTCGGCCCACTGGGCCCGCAGGAGGACGAGCGCCGATTGTGCGTCGCCGACCGGCGTGAGCTGCCGGGCGCGCTCGGGCAGGATGGCGTCAGTCACGAGGCGGTCAAGGTCCGTTCGCAGGGTCTCGCCGCGGGATCCCAGGGTGCCGGCGCGAATCCATGCGGAGATCGCCGCCCCGAGGGCGCGCTCCGGGTCGTCGGCGCCGCGCGCCGCCGCCGCGACCCAATACATCGCGACGACGGATCGGTCGTCGCGCGCCAGCTCGTCCTCGGCGCGGCGCAGAATGCGCTCGTAGAGCGGCTTGCGGCCCGACTCGGGCTCGAATTGCGCCTCCCGATCGAGCGCCTGCGCCCACCATTCGAACAACGGCTCGCGGAGATCCGGCGCGGCGGTGCCGGCCCGCGCGAGCGCCAGCGCGAACGTCTCGGCCGCCGCGCCGTACCGCGGCGGCTGCTCGTAGAAGAGAGACTCGCCCAGGCCCACCAGGTAATCGACGTAGTCGCGCGCCGCGAGCCGGTCGACGCTGATCGCCTTGAGTGCATCGCGCGCCGCGTCGAGGTCGCTCGCGTCCCGGTGCTCCGGGTCGCTCGCGTGGTAGCGCTCGAGCCGGGCGCGCGCCAGCACGACCGCCGCCTCGTCAGCAAGGTCCGGGGCGTTGCGCGCCTCGTCGGCGGCGGCGATCGCTTCGTCGTAGCGGTGCGCGTTGTACGCCGTGCGCGCGCGGATGAGCGCGTCCCGGGCCGCCGGCGTCTGCGGCGGCGCGGCCATGATGACGAGCGCAAGAGCCAGGAACGTCATTTCGGGCACTGTATCCCCCGGGCCTGACCGGGCGCAACGGCGGGTGCCGGAATCCAGACGGCGCCTGTAACTTCTACATACCTCAGCGGATTACGGCCGGTAACCCTGCGGTTTTGCGGGCAGTTTCGGCCCCCGGGAGTTGGCAAGGAAGTTGATACCCCGGGGGGCGTGCGACTGCGAGCCCTCGGAACGCTCATCGGCCTGTTGTCGGGCGGAGGCCTGGCGCTCGCGCGCCAGACGCCCGAACAGCGGCCGGTCTTTCGCGCGTCGGTCGATCGGGTCGCCGTGGCGACGGTGGTCCGGACGCGCCAGGGCAAGCCGGTCACGGATCTCAAGCGCGAGGATTTCCAGCTCTTCGACTCTGGCGTCGCGCGCCCGATTGCCGACTTCCGGTCCGAGCAGACGCCCGTGAGCCTGGCGCTGCTCGTCGACTACAGCGGCAGCATGGAGGTCGGCGACAAGCGCGAGCGCGCGTCGGCGATCGCCGGCCACATCGTCAGCTGGCTGGCGCCGGGCGAGGACCGCATCGGCCTCTACGGCTTCGACCGCGGACTCCAGGAACTGTCGCCACTACACGCCGCGCCGAGCGACGTGATCCAGAAGCTCGATGCGCAGAAACCCTACGGAAAGACGTCCCTGTTCGACGCGATCGCCAAGACGGGACGCATGCTCGCCGAGCACGAGGGGCCGCGCCGCGCGGTGGTCGTGCTGACCGACGGCGTGGACAACGCGAGCGAGTTGTCTGCCGCCGAAGTGTCGGGTCTCGCCAGCTCGATCGACGTGCCCGTCTACATCATCATCGTCGTCTCCGCGATGGACCGCGCGGGCAAGTCGACGGTGGACGACTCACGACTCGACGCCATGCTCGAGGGTCGCCTCGCGGACCTCGCGCACTGGACCGGCGGCGAGATCTTTGCGGGAATTGGCCCGGCGCAGGACAGCCTGGCCGCGCGGCAGATCGTCACTGAACTTCGTCAGCAATACATGCTCGTGTTCGAACCGGACGCGCGTCCGGGCTGGCATCCGATTGACATCCGGACGCGTCAGAGGGATTTCATCGTTCGCGCGCGGAGTGGGTACCTGGTGCAGGGCCTGCCCGCCTGGCAGTAGTTACCAGAGGAGAGCCCCCATGCGGAAGTCGCTATTCACTTTGTCCTTGCTCGCGCTCGCGTTCGGCGGCACGACGGCGTGCGCGACCAAGGGATTCGTCAAGAGCGAGGTCAGCCAGGTCAGCAGCAAGGTCGACACGCTCAGCCAGTCGCTCGAGGAGACGCAGGAGCGCACCAAGAAGAACGAGGCGAAGATCGTCGAGGTCGATAACAAGGCCGGTGTCGCGCAGGGCGCGGCCGACCACGCGCAGATGTCGGCGAACGAAGCGGACTCGCATGCCTCGGCCGCCGGCGACGCCGCGAAGGCGGCGGCCGACAAGGCCGCGGAAGTCGACAAGAACTCCAAGCGCCTGCTCTACACGGTGATCCTGAGTGAGGACGAGGGCGGCTTCAAGTTCAACAAGACCGAGCTGCCCGACGAAGCGAAGGCCAAGATCGACGAGCTCGTCAACCAGATCAAAGCCGACCCGAAGGGCGCCTACTTCGAGATCGAGGGACACACCGACAACGTCGGCGACAAGGACGTCAACGAGCGCGTGGGCCTGGAGCGCGCGCAGGCCGTGGCCCGCTACCTCTACGAGCAGCACCAGATCCCGCTGCACCGGATCAACGTGATCAGCTACGGCGAGGACAAGCCCGTCGCCCCGAACACGACCAAGGAAGGGCGCGCGCAGAATCGCCGGATCGTGATCAAGGTTCTCATCTAGCCAAGCCAGGCCGGGCGCCAGGGCCACGGGGCCAGCGCCTGGTTCGTTTCGTCAGTTGTCTGCCCGGCCGATCGTCGGCCACACGGCGGCGGACCCACCTGCCCGGGTTCGCCGCCGTGCTCTTTTATCGGCGATCGGGGATCGATAGTCGGGGAATCGAAGAGCCATCGATCATCGATCATCTTCATCGAAGATCGACCATCGGCATCGATCATCGATCCATCGTCGATCGATATCGATGGAGCGGTCATCGTTGTCGATCATCGATCATCGATGGCCCTTCGATTCCCCGACTATCGATCCCCGATGGCCGATGTCCTATGATGCGGGGATGGGCCGCCTGCTGACGCCCGCGATCGCTGCCGCCCTGGTCCTCCTGCCCTCCCTCGCCGCGGCCCAGCCGCCGGGTCAACATCGGGGAATGTTCCTCTACGGCCTCTCCGCCGGCGTCGGCGAGCGGACGACGAGCGGCACGCTGCAGTCGTCGGCGCTGCCGGTCACCGCCGGCCAGCCGCCGTCGAGCCAGACCGTCGGCGTGCTCGACTTGAGCGGCGGCATGACCGTGGCGAACCGGCTCGCGATTCTGGCGCTCTTCGAGCAGGCCGGAGGCGCGAGCACCGACACCGCGAAGTGGGGCACGCTCGGATTTCACGGCGTCGTACGCGCGTGGGTCGGCCCGCGCGTGTGGGTCGAGGGCGGATTCGGATCGTTCGACCTTGCGTTCCGGCCCCCGAACCAGACCGGGACGGTCGGCGTGGTGCGCTTCTGGGCGGCGAGCCCGGAGGTGGCGATCGGCGGGGCGATCTTCCAAAGCCAGCACGTCGCCATCGGGCTGCTCGCGCGCTACACGACGGCGACGCTCGAGGGCCTGCGGGTCAATCACTTCTCCGTGCAAGTGGAGCTGTCGGGCAGGCAGTAGGCGCATGCGGGCCATGATGCTGTCGCGGCTTGGCGCCCTGTCCGCCGAGTCCCGTCCACTGGAGCTCGTCGAGCTCCCGACGCCCCGGCCGCGCCCCGATGAGGTCCTGATCCGGGTCGCCGCCTGTGGCGTGTGCCACACGGAGCTGGATGAGATCGAAGGACGCACGCCGCCGTCGCGGCTACCCCGCGTGCTTGGGCACCAGGCGATTGGGCGCGTCGAGGCGGTCGGTTCGGCCGTGACCGCCGTCAGAGCGGGCGACCGCGTCGGCGTCGCGTGGGTCTTCCGCACGTGCGGGGTGTGCGGCTTCTGCACCACGGGCCGCGAGAATCTCTGCGAGCGCTTCGAGGCGACGGGCCGGGACGCCGACGGCGGCTACGCGGAATTCATGACTGCACCGGCCGCGTTCGTCCACCCGATGCCGTCGATCTTCTCCGACCTCGACGCCGCACCCCTGCTCTGCGCCGGCGCGATCGGCTATCGATCGCTGCGCCTGGCGAATCTGACCGACGGGCGGCCCCTCGGGCTCACGGGCTTTGGCGCGTCGGCGCATCTCGTGCTGATGATGGCGAAGCGGCAGTATCCACATTCGCCGGTGCTGGTGTTCGCGCGCAGCGACGAGGAGCGCGCGTTTGCCCGCGAGCTGGGCGCAGCGTGGACCGGCGACACCGACGACACGCCGCCCTCGCTTCTCGCGGCGATCATCGACACGACGCCCGTCTGGAAGCCGATCGTGCGCGCGCTCGGCTGCCTCGAGCCCGGCGGGCGCCTCGTGATCAACGCGATTCGCAAGGAGGACGCCGACAGGGACTGGCTCGCGCGCCTCGACTACCCCGCCCAGCTCTGGCGCGAGAAGGAGATCAAGAGCGTGGCGAACGTCACGCGGCAGGACGTGCGCGAGTTCCTGACGCTTGCGGCGTCGATCCCGATTCGTCCGGAAGTCGAGCGCTATCCGTTGGCGCGGGCCAACGAGGCGCTCGCGGATCTCAAGGCGCGACACGTCCGCGGTGCGAAGGTGCTCGAGATTGGATAGCGATCCTTCCCGATCGCGGCACGCCTTCACGGTCGGTTTCGTGTCGACCATGGTCTTCTCGATCGGGCAGCGCGTCCTCCCTGCCTTTGCCGGCGCGCGCGTGCTCTGGAGCCCGGCCCTCATGCTCGCGGGGCTGCTCCTGCTGACGGCCGGCTGCGTGCTCCGCGTCTCGTGCGAAATCCTCGCCTGCCAGAACTACGCCGCCTGGGCGTGGCGCGTGCTGCCCGTTTCGGCGTGGCTCGAGCTGGGCGGCATGGTGAGCTTCGCCGTCAACCTGATGGCGAGCCTCTTGTCGCCGGTCGGTCCGCAGGCCGCCGCATGAGCCGCCTCAGTCCGCGCTGGGAGGATCCGCGGACCGTCGCCGGTTTCACCACGGGCACGCCGAACCTGGTGCTGCTCGAGTTCGCGCGGCGGCGGCTCGACCACGCGCGGCCGCAGCGATGCCTTGACCTCGGCTGCGGGGCCGCCCGGAATGCAGTCGCGCTGGCTGAAACCGGGTATCGCGTCGTCGGCACGGACCTGTCGGCGCCGATGCTCGCCGCCGCGCAGCAACGCGTGCGCTCGGCGCCGGCGCCGCTCTTGACGACGATCGATCTCGTGCGCGCGCCGATGACGCCGCTGCCCTTCCGCTCCGGTGCGTTCGATCTGATCGTCGCGCACGGGATCTGGAACCTCGCGCGGTCCGGCGCGGAGTTTCGCGCAGCGCTCGCCGAGGGCGCGCGCGTGGCGGCGCCGGGCGCCGGCCTGTTCCTGTTCACGTTCTCTCGTCACACGCTGCCGCCCGACGCGGCTCCGGACCCAGGGGAATCGTTCGTCTTCTCATCCTGGAACGGCGAGCCCCAGTGCTTCCTGACCGACGTGGAGCTCGTGGCCGAGCTGGCGCGCGCGGGCTTCGCGCCCGACCCGCCGGGCCCGCTCTCCGAGTACAACGTTCGGAAGCCCGGCGACCTCGCCGCACCGGGGCCACCGGTCATTTACGAAGGGACGTTCGTCCGGCAGGCGGGCTAGCACCGGTCCGGCGGCGTGAGTGCCCGCGCCATCACCGTGGCAACGACGCGATCGCAGCGCGTGGACGTGAAAGGCACGTGGGAGACGTCCAGATCGCGCAGGCATCCAACTTGCTCTTGGAACCCGGCTGGAGCGAGATCTTGACCGGGTTCCCGACGTCCACCGGGCCGCACGCGCGCAATCCCGCGCAGTTGCGTGCACACGCGGCCGACGCGGGCCAGGAAGATTCTTCCTGGCCCGCGAAAATTCACACGCTCCCGCAACGCGGGCTCGCGCCGACCGCCTTGGGCGCCGCCTACTTCCTCGCGGCGTTCGTCAGCCTCAAGGTCGCCGCCGAGCCGGTCACGGCCCTGCCGATCTGGGCGCCCGCCGGCATCGGCGTGGCGGCATTCATCATCGCGGGTCGCCGGGCCTGGCCGCCGATTCTGATCGCCGCATTCGCCGCGCGCGCCCTGACGTCGTCAAGCTGGCTGGCGGCCGTGCTCGTCGGGGGAGGAAGCGCGGTGCAGGCGGCCGCTGGCGCGTACCTCGTCGATCGCTTCGCGGGCGGACGGGACGTCTTCCGCCAACCGCACGATGTCTTCAGATTCGCGGCGCTCGTCGCGCCCACCGTCGCGATGGCTGGCGCCACCTGCGCCGTGCTCATCCACGTGATCTGGCCCGGCGCCAGTCCTTCCAGTGCCGGACACCTCTGGATCGACTGGTCGCTCGGCCAGCTCACGGGCATGCTGGTCGTCACGCCGCTCGTCGTCCTGTGGGCCACGAGCCCGTGGCGGCATCTGCAGGAACGAACGGCGGAGGGCCTGACGCTCATCGCGTTGTTCGTGCCCGCAAGCCTGATCGTCTTCGCCGACCTGCTGCCGGTGGCGGACGATCACTATCCGCTCGCGATCCTCTGCGTCCCGTTCCTGCTGTGGGCGGCCTTCCGGCTCGGGCGACGCGCGTCGGCCACGGTCGTCGCGCTGCTGGCGTTCATCTCGGGCGCGGCGACCCTGCTTGGCCACGGGCCGTTCGTTCGCAGCACGCTCAGCGAGTCCTTCGTGTTCCTGCAGATCAACACGTGCGCCTGGGCGGTCATGGCGCTGTCGCTTTCGGCGGTCGTCTCCGAGCACGCGCAGGCCGCGCGGCTCGCCGCGGCGCAAGCCGTCACCGATCCGCTCACGGGATTGGCCAACTTGCGCCGGCTCGTGGGTGCGATCGACGTCGAGATCGCCCGGTCGCAGCGCACACATCGGCCGTTTGCGCTGCTCTTCGTGGATGTGGACGGACTCAAGCACATCAACGACACGTGGGGCCACCTCGCGGGCAACCAGGCGTTGTGCCGCTTGGCCGACGCGCTCCGTCATGCGTGCCGCGAGGTGGACACGCCCGCGCGCTTCGGCGGCGACGAGTTCGTGGTTGTGCTGCCGGAGACCGACCAGGGCCAGGCCGAAGCCGCCGGCCGGCGGGTCGCGGCGCGGCTTGCCGACGACGCCACGGCTCACCCGCCGCTGTCCGTCGCAACTGGCGTCGCGGTCTACCCCGGCGACGGCGATTCGTCGGCCCGTCTGCTGGCCGCGGCGGACCGCGCGCTGTATCAATCGAAGGCGGCCCGGCAGGGCCTTACGCGGGCCGGGGCTTGAGGACGCCGATCTGCACCAACAGCCCCGTGAAGTCGTAGATGCGGCGCTCGTGAGCGATGTGACCGTCTTTGAACTCGTAGATCAGCACGCCGTGCACGGTGAACTGGCGTCCGGTCGCGGGCAAGCCGAACATCTCGTGTGTGTGCGTGGCGTGCCAGGAGAACTGCTGCACGCTGCGGTCGCCGTCGATGATCAAGCCCTCCAACTGGATGCTCGAGTCGCCGAAACCGCGGAAGAGCTCGGCGTAGGAGGCCTCGATGGCGGCGCGTCCCCGCACGGTCCCGAAGATCGGACTGTCGACGACGCCGTCCTCGGCGTGGGCCTTGGCGAGTCCCGCGGCATCGCGCCGCCGCCACAACTGCTCCCGCGCGCCAACCAGGTCTTCGATTGCCTCTCGCGTCATAAAGGCCCTCCGCGTCCGCCGCTGCGTCGCCGGGGAGGGCCCACAGAATAACGAGGGGACGCGGGGCTCGCAAGCACAAGGCGGGCGACGCTCGTAGTAGACTGAGGAGTCCTGCAGGCGCCGGCGTAGCTCAGTTGGTAGAGCAGCTGATTCGTAATCAGCAGGTCATCGGTTCAAGTCCGATCGCCGGCTCCAGATTTCCTAAGAAAAACTCACAGTCACTCGGCGACGCGCGTCGCTGCCCTCCTCCAGGGGACGCACCGGGGACAAGAACCGAGAAGTTAGACGATTTGCACACGTTTTGTGTCCCCTCGCGGCCCGCGTCGACGCGACCTGGTCTCAAGAGCTCTGCACGACGACGATCTTGATGCACGCGCTCAACCGGCGCGGGCCCGGCGCGCGAGCTTTGATCGAGTCAGTGGTTGGCTGCGAGGCTGACGTGCGGTTAGCTGCGGGCACGGCAGGTAACTACCCGAGACTTGGGCGTCGCGCGCCTTTGATAACATACGGTGCGATACGCCATTGGCGTATACTGAGTTGTGCGCTTCGTTGAGACGCCGGTCTTCACGGCCAGCGTGGTCCGTCACCTTGACGACGAGGCGTACCGGCAGTTGCAGGTCGCGCTCATGCTTCGTCCGGAACAGGGCCCCGTCATTCCCGGCGCTGCCGGGTTGCGCAAGGTGCGCTGGGCTCGTCCTGGCAGCGGCAAACGCGGCGGCCTTCGGGTCATCTACTACTGGTCGCCGGCCGATTCGGCGTTCTACATGCTGTATTGCTACGCCAAGAACGAGCAGGGCGATCTGACGCCGGCGCAGGCCAAGGCTGTCGGCCGGCTCGTGCGGGAGGAATTCAAGTGAAAGAGGACGCGTTTGCGGAACTGGTGACAAGCATTCGGCAGGCGGGTCGGATCCGCCGAGGCAACGCGAGGCCCTCGCGCGTGACGACATTCCGGCCAGCAGACGTTCGGGCCGTTCGGGCGAAGCTCAAGACTACGCAGGCGGAGTTCGCGTTGCTCATCGGCGTGAGCGTCGCGACACTCCGGAATTGGGAGCAGGGCCGGCGAACCCCCGACGGACCGGCGTTGGCGCTGCTGCGGGTGGCCGCTCGGAATCCGCGCGCGGTCATGGCGGCGCTGCATGGGACATCGCGCGGTGCAGCCTAACCGCTCATCGCGACCGTTAGGCTGCGCATGAGGTCGTGCCGCCTGGGTGGCAAATAAGCCGCTGCAGCCGCCGAGCGGCGCCGTGTAGTTGTGCACTAAGAGGTCGGACCCGCCGCCTCGCCTCCCCTCCCACGACGCCGGCCCAGCGCTATCTGACGGCGGTCACGTTCCACTTGATGAGCGCATCGAATCTGCTGCGTTCCGCCGGTGTCATTTGGAGGACTCGCCTCGCAACGGCATCTCCAAGATCGGCCGCTGAGCGGAGCCTTGATAGCTCGGCCTCGTTCGGCCGGTTCGCCCACGCGTAGCCGGCGCCCGCCGCGACGGCCGTGACAAGCGCGAAAGCCACCGCCACCATCCATCGCCTCCAGACCCCGGGCCAGAACCGCTGCAGCTCGCACTCGCGCGCGTACCGCCCGGCCCGAATGACGTCCTCCGCGCGCCGCAGCCATGTCTGCTCTTCCTGCAGGAGTTTGCGGAGGCTCTCGTCATGGGCGAGCGCTGCCGCCTGCTCCCTG
>DATIWF010000072.1:0-24568 GCA_035519535.1 Vicinamibacterales bacterium | reverse complement strand
TTCAGCGAGGCGATGGCCGACGTCTCGTTACCCGTCATACGGGCACGCAGAAGCCCCGGCACCGCGATCGCCGCGATGATGCTGATGATCGCCACGACGATCAGCAGCTCGATAAGGGTGAAACCCTGTTCAGCTTTGCCTTTCATATCAGTTGTTCTCCCCGAGAGTGACACGCACTCACACCAAACCAGATTGTCGTCAAGCGCAGCGCCGGAGGGGCCGGGGGGCGACCGCCGATCCTTCTAGCAACCTGAATACCAGGTCGCGCACGTCTTTGTATGCGCGGCTAACCCACTCAGCGGCCGAGCGTTGAACGGGCGATCTCGCCCGCCAGCCGGCGGACCTCGCGGTCAATCTCAGGCAATCCCCCGCCGACGCCGTACACTCTTGGGTGCGGCCCAACAGATTGGTCGGTACCAGTTCTGTGCGCGCCGGCCCGCTGTACGCTGGGCGGCTTCCTCAAGGTTACCACCCGGCGCCACGCGACGCGACGCATCATTCGGAATCATGCGGGCGCAATCGCCAGCACGCGCAGCGGGCTCCCGCTCCCGCCGACGATCTTGAGCGGCGCCGCGACCACGACGGCACCCGTGGGCGGCAGCTGATCGAGGTTGCGCAAGCTCGCGAGGCCGAACTTGCCCGCGCCGTGCATGATCGCGTGATTCGGAAACGGCGGGGTGAACGTGCCCGCCTGCCCCGCATCTGTGCCGATCGTCTCGACGCCCACCCCGAGCACGTCGCGGTGGATCGCAAGCAGTCTGGACGTCGCCGCGTCGAAACCCGGACTGTGCGGCCCATCGGCCCCGCCGCCCGCGAGGCCGAGAAACGCCGCCGCCTCGGTCCGCCGGCTCCATCCCGTGCGCAGCAGCACCCAGGCGCCGCGCGGCACGCGTCCGTGCTCGCGCTCCCAGGCTTCGAGCCGATCCGGCATCAAGAGGAAGTCCGGGCTGCGCTCGACATCAGCCGTGACGTCAATGACACACGCCGGCCCGATGAACCGGCGCACCGGAATCATGTCGCACGTGTTGTCCGGCAGGTCCCTGCCCGTGATCCAGTGCACTGGCGCGTCGAAGTGCGTGCCCGTGTGCTCGCCGAAACGCAGCGTGTTCCAGTACCACGCCGGGCCCTTGTCGTCGTACCGGGAAATGACGTCGACCGTCACGCCCGGCGATGCCGCGAAGATCGGCGGCAGGCCGATCACCGGCGTGTCCGGCCCGAGCGGCTGCGTGAGGTCGACGACCTTGAGCCGTCCGGCGTCGAGGTCGGCGATCAGCTGCGCCAGCGTGGAGAGCGCGGCCATGGCCTACTTGCGTCCAGCCAGATACCGCTGGAACTGAAAGCGATTCTCGAGAAGCGCGAGATCGGTGACGTAGGCCGGCGGCCCGACCGCCTCGACCTTCGCGACGATCGTCGTGAGATCCCGGGCGGCCGCGGCCGCATCGAACTCCCGAGCGAAGGCCTCGATCGTTCGCACGGTCACCGTGCGCGGCACGCCGGCGGCTGCTGCCAGGCCCGCCAGGTCGCTGCCCGTCGAGGTCGCCGTCGGGAACCCGCCCACCGAGAGCAGGCTTTCGTTGTCGAAGATGACGTGGACCAGGTTGCGCGGCCGGTAGCGCGCGAGCGTCGTGAGCCCGCCGAGGTTCATCAGGACCGATCCGTCGCCGTCGAAGACGACGACCGACAGCTCCGGACGCGACAGCGCGACGCCCAATCCCATCGACGACGCCAGTCCCATCGCGTGCTGCAGGTAGAAGAAATTCGTCCGGTGTCCGAGCGCCTGCAGCTCGGCCGCGACGGCGCCCATGATCGTGATGACGACGCGGTCGACGAGCGCCGGATAGACGCTCCGCAGCGCATCCTGCCGCGTCATCGTCCCGCCTCCTCGACCATGAGGTCGCGCGTGAGGAGCAGCGCGACGGGCTTGTTCGACGCCAGCGCAAGCGTCTGCGCCTGGGCGATGCGCCTCGCCACCTGCCCCGGCTCGTCGAGCCGCTCGTACGGAACACGGAGCGCCTCGAGGAGCACCTCCGTGACGCCGCCGCCCTCCGTCTGCCACGGGTCCCGCTCGCCGAACGACCCGCGATGGCTGATGACCATCAGCAGGGGAATGCGATACAGCTGCGCGCACGAGACGATGCCGTTGATCGACGCGAGGAAGCCGTGGTTCTGCATCAGCATCGCGGATTTCACCCCGGCCAGGTGCGCGCCGGCCGAGATCCCGACGCCCTCTTCCTCCTTGGCCAGCCGGACCAGCGTCATCTCCGGGTCCTCTTCCGCCATCCGGATGAGGTGGACGAGCCACGTCTCGGGCAGCGCGGAGATCAGCCGCACGCCCGCCGACTTCAGCGCGTCGTAGACGACGCGGGAGTTGGCAGCGGAGACGGCCACATCAGCCGACCTTGCCGGCGCGCTCCCGAAGCTGCTCGACCAGGCCGCGCAGTGCCATCACGGCGTTCGCGTGAGCGAGGGCCACGTTGTGGTAGGTGTCGAGGTCCAGCTCGCCGAGCGCCATGCCGTCGGGCAGCCCGGCCACCGACGGCGCCAGCTCGCGCACGCGGTCCGAGGCGGCGATCACGCCGCTCCAGGCGTTCTTCAGCGCCATGACTGCGTTCACATCACTCATTTCGGTGTGCTCCCCATCGCCAATCGCCCGATCATCGATGCCATTGGTCGATGCTCGATGTCGATGCTCGATCGTCCGATGATTCCCGATTGCCGCTACAATCAAGTCGTGCCCATTTTTGAGTACATCTGCCGCGACTGTCATCAGCACTTCGAGACCCTCGTGACGGCCGACCGTCGGCCCGTCTGCCCGGCCTGCCACGGACAAGCGCTGGACAAGCAGATCTCGGTCTTCGCCGTCTCGGCCAAATCCGCCGCCCCGACCCCCGCGCGCGGCGCGTGCGGCACCTGCGGCGACCCGCGCGGGCCAGGGGCGTGTTCGCTGAACTAGGCCCCCGGGCAGGCCCGAGGCCCTGGAGAAGGCGGAGGGCAAAGGGCTGAAGGCAGAAGACAAAGGGCAGAGGGCAAAGGACTAAGATTTCTGGATGCGACTCTGGCTGGCCGTCCTTGGGTTCGGGGTCCTGCTGGGACCCGGCCAACCCGCGCCAACGGCCGCCGACCTGGCCAGACAGGTTCAGGCCCACTACACGGGCATCCACGATTTCACGGCCGATTTTGCACAAACGCTCAAGGGCGGCGTGACCTCCCAGACGGTCAATGACCGCGGGACGGTGCGGATCAAGAAGCCCGGGCGGATGCTGTGGGACTACGCGACGTCCCAGAAACAGCGGGTCGTGGCCGACGGCACGGACATCTACATCTATCTGCCCGAGGACCGAAAACTCTATGTGACGCCCCTGCCCAAGGCGGACGAGGCGTCCAAAGCCATGCTGTTCCTGAGCGGACGCGGCGACCTCACGCGCGACTTCACAGCGTCGCTGGACGGCGACCAGCCGCCCGGCCAATGGCGCCTGAAGCTCGTGCCGAAGGTGCCCGACTCGGACTTCACGACGCTGACGCTGGTCGTGAATCGCGCGTCGCTCTCGCTCGAGGGCCTGATCACGACCGACCAGACGGGCGGCGTGACGACCTACGCGTTTTCCAAGCTCAAGGAGAACGTCGGTCTGAAGGACAGCGACTTCGTGTTCGATACGCGCCGCCTGCCCAAGGACGTCGAGGTGATTCGATGACCGGCCATACCCGCCGCGCGCTTTTCGCGGTCCTTCTCCTGTCTGGCGCGCTGTCGGCCGCCAGCTGCGCCGAGACGGCGCTCTCGCTCGCGCAAAAGGCCGACATGGCACAGAACTACGACCTGGCGGTCGCCGAATACACGAAGGCCGTCAAACAGCATCCGAACGATCAGGAAGCGCAGCTCGGCCTGCAGCGCGCGAAGGCGCGCGCGTCGAACGCGCACCTGGTGAGCGGCCGGCGTCTCTACAACGAGGGCAAGTACGACGAGGCGCTGCTCGATCTGCAGATCGCCGCCGAGCTCAATCCGACGAACCCGGACGCCGACCGCGAAGTCCAGGCCGTGCGCAAGGCGCTGCGGCTGAAGCTCTCCGCGCCGGAGGGCGGCCAGACGCCGCTCGAATCGCTGCTCCAGCGGTCGCGCGACTTCACGGCGCCGGGCAACGAGCTGCCGAACGTGACGCTGGGCACGATCTCGACGGGGCGGCAGGTCAGCAGCCGCGATCTGTACCTGATGATCGCCACGCTCGGCAAGATCTCCGTGACGTTCGACTCGTCATTCCGCGAGGCGCCGACGCAGGCGAGCCTCCTCGCCAACATGACGCTCCGGCAGGCGCTCGACGCCGTCGCGCGCGCGACGAGCACGTTCTACCAGGTCAGCGGGCCGGCCGCGATCGTCGTCGCGCCGGACACGCCGGCCAAGCGGCGGGAGTACGCGCAGGAGGAATTCCGCACGTTCTACATCCGGAACGCCGACCTCAAGGAGACCGTGGACGCGCTGCGCGTCGTCGGCGACCTGCGGCAGATCCAGCCGATCACCGGCACGAACGCGATCACGGTGCGCGACACGCCCGAGCGGCTGCAGGCGATCGACCACTTCATCGCGACGTTCGACAAGGCGAAGCCCGAGGTCGCGGTGGACGTGCAGATCATCGAGGTCGATCGATCGAAGCTGCTCGAGTACGGGCTGCAGATCGCGTCGCCCGGATCGCCCGGCATCAACGGCAGCATGGACGTCAACCGCCAGGGCCTCACGCTGCAGGATCTGAAGAACCTCTCGGCCTCCGACGTGCTCGTCGCGGCGGTGCCGGCGCTCTACTATCGGCTGCTGAGCAGCGACAGCAGCACGCGGACGCTCGCCAACCCGCAGCTGCGCATGACGGATGGCACGGCGGCGTCGGCCTCCTTCGGCGAGGACGTGCCCATTCCGGTGACGACGATCACGCCGATCGTCCAGACCGGCCCGAACATCCAGCCGCAGACGACGTTTCAATACCGCACGATCGGCGTGAACATCAAGATCACGCCGCGCACGCACTCGAACGACGACATCACGCTGGCGCTGGACATCAACCTGAGCAGCCAGACCGGCACGTCGGGCTTTGGCGGCCTGCCGACGTTCGGCACGCGCAACGTGCTCACCACGATCCGCCTGCGGGACGGCGAGACGAACCTGCTCGCCGGCCTGATTCGCGACGACGAGCGGTATCTCAAGGAGGGCATCCCGGGCCTGAGCAACGTGCCGGGGTTGAGCCACATCTTCACGCACGACCGCAAGGAAGCCACCCAGACGGACGTCGTCGTCATGCTGACGCCGCACATCATCCGCGTGCTGGATCTGACCGACGAGGACCTGCGGCCGCTGCGGGTGCCGCGCGAAGGCGGCGGGCCGGCGCTCATCGAGGGCGCGCCCGTGCAGCCGCCGCCGATCATCCGCGAGGGCGGTCCGGGGCCGCTCGGCGCGAGCGGCACGACGGGACGCGGCCGATCGGGCGGACCGCCGCCGAGCCTGCCGGTCGCGCCCGGCGTGCCGGCCGGGCTCCCCGTCACCCCTGTCGCGGCGCCGGGCAAAGTGATCAAGAATTAGGACCCGATGTCGCTGCTGATGATCTTCGTCATCGCCCTCCGTGCGCTCGCCCGCAACAAGCTGCGGACCGCGCTCACGATGCTGGGCATGATCATCGGCGTCGCGGCAGTCATCACGATGGTGGCGCTCGGATCGGGCGCGCAGGCGGCGATCGAAGAACAGATCCGGGGCGCGGGCACGAACATGATCACGATCTTCCCCGGAAGCGTGAACATGGGCGGCGTCAAGCAGGGTCAGGGCACGTCCAGCCGGCTCATTCCGGATGACGCGAAGGCGCTGCGCGCGCTGCCCGAGGTGCAGTACGTCTCCGAGGGCCTGCAGACGCGGCAGCAGGTCATCTACAGCAACCAGAACTGGCAGACGAACATCGTCGGCGTCAACACGGACTACGTCGACATCAAGTCCTGGCCGACCAAGTACGGGGCGTTCTTCACCGACGACGACGTGCGATCGGCGGCGAAGGTGTGCCTGCTGGGCATCAACGTCTCGGAGAACCTGTTCGGCGAGGACGTCGATCCCACGGGCATCGAGATCCGCATCCGGAACCAGATCTTCCACGTGCTCGGCGTCATGTCGCCGAAGGGCGCGTCGTCGAGCGGCCAGAACCAGGACGACCAGATCCTGGCGCCGTATACGACGGTGATGAAGAAGCTCCAGGGCACGGAGTTCCTGAACTACATCCTGGTTGGCGCGCGATCGGCCGACCAGGTCGAGGCGACGTCCGAGGCGGTGTCCGCCGAACTGCGGGTCCTCCACAAGATCCAGCCGGGCGACGACGACGACTTCCGCGTCCAGACGCAGGACGATATGATTGCGATGCGCACGCAGGCGACGCAGACGATGACGTCGCTGCTGGCCGGGATCGCGGGCGTGTCGCTGGTCGTCGGAGGCATCGGCATCATGAACATCATGCTGGTGTCGGTCACCGAGCGGACGCGTGAGATCGGCCTGCGCATGGCGATCGGCGCGCGCGGCTTCGACGTGCTGCTCCAGTTCCTGGTCGAAGCCGTCGTGATCAGCGTCGTGGGGGGCTCGGCCGGAATCCTCATCGGCTACGGCCTGGCGGAGTTCATGAAGCGCTACCAGAACATGACGACGCTCGTGCCGCCCGACGCGGTCGTGATCGCCGTCGGGTTCTCGGCGGCCGTCGGCATCTTCTTCGGGTTCTACCCGGCTCGCAAAGCCGCGAGCCTGGATCCAATCGAGGCGCTGAGATTCGAGTAGCGCAGCGCCTCCGCGTTTCTCCAGGGAGGCCTGCCCATGCGCTTTGTCTTCTTCGGCGTTCTGTTCGTCGCAGCGATTGCTTTCTGGTCGATGCTCCGCCGCCAGCACCTCGGCGGCGGCGCCGCGGCCGCCGTGCTCGGAATCGTCGGCCTGCTCGGCGTGCTCACACTCACGTCCGTGCTGACCGTCGTCTCCGCCGGCAACGTCGGCGTGGTTGACGTGTTCGGCAGCGTCCGGCCGACGACCCTGAAGTCCGGCCTCCAGTTCGTCAATCCGATGGCGCAGGTCGTCGAGATGACCGTGCGCACGCAGGAAATCAAAGAGACGATGGACGTGCCGTCCAAGGAAGGGATGACGGTGAACATCGAGGTGAGCGTGCTCTACCACCTCGATCCGGAGAAGGCCGCGGACATCTACCGCAGCGTGGGCCAGAACTACGCCGAGGTCCTGCTCGAGCCGCAGTTCCGCTCGGTCACGCGGGGCGTGACGGCCGCGTACGAGGCCAAGGCGCTCTACACGTCCGACCGCGAGCGGCTGGCGCAGCTCATCACCGCCGATCTGAAGCAGCTCGTCGAGCCGCGCGGCATCTTCATCGAAACCACGCCGCTGCGCAAGCTGACGCTGCCGACCAAGCTGCAGAGCGCGATCGAAGAGAAACTCAGCGCCGATCAGGAGAGCCAGCGGATGCAGTTCGTGCTGGCCAAGGAGACGCAGGAAGCCGAGCGCAAGCGCATCGAGGCCAGGGGCATCGCCGACTTCCAGCAGATCGTCACCCTGGGGATCAGCGACAAGCTCCTCGAGTGGAAGGGCATCGAGGCGACGCAGGACCTCGCGAAGAGCCCCAACAGCAAGATCGTCATCATCGGCAACGCCAAGAACGGGCTGCCGCTCATCATGGGAGACGTCGTGAAGTAACGAGAAAGGGCAGAAGGCAAACCTTACGTCGTTCTTTCAACGTCAGCTCCAAGCCCGCGCAGGCGCTCGACCAGATTGGCGTAGCCGCGCTCGACGGTTTCGATCTCGAGCACGGTGCTCGATCCCTCGGCCGCCAGCGCGGCGGCGATCAGAGCCATGCCCGACCGGATGTCCCGGCTGTCGAGCGTGCGCCCCTTGAGCGTCGTCTGGCCCGTGACGATGATCCGGTGCGGGTCGCAGAGGAAGAGGTCGGCGCGCATGGCGCTGAGCTGCTCGAGGGCGAACAGCCGCAGCTCGTACATCCAGTCGTGCACGAGCGTCGCGCCGTCGGCCTGCGTCGCGAGCACGGTGACGAGGCTGACGATGTCGCTCGGGAAGCCGGGCCAGAGGCCGGTCGTGATGCGCCGGACGCCGCTGAGCTGGGAGGGGCGGACGACGAATCGCCCGTCGGCAAGATCGAGGGACATCCCCATCTCGACGAGCACCGCGGCGATCGGCTCGAGGTCGCGCGCGCTGACGCCGAAGACCTCCACTTCCCCACCGGTCACGCCCGCGACGACGGCCCAGGACGCCGCTTCGATGTAGTCGCCGCCGAGCGTGTGCACGGCGCCGCGGAGCGGCCCGTTGCGGGCGATCCGCACGGTCGAGGAACCGATGCCCTCGACGTCGGCGCCCATCGCGCGCAGAAACTGCCCCAGCTCGGCGACGTGCGGCTCGCAGGCTGCATGACGGATCTCGGTGGCGCCGCGGGCCTGCGCCGCCGCCAGCATCGCCGTCTCCGTGCCCGTGACCGAGGCCTCGAGCAGATACATCGAGGCGCCCTGCAGACCCTCGTCGGGCGCCTCGAGCCGGTTGCCGAGCGGCGATTCGATGTGGCGCGCGCCCATCGCGCGCAGCGCGCGCACGTGCGTCGCGATCGTCCGGCGCGCCGGGAAATCGCCGCCGGGCGGCGCGATGACGGCGCGGCCCGTGCGGCCGAGCAACGCGCCCAGCAGCAGCACGGATCCCCGCAGCCGGCCCACCAGCTGCGGATCCGGCTCGGACGACGTGATGCGCTTGCATGTGACGCGCAGCGTCGGCGTGCCCTGCCCTTCCACGTCGGCGCCGACCGACCGGAGCAGGTCGATCATCACCGCGACGTCGCGGATGCGGGGCACGTTGCGCAGCTCGCACGTCTCTTCCGTCAGGAGACACGCGGCGAGCAGCGGCAGCGCGGCGTTCTTGTTGCCTTCGACGGTCAGGCGGCCTTCCAGCCGGCGGCCGCCGTTGATGCGAAGATTAGACATAGGTGATTGGAGATTGGCGATTGGCGATTGTATTTGGAGATTGGTGACTGGCCATTGTATTGGCGATCGGCGATTGGGGATCGTATCGACGATTGGGGATCGTATCGGTGATTGGGGGATCGTATCGGTGATTGGGGGATCCTATCGGTGATTGGGGGATCGTATTGGTGATTGGGGGATCCCGCTGGCGAATTGGATCATTGGAACATTCGCCCCTCGCCGAGGAGGACCACCTCGAACCTGAGATCGACCCCGAAGCGATCGCGCACGGCCTGCCGCGCCAGGTCAATGAGCGCCTGCACGTCGTGCGCGGTGGCGGTGCCGTGGTTGACGATGAAGTTCGCGTGCGTCGGCGAAATCTGCGCGCCGCCGATCCGGCGGCCCTTGAGTCCGGCCAGATCCACCAGGGCGCCCGCCGACGCGGGAACACCCGCCGGCAGCCGGTCGCGGGCCGGGTCGGGATTCTGGAACACGCAGCCGGCGCTCGCCAGCGCCAGCGGCTGCGTGCGCTTGCGGAACGCGAGCGAAGCGCGCGCGGTCGCCCGGAGCGCCGCGGGATCGCCGGGGGCGACGCGGAACTCCGCCCAGATGGCGATCTCCCCCGTGCGCTGCAGGCGGCTCGTGTCGTACGCGAATCCCATGTCGCGCGCCGCGACCTCGAGCCCCTCGCCGCGTCCCGTGACGACGCCGACGCGCGTGACGAGGTCGCTGATGTTCACGCCGCCAAAGTGTGCGTTCCCGTAAATCGCGCCTCCGACCGTGCCGGGCGTGCCAGCCCAGGCCTCCAGACCGGCCAGCCCCCGTCCGATCGTCCACCGCACGAGGCCGTTCATCGTGAGGCCCGCGCCGGCGCGCACCCGATCCGGAGCCGGCTGCGACACGTCGGTCAGGGCGAGCCGGAGCACGACGCCCCGCACGCCCTCGTCAGGCACGAGCACGTTCGACCCGCCCCCGAGCACCGTCACGGGCACCCCGTGCGTACGCGCGAGCTCGACGATCGCCGTCAGTTCCGCGGCGGACCGAACGCCGACCAGCCAGTCGGCCGGCCCGCCGATCTTGAACGTTGTGAAATCCGCGAGCGGCGCGCCGGCCCGGCACCGATCCGGCCCGACCAGTGAGTGCAGCGCCTGTCCGAACGTCTCGTGGGTCACGGGCGCGTCAGGCCGACAGTGCGGTGAGGAGCTTGTCGTGAATGCCGCCGAAGCCGCCGTTCGACATCACCACGACGAGGTCGCCCGGCCGCGCCTCGGCGGCGATCGCCGCGACGATCTCGTCGACGCCGGGAAGCGTGCGCGCGTGCCCGCCGGCGCGCCTGATGTCGCGCACGAGCTCGTCGACCGACAGCCGCTCGTTCTCGGGCAGCGTGGACCGGAAGACCGGCGCGAGAATGGTCTCGTCGGGCCTGGCCTCGACGAAGGCTTTCGCGAAGTCGCCCTGAAACACGCGCCGGCACGACGTCGCGGACCGCGGCTCGAACACCGCCCAGACGCGCTGGTCCGGATGGGCCGCACGCACCGCTCCGAGCGTCTCGAGAATGGCCGTGGGATGGTGGGCGAAGTCGTCGTAAACCGTCACGCCGCGCGCCACGCCCTTGATCTCGAGCCGCCGGCGCACGCCCTTGAACTCCGCCAGCGCCGGCCGCATCGTGTCGGGCGACAGGCCCACCGCCTGGCCGACGGCGAGCGCCGCCAGCGCGTTGCGGACGTTGTGGGCGCCATAGAGCGGCACCTCGAAGTGGCCCAGCAGCTCGCCCTTGTGGCTCACCTCGAAGGTCGTCTGGCCGCCGGCGCGGGTGATCTCCGCCGCGCGCCAGTCCGCGTCGGTGGTGAGACCGAACGTCTCGACGCGCGATCGCGCCGATCCCGCAAGCCGCGCGGCTTCGGGACTGTCCGCCCCGAGCACCACGAGCCCGTTTCGCGGCACGAGCGCGAGCAGGCGGCGGAATGCGACGCGCAGGCTTTCCATGTCGGCGTAGACGTCGGCGTGGTCGTACTCCAGGTTGCCGACGACGACGATGTCGGGCAGGTACTTGAGGAACTTGGCGGTCTTGTCGAAGAACGCGCTGTCGTACTCGTCGCCCTCGATGACGAAGTCGCGGCCGCCGCCGAGCCGGTAGCTGGCGTCGAAGTTCGAGGCAATCCCGCCGACGAGCAGGCTCGGGTCGAGGCCGCCCGCCGTCAGCAGCCAGGCCACCAGCGCCGTGGTCGTCGTTTTCCCGTGCGTCCCGGTGATCACGATCGAGCGCGCGCCCCACAGGAATTCGTCGCGAATCGCCTCGGGCAGCGATGTGTAGCGGATCTTGCGGTCGAGCACTTCCTCGAGCTCGGGATTGCCGCGCGAGATTGCGTTGCCGACGATGACGGTGTCGAGATCGGCGGTGATGTGGTCGGCGCGGTAGCCGTCGAGCACGCGAATCTGTTCGCGCGCGAGAAAATCGCTCATCGGCGGATAGACCCCGTGGTCCGATCCCTGCACGTCGTCGCCGCGCTTCTTGAGCATCGCGGCCAGGGTCGCCATCGCGGTGCCGCCGATGCCGATGAAGTGCACGCGCCGCCCGCTCATGACGCCGCGGCTTCCTCGAGGACGAGCGCGGGCGTGCCGCGTGCGACGACCCGCACGCGCACGCCGAGCGGCAGGCTGACCAGCGGCACCGTCGTGTGCCCCGACGGAAACCCGAAGAGCACGGGCCCCGGGAATCCGTCGAGGACGTCGGCAATCACGCCGCGGGCCGTGACCGATCCGCCCGGCTCGTCGCACCGGGGCCATTGACCGAAGACGACAGCCGCCGCCGACGCCAGCCGACCGCTCAGCCGCAGCTGCGTCAACATCCGGTGCAGCCGATACGGCCGCTCCCCGACCTCGTCGAGGAAGAGCACGTGACCAGCAGGCGGGCGGAATTCGAACGGCGTCGCCAGCGAGGCGAGCAACTGGGTCATCGTGCCGCCAAAGAGCGGCCCGGTGGCCTCGCCGGGCTTGACGATCTCCACGCCGTCGGCCGTGAGCTCGCCCAGCGGCTCAGCGCCGAGGCCGCGCAGGAATGTCGCCGGGTCGTAGGCGGAGAGTCCGCGAGCGAGCCGGCCCTCGACCATCGGCCCGTGGAGCGAGGCGAGGCCCACGCCGCACCCGAGGAAGACGTGGAGCGACGTGACGTCGCTGTAGCCGACGAACGCCGTGCGCGCGCGCAGGATCCGATCGCGGTCGAGCAGCGGCAGCACCTCGACGCTGCCGTAGCCCCCGCGAACCGCGATGATCGCGTCGACGTCGGGCAGGCTCCAGGCGTGGGCCAGCGCCGCGGCCCGCGTGTCCGCCGATCCGGCGAGAAATCCGCGGCGCTCGAACACCGTGTCGTCGAAGACCGGCTGAAGGCCGAGCCGGCGCAGCTCGGTGAGGCCCGCGTCGAACTCCGCGCGATCGAACGGACTGGCCGGCGCGACGAGCGCGACGCGGCTGCCGGCGCGCAACGGGCGGAACTTGACGAGGCCGGCTTCGGTCCGCGGGGTCATCGAAACGCGGCCATCTCTTCGGCGACCGCCTGGTGCTCGGCGCAGCCCACGACCTCGAGCCCCGGACGCGGCCGCGCCGGCGCGCGGAAGCGCGCCTTGACCCGCTGCTGGCGCCCGAGGGCGTCGTCAATCCTCGTGGCGGACAGCCGGCCGGACTCGGCTGCGCGAATCACGGCTTCGAGCGCCGCGACCTGATCGTCAATCGGACTGTTGCAGAGGAGCACGGCGTCGCAGCCCGCCTCGATCGCCGCCACGGTCGCATCCGGCAGCGAGCTCGACGCGCTGATCGCTTTCATGCCGAGGTCGTCGCTGAGCACGACCCCGTCGAACCCGAGGGCCTGTTTGAGGAGGCCGGTCACGATCTTCGCCGACAGCGATGCGGGCTGGTCGTCAAGCGCCGGCACGAGCACGTGCGCCGTCATGAGCGTCGCAACCCCGGCGGCGATCGCCGCGCGGAACGGCACGAGCTCCACGGCGTCGAGGCGCCGGCGGTCGTGGTCGACGATCGGCAGCTCTTCGTGCGAGTCGCGGCTCGTGTCGCCATGTCCGGGAAAGTGCTTCCCGCAGGCCGCGACGCCGGCCTGCTGCAGTCCGCGGACGACGGCGCTCCCGAGACGCGCGGCGAGGCCGGCCTCTTCCGCCAGCGCGCGGTCGCCAATCACCGGGTTCTTCGGATTCGTGTGCACGTCGAGCACGGGCGCGTAGTCGAGAGTGATCCCGACCGCGACGAGCTCGGCCGCCAGCGCCGCGGCAAAGCGTTCGGCGAGCGTCTCGCTGCCGCTGCGCCCGAGGGTCATCGCCGGCGGCCACTCGGTGAACGGGCGTTTGAGGCGCGCGACACGGCCGCCTTCCTGATCGACGCTGATCCACAGCGGCCAGTCCACCGCGAGCGCGGCCACCTCGCGCGACAGCTCCGCCACCTGACGCGGCTCGACGACGTTGCGCGCGAAGTAGATCACGCCGCCGAGATCGAACTCGGCGGCGAGCTGACGAAGTTCGGCGGGAACGCTGTGGCCGGCGAAGCCGACGATGGCCAGCCGGCCGGCGTGACGGCGAAGCTCCCGAAGCAGCATTCGTCCGCCCATTATAATGCGCGCGTGCGCATCGACTCCTCCGCGCCCACCCGCATCGACCTCGCGGGCGGGACGTTCGACATCTGGCCGCTCTATCTCTTTCACGACCGGGCGCAGACGATCAACGCCGCGATCAGCCTGCGCGCGCACTGCACGCTGACGTCGCGGTCCGACGCGCGCGTGAGGCTCGTGTCCGACGACACCGGCGAGCGCGTCGAGGCCGCCGGCCCCGACAGCCTCGCGATCAACGGCTTGCCGCTGGTCGCGCGACTCGTCAGACACTTCGGCGCGCGCGGTCTCGACGTGCGCACGCGATCGGAGTCGCCCGTCGGCGCCGGCATCGCCGGGTCGTCGGCGATGAACGTCGCCGTCTCCGCCGCCCTCGCGGCCTGGACCGGCGTCCCGCTGGAGCCCGACCAGCTCCTCGGCGTCGCGATGAACGTGGAGGCGCAGGTGATCGGCGTGCCGACCGGCGTGCAGGACTACCGCCCGGCGCTCTACGGCGGCGTGTCGGCCGTCGAGATGGACGTGGCGGGGGTGCGCCGGGTCGCGCTCGACGTCGACCTCGCCGAACTCGGGCGCCGCACCGTCCTCGCCTACACCGGCGCGTCCCGGCAGTCAGGCATCAACAACTGGGACGTGATGGTGCGCCGCATCAGCGGCGACGCGGAGGTGACGTCCGCGTTCGACGCGATTCGCGACGCGGCGATCGCGATGCGCGCGGCGCTGGAGCGCGGCGACTGGGCCGGCGCAGCCACGCACCTCGATCGCGAATGGTCGGCCCGCAAGCGTCTGGCGCCCGGCGTGACGACGGCGGCCATCGACGCGCTCTTCGACCGCGCGGCGCAGGCGGGCGCGCTCGCCGGAAAGGTCTGCGGCGCGGGCGGCGGCGGCTGCCTGTTCTGCCTGGTCGAGCCCGATCGTCACGCCGCCGTCGCCGAGGCGCTGTCCGCCGGCGGCGCCACCGTGCTCTCGTGCGCATTCGAAGAGCGCGGCCTCACGATCACGAGGAGCTAGCGTGGATCCTCTCTCGGAAATCAAAGCGCTCTACTACAAGACGACGAAGGCCACGATCAAGCGCGACCTGGCCCGCGCGATCGACCTGCTGAAGCAGATGCCGAGCGAGGAAGACCGCCAGCGCGCGGCCGTCTACATGGACGGGCTGTCGCAGATGCGGTCCGAGTGGTCAGGCAAAATACATCGATGATTGGCGATTGGTGATTGGGGATTGCATTGGCGATTGGTGATTGGGGATTGCATTGACGATTGGCGATTGGTGATTCGTGATTGGTGATTGGTGATTGCGTCGCCGATTGGTGGATTGAGCGGTTGGACGGGGGGACGATCACTGCAGGAAGTCGCCGATGTTGGCCAGCGTGACGCGCGCCTGTTTGTGCACGGCCGTCTTGCCCAGCGGCCTGGCGGACTTGCCGTTGATGGACCACGTGAACGCGCCGGCGTTGCCGACGTCGAGGCCGATCTCGTGCTCGGCTGAGAACTTCTGACGCTCCCCGGCTTTGAGAATCCGCTCGAACACGACGAGGCCGTCGGCGCTGACCTGCACCCAGCAATCGGCCGTCACGCTGAACTCGATCGCCAGGCCGCTGTCGGCCGCGGGCGCTGACGTCGGCGCAGGCACGGTGCCGACCGGTGCGGTCGACGCCGGTGCCGCCGCGTCCGGGACCGGGGTGACGGACGGCAGGGGTGTGGCGCGCGGCGGCGGACGGTAATCGACCTTCGCCGGCGGCGCCTCGGCGGCGGGCGCCGGCGCGGCGGACCACGAGCCGCGCGCCCGCCAGATCGCGAACGCCGCCGCGAGCACGATGATCACGACCACCGCCAGACGCAGCAGGCGCGCCGCCTGGCGCTGGCGCTCGAGGAAGGCGCGGTCTTCGGCGGTGACATCCGGCGGCCGCGTCGCCTTGGCCGCGTTGCGCTCGCGCACCTCGACCTCCGCCATGAACTCGCGGACGGTCGCGTCGGGGTCGAGCCCCACCTCGACCGCGTACGCGCGCACGAACGCACGGCCGAAGATCCCGCCTGGCAGCCGGGAGAAGTCGTTGCGCTCGACGGCCTCGAGCGCGGTGACGGAGATCTTCGTGGAGGCGGCGATGTCGCGAAGCGAGCGGCCGCGCGCCTCGCGCGCGGCCTTCAGACGTGCACTCAGTGGTTCCATGGGGAGCGTGCGTTGGCTACTGTACCAGAACTTCCCAGGGCGCTCCGCAGCGCGGCGGCGGCGCGACTCGGCCCGAGCGCGCCCGATTGGCGCCCCGGCGGCAGGAACAGCCCAATCGCCGCCACGCCGGCCGCGCCCGCCTCGCGAACGGCCGACGCGTTGTCGAGCGTGACGCCGCCAATCGCCAGCACCGGCGCCCGGCTCGCGCGAACCGCGCGAACCAGCGCGTCGAGGCCCTGCGCCGGCCACCTCCGACCCTGCTCAGGCGCTTTGACCTTGAAGACTGCGCCGAACAGCAGGTAGTCGGCCGCGTCGTGTTGGCGGGCCTCCAGATCGGAGTGAATTGAACGGCCAATCAGAAGTGATGCGCCGGTGAGGGATCGCACCGCCGGAACCGGCGGGCCGTCGCTTCGCAGATGCACGCCGCCGGCGCCCGAGGCCAGCGCCACATCCGTACGGTCATTGATCACGATGCGCGGACGGCGATTTCCGCGCCGGGCCACCAGGCGCGCCGACACTTCCAGCAGCACGCGCGCCTCGAGGTCGCGCTCCCTCAGTTGAATGAGATCGAGGTCGGCCTCGAGCGCCTCGTCCAGCCAGCGCTCGAGTTCGAGGATCTCGCGGGCCAGCGTGCGGGCGTCCGGCGCAACGAGGCGCCGATCGGTGACGAGACAGATCGCGGGGGCGGCCAGTCTGGTCACGACACGCGGCCGGCGTCGTCGGTCGACCCGGCCGGCGTTGCCGGCGGGCGCGCCAAGAAGACGGATGCGAGGTCGCGGACGCCGGCGCCCAGCGTCACCAGTCCGATTCCGGTCACCGCACCCCGAACGAACGGGTCGCCCATCACGGGCGCGAGCCACGGCAACGCGACGACGAACGCGTTGCGCTGCCAGAGGGCGGTCCATGGCGCCAGCGAGAGCAGCAACCCGGCTTCGATGAGATATGCGGCGATGAGGAGGCGCGTGGCGACGCGAATAGGACGCTCCAGGAACAGCGGACGTCAGGGCGCGATCGTATCAAACAGCGACGGCGGCCTGAACGAGCGCCGGTGGGCTGGCGAGTAGCCGTACCGGCCAACGGCGTCGAGGTGCTCCCTGGTCGCGTAGCCCTTGTGGCGATCGAAGCCGTAGCGCGGGTCGACCGCGTGGAGCTCGAGCATCAGGCGGTCGCGCGTGACCTTCGCGAGAATCGACGCCGCCGCGATGGCCGTCGACCGCCGATCGCCGCCGACGATCGGCCGCTGCGGAATGACGAGATCGGGAATGCGGAACCCGTCAACGAGCACGAAGCCGGGCAGCGGCACCAGGGCGCCGATCGCCTGGCGCATCGCCTGGAGCGAGGCGCGATGGATGTTCAAGCGGTCGATGTCCTCGGCGGAGACAACGGCGGCGGCCCAGGCAACCGCCGCGCCCGTGATTTCGGGAAACAAGCGATCGCGATCGTCCGGCGTGAGGACTTTGGAGTCGGCGACGCCCGGCACGTAGTGGTCGGCCTGCAGAATGACGGCCGCCGCGACGACCGGGCCGGCCAGACAACCCCGACCGACCTCGTCGACCCCCGCGACGTGCACAAACCCCCGGCGCCGGATCTCGTTCTCCACCGTGCGTGAGGCGCGGGGGCGGGTCATCGACGTCGGCGCGGCGCGGATCGCCGGGCGGACTAGACCGCCGGGCCCTTGGCCGCGACCTTGGCGCCGTCCTGCGTCGCGCGCTTCTGCCCTTTCATGCGCGCGGCCTTGCCCTTCAGATCGCGGAGGAAGTACAGCTTCGCGCGGCGGACCTTCGCGCCGCGGAGGACTTCGATCCGATCGATCGTCGGCGAGTGCAGCGGGAAGATGCGCTCGACGCCCTGGCCGAACGAGACCTTCCGGACGGTGAACGTGGCGCGCGCGCCGCCGCGGTGGATGCCGATCACGGTGCCCTCGAAGACCTGGATGCGTTCCTTGTCGCCCTCGCGCACCTTCACGTGAACCCGGACCGTGTCGCCCGCGCGCATCGCCGGCCGGTCGGTCAGGTGGGGCCGCTCGATGGTGTCAATCGCCTTCATGATCCCTCTTCTCCTTTGCGGCACCGGCGCGCGAGGCGCGCGATGCGGTGTCCAACCCGTCGTCTCCGCCGGACAGCAAGTCCGGGCGGCGCGCTCTGGTCCGTCGCTCCCGTTCGGCGCGGCGCCAGCGTTCGATCTCGCCGTGGTGCCCCGAGACCAGCACCTCGGGCACCGCCATGCCCCGGAATACGGCCGGGCGTGTGTAGTGCGGGTAGTCGAGCCACCCATCGACGAACGAATCGGCCGCGACCGAGGCCGCGTCGCCGACGACGCCCGGCACGAGCCGGACCGTCGCGTCGATCACCACGAGCGCCGGCAGCTCGCCGCCCGACAGCACGTAGTCGCCGATCGAAATCTCGTCGGTGACGAGCGCCTCGGCGACGCGCTCGTCCACGCCTTCGTACCGCCCGCAGATCATCACGAGGTGATCGAGGCGGCTCAATCGCCCGGCTTCCGCATGCGTGAACCGCCGCCCCTGCGGCGTCATCAGCACGACGGCGGGCGGCCGGCCGCCCTCGGCGGTGATCGCCTCCACGGCGCGGAACAGCGGCTCCGGCTTCATCACCATCCCGGGCCCGCCGCCGTAGGGCACGTCGTCGACACTGCGGTGCCGGTCGTCAGTGTACTCCCGCAGGTCGCGCACGCGGATCTCCACGAGGCCACGCTCGCGCGCCCGGCCGATGACGCCCTCCGCGAGGGCCGCCTCCACCATCGCCGGGAAGATCGTGATGACGTCGATAACCATCGTCAGATCAGGCGCCGGGCACTGGTCCCTAGCGCCTCCCGGCGTTCAACTCAATCAACCCTTCCGGCGGGTCGATCACGATCAAGTGCGCCGCGGGGTCCACACGCCGGCAAATCGGCCCGGCCAGCGGCACGAGCACTTCGCCTCGCCTTCCCGTCACGACCAGCACCGGCGTGCCCGTTCCAAACTCCACGCGATCGACGCGGCCAACGGCCTCCCCGCCGATCGTCACGACTTCACACGCCACGAGGTCGTGCACGTAGTAGCGCCCGTCCTCCAGCGGCTGCAGCGTCTCTGCCGGGACTTTCAGCTCCCGGCCTCGCAGGCGCTCGGCGTCGTCGATCGTCCCGACGCCCTCGAAGCCCACCACCCATCGCCCGTCGTGCTCGCGACTACCGACGATGCGCAGCGCCCGGATGTCGTCGCCGTCCAGGATCGAGACCGTGGCCCCGGATCCAAACCGCGCGGCCCCAAAATCAGTCTCGGGCGCGACGACCACGTTGCCCTTGTTCCCGTGCGGTCTCACCACTCGGCCGACCGTAACCATGGACGACCAGTCGCTCATCGGCCCTCGATGCTCAGTCGTCTCTGAAATCCACGGCGACGCGCCGCCCCTCGAGCTCGCCCGCGGCAGCCGCAAGCGTCCGCACGGCGGCCGCCGTCCGGCCCTGGCGCCCGATCACTCGACCGAGCTCGCCCGGCGCCATCGCCAGCTCGACGATGGTCTGCCCGCGGCGCTCGGACTCGGTCACGCGCACCGCCTCAGGGCGGGCGGCCAGCATTCGGGCCACGACCTCGACGACCGCGCCCGCCCGGCTCACGACGCCGCCTGGCTCTCGGCGGCCGGCGCCGGTGGCGGCATCCGGTCGACGAGCGTGCGCACGCTGTCCGACGGCTGCGCCCCGGCCTTCAACCAGTGCGCGAGCCGGTCGCGATCGACGTCGATCGTCTCGGGCTTGGTGCGCGGGTTGTAGTGTCCGAGCACCTCGACGAACCGCCCGTCACGCGCCGACCGCGTCTCTATCACGACGACGCGGAAAAATGGGCGATTCTTCGAACCGGCCCGGCGAAGTCTGATCGCTAGCATGTCGCTGTCACTCCTCAATCAACGTACTTCATCGAACCATCTCAACGTGCGAGGCGTCAGGCCCTCTGCCTTCTGCCTTCTGCCTTCTGCCTTCTGCCTTCTGGCCTACCTCAACCCTCTGAACATGCCCATCAACCGCTGACGGCCTTTGCGGCCGCCGCTGGCGGCGCCGCCCATGACCTTCAGCATCTTGCGCATCTCGACGAACTGGCGCAAGACGCGATTGACCTCCTCGACCGACGTGCCGCTGCCGCGCGCGATGCGCTTGCGGCGGCTGCCGTTGATGAGCCCGTGGTTGCGGCGCTCGCGCGGCGTCATCGAGTTGATAATCGCCTCGACGTGCGCCAGCTGCTTGTCGTCCACCTGCGCCCGCTGCTCGTTCAACTGCTTGAGCTGGCCGAGGCCCGGCATCATGCCCAGCACCTGCTCGAGCGGCCCCATCTTCTTCAGCGTCCGCAGCTGGTCGCGGAAGTCCTCGAGCGTGAAATCGTCGAGCCGCGTCTTCTCCGCCAGCCGCGCCCGGCTGTCGTCGTCGATCGCCTGCTCGGCGCGTTCGATGAGCGACAGCACGTCGCCCATGCCCAGCAACCGCGACACCAGCCGCTCGGCGTGAAACGGCTCGAGATCCTGCGGCCGCTCGCCGACGCCCACAAAGGCAATCGGCACGCCGACGACACCCACCACCGACAGCGCGGCGCCTCCGCGCGCGTCGCCGTCCATCTTCGTCAGCACCACGCCGGACACGCCGACGCGGTGGTGAAACTCGCCGGCGCTCTTCACGGCGTCCTGCCCCGTCATGGCGTCAGCGACGTACAGCAGGTCGCTTGGGTCGACGGCCGCCTTGATTGCCTCGAGCTCCGCCATCAGCTCGTCGTCGATATGCAGCCGGCCGGCCGTGTCGACGATGAGCGTGTCGAACCCGAGATTCCGAGTGGCGGCGAGCGCACCCGCCGCGCGCGCGACCGGGTCCATCTCGCCAGCCGGCTCATGCACGCGGACGCCCACCTCGCGGCCCAGCACCGACAGCTGCTCGATCGCCGCCGGCCGTCGCACGTCCGTCGAGACGAGCATCGGATGACGGCCCTGTGACGCCAGCCACCGCGCCAGCTTCGCCGAGCTCGTCGTCTTGCCCGAGCCCTGCAGGCCCAGCATCAACACAACGCGCGGCGACTTCGGCGTCGCGGACAGTCCGCCGGGCGACGTGCCAAACAGCGCCAGCATCTCGTCGCGCACGATCCGCACGACGTGCTGGTCGGGCGTCAGGCTCTTCAGGACCTCGTCGCCCACGGCCTTCGCCCGGACGCGTTCGATGAATGCCTTGACGACCCGGAAGTTGACGTCCGCTTCGAGCAGCGCCAGCCGAATCTCACGCAGCGCGGCGTCAACGGTGTCCTCGTTCAGCCGCGCCTGCCCGCGCAGCGACCGGAAAACCTCCTGGAGCCGGTGACTCAGGGACTCGAACATCGTTGTCGTGTCGCGATGGCCTTCTGTCCGGCTAACCGGTTCTGGCGCAAACAGTTATGGTACAGGGGAGCGTCACGGGGATCAAGTTTGAAGTTGGAAGCCAGGAGTCAAAAGTCAAACGGACGAGAGCTTGTGCCCGAGTTTCTCCTTCTTGGTCCGCAGGTATTTCCTCGTCAAGTCGGCCACCGGCGTGATTTCGAGCGGCAGCGATTCGACGACGGACAGGCCGTAGCCCTCGAGGCCGATGAACTTCCGCGGGTTGTTGGTGAGGAGCCGCATGGTCCGCACGCCGAGGTCGCGGAGGATCTGGGCCCCGATGCCATAGTCGCGCTGGTCGGGCTTGAACCCCAGCCGCTCGTTCGCCTCGACGGTGTCGAGTCCCTGGTCCTGCAGCTCGTAGGCGCGCAGCTTGTTGGCCAGGCCGATGCCGCGGCCTTCCTGGTGCAGGTACAGCAGCACGCCGCGGCCCTCCTGGGCGATCCGCCGCATGGCGGCGTCGAGCTGCTTGCCGCAGTCACAGCGCTGCGAGTGGAAGACGTCCCCGGTGAGGCACTTCGAGTGCACGCGGACCATCACGCCCGTGCCGTCGCCGAGATCGCCGCGCACGAGCGCGACGTGCGTCTGGCCGTCGAGCCGGCTGTCGTAGGCGTGGATCGTGAACGGCCCGAACTCGGTGGGCAGCTGCGCGCGCGCGACCTGGCGGACCAGGCTCTCCGTCCGCATCCGGTACCGAATGAGGTCGGCGATGGTGATCATCACGAGGCCGTGGCGCCGCGCGAACTTCGTCAGCTCCGGCACGCGGGACATCGTGCCGTCCTCGTTCATCACCTCGCAGATGACGCCGGCCGGGTAGAGCCCGGCGATCCGCGCGAGATCGACCGCGGCTTCCGTGTGGCCGGACCGCACGAGCACGCCGCCGGTCCGCCCGCGGAGCGGGAACACGTGCCCGGGCCGCGCCAGATCGTCCGGCCGCGTCGCGGCGGCGATCGCGGTGCGAATCGTCTTCGCGCGGTCGGCGGCGGACACGCCCGTTGACGTCCCGGCCTTCGCGTCGATCGAGACACACATGGCCGTCTCGCGCCGCGACGAGTTGTCGACGACTTCCAGCGGCACTTCGAGCTCGTCGAGCCGCTCGGGCGTCATGGCCAGACAGACGAGTCCGCGCCCGTGCTTGACCATGAAATTGATCGCTTCGGGCGTCACCTTCGACGCCGCCATCGTCAGATCGCCCTCGTTCTCGCGGTCCTCGTCGTCGACCACGATGATCATGCGGCCGGCGCGAATTTCGGCGAGCGCCTCCTCGACGGAGGCAAACGGCGAGCCCTTGCGCCGGGCCAGGCGAATTCTTGCGCTCATCCGACTTCGACCTCTCCTCCCGCCAGCAGACGCGCGACGTACTTGCCGAGCACGTCGGCCTCGAGATTCACGCGATCGCCCGCTCGGGCCGTGCCGAGCGTGGTGTGCGCGAACGTGAACGGCACGACCGCGACGCCGACGCGGCGGCCGTCCAAAGCCGCAATCGTCAGGCTGATGCCGTCGATCGCGATCGAGCCCTTCGGAATCACGTAGGCGCCGATCGCGGGCGGGATCTCCACGTCGAGCCAGTAGCCGTCGCCCTCGGGTCGAACCGTGACGATGCGCCCGACCGCGTCGACGTGTCCGAGCACGAAGTGGCCGCCGAGCCGCGCGTCGGCGCGCAGGGGGCGCTCGAGGTTGACGATCTGGCCCGGTGCGAGCGACCCGAGCGTCGTGACGCGCCGCGTCTCGGGCGAGATGTCGGCGGCGAATCGCGCGCCGTTCGCCTCGACGACCGTCAGGCACACGCCGTTCACGGCCACGCTGTCGCCCGGACTGAGCTCCGCGCCGAGCGGCGTCGCGATCGCGAGGCGTCCCGGCGCCAACCCGGAAGCGTCCTCCACGTGCCCGAGGGCTTCAATCAGTCCCGTGAACATCGAGCTCAACCAGCAGGTCGTCGCCAAGCGTCCGCATCGTCGGAGGCGCCGACCATTCGAGGTGATCGCCCGCGCCCAGCACCAGCCGGACGCCGTCGCCGAGCGTGTGCGGCGTGACGATGAGCTGCACGCGATCGACCAGTCCTTCGCTGACGAACGCACGCTGGAGCGTCGGGCCGCCCTCGACGAGCAGCGAGAGGACACCGCGCGCGCCCAGCCATTTGAGCAGGGGCGCCAGCGTCCGGTCTTCGCGGCGGTCGATCAGCACGCCGCGACGCTCGAGCGAGACGAGCGGCACCGGATTCATCTGCGCCGCCTGGGCAGACACGATCATTATGACCGGCCCGGCTTCGAGCGTCGAGAAGACGCGGGCGCTCGGCGGCACCTGGCCGCCCCAGTCGAAGATGATGCGGGTCAGGGGCCGGTATCGGTAGGCCCCGCGGGCCGTCAGCCAGGGGTCGTCGGTGAGGACGGTGCCGGACCCGACGGCGATCGCGTCCACCTCGGAGCGCTGCCGCTGCAGATAGCGATCGGCCTTGGCCGCCGTCAGTTTCACGCGGCCGTCCGACCGCCCGACGAAGCCGTCGGTCGACACGGCGGCCTTGAGGATCACGTACGGCCGGAGCTTCGTGACCCACGTGAAGAAGGGCGCGTTCTGCCGGCGCGCTTCCGCGTCGCCGACGCCCTCGGTCACGTCGATGCCGTGGGCGCGCAGATACGCGGCGCCCGATCCGGACACGCGCGGATTGGGATCGCGCACGGCGAACACGACGCGCGCGATCCGCGCGCCGGCGATGCGCTCGACGCAGGGCCCGGTCCGGCCGACGTGCGAACACGGCTCGAGCGTGCAGTAGAGCGTGCCGTCGCGCGCGTCCGATCCCGCCTGGTCGAGGGCGACGATCTCGGCGTGCGGCCCGCCGGCCTCCGTGTGCGCGCCCTGCCCCACGACGACGCCGCGCGAGGAGACGACGACGGCGCCGACGATTGGATTGGGCGTCGTGCGGCCGCGCCCGCGCTCGGCGACGAACAGCGCGCGCTCCATGAACCCCGCGTCGCGGACGTCTACCATGTGTCGGTGAAGAGCGCGTCCACGTACGCCGCGGCGTCGAACGGCAGCAGGTCGTCGATCCCCTCGCCGACGCCGACGAACCGGATCGGCAGTTTCAGCTCGTACGCGATGGCAATCGCGATGCCGCCCTTGGCCGTGCCATCGAGCTTCGTGAGCACGATGCCCGTGACGCCGCTCGCCGACAGGAACTCCCGCGCCTGCACGAGGCCATTCTGACCGACCGTCGCGTCCAGCACGAGCAGTGTCTCGTGCGGCGCGCCCTCGACCTCGCGGGCGACGACGCGGCGGATCTTGTCGAGCTCGGCCATCAGGTTGGCGCGCGTGTGGAGCCGCCCGGCGGTGTCGACGAGGACGACGTCGCGGCCGCGCGCCTTGCCGGCCGCGATCGCGTCGAAGACGACCGCCGCCGGATCCGAGCCGGGCTGGGCGCGGATGAAGTCGACGCCGGCGCGCGACGCCCACACCTGGAGC
>DATIWF010000071.1:0-2856 GCA_035519535.1 Vicinamibacterales bacterium | reverse complement strand
GCCGGAACATCAGTCATCATGTGATCGTCCCTGTTCACGACACGAGGGGGCTGTCCCATGCGAACGCTGTTCCAGGACCTGAGATTTGGCGCCCGGCTGCTGCTCAAGGACCGCAGCTTCACCACCACGGTGCTGCTGACGCTCGCGGTGTGCGTCGGGGCCAACGCCGCCATGTTCAGCATCGTCAGGTCGGTTCTGCTGAAGCCGCTGCCGGTGCCGGACGCCGGCCAGCTCGTCTCGTTGAACAACAGCTATCCCAATGCCGGCGCGCCCATCGCCTCCAACGGCGTGCCGGACTACTACGACCGGCTGCGGGACCTCACGGCATTTTCCGAGCAGGCGCTCTATCGCCGGCAGGGGTTCACGCTGGGGGGCGTTGAGGCGGCGGAGCGTCTGATCTGCGTTCGCGCCACCCCGTCCTTCTATCGCATCGTTCAGGTCAAGCCCGCGCTCGGCCGCATCTTCACGGAGGACGAGGGCGAGGACGGGAAGGACAAGGAAGCGATTCTGAGCTACGCGATGTGGCGCAAGCGATTCGGCGGGGCCGACGACGTCGTCGGCAAGTCGATTCGGCTGAGCGGGACGCCGTACCAGATCGTCGGCGTCATGCCCGCGGACTTCAAGTTCCTCTGGAACGACATCGACGTCTGGGTGCCCGCGGCCTTCACCGCCGAGCAGAAGAGCGACGAATCGCGCCACAGCAACAACTGGGAGATGATCGGCCGGCTCAAGCCGGGCGCCGGCGTGGCGCAGGTGCAGCAGCAGCTCGACGCGCTCAACGCGCGAAACGACGAGCGCTTCCCGCAATTTCACGAGATTCTGAAGAACGCCGGGTTCCACAGCATCGCCGCGCCGCTGCAGGACGAGGTCGTGCGCGACGTCAAGCCCGTCCTGTATCTGCTCTGGGGCGCGGTGCTGTTCGTGCTTCTGATTGGGTGCGTGAACATCACGAATCTCGTCGTCGTGCGATCGAGCGCGCGCGCCCGCGAGCTCGCGACACGGCAGGCGATCGGCGCCGGGTTCGGCCGCCTGGCGCGCCAGCTTCTCACCGAGACCACGCTTCTGGCCGTGACGGGCGGGGCGCTGGGCCTGTTTGCGGGCTGGTGGGCGCTGCGGTCGCTGCCGGCGCTCCACATCGATCAGCTGCCGCGCGGCTTCGAGATCGCGCTCGATCCGGTCGCCGCGGCGGTCGTGCTCGGTCTGGCCGTGCTGGTCGGACTGCTCGTCGGCCTGGTGCCGGTCATCCACCTCGCGCGCCTCAACGTGAACACGGCGTTGCGTGAGGAAGGACGCGGGGGCACGAGCGGCCGCGGGACCAACCTGTTGCGCCGCGGTCTCGCGATCGCGCAAGTGACGATTGCGTTCGTGCTGCTCATCGGCGCGGGCCTGCTGCTCGCCAGCTTCCGCGCGGTGCTCAGGATCGATCCGGGATTCGATCCGACGAACGTCATTTCAGCGGCAATTTCGCTGCCGCAGACGGCCTACAAGGACGACGCCTCCGTGGTCACGTTCCTGGACCGCGCGCTCGCCGCCGTGCGCGAGCTGCCGCAGGTCGAGCAGGCCGGCGTGACGTCCCAACTGCCGTTCGGCAACGACCACAGCGACAGCGTCGTCATCGCCGAGGGCTACCAGATGAAGCCCGGCGAATCGCTGATCTCGCCGACGCAGACGGCGGTCAGCAGCGGCTACTTCGAGGCGATGCGCATCCCGCTCGTCACCGGCCGCTATTTCGACGCGCGCGACACGGCCGAGTCGCCGAAGACGATCATCGTCGACGAGATGCTGGCGAAGAAATTCTGGCCCGATCGCGATCCGCTCGGCCGCCGCATGTACCTGCCGGGAAGCGCCGAGGAAGTGGTGAAGCCAGGCCCCAAGACGAAGTGGATGACGGTCGTCGGCGTCGTCAAGACCGTGCAGATGGCCGACCCGTCGAGCTCGTTCATTCCGGTCGGCGCGTACTACATGCCGATCACGCAGTCGGTCGAGCACGGCGTCATGCTGACGGTGCGGACGCGGACGGATCCGGCGTCGGTGATGCCGGCCGTGCGCCAGAAGGTGAACGCGATCGATGCGGATCTGCCCCTCTACGGCGTGGCAACGATGACGTCACGGATGGATGACGGGTTCGTGGGCCGGCGCGTGCCGATGCTCATCGGCCTGGGCTTCGGCGTCGTCGCGCTCCTGCTCGCGGCGATCGGCATCTACGGCGTGCTGGCGTACGGCGTGGCGCAGCGGCGCCGGGAGATCGGCATTCGCATGGCGCTCGGGAGCACGGCCCGCGAGGCGTTCGGCCTGGTGGTCGCCGATGGCGCGCGGATCGTCGTGATCGGCCTCGGGCTGGGCCTCGCCGGCGCGTACTTCGTGGGGCGCGCGATGCGCAGCCAGCTCTACGGCGTCCAGCCGATGGATCCAGGCGTCGTGGCGATGGTGATCGGCGCGCTCGTGGTCGTCGCGCTGATTGCGATGGTGCTGCCGGCACGTCGCGCCGCCCGCGTGAATCCGATCATCGCGCTGAATGATCAATAGCGGCCGTCATTGTCGAACCGCGTGGCGCAGCGCCGCGTCGATCTGGCCGTACTGAAACGCGAACCCGAGCGACAGCGCGCGCTTTGGCACCACGCGCTGACCGTTGATCAGGCCGGCGTCGGCGACCTCGCCGACCAGGAGCCGAAGCACGAAGCCGGGCACGGCGATCCAGCTGGGCCGGTGCAGCGAGCGGCCGAGGGCCTTGGCGAACTCCGCGTTGGTCACCGGCTCAGGCGCGGCCGCGTTGATGGCGCCGGTCACCGATGGCGTGGCGAGCGCCCAGGCAACGAGCGCCAGCCAGTCGTCCCGATCGATCCAGGAGAAGTACTG
>DATIWF010000070.1:0-21868 GCA_035519535.1 Vicinamibacterales bacterium | reverse complement strand
CTGCAGTTCCTGCGGACGCAGAATCCGTTCGTGCCGACACCGATGACGGTGCTCTCCGATCGGGCGAACGCGGATCAGCCGTTCACGGTCGCGACGAAGAAAGGTGCCAAAGAGCACGTGTACATCGGCGACAACGACTTCAACGCGCCCGGCGGCAAGACGTCGACGCTCGACGAGTCGCTGAACGCCGGCGTGCCGGCGCCCTCGTTCACGTCGGTCCGCGACGAGAAACGCAGCACGCTCGGTCAGGACGGCCCGCAGTCGCGCCCGTCGTCCCACAAGGACGGCACGGTGTACACCGCGTTCTATCGCTGGCGGTCGTCGTCGGGCAGCTTCCCCGCCAACACGCTGGTCATCACCTCGGCCGACGTCGTCGTCGTCCGCGATGACAGCTTCGGCGGGGGCGCGCCGCCGTTCGGCGCGCTGATCGACCCGGGCGATCTCGTCGTCGGCCGGCGTGTCGTGACCGGGGTGAGCTTCCCGTTCATGATCCACGGGACGGCGGCGACGGGACAGCAGCGGCTCGGCGGATCGATCTCGATCGCCGTCGATCCGAAGAACAGCGCGGTCGTGTACCTCGTGTACGCCGATCGACAGCCGGGCAGCGTGCAGACGCTGCACGTCCGCATGTCGAAAGACCGCGGCCTGAGCTGGTCGGCCGATTGCCTCACGATTCCAAACGCGACCAACGCGGCGGTCGCCGTCACGAACACGGGCGTCGTCGGCTTCCTGTATCAGCAGATCAAGGGCGCGGGCGCGTCGCAGCGATGGGAGACGCACTTGCGCCGATCGAAGGACGCGGTGAACTGGAGCGATCTCGTGCTGTCGAACACGCCGGCCACGTCGCCGGTCAAGACGTTCGACCCGTATCTTGGCGACTACGACCATCTCGTCGCCGACGGGCACGACTTCTGCGGGATCTTCGCCGCGAACAACACGCCGGATCTGACGCACTTCCCCAACGGCGTGCTGTATCAACGCAACGCGAACTTCCTGACGCATCAATTGCTGAAGCTGGACGGCACGACGGTGGTCGCGCCGTCGATCGATCCGTTCTTCTTCCGCGTCAAAGGATGACCGACGCGGGTTGCACGTCGGCCGGATCGAGCGCCGTGAACGTCGCGCCGGTCCGTTTGAGCAGAAACACACCCCGCTGGCGCAGGCGGAGCTTGGGCGCGCGCGCCCAGGCGACGTCCGTGCCGGCGGGGAACCGGACGCAGAGGACGCGGCCGACGCCCCGGCCCTTGTGCACGGCGGCCACTCGAATCAGCGCGTCCCGCCAGACGGGCTCGTGCTCGCCGATGCGACCGACCGGCGTGGATCGTCGAATCGTTGTCACCTGCCCCGAGACGACGACATCGGCCGCGGCAAGGCGGCGGCGCAGGCGGGCGATGCTGGCGCCAGGAGCCTTCGGGCGCGCGCGTCGCGACGCCGGGACAGCGGTCTGTCGCTCGGCGCGCACGACCATGACATCGCCGAACATGACGGGCGTCGCGTAGAAGCGCGCGCGTTCGCCCGAGCGCGATCGGACGTCGCAGTCCTCGACCTCCACCACACGTCCGGCGAGATCCGCCAGGAACGCTGGCGCACGCACGATCGCGTCCACACGCACGCGCGCCGTGCGCGGCCGCCCGCGCGCCGGGCGGGCGACGCGGCGAACGGTGCCGTCGAAAACGAACGACGCGGCCATCGGCGGGGCGGGTACTCCTCCCCGCAGACTACACCCTGGACGAAGTTTTTCGCGCGCCGCGCGGAGGACTCACCACTCGCGACCAGCCCCGGCGGCCGATCCCGCGCCGGCCGGCGCGCCGTCCGCCGGCGCCGGCTGGTGCGCGGTTTGCACTATACGACAGCATGGCAGCGCTGTTGTGCACTTTACTGCGCTGCGGCCAATTCCCGGAACGCCAAGGAGGACCTGCCATGACCACGCGGACCCGATTCAGCCTCAGCCTGGCCGGCGCGACGACGGCGGCCGCGCTGGCGACAATGGCAATCACGATGGCCGCCCCGCCTGCCCAGGATGCGAGGAAGCCGGTGCCGGTCGTCGCCGTCACGGTGCTCGAACCGCTCTTACCCACCCTGGATGGCTGGACTCGCGGCCAGGCCCGGACCGATCGCGTGGTCGTCTCCGAGACGTGCAGCTACGCGTTCGCCGACGCGCTCTACTCGCACGGCGACGGCAAGGTCCGCGTGACGCTCGCCGACACCGGTTTCGGTCCGGACAGTCTCATCACGCTCGCGACGATGGTCGTGACGCTGCCCGACGACTACACCGGCGACGTGCCGCCGGCCGCGAAGGTCGCGCGCGTGCTCTTCAAGGGCTCGCCGGCGGCGACGCTCTGGGACAACGCGAAAGGCGAGGGCGAGTTCACGGTGGTCGTGGGCGGCCGGTTCGTCGCCAAGGCCGAGGGCTCGCACGTCGACGCCCTCGAGATCCTGCGCACCTTCATCGACCAGATCGACCTCAAGCGCCTGGGCGACCTGAAGTAGCGCGCCCGCTTGACCCTGACGTTACACGAGATGTATAACATCTCGTGTAACGCTCATGACCTCCGCCGACTATCGCGCCGCGCTCGACGCCGCCATCAGAGAGTACGAATCGCTCGGGACAGAGCGGCGCGCGATCGACAAGCGCCTGGCGGAGCTCGCGCAGTCGATCGGCACGCTCTCGCGGCTGCTCGGCCTCACGCCCACCGTACCGCTCGGCCTGACCGATGGGTGCCGGCTCGTGTTGCGCGCCGGCGTACCGCTGACGCCCGTCGACGTGCGCGACCGGCTGGCCGGGATGGGCTTCGATCTCTCCAGGTACTCGAGCGACCTCGCCGCCATCCACACGGTCCTGAAGCGGCTCAACGAAGCGGGCGAGATTCGGATCGTCCCCCGCCACGGCAAGCCGGCGTACCTCTGGAGCGCCCCGCCGGTCGCCATTGCCATCGGCCCCGAGATCGCCGAGTACATCCGCCAATCCGGCGCGGGCCGAAGCGAGACCCCGGCCCAACCACCCCGCCGCCGCCGGCCCAAGTAGAAACCGGAGCCGACACGATGCCCAGCGATGCCATGACGCTCGACCTGAGACGACGTTTCTTCGCCGAGGAAATCGAAGCCGTTGCGCGGCTTCGCTCCATCGGCCTGGTGGAGGCGCTCGCCGCGGTTCCGCGCGAACGCTTCCTGCCGCCGGGTCCGTGGGTGACGATGGCAGACGCGGACTTCATGAGCCCGGGCCGCCACATCACGACGCCCGACGCCGATCCCAAGCGCGTGTACCACAACATCGGCATCGCCATCGATCCGGCGCGTCAGCTGTTCAACGGACAGCCGGGGACGCTCGCGACCCTGATCGACGCGCTCGCTCTTGCGTCAGGCCAGCGCGTGCTGCACGTGGGCGCGGGCCTCGGATACTACACGGCGATCATGGCGCATTGCGTCGGTGCGAACGGACGCGTCGTGGCGTACGAAGTCGACGGCGCGCTGGCGGCGCGGGCGCGCGAGAATCTGGCGCCGCTCGGCCAGGTCGAAGTTCGCGCGGCCGACGCCTCACAGCCTTTGAACGAGACGTTCGATGCCATCCTCGTGAACGCCGGCGTCACCCACCCGCTCGAGACCTGGCTCGAGGCGATGGCGCCCGGCGGCCGGCTGGTCCTGCCCATCACTGCCGCCATGCCCGCGATGGGCGTCACGCTCGGCAAGGGCCTCACCTGGCTCATCACGCGCGAGGCCGCACACACCTTCTCTGCACGCGCCGCGGGGATCGTGGCGATCTACTCGGCGGTCGGCGTCCGCAGCGATCCGCTCAACGAACGCGTCGGGAAGGCCATGATGGCTGGCCCCACGAAATGGCAGGCCGTCACACGCCTGCGGCGCGATCCGCACGATGCCGGCGAGGCCTGCTGGCTGCACGGCGACGGGTTCTGCCTGTCAGCGTAGCGACCGGGTCAGCGGCCGGCGTCCGTGCGCGGCCGAAGCACGACTTCAATGAACTTGCGATACCGCACGGCCTCGCCGTTCCGGACGGCGGGACGGTACCGCCAGTGCCTGGCCGCCTCGACGAGCAACGCGTCGTACGGCGCGACAACGGACCGGCGCATCGTGGCGGACTCGACGTTGCCCTGCACGTCGATCACGATCTCGAGCGTGCCGTGGAACGTCAGGTTGCCGAGCGCCGCGTCCTTCGGCTCCCACTTCGGCAGCGTCTGTTCGATTTCCGTCGGCGGCGTGACGTCGACGTCATCCGCTGAATAGGCCGGCGGGCCCGTCGGCTGGGACGGAGGATCGGCGTGGTTCTCCGGCGCGGCCGCCGGCTTGATCCGGGCGGCCAGCTCGGCGTTGGACAGCTTGAGAAAGCCGTCACCGAGCATCTTGAGATCGGCGAGGCCGGCGCTCGCCTCGGCCGTATCCGGGTCGCCAAGGATGGCGAGCAGCTCGGTGAATCCGGCGGAAGCCGCGTCGTAGTTCTTGGCGTCGAAGTCGGCCTTCGCCTGCGTGTACACGGCCCGGGCGGCGGCCGGCAGCAGGCGCTTGCGCACGTCGTGCAGCATCGCGATCAGCCGCGGCGAGACGTCGGCGTCGGTGGTCATGTAGAGCGGGTGTCGCGTCACGATCCGCTCGAGCGTGCGCTCCGCTTCCGGTGCGCGGCCGAGCGCGAGCAGGCACAGCGCGCGGTACTGCTCCACCTGGTCCGCGTCGTCCGGATTTCTCACCGTGGAGAGACGCGACAGCGCCTCCTCATAGGACGCGGACGCGTACAACGCCTTGGCGGCGGCAAGATCGCTCGGCGCGACGTCAGCGGCCCGGGCCTGGCCGAGCAGGAGCGCGAGCGCGAGAGGCAGCCACACGGGCGTCACTTGTTGAACGAGAGGCCGATCCGGACCGGCGTGCGCACTTTGACGACGACCGTCTGGCGTCGTTCGCCGAGCTGCGGGTGCTTGCAGAGGATCTCGTGGTTCCCGATCGGCACCGAGAGATTCGCGAGCGGCGTCGTGCCGATCGCCTGCCCGTCGAGGAAGACGTCGGCCCACGGAATCGCGTTGATCGAGAGCGAGCCGTTCGGGATTGCGACCGTCGGGGTGACGATCTTCCCGGCGGCGATCTGCACGGTCATCGGCGCTTCGAACTCGAATGCCGCGTTCGAGAGCGTCAGGTCGTGACGACCCGCCGGGAGCATCAGCCGATCGGTCGTCGTCGTGCCGATGAGCTGGCCGCCTTCGAGGACTCGCATCTCGAACGGCGCCTTGAGCGCGAGCCAGCCGGCCACCGAGCCGGCGGGCGTCATGGACACGACAACCGAGGCGGTCGAGCCGGAGGCCACGATGACGGTCCGCGTGATCGTCGTGTCGCCGTCGGTGACGACGACGGCGTGCGAGCCGGGCGGCACCGACGCCAGCGCGACGGGCGTCACCCCGCGCGCGACACCGTCGACGCTCACGCGCGCTCCGACCGGGTCGGACGTGATCTCGAGCCGGCCGACGGTCAGGCCGGCGGCAGCGGCCGGCGGCGCCAGGTCGATGTACTGCGACACGATGGCGCCAACCTGCACGGTCACCGGCAGCGAGCGCGCCGCGCCGCCATTCTGCAATTCCAGGGTGTGGTTGCCCGCGGGGAGTGTGAGCTTGAGCGGCGTGACGCCGCGGACGACGCCGTCGATGCTGACCTGGGCGCCTTCGGGCCGTGAATCGATCGTCATCGTGCCTTCGGCGACGACAGGGGCGACTGCCGACGTGGGCGGCGCGGGCGTGGGCGGCCGTTTGGCCTGCACGAACTGCGTGGACAGCACGGCCGCGGTCGTGGCGCCGAGCAGCACGACGATGCTCGCGCCGATCGTGATGAGTCGCACCAGGCGCGATCGGGCAGGCCGGCGGGTCTTCGGGTCCGGCTTGGTCTCCGAGCGGAACGCGAGCAATGCGTTCGCTTCTGCCGACGCTTTGTCGGCGCGCGCCGAGGCTGGCGGAGACGTGCCGCGAGACTCAGACGGCCACGGCTGGGGAGCCGGTTGCGGGCCCATGAACTACCAAGAGGCTAAACCGATGCGAACGGCGGGCCAGATCGGAGTTGCAAATTTGGCGTCACGGCGAGGCACCGCATCAGGAAAGCTACCTGCGGGCGGACTTTTGTCTGCGTCTTGGCCCCGGCACCTCCGGAATCGCCGCGAATGGCGTCCGGGGTCGAAGCGGGCGAACCGACAGCGGGACACTCATCGGCCGGGCCTGCCCGGCTCGTCGCACGAGCGTCTCGAGCGTGACCGACTCGTACGTGCACCGGACCAGCTCGTCGACTTCCTCGAACAGCCACTGCAGGCTGCAGGCGGAGTGCTGCGGGCAGGCTTGTCCCGGATGGTCATGCAGCAGACACGCGCCTGGCGGCCGCGGGCGCTCGAACACGTTGAGGACGTCGAGTACGGTCACCGCCGCCGCCGGCCGCGACAGGCGATAGCCGCCCCCGATGCCCCGCGTGCCGACGGCGAGGCCGGCGCGCACCAGCTGCTGAAGGACCTTCGCCAACGCGCTCTCGGGAATGCCGTAGCGGGCCGCGACGCCGGCCACCGTGACCGGCGCCGAATCGGTTGCCGCCATCTCGACGGCGGCGTAGAGGGCGTAGCGGGTCGACTTCGTGATCGTCATGAGACGTCGGTGCGCCGGTCCTTGAGGTTGAGGTCGAGGCAAATGCGCTGGGCGATCGCAAAGCCTTCGCGCTGGAAGAATCCGAGGAGGTCAGGGTTGTCCCACTGGACTTCGGTCTGCAGCCGCGCGATGCCGAGGCCGATCAGATTCATGCGGAGTTGATCGACGAGCGCGGCCGCGACGTGACGGCCGCGGAAATCCGGATGCACGCCGATCACGTCGATGACCGCTGCGGGCTCCATGACGCCGAACTCGCCGTAGTAGACCCGGGCGAGCACGAAGCCCACGACGTGGCCGTCGATTTCCGCGGCGAGCGAGATGGCAATGCCCGTATCGGCGAACGCCTGGGCCAGTTTCAGCGCCAGGAACTGGTCGCGCCGGCGGCCCACGCTGACGGCGTCGATGCTGACGATGGTCTCGCGGTCGCTCGGGCGCAGCGTGCGGACGAGCACTTCGTCGCGCGGCGGGGTGTCGATCTCCATGACATGCGCTCCTGTGTGCATCAGCCAATCAACTGGCCGCCATCGACGCGCAGGATCTGCCCGGTGACGTGCCGGCTGAGGTCGCTCGCAAGAAACAGCACCGCGCCCGCGACGTCGTCCGGCACGCCGACCCGGCCCAGCACCGTCTCGGCCAACGCGCCGCGGCGGGCCTCCTCGGGCACCTGCGCCGTCAAGGGCGTGTCGATCCATCCGGGCGCGACGGCGTTTACCCTGATCCCGAACGCGCCAAGCTCGCGTGCGGCCGTGCGCGTCAGGGCCTCGAGTCCGCCCTTGCTGGCCGCGTACGCGGCCTGTCCGATCTTTCCGCGCTCGCCGTTGATCGACGAGATCATGACGATCGATCCTGGGCCGGTCCGGCGGATCGCCGGGACGGCCCGCTGCAGGAGCCAGAACGCGGAGTCCAGGTTCGTGGCCATCACCGCGCGCCAATCGTCGGCCGCGAGCTTCCAGAGGCGGGCGTCGCGAATGATGCCGGCGGCGTGAACGACGACATCGAGACGCCCCGCGTCGCGATCGATGCGGCGCAATGCCTCGTCGACGGCCGCGGGACTCGTCAGGTCGCACGTCAGCGATTGCGCGCCGGCCGGCCCTTCGCGACCCGCCAGGTCGAGGCTGACGACCCGTGCGCCGGCGTCGATGAACCGCTGGCCGATCGCGCGGCCGATCGCTCCCCCGCCACCGGCGACAATCGCCACGCGATCGGCGAGCCCGAAGAGGTCGGGGGCGGCGCTCACGACGCCGCCCGCTCGCGCAGGTGCTGGAGCCGCCGCGCCCGAAACGCGCCCCACAACGCCGCCCCGAGGGCCCCGGCCAAGATCGAATCGGGGTGCGCGCGGACGTCGACCGCCAGGTTCTGCGCGTGCGCGGCTTCGCGCATGGCCGCCACGAGGCCCTGGTCGTTCGCGAGCCCGCCGGTCATCAGCAGCACGGGCGGCGATCCGATCGACACGATGAGCCGCAGGCACCGGCCCGCCATGGACTGATGGATCCCCTTGAGGATGTTCGGCAGACTGATCCCGCGCGAGACCATGTTGATGACGTCGGTCTCCGCGAGCACCGCGCAGATCGAAGAGCACAGCTCGGGCTTGTCCGCCTGCTGCGACAACACGCCCACTTCCTCGAGCGAGACGCCGAGGTAGCGGGCGATGTTCTCGAGGAACTGGCCGGAGCCGGACGCGCACTGGCTGGTCATCCGGTAACCGAGCACTTTGCTCCGCTCGTCCATCGCCACCGCGCGCGTGTGGAGGGCGCCCATATCGACGACCCCACGGGCCGCGGGATCCAGAAACAGCCCGCCGCGCGCGTGCGTGGTCATGCCGTAGAAATGGCCGGTACGGAAGGGAATGGCCTCGCCTTCACCGGTGGTCGCGATGTAGGACAGGTCCGAGGTCGCCACGCCCGCCTCGCGCACCACGTCGTCGAACAGCCCGCGCGTTACCGCGATGATGTCGCGGCGACGGATCCGCTCTGCGCGACCGGCCACGAGCCGCTCGGCGCCGGCACCATCCGTTTCCATGATGACGGCTTTGATCGCCGCCGAGCCGACATCCACCCCGGCCGTCAGCATTCGTCCCGGCGCCTCGGCCGTCGGTCCTGAGTTCGTCATGAGTGCAGGCTCCTGGTCGCGTCGCGCTGTGCAAACAGCGCGGCGCCAAGCGCGCCGGTGTAGATGGAGTCGTCGGAAATATTGATGGCAATCTCGCCGTAGTGCTCGGCGAGCAGCTTGCGCAGGGCATTGACGGCCGCGGGGTTCTTGGCGACGCCGCCGGTAAACGTGAACTCACTCGTGATGCCGCCCGAGCGGGCGATGAGCGACATGGCCCGCAGGATGATCGCGCGATGCAGGCCGGCCAGAATGTCCTCGCGCCGCTCGCCGAGCGACAGGCGCTCGCGCAACTCGGCGCCGGCGAAGACCGTGCACGTCGAATTGATGCGCACGGGGCTCGACGACTTGCAGGCCAGCGGGCCGAGCTCGTGCAGGCCGAGATTCATCTCGTCGGCGATGTATCCGAGGTACCGCCCGCAGCCGGCCGCACACCGGTCGTTCATCTGAAACGACGTGACGATGCCCTGGGCGTCGACCTGAATCGCCTTGGTGTCCTGCCCGCCGATGTCGAGCACCGTCCGCGTGTGCGGAAACATCGCGTGCGCGCCGAGGCCATGGCACAGGATTTCCGACTTGATCTGTCCTTCCGGAAACGGCAGCCGCTGCCGCCCGTACCCGGTGCCGACCGAGCCCACCTGCGCGAGCTCCAGCGCGGCCATGCGTTCAACCGCCGCACTGATGCGATTGTCGGTCTCGCCCGCCGTCGCCATCGCGGCGCGCATGTGATCCTCGAATCGTCCGGCCGCCTCGGCCGAGTTCTCGACGTCGAGAATGGCCTTGTCGAACAACCCGACGAGCTGGTCGAATCCTGCCCCGCCGGATCGCGCCTCGGCTTCCGCGAGCTTCATGTAACGGCCGCCCGCCAGATCGCGGAAGAAATCGCTCTTCCTCTGCGAGCCCTCGGCATAGAGCTGCGGCACTTCGGCGGCCATCGCGGCCGTAATGCGACTCACCGCCCCGCGGAGCGACGGGCCGCCGGTGAGCAGTCGCGCGGCAAACCGGTCGAGCTCGCGCGCGAGCACCACCAACTGCGACCGGTACTGCTCCGCCCGAAACGCGCGTTCGAGCGCGCCCAGGCGGCGGGCCCGGTCGGCCGGGTCGAGCCCCGCCCCGTCGAGCTCCCGGTCGATCAAGGCAAACCGCGTGTTGATCAGCGCCTCGCCCAGCGCAACCTGACACGCGACTTCGTAGTTGCTTCGGCTGTTGGTGATGCCCCGGCCGAGAATCGTGCCGTCTTCACCGAGCACGACCGCCTTGGTCGTGGTGGACCCGAGGTCGATGCCGACGACGTAGTTCATGCGGCGCCCCCCAGGCGTTTCTGCTCGAGCATCTGGAAGTACGACTCGAGACGATTCTTGATGTTCGCCGGCGAGAAATATCGGGGGTCGACGAGATCGCTTTCGATGAAGCCGCCAGGGCGCCCCGATCGGGCCTCGACTTCACGCAGAATGTGCAGCTGACCGGCGCTGAACGAGTTGCAGCTCTTGACGGAATTGATCAGGAACCCGTCCGCCTCGTACTCCTTGATGTAGCGCGCGAGCAGCTCGATGCGCGTCGGCAATCCGAGGTTCGTGTAGCACCCCAGGCAGTACTCCGCGAGTGATTCGAGCGGGCGCGAGGGGTCGTGTCGGAAGCCCGTATCGTAGACGCCGCCGACCTTGGCGTAGGTGGACGCGACCGCGACGGCGCCCTCGTCGGCGAACATCTTCCAGAACTGCCGGAAGCTCGTCCAGTTCGGCGGCCCCTCGACGACGACGCGGAAGCGCTCGCGCTCCAGATCGCCATCCGGCGTGACCGGCCCCTTGCCCAGGGCCATGCGCTCGGCAATCTCCTCGCGCAGCGCGCGGTAATAGCCGACGGCCGCCTCCGTGCCGCGAAAGGCGCTGAAGATCGGCCCGACGTAGTAGACCGCGCCGAAATACGCGTCAATCGGCGACGGTCGCGTGCGCGCCGACTGCAGGACCCAGACGAGGTCGTCCTCCGCCTGCGCCGAGCGCCGCAACAGATCCTTGAGCTTGTCCTCGTCGTACGCCCGGCCCGTGACGCGCTCGAGCGTCGGGATGATCTCCCGCTTGAGCTGCGTGACCACGTAGTCCCGCATCGACGATGTGATCCGCCCGTCCGGTTGATAGGGCACGTGCAGCATCGCGACCGGACAGTGATATTCCTCGCGCAGGAGCTCGAACCACTTCATGAACGTGAAGCAGCCCGTATAGGACAAGAGCAGCACGTCTGGATTCGGCAGGCGCTGGCCCGTCGGTCCGATGTTGCCGGACTTGAGCATGCCGATGTCGCTCTTGACGTACGTGCAGACGTCCTCGGAGTGGCCGAGCTTTTCGGCCAGCGCGATGTACTCCGCGGTCTTGCCGCGCATCGCCGACTGCAGGGCGTTGATCTCCGGCAGAACCGGCAGGACGTCGAAGCTCAGGAGCAATTCGGTGAGATTGCCCGGCACGAACGTGTACGCCGTCTTCTCGCCGGTCGTGGGCGCCGCCGCCAGTCGATCGAAATGACGGGCGATCATCGTTTTCTGGCGCGCCTGACTCGCGTCCTTGCGGGCCTCGAGCGGTGGCTGGGGTCGGGTCATGCTCCACTCCACAATTTGATCGAGTCGGCGAACGTCCCGGCCTGCTCGCGGATGACCTGGAACTGGCCGGTGTTCTCCGAGTACTTGAACGCGGTCCATGGCACGCCGTGCGCGTCCATGGCATGCGCGGTCATCGGCTGGTCGAGCAGCGCCGGGTCGCAGAAGCTCGGCGCGCAGAAAATCACGCCCTCCGCGCGGCTGGCGCGAACGCGCGCCAGCAGGTCCGCGCCCTTTTCCCCGCGGGCGAGGTAGCGCGTCGGGCTGGCGCCGGCGTCCTCGAGGAACGCAACGACGAGGTTCTCGATCGGATCGCCGTCGAGCGGGACGTCGGACCGAATCCAGCGCGTGATCTGCACGAAGTCGTCGTCGACGATGTAGCAGCCGGCGCGCTCGAGCGTGCGGATGAGGCCAACCGGCGGCTGCTCGCAAAACGACCCCGTGAGCACCACGCGGGCCTGGTCCATCGGCTGGCGGGTGGTGTCGGCGGCGACCAGCTCTTTGTACTGCGCCAGCATCGCCGTGGCGTCGTCGACCGGCAGCACCAGGGTCGCGCGCAGGATCATGTACAGCTCGGACGTCGGCACTTTCCATGGGAACGCGTGCCGGAGCGCATAGAGGTCGCGGACGATGCGGCGATACGCGTTGTAGCACTCGATGGAGGCCCGGAGCGCGCCGGCGTCGAACGGGCGCGCCCCGTGCGCGGTCAGCTCCGCCGACAGCGCCTCGAGCTCGTCACGGTAGAAACGCCCGCCGATCTGCCGGTCGAAGTTCTGCGGGACGTCGAGGTAGTGGACCAGTTTGTCCGGAAACAGCATCCGCCACATCCCCGACAGGTTGCGGATGACGTCGCAGATCGCGGGAAAGATCACGCCGTCGAGGCAGTCCAGGCTGCCGTTGAGCCCCAGCTCGATCGTGCTGCGGGGAATGTGGCAGATGTACGACTGGTAGTAGGCGTCGCCTTTGATGATCTCGAGGTCGTCGCGCGCCCCCATCAGCCCGACCGGGAGCACGCCCTGCGCGTGCAAGAGCTCGCAGGGAATGTAGATGGGCATGTAGCCGACGGCCAGTCCGCCGGTGCGCGCCTTCCAGTCGCGGACCGCGCCCAGCCGGTAGTCGCGATAGAGCGCCTCCGCGCGAGCGACCAACGCCCCGACCGCGCCCGCATCACTCATGCGTTCCTCCACGCGGGCCGCCGCTTCTCGAGAAACGCGCGCAGCCCTTCGTTCGCGTCGGCCGTCGCCATCAGCTCGTGCAGGTACAGGTGCTCGGCCTGGGGCAGTTCCGCCCGGAGCTTTGCGAGGAGATCGGCACGGATGGCACGCACCGCGAGCCGCAGACTCGTGGCCGATCGATCGGCAAGATGCGTGCGCGCCCATGCGAGCGCCATCTCCGCGGGATCGTCGGCGAGCTCGTCCACGAGCCCCATCCCGAGCGCGTCGCTCGCGCCGATCACCCGTCCCGTGAGGCAGAGGTCTTCGGCGTGCGCCCGGCCGATGCGCTCCGCCAGCACGATCGACGCGGCCGGCGCGAACACGCCCAGCGCGATTTCAGGCTGGCCAAACCTGGCGTCCGGGGCCGCGAAGATTCGATGACAGACCGTGACCAGTTCGAGCCCGCCGCCCAGGCACTGCCCGCGCACGGCGCCCAGCACGACCACTGACGAGTCAAGGAGCGCAAGCAGCACGCGGCGGAAGCGATCGAGCATGCCGGCCACCTGGTCGGGCAGGTGCTCCCGAACACTCGCGCCGAACGAGAAATGCGCGCCCTGCCCCTCCAGCACGATCGCCTTCAGACTGGCCGCCCCGCGCGCGTCGTCGAAGACCTGTGTCAGCCGGTCCATGAGCGCGCCGTCGAGCACGTTGCCCTTCGATCCGCCGATCGCCACGCGCCACCACGCGCCGTCGTCGAGCCGTGTCACGGTCACCGGATCGGTCATCGAGTCTCTCCCCCGCTTTCGCGGCCGGCCCGATCGCTTCGGCGAGGCAGGCCGGGCTCTGCCGTGAGCTCGAGCTGAACGTACGGCCCGCCGGCGAAACCATTCGTGCGAAAGAACGTGAGGACCGGCACGTTGTTGCGCCGCACCATCGTGCGGATGGTGGAGACGCCCGCGGCCCGCAGCCGGCGACACGCCTCATCAAGGAGCGCCGACGCGATGCCGGTGCGTGTGACGCGTGGATCGACGCCAACTTCGAGAATCCAGCCACACGGCTCGGAGCCGAACTCGAACGCGCGGATGTCGCCGAACAGAAATCCGACGACCGCGCCGTCGAGTTCGGCGGCGAGGCCGACGCGTCCGCGGGCGGCGCGGGGCCCGACGAAGTCTCGAAAGACACGCGTCCAGTACGCTGGCTTCGACTCGCCGGTGTGCACCGCATCGATGTGCACGACCGACTCGAAGTCGCGCCGGACGAGCGGTCGAAGCCGCGCCAGACCGGAGACGCCCGGTCCCGTTTCCGGCGGATGAAGTCCAGACGAATCCGTGCGGACGGCCATCGACGGTCCCCCTTGCTCAGGCGTGAGCGTGGACGCGCGCGATGACGTCTTCGGTCAGCGCGTCGCTCCACGAATCGCCTTCCGCAAGACGACGACGGAGGAGCAGGAAATCGGCCTCGCGGCAGGCCTTGCTGCCTTCGTGGAACGCGCGGAAGCCGGCGCGGCCCTCCGTCATCATGTTCAGCGACAGCCACGCGCGATTGCTCTCGCGGTTGCGGTCCCAGTGCTCGAGCTTGTGCTTACGCACGCTCTCGATCGTCTTGCTCAAACAGCCGGGCATCGTATTGGCGAGCTTGAAGACCAGCGCGTCAACTTCGCGATCGAGGCCGGACAGATCGACCTGCCCCGCGTCGAGAAGCCTGCGGCCGGCGTCCTTGTCCGGCCCGGACTTCATCTCGCCATAGACGATCTGTCCCTGGTCCAGCCAGCGGTCCGTGATGACCAGGGGATTGGGGATGAACTGGCCGTCGACTTTCAGCGCCGGCACGACGCGCGTGACGAGACCCAGCCGCGCGGCCTTGTAGGCGCTCCAGGGCTCGCAGAGCGTGCAGCTTTCCATCGCCGCCTCGACGCCGACGAAGAGGGGCAGGAAATCCGTGCTGCCGCCGTCGGGCGCCGAGCCATGGCGCGGGCCGGCTTGCCCGAAGACCGCGAGATCCTGCGCGATCGTGAAGTCGCACGCCATGCCAATCTCCTGGCCGCCCGCGATCCGCATGCCGTTGACGCGACAGATCACCGGCTTGTCGCACGCGAGAATCGCGCTCACCATGTCGTTGAACAACCGCATGTACTGCCGGTACTCTTCGGGCCGGCCCGCGTAGTACTCCGCGTACTCCGCGGTGTTGCCGCCCGTGCAGAACGCGCGCGTTCCCGACCCGGTGAAGACGACGGCCACGGCGGCGCGATCGTTCGACGCCCGCCGCATGCCCAGAATCACGCCCTTGACCATCCCGGTCGTGTAGGAGTTGAGCTGCGCGGGGTTGTCGAGCGTGATCCGTGCCGTGTGCAGCCCGGGCACCGGCCGCCCTTCTGCATCGCGAAGCGGCACCCGTTCGTAGTGGAGTCCTGCGCAATCGGTCGCGTCGGTCAGGTCGTGGTCCTTGAAAGTCATGGCAGCTACGCCTCCGGAATCAGCACCAGGCGGTTCTGCGCAGATCCGTGATGAAGCTGCGCAAAGACGTCGTTGATCGCCGACATCGGCCGGCGTTCGATGAAGGGCTCGATCGCGATCCGGCCGGAGAGCGCCAGATCGACCACCGCGGGATAAAACTCCGGCAGACAGCCCCAGTTGCCCTGCGCGGTCGCGTCGAACGCCATCAGATTCGACAGCCGGATTTCGACGGCCTTGGGCGTGTAGCCGACAATCGACAGCAGACTGCCGTGGCCGAGCAGTCCGAACGCCAACACCTGACCGCCCGGCTGGCCCGAGGCTTCGAAAATCTTCGTGCGCCAGGTCGGCGCACCCCTGGCCTCGGCGAACTGGCGCACGTCCTTGCGGAGCGCCTTGGCGTCGCCGTGGGTCGCATTGAGGGTGAGCGCCGCGCCATGCCGTTTCAGCCGCTCGAGCCGTGCGTCGTCCACGTCGATGGCGACGACGGTGGCGCCGAGCGCGGCCGCGATCTGGACGCCAAATCCTCCGACGCCGCCAACGCCGACCCAGACCGCGAGGTCCCCGACGCCGATCTGGCTCCGGAGGATCGCCTGATACGGCGTGGAGACGGCATCGGCGATGACGGCCAGGGCGGCCAGGTCGAGCCCGGCGGGATTGACGCGACGATCGGCCAGATCGGGCACCGGACACAGGCCGCGCGCCGGCACACGCACGTGCGTGCCGAAGCCGCCATGGACGTCGTTGCCGGGAAAGATCTGAGAAGGACAGACCTGGCCGCGCCCGGCGCGGCACGCCGCGCACGTGCCGCACGGCAGGACCGCGGGCACGACCACCGTTCGGCCGACCCAGGCCTCGGCGCCCGGGCCCGCCTCGACGACGCGGCCGCTGATTTCGTGGCCGAGGGTCAGCGGGAAGGGATGCTTCGTGGGGACGCCCTCGTAGTAGAACCCGAGGTCGGTGTGGCAGACGCCGCACGCGGCGACGGCCAGGAGAACCTCGCCCGGGCCGGGCGATTCGTCGCGGGTCCGTCGGACCATGGGCTGGCCCGGCTGCTCGACGACCCAGGACGCGACGTGCACGGGCGCCTCCTTAAAATAGGTAAATCAATTCCTATTTACCTATATACGCGTGGCGGAGGCCGGCGGTCAACCGGGAAGCAAACTGCACACTCGGGTCCGCTCGCCGTTGACTTGCCCCGGGGAAACCCGTTAGCGTAGCGGCCTTCCCCCAGCGCACGCGCGCACCCCTGGGCGTTCGCCCCGCGGGCGGCGCGATGGATCGCGATCGCCATGCCCGATGCCACGGCCACGCACCTGCTCGTCCCGACGGCGATCGACGCCGCGCGCGTCTCCGCGTGGGCGGCCATTGTCTCGCGCGCGCACGCGCCGGCGGCGCCGGCGAGCGCGTGGATCGAGGCGCCGCAGACCGGCCAGCGCTGGGCCCTGACGGGCTGGCAGTCGTGGACCGTGCCCGACGGCACGCAGGGCGTGGTCTCGGCGCGCGTCGTGCTCACGGGCCTCGCGGCGCGCACGCGACTGCCGATCGAGTTTCATGCGGACGGTCAGGTCGTCGCGGCCGCCACGGCGTCGACGCTGCCCGATCAGCTCCCTGGCGCCGGCGAGCGGCCGTTCACCGTCATGCTCGGGTCGTGCTTCTGCGCGGCCGAGGACAAGAGCGGCCGCCTGGGCCGCACGTTTCTCTCGATCCCCGACGGACTGCGGCCCGACGTCACCCTGCTCTGCGGCGACCAGGTATATCTCGATTCGCCCTTCTACCGGTTCCTCCTGCCGCACACGACGCAAGGGCTCGCCGAAGCGTTCCTGGCCAACTACGACGCGACGTGGGGACAGAGCAGCGATCGGCAGGGATTCCAGCACGTCCTCAGCGGCGGCTCGAACCTGTTCACGTCGGACGACCACGAGTTCTGGAACAACGCGCCGTTTCCATCGTTTTCGGTGAACACGCTCCTGCCGGCCGGGCGCCACGACTGGTGGGAACTGGCGAAGGGCCTGTACAGTGCGTTCCAGACGCCGGAGTCGCCGAGCGTCGTGCGCACGTTTGCCATCGGCGACTTGTCGATGCTCGTCGCCGACACGCGGATCACGCGCAGCAGTGATCGCACGACATTCATCGACGCCGCGGACATGGCGCGCATCGTCTCGTGGATCGGGGGCCTCACCGCGCCGGGCGTGCTCGTCGTCGGCCAGCCGCTCTTCGAGAACGTGACCGGCTGGAGCGGGAACGTCGCGGACTGGAATCTGCCGGATTTCGAACAGTACGCGGCGCTGTGCCGCGCGCTGCTCGACGCGCCGCAGTCCATCCTGATCCTGACGGGCGACGTGCATTTCGGCCGCGTCGCCACGGCGACGACGCACCGCGGCTGCGAGCTCATCGAGATCATCTCGTCGCCGATGAGCCTGGTGACGGGCGGCGGCACGCCGGCGTGGCACGCGCCGCCGGCGCTCTTCCCGGCCCAGGCCATTCCGGGGAGCGCGCAAATCGCCGTCACGCCCGTCACCACCTGGCAGCGGGCGAAGAACCATTTCCTGACGATCGAGCTGTGGCAGAACGGCGGGCGGCTCAACGTGCGCGTGCGCACGTGGGAGACGAACCCCGACGCGGGCACGCCGACGGCTCCCGTCTTCGAGCACCTCGTGCAGAGGAGTGTGTGATGGACATCCGGCGATCATCTGCGGCCTCGGCCAATCCGGCCATCAAGCGAGTCACGCCCAAACGAGGCCAGGGCAATGCGAAATGGCTGGCCGCACGGGCACAGCCGGGCGCGGTCGTCCTGCTGGGCGGCGCCGGGCTCGATCACTTCCGGCTGCGCGTCGCGCAGAGCCATCTGCGCCACGACCTGCTGCCGAGCTTCTGGTCCCTCGCCGGGATCGTCGCCTCGTCGACGTCGTTTCTGACCGTGCCGATCACCATCCGCGACGCGTCGGCCGTGCCGGCGACCAACGGCGTCGAGACCGTGCGGTTCGCGCAGGTCGACGATCCGGAGGTGTTCCCCAATGCCGCCGTGCTGCAATTCGCGTCGCCGGCCGGCGCGATCGTCGCCAACGTCCGGCGGCTCATGCGGCAGCGCAGCGCGCTCGACTTGCCGACGCTGATGCTGCCGTGGCTCGGCTTCATCTGGAGCGCGGGCACGCGGCGCAATCCGCTCATCGAGGGCGGCGCGATGCCGTCGGCGGCGCTCGTGCAGACGGCCTTCGGCATGGCGGGCATCGAGCTCACGCCGGGGCTCGCGTCGGGCTCGAATTGCCCCGAGGCCGTCTGGCAGTCAGCGCTCTGGTGGCACGACTACTACCAGAAGACCGCCGACGTCAGCGGCGCGCGAGTCGCCACCGACACCTCGGCGACGAAGGCGCCATCCAAGGATCGGCCGAAGCCGATCGTGCCGGCGGGCGAGGCGTGCATCCGTCAGGCCGCGGCCGCGGTCACCCACGAGGAAAGGTAGGGAGTCGATGTCGTCCGCGCTCCGCGTGACCCTCGCAGCCTCCGCGTTGGCGCTGGCCGCCGCGTGCATCGTCACGCAGGGCCAGGGCCTGGCGATACCCGCCCCGGAGGAAGATCTTCCGCAGGCGGCGACGCCCACCCCGCGGACGGCGGTGTTCGCCGGCGGATGTTTCTGGGGCATGCAGTCGGTGTTCGAGCACGTGCGCGGCGTCACCCGCGTCGTCGCCGGCTACGCCGGCGGCAACGCCGCGACGGCGCACTACGAGATGGTCGAGACGGGCCGCACCGGCCACGCGGAGTCGATCGAGGTGACCTATGACGCGTCGCGCGTGAGCTACGGGACGCTCCTGCGCGTGTTCTTCGGCGTGGCGCACGATCCCACGACGCTCAACCGGCAGGGTCCGGACGAGGGCACGCAGTACCGCTCCGCGATCTTCTACGGCGATCCGGACCAGCAGCGCGTCGCTCGCGCGTACATCGCGCAGCTGGCGCGCGCACGCGCGTTCAGGGATTCGATCGTGACCGCACTCGTCGCCCTGCCCGCGTTCTATCCGGCCGAGGACTACCACCAGGACTACGCCGAGCACCACCCGGACGACATGTACATCCGGATCAACGACGCGCCCAAGCTCGTCGCGCTGCGCAAGACGTTTCCCGAACTCTATTCGGGCAAGTAGGCGGCCGGCGCGTCACTTCCCCGCGCCGTAGCGGACGAGCTTGAGCGATCCGTCCTGCAGCAGGCCGATGCCGGCCGCGTAGTACTTCGCTTCGCCCGGACCGGCCTCGAGCTGCGACGTCTCGATCGTCTTCAGCACGCTCGTGAACGTTCCGGCAGGCGTCTGCAGGCGCTCGGTCAGGCTCACGATCTCCGCGCGGTCCATCGCCGACAGCGGGGCGATCTCCTGGTAGTACCGCGCCTTGATCAGCGGCAGGCCCGGCATCATCAGCCCGAACCGCGCGCCCTTCTCGCCGGCGAGCCAGCTGCCGTCATGGTTCACGACCTTGCCGTTCCTGTACGCGTCGACGTCTTCACCGAAGTAGAACACCGCGTTCGTGCGCGAGCTCATCGCGAAGTAGTTGCGCGACACCTCGACCGGCTGGCCGTCCTTCGTCTCGCGCTCCTCGACGACGCGCGTCGTCACCTGGTCGACGACCTTTGTCTCGTTCAGCACGGTGACCACGAGCCGCTCTCCGCCGGCCTCGAGCACGAGCGTATATCCCGGCTCGAGGATGAAGTACGGATTGCGGCCGGTGTCCGTCCACTCGCTCGCGTCAACGTGAAAGTCGCTGGTCCACGACGGGTCGATGGCCTGCCGGCTCTGCGACGCGCTCGTCAGCGCCGACACGCCCAGGATCACCGCGACGCACAGACTCGTTCGCATAGGCCCCCTCCTGCTGGCTCGAGACCGCCGGCAGCCGCACGACGACGTCGCATCCGCGGCCGGACGGACCGGCCGCAAGCGCGATCGTGCCGCGCAGGCGCTCGACGATGGTCTTGGCGATGGACAGCCCCAGGCCGCTGCCGTCGGCTGCGCGCTGCCGCGCGGCGGCGCCCCGGTAGAAGCGATCGAACACGCGCGCTCGCTCCGCCGGATCGACGCCGATGCCGGTGTCCGTCACGTGGATGACCGCCGCGCCGTCGGCCGCGCCGAGCCGCACGTCCACCCGCCCGCCCGACGGTGTGTATTTGACCGCGTTGTCGAGAAGGATGACCAGCAGCCGGCGGAGGGACTCCGGGTCGCCGGGCACGACGACCGGCGCGGGCGCTGACACCGTCAGCGACAGGGACCGCTGGGTCGCCGCCGCCTCGAAATGACGCGCGGCGTCTCGCACGACTTCCGCGAGATCGACGGGTACGGTCTCACCCGACTCGACGCCGGCGTCCGCTCGCGCGAGCGCCAGCAGATCGCCGACGAGCGACGACATCCGCTCGGCGTGGCCCAGCACGTCGGAGAGCGCCTCGCGATACTCGTCGGCCGATCGCGGCTGCGCGAGTGCAACTTCCGCGGTCGTCCGCACGAGCGACACCGGCGTTCTCAGCTCGTGCGAGGCCTCGGCGGTCAGCCGCGTGAGGTCCGCGACGCCGGCCTGCATCCGCGCGAGCATCTCGTTGAACGTCGTCGCCAGACGGCGCAGCTCGTCGTCGGCGGGGGGCACGTCCAGGCGATGGTCGAGGTTTCTGAGCGTCGTCTCCTGCACGGTGCGCGTCATGCGATCGACCGGCGCGAGCGCGCGGCCCGCGATCCAGTAGCCGCCGAGGCCGGCCGCGAGCAGCACGCCCGGTACGAGGGCGGCGAGAATCCAGGCAAACCGGCGAAGGGCGTCGTGTCCGGCGCGGGCCGGCGAGGCGACGACGATGCGGTACGTGGCGTTGCCCGCACCGAGCGTGGCGCCCGCGGCCCGGTAGGGCTCCGCGCCGATCGCGCGATCGGCGAACGCGGGCGCGCCGCTCGACGCGAACGACGTGTCGTCGCCCAGCGCCGACCAGCCGGCCAGCGAGGGCTGGCTCAGCACGCGCCCGGAGGCTTCGCGCACGTCGAGCAGCGCCTCGCCGCGCGACAGCTCGATGTACTCGCCGAACTCCTCCTCCATGTCGGCGCGGCTGAGGCCCTCGCGGGCCATGCCCGCGAGGAAGTCGCGCGTGCCCTCGAGGCGCGCGGTGAGCGTCCGATCGGCGGCGTCGGTCATGCTCCGCCGCGCGAGCCACCAGCTGCCGCCCGCGAGGGCCAGCGTCGCCGGCGCCAGCACCGCCAGGTACCAGGCCGTGAGGCGCACGCGAATGGATCGCCGGTTCACGGCTCGGGCTCGTGCCGAAGGCAGTAGCCGACGCCGCGCACGGTGTGGATGAGGCGCGGCCGGCCGCCGGCCTCGACTTTCTGACGCAGCGATTTGACGAACGCATCCAGCGTGTTGCTCTCGACGGCCCGGTCGCTGCCCCACAGCCGATCGGTGAGCGCGCGGCGCGTCACGACGCGCCCGGCGTCGCGCATCAGCGCCTCGAGCAGGTTGTGCTCCGTGCGCGTGAGGGCGATCGCGGCGCCCCCGCGCGTCACCACGCGCGCCGCCGGATCGAGCCGGAGATCGGACACCTGCAGCTGCGCGTCGTGCGACATCGGCGCGCGGCGCCCAAGCGCACGCAGCCGCGCGACGAGGACGGCGAACGAGAACGGTTTGGCCAGGTAGTCGTCCGCGCCGGCGTCGAGCGCCCGGACGACGTCGGCGGCGGCATCGCGGGCCGTGAGCATCAGCACGGGCGTCCGGTTCGCGCGCGCGCGCAGCCGGTGAACGACCTCGACGCCGTCAAAACCCGGCAGCATCACGTCGAGCACGGCCACGTCGAAGTCGGCGGCGGCGGCCAGTTCCACGGCCTCAGGGCCGCTCCCGGCCACCTCGACGACGTGGCCCTGCTCGGTCAGGCCGCGGCGCACGAGCGTCCGCATGCGCGGGTCGTCCTCGACGAGCAGGAGTCGCACGCCTGCATTGTGCCTGATTCCC
>DATIWF010000069.1:0-56181 GCA_035519535.1 Vicinamibacterales bacterium | reverse complement strand
TTCAGCGAGGCGATGGCCGACGTCTCGTTACCCGTCATACGGGCACGCAGAAGCCCCGGCACCGCGATCGCCGCGATGATGCTGATGATCGCCACGACGATCAGCAGCTCGATAAGGGTGAAACCCTGTTCAGCTTTGCCTCTCATGTCAGTTGTTCTCCTCAAAGTGACACTCACTCAAACCAAGCCACATTGCGGTCAAGCCGCCAGGGTGGTAGCGCACCTGGATCTCATCTCGGCATCGCCGCCGGCCCTCTTAAAAGCAACCCAAATACCAACTCGCCCCACGCCGTTGTAATCCTGCCTAACCCGTTCAGCTGCAATTAGTTGAGCCGGGAAACCGCTCGAGAACCCGGCCGGCGGCGCCCCGGGGCGTCACAGGAACCGCCGCCAGCCCCCACACTTTTGACAGCCCCCCGTCCCGTTTAGTCGCCGGAATCGTCGCTGCCACTTTTGTCGCCCTCAGTGGCTCGACAGCTGGTTGATCAAGTCGAAGAGCGGCAGGTACATCGAAATGACGATGCCGCCGACGATGACGCCGAGTACACAGATGAGCGCCGGTTCCAGAATTGTCAGCAGGCCGGCAATCGCGACATCCACTTCTTCCTCGTAGAAGTCGGCGATCTTGGCCAGCATCGTGTCGAGCGCGCCCGTGCTTTCACCGGCGCCAATCATCTGCGCCACCATCGGCGGGAAGACGCCCGTCGCGCGCAGCGGCGCCGCAATCGTCTCGCCGCGCTCGATCTTGCCGCGGACCTGGTTGATCGCCGTCTCGATGATGGCGTTGCCCGACGTCTTGGCGGTGATGTCCAGGCCGTCGAGGATGGGCACGCCCGAGCTGAGGAGCGTCGCCAGCGTCCGGCAGAACCGCGCCACGGCAATCTTGCGGAAGATCTTGCCGACCAGCGGCGCCTTGAGGAGCGCGCTGTCCACGCGCATGCGGCCGTTCTTCGTCCGGTAGTACCGCCGGAAGAGATAGCTGAACAAGAAGAGGCCGGCGATCGCGAACGGCATGCCGATGATGGTCTTCTTGCTGAGCCAGATCACGACGCGGGTGGCGAGCGGCAGCTTCGCGCCGAGGCCCTCGAAGAGCGCCGTGAACGTCGGGATGACCTTCCACAGGATGACGACGACGACGATGGCCGCGATCGACAGGACGGCGATCGGATAGATCATCGCGGACTTGACCTGCGATTTCAGCTTGGCCTGCTTTTCAATGAAGGTCGCGAGGCGCTTGAGGATGACGTCGAGAATGCCGCCCGCCTCGCCCGCGGTGATCATGTGGGTGAAGAGGGGGTCGAAGGCGTACTCGCGCTTCTTCATGGCGTCGGCGAGCGAGGCGCCGGCCTCGACGTCCGTCCGGACGTAGTCGATCGCCTTGGCGAGCCGCTTGTCGGGCTCTTCCTTGGCCAGCAGCTCGAGGCACTGCACGAGCGGCAGGCCGGCGTCGATCATGACCGAGAACTGGCGCGTGAAGATCGCCAGGTTGCGGTCGGGCACGCGCCGATATTTCTCTTCCTTCTTGGGCGCTTCGCCGATCTTGGTGACGGTGATCTGCTCCTTGCGGAGCGCCGCGGTCAGTGCGTCGCCGGATTCGGCGGCGCGCTCGCCGTGGACGATCTGTCCCGCCCGTGTCCGTCCGACCCAAGCATACGTCGTCATCTAACAACCTCCTGCCGCATCGGCGGGCGCGGACGCACCGCGCCGGCCGCGCCGGCGGCCGCCGCCGCTTGTCCGGCGCCACGTTCAAGAATGGTGATGAGCTCGTCGCGGTTCGACGAGACGTTGAAGGCCGTGTCGCGCGTGACCAGGCGCTTCTCGACGAGGCGTGCCAGGGCCTGGTTCATCGTCTGCATGCCGAACTTCTCCTGGCCCATCTGCATCGTGCCGTAGATCTGGTGGATCTTGTCGTCGCGGATCAGGTTGCGGATGGCGGGCGTCGCGACGAGGATCTCGAGCGCGGCGACGCGGCCGGCCCCGCCGGCCTTGGGCAGGAGCGCCTGACAGACGATGCCCTCGAGCACGAGCGAGAGCTGCGTGCGGATCTGGGCCTGCTGGTGCGATGGAAACGCGTCGACGATACGCGTGATCGTCTGCGCGGCCGAGTTCGTGTGCAGCGTGGCCATCGTCAGGTGGCCCGTCTCGGCGAGCTTCATCGCCGCTTCCATCGTCTCGAGGTCGCGCATTTCGCCCACCAGCACGACGTCGGGGTCCTCGCGCAGCGCGGCCTTGAGCGCCAGCGTGAAGCTCTGCGTGTCGGCGTGCAGCTCGCGCTGGTTGACGAGCGCGGTCTTGTGGTTGTGCAGGTATTCGATCGGGTCCTCGATCGTGAGGATGTGCGCGTGCCGCGACAGGTTGACGCGGTCGATCATTGCCGCGAGCGTCGTCGACTTACCGGACCCGGTCGGACCCGTGACGAGCACGAGGCCGCGCGGCCGGTCGGCCAGCTCGCCGAGCACGGGCGGCAGGCCCAGCTCGTCGAGCGCGCGGATCCGCTCGGGGATCAGACGGTAGACGGCGCCGACCGCCCCTTTCTGGTTGAAGCAGTTGCAGCGGAACCGGCCCACGCCCCGCAGCCCGAACGCCATGTCGAGCTCCCAGCTCTCCTCGAACTTCTTCTTCTGGGCGTCGGTGAGCACGCTGTAGGCCAGCGCTTTGGTGGTCTCCGGCGTCAGCTCCGGGTAGTCGAGCTTGGTGAGCTCGCCGTCCACGCGGACCTGCGGCGGCGAACCAATCGACAGGTGGAGGTCCGAGCCCTTCTTGTCCAGCGTCTCTTTCAACAGGTCAACGAGCGTCATCAAATCGTCTCCCGGACCACTTCTTCAATCGTGGTCATCCCTTCCGCAACCTTGCGCAGCCCGGCCTGGCGCAGCGGCACCATGCCGTTTTCCTGGGCGCGCTTCTTCAGATCGAGCACCGAGGCATTGGCGATGACCAGCTCGCGGATCGGGTCGGTCATCTCCATGACTTCGAACAAACCGACGCGGCCCTTGTAGCCGGTGCCGCCGCACCGCTCGCAGCCGCGGCCCTGGGCGCCGGCGATGTGGGCGGGCGAGCTGTCGAGGTCCCAGCCGGCCTCGACGAGCTTGGCCATCGGAATCTGCGCCGGCTGCTTGCACTGCTCGCAGATGCGGCGCACGAGGCGCTGCGCGACGACCAGATTGACCGAGTTGGCCACCAGAAAGGGCTCGATGCCCATGTTCACGAGACGATTCACGCTGCTCGGAGCGTCGTTGGTGTGAAGCGTCGAGAGCACGAGGTGGCCCGTGAGCGCGGCCTTGACGCCGATCGACGCCGTCTCGGCGTCGCGGATCTCGCCGACGAGGATGATGTTGGGGTCCTGCCGCAGGAACGAGCGAAGCACGGCCGCGAAGTTGAGGCCGATCTGCTCGCGCACCAGGACCTGATTGACGCCCGGCAGGTTGAACTCGACCGGGTCCTCAGCGGTCATGATGTTCACGCCGGGGATGTTGAGCTGCGACAGCGCCGAGTAGAGCGTATTGGTCTTGCCGCTGCCGGTCGGGCCGGTGACGAGCACCATGCCCCACGGCTTCTTGATGGCGGCGTCGAACCGCGCGAGCGCGTCGGGCGCAAACCCGAGCTTCGTCATGTCCAGGCGCAGCTGCTCGGAGTCGAGGATTCGGAGCACGACCTTCTCGCCGAACAGCGTCGGCAGCACGGAGACGCGGAAGTCGATCTCGCGCAGCTTGTTGTGGTCGTTGAAGCGCGCCTTGATGCGGCCGTCTTGCGGCAGGCGCTTCTCGGCGATGTCGAGCCGCGCCATGATCTTGATGCGCGAGATGATCGGATCGCGGAACCTGAGCGCCGGCGCCATCACCGCCTGCAGCACGCCGTCGATGCGGAACCGGATCCGCATGTCCTTCTCGTACGGCTCGACGTGGATGTCGCTCGCGCCCTTCTGAATCGCCGACAGCATCAGCGCGTTCACGAGCCGGATGATCGGCGCCTCGCCGCTCTGCTTCTCGAGCGAGGCCGCATCGATCTCCTCCGACTCGGCGACGACTTCCACCAGGCTGTCGTCGCCCATGTTGAAGTCTTCGAGCGCCTTGGACACCAGGTCGGCGGCCTTCGGGTTGGCGGCGCCGTTCGAGGCCTTCGTGAAGTACTTCGCGACCGCGTCGCGGATCGCCGTCTCGGAGGCGACGACGGGCTCGACGTGCAGCCCCGTGATGAACTTGACCTCGTCCATCGCGAAGATGTTCGTCGGGTCGGTCATCGCGAGCGTCAGCGTGGTGCCGTTGCGGCCGACCGGAATCAGGTTGTGCTTCGTCGCCGTCTCGCCGGGCACGAGGCGGACGATCGCCGGGTCGAGGTCGTACTCCGTGAGGTTGATCGACGGCACGCCGTACTGGCGGCTGAGGATCGAGGTGATGTCTTCGTCGCGAAGGATGCCGAGCTTGACGAGACTCGCGGCGAGCCGGCCGCCGTTGGCCTTCTGGTAATTGAGCGCCTCCTGCAGTTGCGCAGGAGTGACGCGCTTCTCGCGAAGCAACAGCTCGCCCAGGCGGATGGCCATGTGTCGTCGGTCACACGGCCGAATCCCCCGGGGGGCTAGTAACCGGCTCGCAAGCCGATGCCAAACCCTCGGTCTTCGTCTCGCCGGCCCTGGGTGTAATACCCGTCGAGCCAGAGTCGCTGGCGGATTTGAACGCCCAGCCCCACGGCGGCAATTTCCTGGTGGTCCTGCTTCAGGTTCCACCGCACGCCGCCCCGCAAGGCCAGACGCGCACCCAAGCGGCCCTCGCCGCCCAGCGCGATCATTTGACGAAGGCCGTCCCGGAGGTCGACCGTCTCCAGATCGACATCAATAGCAAGGGTCAGGCCATCGCCCGGCAGAACTGCAAGGCCTGCGCGCGTTTGGCGGGATACAGTAATGGTATTTCCTGCCGTATCTGTAAACTGCGGTTCCAGCAAATTTCGTGATGTCAGACCGAGCCGGACGTAACGCATGTCCGCCATGACGCCCACGTCCATGTCGAACTTGTTGGCGCCCGGACCCTCCAGCGAGCTGCCCTGGCTGAGGGCGTCCTCCACGGTGAGCGCGTCGACAGGCCCAGTTGCGAAGCTTCCACGCAGGTACTTGAGCGTCGACCCGATGACGACCCCGGGGGCGACCGTCTGCACGAGGGTGCCGCCAATCTGAAAGACGTCCAGCTGCTGGGCCCCCAAGGGGCTGGCCGGCGGTCCAGAGGCCAGCCAGGTCGACCGCAGGCGGCCGTACGAGATGCCGACGGGCCAGGTCCCCAGGCTGACGAGGGTGCCATATCCGTCAGCCGGCCCGGGAACCGGGGGGGCGGTCCGATTACCCGTTTGAAATCGGTTCCACTCTACTGTCATGCCCGCGGGGCTGCCATTCGGCAGCCCCGCCGGGTTCCAGTACACGGCGGTCGCATCGTCGGCGACCGCTACGAAGGCGCCCGCCATGCCGAGCGCGCGGATCCCGACCGATTCGAACGGGAACTGGGCGCGGGCGGCCCCTGGCGTCAGGAGGACGGCCAGGACGGCCAGGGGCAGGGGCCGGAACGAGCGGGGGAACATCGGCTGAAGCCTATCAGGTCGTCCCGGCGAACGGTGGTCCTGAGTCGGGTGAGTGGCGGAACCCCGACCCCATGGATTCTCGTAAATTGTTCGCGGGCGGTACAATTACAGGGATAGTCGTCCGCCAGACGACCCCCCAGAGGTGCCCGCTGATGACCGAGACGACGACCTCTACGCCGCCCGCTGAAGGTCTGCTTGCCCGCGCCGTCGGGATGTTCACGGCGCCCCGTAAGACGTTCGAGGGGGTGATTCAGACGCCCCGGCCGGCGGGGATGCTGTTTCTCGTCGTCGTCATCATGGCCCTCGCCACGGCAGGGCCGCAGTTCACGGATCGCGGCCGCCAAGCCGCCCTGGACATGCAGGTCCAGCAGATCGAGAAGTTCACCGGCCAGCCGGTCAGCGATGAGGCGTACGCGCAGATGGAGCAGCGCAGCAAGTACACCGCGCCCATCACGCTGGTCTCGTTCTTCATCACCATGCCGATTGGCGCCCTGCTCTTCGGGGCGATCTACTGGGCGGTCTTCAACGCGCTGCTTGGCGGCACGGCATCGTTCAAGCAAGTGCTGGCGATCGTGACGCACTCGATGATCATCGGTGCGGTGGGCGTGGCCCTGGGCGCCCCGATTCAGTACGCCAAGGGCACGATGTCCTCGACCGGGCCGTTCAACCTCGGGGTCCTGGCGCCGATGCTGGACGAGAAGAGCTTTCTCGCGAACTTCCTCGGGTTCATCAATCCGTTCCAGGTGTGGGGCACGATCGTCACGGCCATCGGCCTGGCGGTGTTGTACAAACGAAAGAGCACCAACATCGCGATTGCGTTGCTCGCGCTCTACGGGCTGATTGCCGGCGGCGTGGCTGCGTGGCTCAGCAGGTAACTGAATGTCGAGAAACAAGAAGATTGTCATCGGACTGATCGTGGTCGCGCTGCTCGGCGCGATCGCCTACGCGAACATCGCGTTCACGCGCACGACCGGCGCCTCGGTGACGGCCGAGAAGATTGAGAAACGCGACCTCGAGGCCATCGTGTCGGCGAGCGGCACGATTCAGCCGGTCCGCCAAATCAACGTCGGCGCGCCGGCCGCCGGCAACGTCGTCGAGCTCAATGTCCGCGAAGGCGACACGGTCAAGGCCGGCCAGGTCCTGATGCAGATCGACCCGCGCAATCTGGCGATCCAGGTGGACAGCCAGAACCAGAGTCTGGCGGCGGCGCGGTCGCAGCTCGAGGAGACGCGGCGATCGATCGAGAGCGCCAAAGCCGCGCTGACCCAGTCGAAGGCCGCGTACCAGCGGCAGGAAGGCCTGATGAAGAGCGGGCTGACCTCGCGTGAGGCGCTCGAAAGTGCCCAGAACGACCTGACGATGCGCCAAGCGGCCGTCGATCAGGCCGAGCAGTCGATCAAGACGCAGGAAACGCGCATCAAGCAGCAGGAATCGCTGCTCCAGAACGCGCAATATGACCTCAGCAAGATGCGGCTGGTCTCGCCGCTCGACGGCATCGTGACCAAGCGCAATGTCGACATCGGCGAGATGGTGAGCGGCAACCAGTTCCAGACGGTGGCCCTCATCACGATCGCGGACATGTCGGTCATCCGGGCCGAGATCGAAGTGGACGAGACGGACATCCCGAACGTCACCATCGGCCAGCCCGCGAAGGTCACGATCGACGCGCTGCCCGACAAAACCTTCCGCGGCAGGGTGACGGAGGTCGGCAACAGCCCGATCGCCGCGTCAGCTGGCTCGACAACGCGCGCGACGAACTTTCTCGTGAAAATCACGATCGACGACCGCGTGCCGAACGTCCGGCCCGGCTTCACGTGCACCTCGACCATCACGACGGCCACGCGCCAGAAGGCGATCAGCGTGCCGATCCAGGCGATGACGCTGCGCGAAGTCGTGCTCGACGAAGAGGGCCAGATCGTGCACGAGCCCATCGCTGGCGCGCGGGGCGCTGGCCCCGCGCCGCGGCGGTCCGCCGCGGGTTCGACCGAACTCAAGCCGGGCCAGACGCGCAAGGAGATCGAGGGCGTGTTCCTCGTCCGCGACGGCCACGCGGTCTTCTCGGCCGTGAAGACTGGCATCGCCGGCGAGAAGTACTTCGAAGTGCTCGACGGGTTGAAGGAAGGCGATCAGGTCATCACCGGACCGTTCCAGTCGGTGCGCACGATGAAGGACGGCGACGCCGTGAAGATCGAGGCGGCCCGCACGACGACGACGCCGACCCCGGTGAAGTAGCCGGGCGCCACGCCCGGCGTCACACAAGACGTTCATGCATCAGTTCCTCGAGTCCGCGGGGATTGCCTTGTCGGCCGTCTGGGCCAACAAGCTCCGATCCCTGCTCACGGTGCTCGGCAACATCGTCGCCGTGACGTCGATTATTGCCGTCGTGTCGCTGGTCCAGGGGCTGAACTCGAGCGTCAAGGACGCGATCCAGTCGGGCGTCGGCGTCGACACGTTCACGGTGAACCGCACTGGCATCACCCGCACCGACGACGAGCAGTTGCGCGCGCAGAGCAATCCGCGCGTCTCGCTCGACGACGCGGCGGCGATCCGGCGCGCGAGCCCGTCCGTGGCGCTCGTCATGGCGCAGGCCAACGCGTCGGCACAATTGAAGTACCGCGGCGACACGCAGGACAGCGTGTCGATCCAGGGCGTCAGCCGGGAGTATGTGAGCCTGCCGACGACCAACGTCGAAGTCGGCCGAGTGCCGACGGCGGCCGAGTTCGACGCCGGGCGGCACGTCACCGTGCTCGGGTACGACGTGGCCGACAAGCTCTTCGGCGCGCTCGATCCGATCGGCAAGGACGTCACGATCAACGGCATCCGCTTCGAGGTCCTCGGCGTCGCGACGAAGAAGGGGTCGATTTTCGGCAACTCGCAGGACGAGTTCGCGGTGATTCCCCTCGAGGCGTTTCAACGGATCTTCGGCAGCCGGCAGTCGCTGCAGCTGACGGTGCGGCCGCGCGACCCGTCGCTCGTGCAGACGGCGATGGACGAGACGACCGTCGCGCTGCGCGTCGCGCGGCGGCTGCGGCCGACGCAGCCCGACAACTTCGGCCTGCTCTCGTCAGAGACGCTCCTCAACATCTACAACACCGCGACGTCCGGCATTTTTGCGGTGTTGATTGGCGTCGTGAGCCTCTCGCTCGTCGTCGGCGGCATCGTCATCATGAACATCATGCTGATGGTCGTCACCGAGCGCACGCGGGAGATCGGCTTGCGCAAGGCGCTGGGCGCCAGGCGGCGCGACGTGCTGTGGCAGATCCTGACCGAGTCGGTGACGCTCTCGACGTTCGGCGGGTTCGTCGGCACGGGGCTCGGCTTCATCGTCGCCTGGGGCATCAGCAAGGTCAGCCCGCTGCCGGCGATTGTCGAGGTGTGGTCGGTGGTGCTGGGCATCTCCATGACGGCGGTGGTCGGCCTGTTCTTCGGCCTGTACCCGGCCATGCAGGCGGCGCGGCTCGACCCGATCGAAGCGCTGAGGCGAGAGTAGTCGATGCGGTGGAGCCTCTTCAGCGAGATCTTCACGATGGCGTGGGACACGCTCCGCAGCAACAAGCTGCGGTCCGCGCTCACCGTGCTCGGCGTGGTCATCGGCATCACGTCGATCGTCGGGATGACGTCGCTCATCCGCGGTTTCGATCAGTCCTTCCGCGATCTGATCCGCGGGATCGGCCCGGACACGATCTTCGTCGCCAAGTTCTCCGGCGTCAGCCTGAGCTCGGGCGCCAAGCTGCAGGACCTGCTGCGCCGGCCGAACGTCACGCCCGACGACGCCGACGCGATCGCGGGGGCGCCCTCCATCGAGATCGTGGACATTTGCCTTGGCTGCGGCGGCTTCGGAGCCGCGCAGCAGCGCGTGTACTACCGCGATCAGCACACCAAGCCCCTGCTCGTGTTCGGCACGACCGAGCGGTTTCCGTTCGCGAACCGACTGGCCGTCGAGGAGGGCCGCTTCTTCACGACCGCGGAAGTCGAGCACCACCGCGATGTCGCCGTGCTCGGCCAGACTGCCTACACCGCCCTCTTTCCGACCGAGGATCCGATCGGCAAGGTGGTGCGCGTCGGTCTGCAGGCGTATACGGTGATCGGCGTGATGGCGAAACGACCAAGCCCCGGGGGCTTCAACCTGGGCCAGGACGACTTCGTCATCGTGCCGCATACGGCCTACCAGAAGCATTTCGGGATCCGCGCGAACGACGCCGCCCGCGGGCAGCTGCGCAGCGTGCAGATCTCGGCCGTGCCGCGCGAGGGCGTGCCGCGGGAAGACGCGCTGCGGGAAATCGAAACGATCATGCGCGTCCGCCACGGGCTGCGGCTGGACCAGCCGAATGATTTCGACATGGTCACGCAGGACGCGATCCTGCAGGTCTGGGATCAGATCAGTCAGGGCGCGTTCCTCGCGCTCGTGGTGCTGTCGTCCATCGCGCTCATGGTCGGCGGCATCGGCGTCATGAGCATCATGACGATGAGCGTCACCGAGCGGACGCGCGAAATCGGCGTCCGCAAGGCCCTGGGCGCGCGCCGCGTCGAGATCCTCTGGCAGTTCCTCCTCGAGGCGGTCTTCCTCACGTCGGCGGGCGGCCTGCTGGGCATCGCCATTGGCGCCGGGATCGGCCTGCTGGTCCACCTGGTGTCCGGCTTCCCTGTCTCCCTCCCCTGGTGGTCGTTTGCGATCGGCATCGGCTTCTCCGCCTTCGTCGGCGTCTTCTTCGGGATGGTGCCCGCGATCCGCGCGTCGCGCCTCGATCCGATCGAAGCGCTCAGATACGAATAATCGGCAATCGATAATCGATAATCGGGTAATCGAAGAGCCAGCGATCATCGATGATCGACATCGGTGATCGACAATCGATATCGGTGATCGACAATCGAAACCGGTGATCGATGATCGCGTCGATCATCGACCATCGAGAACCGTCGAGATCGACCGCCCCATGGCCCGATGCGACAGCCCATGGCCCGGTGCGACGGCCGATGGCCGATGCGATGGCCGACGCCCGATGCGACGGCCGATGGCCCGATGGCCGATGGCCCGATGCCGATGGCCTATGGCCGATGGCCGATGCGATGACCCGATGGCCGATGCGATGGCCGATGGCCCGATGTCGATCATCGATGACCGATGCTCTTCGATTCCCCGATTTCCGATTGCCGATTGCCGATTGATATGATGCGCCCGTGGTCGGAGGACGCTCCCTATGAAGGTCTTTGACGCGGCCGGCATCCGCAACGTGGCGCTCGTGGGACACAGCGGCGCGGGCAAGACGCAGCTGGCCTCGGCGCTCCTGTTCAGCGCCGGCGCGGTGAACCGGTTCGGCAAGGTGGATGACGGCTCGACCGTCACCGATTACGACGAGGAAGCGATCGCCCGCAAGCACACGCTGTCCGCCTCGCTCGCCTGGCTCGAGTGGAACAAGGCGAAAGTCAACCTGATCGACACGCCGGGGATGGGCAACTTCCTGTCCGAGGCCCGTGCCGCCCTGCGCGTCGTCGAGGCTGCCCTGGTCGTCGTGGACGCCGTGGGTGGCGTGCAGGTCTCGACCGAGAAGACGTGGGAGGCCGCAGACGAGCTCGCGCTGCCGCGCCTGGTTGTCCTCAACCGGCTGGACCGCGAGCGCGCCAGCCTCGACCGCGCGCTCGACTCGATGCGCACGAGCCTCGGCCGCACGTGCATCCCCGTGCAGCTACCGATCGGCGAGGAGAAGGACTTCAAGGGCGTCGTCGACCTCGTCGCGATGAAGGCCTACACGTTCGCCGGGGACGAATCCGGCAAGGTGACCGAAGGCGCGGTGCCCGACGCGCTCGCGGGCGCCGCCAAGGCCGGCCGCGACGCGCTCATCGAGATGGTCGCCGAGGCGGACGATGCGTTGATGGAGAAGTTCTTCGAGGCGGGGTCGCTGACGCAGGAAGAGCTGTCCGCCGGTCTCACGCGCGCGATCCGCGCGTGCAAGCTGTTCCCGGTCTTCTGTACGTCCGCGGTGCGGAACATCGGCATGTCGCCGCTCGCCGACGCGATCGTGACGTACGTCCAGCCGCCGGATGCGCGCCCCTTCCCGGGCAAGAACGCCAAGGGCGAGGACGCGACGCGCGCCGCCCGGGACAGCGACCCGCTCGTGCTCTGGGTCTGGAAGACCATCGCCGATCAGTTCGCCGGCCGCATCACGCTCTTCCGCGTAATCTCGGGCGTGCTCAAGTCGGACGCGACGGTCCACAACGTGACGCGCGACGCGCCCGAGCGGTTCGGCCACGTGCTTGTCCTGCAGGGCAAGACGCAGACGCACGTGCCGGACCTGCACGCCGGCGATCTCGGCGCCGTGGCCAAACTGAAGGACGCTCACACGGGCGACACCCTCGGAGACAAGGGCGCCGGATTCACCGTGCCGCCGATGAAGTTCCCCGAGCCCGTGCTCGCCTACGCGATCGAGCCGAAGAGCCGCGGCGACGAGGACAAGATCGGCCCGGCCATGCAGCGGCTGCGCGAAGAGGACCCGTCGATCAGCTACGACCGCGACCCGCAGACGCACGAGCTGCTGCTCTCGGGTCAGGGCCAGCTCCACATCGAGGTGACGGTCGCCAAGCTGCGGCGGCGCTTCGGCGTCGAGGTCAACCTCAAGCCGCCGCGCATCCCGTACCGCGAGACGATCACGGCCAGGGTCGAGGCGCACGGCCGGCACAAGAAGCAGACCGGCGGGCACGGCCAGTTCGGCGACTGCAAGATCACGATGGAGCCGCTGCCGCGCGGCGCGGACTTCGAGTTCGTCAACGACATCTTCGGCGGCGCGATCCCCCGCCAGTTCGTGCCCGCCGTCGAGAAAGGCATCCAGGAGACGCGCGTGCGCGGCTACATGACCACGTACCCGGTCGTGGACTTCCGCGTGACGGTCACCGACGGGTCGTACCACGACGTGGACTCGAGCGAAATGGCCTTCAAGCTGGCGGGACGCCTGGCGTTTCGCGACGGCATGTCGCGCGCGAAACCGACGATCCTCGAGCCCATCATGAACGTCGAGGTCTATGCGCCGTCCGACTTCGCGGGCGATCTCATGGGCGACCTCAACAGCCGCCGCGGCCGGATCGCCGGCATGGACACGCGCGGCGCCGCGACGGTCATCAAGGCGATCGTGCCGATGGCCGAGATGCTCACCTACGAGCAGACGCTGACCTCCACCACGGGCGGCCGCGGCTCGTACCACATGGAGTTCTCGCACTACGACGAGGTGCCGAGCCACCTCCACGCCAAGATCATCGCGGCCTCAAAGGCCGAGCGCGGCGAGATCAAGGAAGAAGAGGAGGGCTGAGGAAACCAGCCCGCCGGGACGATAATCGGGAAATGAGGGTGCCGACGTCGTGGGTCGTGGCCGGGCTCGCCGCCGTCTGGCTCGTGCCTGCCCCGCGAGCCCAACAGGGCCCGCAGACCCCGCCTCCGCTCCCGCCGGCCCAGCAGACGCCGCCGGCCCAGCAGACGCCGCCGGTCCAGCAGACCCCGCCCGCGCCCGCGCAGCAGACCCCGCCAGCGCAGGCGCCGCCCCCGCCGCAGAGCCAGGCACCGCCGCCGGACTTCGCGCCCACGGTGACGGCCGAGCCCGCGCCGCCGCCGTTCGATGACTGGCTGAAGGCCGTCAAGGCCGAGGCGCTGTCGAAGGGCATCAAACAGGCGACGCTCGACCAGGCGTTCGCCAACCTCGCGCCCGATCCGGTGATCATCGCGCGCGACCGCACCCAGCCGGAGCAGACGCAGAGCCTCGACGACTACATCGCGGCGCGCCTGAGCCCGAAGACGCTGGCCAAGGCCGACGAGATGGCCGCGGAGTACAAGGTCCTGGTCGACCGCGTGCACGGCACGTACGGCGTCCCGGGACCGATCATGATCGCGATCTGGGGACTCGAGTCGAACTTCGGCCAGTTCACCGGCGTCCGGCCCGTCATCACGGCGCTGGCGACGCTCGCGTACGACTCGCGGCGGCCCTCGCTCTTCCGCGGCGAGCTCCTTCAGGCGCTCGCGATCGTGGACCAGGGCCTCGTCACGCTGCCCGAGTTCATCGGGTCGTGGGCCGGCGCGATCGGCCAGCCGCAGTTCATGCCCTCGAGCTTCCTCAAGTACGCCGTCGATTTCGACGGCGACGGCAAGATCGACATCTGGGGATCGCCGGCCGATGTTCTCGGCTCCATGGCCCACTACCTCAAGGTGGCGGGCTGGACCGAAGGCGCGCGCTGGGGCCGCGAGGTGAAGATCTCGAAGACCGTGATGGCGAGGATCGAGAAGGCCGTGCCGATGCGGACGAGCGGCTGCCGCGCGCGACGCGAGATGACGCAGACGCGGCCGCTCAGCCAGTGGCGCGACCTCGGCGTGCTCGCGATCGACGGCTCGAAGCTGCCGACGGCGGACATCACGGCGTCGCTCGTGCGCGGCCAGAAGCGCAATTTCCTCGTCTATCAGAACTACAACGCGATCCTCGAGTACAACTGCTCGAACGCCTACGCCGTCTCCGCGGGGCTGCTCGCCGACCGCGTCAGCGCGGCGACCGCACCCGCAGGCAAGCACGACGCCTCACATCGCACCAGATAGTTGAGCGCACGGTAGCGTTCGTCGGGATGAACCTCGTCCTGGCGCGTCAGCCGGCCGTCCGGCTCGATGCGATGGAACGCGTAGCCCAGCCCGTGCAGCAGCGAAACGAGGTCCCGCTGCCGGCGGAGATGCGCCTGGTTCGTCGTGAAGAGCAGCTCGAGCAGCAGCGGCGGATGAAGGCGCGCGAGGGTCCGCTTCGCGCCCTGCACGACCTCGAGCTCGCTGCCCTCGACGTCGATCTTGATCAAATCGACGCTCGCAAGCCGCGCGCGCTCCACGTAGTCGTCGAGCGCCACGCGTGGGACGCGCAGCACGTCGGTGTAGGACGGCTGGAAGTCCGCGACCGTGGAGGCGCAGTCGCTCCCGCCGGCGGCGAAGTGCAGTGCGCCCTCGCCGCCCTCCGCGCCGACGATCGCCTGTTGAACGGCCACATCCGCCCAGCGATTCGCGGCGACGAGCGTCTCGAGAAACGCGGCGAGCGCCGGGAAGGGCTCGAACGCGTGGATGGCCGCGGCCGGCGCGAGGGCCTTCAGGAGGAACAGCCATTCGCCGTTGTGCGCGCCGACGTCGAAAATGACGGGGCGGGTTCGTCCTCGCAGCAGATCCCCGGCCACCTCGACGCTCTCCGGCTCGTAGGCCTCGAGATCCATGAAAAGCAGCTGGTCGGAGAAGCCGCAGACGCCGCCATAGATGCCCGACGCGCCGCGCCAGGCGACGGGATAGGTGTACGGCTGGCCGGGATGGGCGCGACTGATCGATCGCCAGACTGCCGAGCGCAGCCGCTCAGGCACGGGCGCCCTGCGCACGGCGCGGGCCATGACGTTCAACCAGTGGCTCATCGAACGGGCTCCGCAAGACTTCTCGGCAGGATTGTTGCCGGGGATGACGCCTGGCGGCCAATCAGTTCCAGCGCAGCCCCTTGAGCTGATCCAGATTGACGTTGCCGCCGCTCAGGACGGCGACGACCTTCGATCCGGCGGGCGCCTTCACGAGGCCGTGCAGCAGCGCCGCGACGGGTGCCGCGGCCGCGCCCTCGGGCACCAGCTTCGCGTGGTGCATCGTCCACACGACCGCGTCGAAGATCTGCTCGTCGGGCAGGGCGACGACCTCGTCGACGTACTGACGGACGATCTCGAACGTCTTCTCGCCAACGCGCTTCACGCGCAGGCCGTCGATGATCGTGTCCACGCGGTCGAGCGTGACGAGGCGGCCGGCCTCGACGCTGCGCTTCATCGCCGGGCCGCCCGACGACTCGACGCCGACGATGCGCGCGCGCGGGTTGGCGCTCTTCACCGCCATCGAGATCCCGGAGATCAGCCCGCCGCCGCCGATCGGCACGACGACGACGTCGACGTCGGGCCAGTCGCGGACGATCTCGAGCCCGACCGTCCCCTGCCCCATGATGAGCTGCTCGTCGTCGAACGGATGGATGTAGGTGTAGCCGCGCTCGCGGACGAGTTCCTTCGCCCGCTCGTTCGCCTCGTCCCAGATGGTGCCGTGGAGGACGACTTCGGCGCCGTACGCTCTCGTCGCCTGGACCTTCGACGGCGTCGCATTCGCGGCCATGCAGACGACGGCGTGGATGCCGTGGATTCTGGCTGCGAGCGCGACGCCCTGCGCGTGGTTGCCGGCCGACGAGCAGATCACGCCGCGGCGCTTCTCTTCCTCGCTGAGGAACGTGAACTTGTTGAGCGGTCCGCGGATCTTGTAGGACCCGGTGCGCTGGAAGAGCTCGGCCTTGAGGCGCACGTCGAAGCCCGTCGCCTCGCTCAGCATGCGCGAGGTCAGCAGCGGTGTGTGGTGCACGTGCGGCGTCATCCGCGCACGGGCTTCCTCGAAGGCGCGGGTACCCGGCAGCTTCATGTCGCCTTTCACATCACGGCTTGCTTCGAACGTGCCGTCTGCCCGGCTAGCTCCCCCCGGCTTTCCTCGGCGCGGTGCTCTTCTTCGGCGCGCCCTTGGCCTTCTTTTCGACCTTGCCGCCGCCGGCCGCCTCGTCCTTCTTGCCGCGGCCGAGCGCGCCGCGCAGCCGCTCGCCCATCGTCTTCTTCTTGGGCGCCTCGGGCTTGGTCTCGCCGGACTTCTCGGTCTTCGCGACCGCGTTCGGGTCGTACTCGCTGCCGATCAGCTCGACTTCCGCGACCTCCGCGCTGTCGCCGCGGCGCAGGCCGAGCCGCAGGATGCGCGTGTAGCCCCCGGGCCGCTCGACGAAGCGCGGCGCGATGGAATCGAACAGTTTCTGGACGACCTCACGATCGGCGATGTCGCGCGCGACCATGCGTCGCGCGGTGACGCCGTGCGTGCTGCCCTCCGGCGCGTTGAGGCTCCGCTTGGCGATCGTGATGATCCGCTCGACGAACGGCCGCAGCTCCTTGGCGCGCGGCACGGTGGTCTGGATCCGCTCGAACTGGATCAGCGCGGAGGCCTGGTTGCGCAGCATCGCGATGCGATGCTCCGTCACCCGGCCGAGCTTGCGATGAGCGACTCGATGGCGCATATGGGTTCCTTCAATCCTCGCTCACTCATTGACCGCGGGCTGATCCAGTCGCATCCCGAGGCTGAGCCCCATGGTCGCGAGGATGTCCTTGATCTCGTTGAGCGACTTGCGGCCGAAGTTCTTGGTCTTGAGCATCTCGCCCTCGGTCTTCTGCACGAGCTCGCGAATCGTCCGGATGTTCGCGTTCTTGAGGCAGTTGTAGGACCGCACGGACAGCTCGAGCTCCTCGACGCTCTTGTCGAGGTTCTCGTTGAGCACCGAGCTCGGCTCGGCGCCCGCGGCTTCGAGCGGCTGATCGGCCGCCTCGTCGAGCCCGACGAAGATCGTGAAGTGGTCGCGGATGAGCTTGGCCGCGAGCGACACCGCGTCGCGCGGCGTCACCGCGCCGTTCGTCCAGACCTCCAGCGTCAGCTTGTCGTAGTCGGTCGTCTGCCCGATGCGGGCGGCGTCGACGACGTAGTTGACCTTCTTCACCGGCGAGTGGACCGAGTCGATCGGAATCCAGCCGATGCCGAGGTCCTCGTCGAAGTTCTTGTCGGCCGAAACGTAGCCGCGGCCGCGCTTGATGCGGAGCTCCATCTCGAGCTTGCCGCCGTCGCTCACCGTCGCGATGTGGGCGTCCGGCTCCAGGATCTCGACGTCGGCGTCGGCGGAGATGTCGCGCGCGCGCACCTCGCCCGGTTTCGTCGCCCGAAGCGTGAGCGTCTTGGTCGAGTCGCTGTGCAGCTTGATCGGGATCTGCTTGAGATTCAGGATGATGTCGGTGGCGTCCTCGACGACGCCCTGGATCGGGGAGAACTCGTGGAGCACCCCCTCGATCTTCACCGCGGTGACGGCGGCGCCTTCAATCGACGACAGCAGCACGCGCCGCATGGCGTTGCCCACCGTCGTGCCGAACCCGCGCTCGAACGGCTGGGCGTAGAACCGCCCGAACCGATCCGTCAACGTCTCCCGCTCGAACTCCAACCGCTTCGGCCGCTGAAAACCCTTCCACAACATCGCGTTCGTCCTTTCACGCCATCCGCCTTCGCTCACGCATGCGCGTGAGCTTCGGCAAGATCAGACCTGCTGAATACGTCGCCGGCCTCCCGCCGCAGGTCTGAGGGCTGCGGGCCGACGACAGGGGAAACTCTCTGGCAACCTAGAACTTAGAACTCGAAACTTAGAACTTCGAACGTCAATGCTGGGACTCCAAAGTTCTGAATTCTAAGTTCTAAGTTCTAAGTTACACGTTCTTATTTCGAATACAGTTCCACGATGAGCTGCTCCTGCACGGGCAGGTTGATCTGCTCGCGCGTGGGCAGCTGCGACACCTTGCCGGCGAGGCCCGCGGGCTCGAGCACGAGCCATTCCGGAATCCCGCGGCCCTTGACCTCCTCCATCGCGTGCTGGATGGTCGGATTCTGGCTGCTCGTCGTCCGCACGGCCACCGTGTCGCCCTGGCGCACCGCGTACGACGGGATGTCGACCTTCTTGCCGTTCACCGTGAAGTGGCCGTGGCGCACGAGCTGCCGGGCCTGCGGCCGCGACGTCGCGAAGCCGAGGCGGTACACGACGTTGTCGAGCCGGCGCTCGAGCATCTGCAGCAGCAGCTCACCCGTGATGCCGCGCTGGCGATCGGCGGCCTCGAAGTAGCGGCGGAACTGGTTCTCCAGCACGCCGTAGGTGCGCTTGACCTTCTGCTTCTCGCGCAGCTGCACGCCGTAGCCCACCATCTTGGCCTTGCGGGCGCGCCCGTGCTGCCCGGGGGGGACGTTGCGCTTCTCGATCGCGCACTTGTCGGTGTAGCAGCGCTCCCCCTTCAGGAAGAGCTTCATGCCCTCGCGCCGGCACAGCCGGCAAACCGGTCCGATATACCTCGCCATGTGTCCTCTTCTTTAATCCCTGCTCGCGGGGCCCCACCCCCGCTCGCCCGCTCAGCGCCGCGCCTACGTCGCGGGCTTCGCGGTCCTTATCTTTGGTTAGACCCGCCGCCGCTTCGGCGGCCGGCACCCGTTGTGCGGGATCGGCGTGACGTCGCGGATCGACTTCACGTCGATGCCGACCGTCTGGAGCGCGCGGATCGCCGACTCGCGGCCCGCGCCCGGTCCCTTCACCCGCACCTCGACGGACCGCAGCCCGTACGTCTTCGCGGCGTTCCCCGCGGCCATCGCGGCCTGGGTCGCGGCGAACGGCGTGCCCTTGCGCGACCCCTTGAAGCCGATGCCGCCGGCGCTCGACCAGGCGATGACGTTGCCGTCCGTGTCGGTAATCGTCACGGTCGTGTTGTTGAACGACGCGTGGATGTGCGCGAAGCCGTGATGGACCACGCGCTTCTCGCCGCGCTTCTTGAACGTCTTCTTCTTCTTGGTCGGGGCCTTTCCGGGCTCCGCGCCCGGCGCCGCCGCGGCGTCCGCCTGGGGTTTGTCCTTCGCCATTAGACTTCCACCTTCTTCTTCGCAATCGTGCCCTTGCGCGGGCCCTTCCGGGTCCGTGAGTTCGTCCGCGTCCGCTGGCCGCGCACCGGCAGATTCCGGCGGTGCCGCGATCCGCGGTAGCTCCCGATCTCGACGAGCCGCTTGATGTTCATCGAGATCTCCTTCCGCAGGTCGCCCTCGACGCGGCCCTGCTCCTCGATGACGCGGCTGATCTTCCGGACGTCGTCTTCGGACAGGTCCTTGACGCGGATGTCGGGGCTGACCCCGGCCGCGCCCAGAATGTCGTTCGACCGCTTCCGCCCGATGCCGTAGATGTACGTAAGGCCGATCTCGACCCGCTTGGTCCGTGGAAGATCGACGCCTGCAATGCGTGCCATGTTTCCCTACCTCAATGCTTCGTGCTCAATGCCTCGTGCGCAGTGCCGGGTGCGCGGTGCTGGTGCGCTGCTGAGTGCCGCGGGTGGCTGACGACGGCCCCGGATCGAGCGTTCGTCCGCTCGAAAGAAGGAGGCGCCGCACCGGCACGGCCGCACGGAGCACCCCGCACGTAGCACCCAGCACGTAGCACCCAGCACCCAGCACCCAGCATGGCTCTGCCCTACCCCTGCCGCTGCTTGTGCTTCTGATTCGAACAGATCACGCGCACGACGCCGCGCCGGCGCACGATCTTGCACTTGTCGCAGATCCTCTTCACTGACGCGCGAACCTTCATAGCTTCTTCACAATCCTTCCCCGCGTCGCATCGCGCGCGGCGAGCTCCACCCTCACTCGATCGCCCACCTTCAGCCGCACGAAGTTGCGGCCGACGCCGCCCGGCGCGTGCGCCGTGACGTCATGACGGGCGTCGATCGCCACACGATACAGCGCGCGCGGCAGCACCTGCCGCACCGTGCCCGAAACGACACCGGGAGTCTGTTTCTCGTCACTCACCTGAAAAAGACTCCCGGTGTCTTTTTCTACCTCGCCGCCGTGCCCACCGGCGCCTTCTGCCGCGGCGTCAGCACGAGCGGCCCGCCCGCCGTGAGCGCGACGGTGTGCTCGAAGTGCGCCGCGAGGCTGCCGTCACGCGTCACCGCCGTCCAGCCGTCGGCCAGTACGCGCGTCTCCGGCCGGCCCATCGCCACCATCGGTTCGATCGCGAGCACCATGCCCTCGGCGAGCTTCGGGCCGCGCCCTGGCGCGCCGTAGTTGGGGATCTGCGGCTCTTCGTGCAGCTTCTCCCCGATGCCGTGCCCGACGAACTCGCGCACGACCGAAAACCCGTGCATCTCCACCCACGCCTGGACCGCGTGGCCGATGTCCGACAACCGGCCGCCGACCTGCGCCTGGCGGATACCGCGCTCGAGCGCCTCGCTCGTGACGCGCAGCAGCTGGTGCGTCGCGTCGGGCACCTCGCCCACGGGCACCGTCACCGCCGCGTCGCCGTAGAAGCCGTCGAGCTTCACGCCGATGTCGAGCGAGATGATGTCGCCCGCGCGCAGCACCGTCTTCGCCGACGGGATGCCGTGCACGACCTGGTCGTTCACCGACGCGCACAGCGTCGCCGGGTACCCGCGGTAGCCCTTGAACGCCGGCTCCGCGCCGGCGTCCCGCACGAGCTTCTCCGCCAGCCGATCCAGGTCCGCCGTCGTCACGCCCGGCGCCACGGCCGCCTCGAGCCGCGCCAGCACCTCGGCCACGAAGAGGTTCGCCTTCTTCAGGCGCTCGATTTCGGCTGCCGACCGGCAAACGATCACCGCGTGCCCCCCAGCACGGCCGCGACGGCCGCTGCGATGTCGGCCGCCACCGCCGATTCACTCTGGTCGCCGTCGACCGATCGGAACGTCGATCGGTGGCGGTAGTACTCGATGAGCGGCTGCGTGTCCCGCGTGAACACGCGCAGACGCTCGCGGACGACGTCGGGCCGGTCGTCGGGGCGCTGAATCAGCGCGCCGCCGCACCGCGCGCACGCCGTCACGCCCGGCGCCGCGATCCACCCGCACGATCCGCAAATCCGGCGCGAGCTCAGGCGCTCCACCAGCACGTCCTCGGGCACTTCGATCTGCACGATGACGAGCGACCGCTCGTCGATCATCTCGTCGAGCGCCTGCGCCTGCGCCACGGTCCGCGGGAAGCCGTCGAGCACGAAGCCCGGCGTGACGTCCGGCTTCGTCAGGCGCTCCCGCACGATCCCGTTCATCACGTCGTCGCCGACCAGCCGGCCCGTGTCCATCACGGCCTTGGCGGCCCGGCCGAGCGGCGTCCCCGCCTGCACGGCCTCCCGGAGAATATCTCCGGTCGAGATCCGCGGCACGCCCCGGTCGCGCGCGAACCGCTCCGCCTGCGTGCCCTTGCCCGCCCCGGGCGGCCCGAGAACCACCAGCCGTACCGGCACTCGGCCTTACCCGCGCCGCCCGCGAATGCGCGTCTTCCTCATGAACCCGTCGTAATGGCGCATGATGAGCTGCGATTCCACCTGCTGGACCGTGTCCATGGCGACGCCGACGATGATCAGGAGCGACGTGCCGCCGAAGTAGAAGCGGACGTTCAGGCCCTCGGTGATGAACCGGGGCGTGACGGAGTCCAGCCAGTCGCCGATGAACGGAATCGGCTGCACCTTGAACCCGGTCAGCATGAACTCCGGCAGCAAGGCGATCATCGCGAGGTACACCGCGCCGGCGAGCGTCACGCGCGCCAGGATGCTGTCGATGTGCTCCGCCGTCCGCTTGCCCGGCCGGATGCCCGGCACGAACCCGCCGTACTTCCGCATGTTCTCCGCGACGTCATCCGGGTTGAAGATGATCGCGGTGTAGAAATACGCGAAGAAGATGATGAGCGCGACGTACAGCAGGTTGTAGAGCGGGTACCCGATCGAGATCTGGGTGATCGCCCGGTCCATGAACCCGTTGGCCGCGAACATCGGCTTCAGCGTCTGCGGGAACGCCAGGATCGACGAGGCGAAGATGACGGGCATGACGCCGCCCGTGTTCACCTTCAGCGGGATGTGCGTGCTCGCGCCGCCGTACATCCGGCGGCCGACCATGCGCCGCGCGTACTGCACGGTGACGCGCCGGTAGCCGCGCTCGACGAACACGACCGCGCCCACGACCGCAATCATCAACAGCAGCAGGATGATCATCCGCAGCGGGCCCATTTCCCCGGTCTGCAGCTGACTCAGCGTCTGCACCGCGCCGTGCGGAATGCCGACGACGATCCCCGCGTAGATCAGGAGCGACATGCCGTTGCCGATGCCGCGCTCGGTGATCTGCTCGCCGAGCCACATGACGAGGACCGACCCGGTGGTCAGCGTCAGCACGGTCATCAGCCGGAACGCCCACCCCGGCTCGTACACGAGCGGCAACCCGCCCGGCACCCGTGTCGAGTTCTCCAGGTAGAACGCGATGCCGAGCGACTGCACGATGCTCAGCAGGATCGTCCCGTACCGCGTGTACTGCGTGATCTTCCTGCGACCCAGCTCGCCTTCCTTCGAGAGCCGCTCGAGGTACGGCCAGACGACCGTCAGGAGCTGCAGGATGATCGAGGCACTGATATACGGCATCACGCCCAGCGCGAAGACCGTCATCTTCGACAGGTTCTGTCCAGAGAACATGTCGTACAACCCGAACAGGTTGCTCTTGGCCTGCTCGGTCAGGATGCTCAGCGCCTGGGCGTTGATCCCAGGCGTCGGAATATGCCCGCCGACCCGGTAGACCGCGAGCAAGCCGAAGGTAAAGAGCACCCGCTTGCGCAGCTCCGGAATCGCAAAGATGTTCTTCAGACTATCCATATGGACGCTTCTGAAGTGATCAGGCGGCGTGGATGCGGAAAGGTGGGGAAGCGACTCGCGCTTCGCCACGTCGCACCACCCCGCGTCATCACTTCATCTACGGACTCCTCTCCACTTCCCGACTTCCCGACTTCTTGACTTCCCGACTACCGACTTTCAATCGTTTCGGCCACCCCTCCGGCCTTGGCGATCTTCTCCGCAGCCGAGCCGCTGAACTTGTGTGCCTTGACCGTCAGCGCCTTGGCGATCTCGCCGCGGCCGAGGATCTTGATCGGCGCGTGGGCCTGGCGCACCAGGCCGCGCTCGCGCAGAAGGTCGGGCGTCACCAACGACCCGGCCTCGAACACGTCCGCCAGCGTGTCGAGATTGACCACCGCGTACTCGACGCGGAACAGGTTGTGGAACCCGCGCTTCGGGACCCGGCGATGGAGCGGCATCTGGCCGCCCTCGAACCCGCGCTTGAACCGGAAACCCGAGCGCGACTTGGCGCCCTTCGTTCCGCGCGACGCCGTCTTGCCGTGACCCGACCCGGGCCCGCGGCCGACGCGCTTGCGCGGATGTTTGGCGCCCTTCGGCGGGCGCAGATTCGTGAGTGACATGATCTTCTCCCTGCTCCGGGGGCTACGCCCCCGCGGCCCCCCTGGCCTCGCTCCTCACGGTCACTCCGCGACCGACACGAGGTGCCGGACCTTCAGAATCAAGCCGCGCGACGAGGGCGTGTCCACCACCTGAACGGTGTGGCGGATCCGGCGCAGACCGAGACCTTGCAGGGCCAGCGCCTGCTTGTGATCGATCGCGCGGCGCATCATCGTGACGGTGAGCGTCTTGGCCGGCGTGGCCGGCTTGGCTTTGGCCGCCATGTTACGCCTTCATCTCCTCGAGGTCCTTGCCGCGCAGCCGTGCGACGGCCCCGGGATCCCTCAGCAGGCCGAGCGCCTCGAATGTCGCGCGCACCACGTTGTGCGGATTCGCCGACCCGATCGACTTCGACAGCACGTTGTTGATGCCCGCCGACTCGACCACGGCGCGCACCGCGCCGCCAGCGATGATGCCCGTGCCGTCCGGCGCCGGCTTGAGCAGCACCGATCCGGCGCCGAAGTTCCCGAGCACCGGGTGCGGAATCGTCGAGCCGTTCAACGGCACGCGCACGAGCACCTTCTTGGCCGCCTCGATCGCCTTCTTGATGGCCGAGGGCACTTCCTTGGCCTTGCCAATGCCGAAGCCCACGACGCCGTGGCCGTCGCCCACGACGACCAGCGCGCTGAAGCTCAGGTTCTTGCCGCCCTTGACGACCTTCGTGACGCGGCTGATCGACACGACGGTGTCTTTCAGCTCCAGCTCGGACGGATCGATGCGCTCGCGAGTACGTGCCACGTCAGAACTCCAGTCCGGCCTTGCGCGCCGCGTCGGCGACCGCGCGAATCCGGCCGTGATAGAGGTTGCCCCCGCGGTCGAATACCACGCGGGTGATGCCCTTGTCCTTGAGCCGCTGGGCGATCGTCTCGCCAATCGCCTCGGCGCCCGCCTTGTTGCCCCCCCGGACCTTGCCGGTGAGCGCCTTCTTCAGCGCCGGCTCCGTGCTCGCCGCCGACGCCAGCGTCCGCCCCGCCAGGTCGTCGATCACCTGGACGTAGATATGCGAGTTCGAGCGGAACACCGCGAGCCGCGGGCGCTCGGACGTGCCCATGATCCGCTTCCGCTGCCGCAGCTGGATCCGCTGACGGCGATCCTTCTTGGTGACGATTTTCATGATCAGTCTCTTTGAAGGTCCACTACGCTCCCGTCTTCCCGACCTTCTTCTTCAGCTGCTCACCCGTGTAGCGCACGCCCTTCTGTTTGTACGGGTCGGGCTTGCGCATGCGGCGGATGTCGGCGGCGACCTGCCCGACGAGCTGGCGGTCGATGCCGGTGACCGTCACGTGCGTCTGCTTGTCGACCGTGATGTCGATTCCCGCCGGGACATCGAACACGATCGGGTGCGAGTAGCCCAGCGCGAACACGACCTGCTTGCCCTTCACCTCGGCGCGATAGCCGACGCCGACGATGTCGAGCTCCTTCTTGAAACCCTCGGTGACCCCGGCGACGGCGTTCGCCATCAGGCTGCGCGCCAGCCCGTGGAACTTGCTCAGCTCCGGGTCCTCGCGCACGGTCTCGGCGACGAGCTCCGCGCCCTTCACCTGGAACTTCACGCCGGGCGGGACGCGCTGCTTCAGCGTGCCCTTCGGGCCCTTGAACTCCACGGCTTCGGGCTGGACGGTGACCGTCACGCCCTTCGGCACGGCAATCGGCTTCTTTCCGATACGTGACATCGTTTTTTTCCCTTGCTCGCGGGGCCCCACCCCCGCTCGCCCGCTCAGCGCCGCTCCTGCGTCGCGGGCCTCGCGGTCGTTCTTCACTTCCGCTCGCGGGGCCCCACCCCCGCTCGCCCGCTCAGCGCCGCTCCTACGTCGCGGGCCTCGCGGTCGTTCTTCACTTCCGCTCGCGGGGCTTGGCCTTCGCCAGGGCAACGGCCGACCCCACTTCGCACCTCACCAGATGTTGCACAACACTTCGCCGCCGACGCCGGCCTTGACGGCCTCGCGGCCGGTCATGACGCCGCGCGAGGTCGTCAGGATGCTCGTGCCCAGGCCGCCCATGACCGACGGCACGTCGTCTCGGCCGAGGTAGACGCGGCGGCCGGGACGGCTGACGCGCTCGAGGCCGGAGATGACGGTCTCGCCGTGCGGGCCGTACTTGAGCTGGATGCGGATCGTCGGGCGCGCCACCTCGCCGCCCTCGAGCACCTTGAAGCTCTGGATGTAGCCTTCCTGCTCGAGGATCCGCGCGATCTCGGTCTTGAAGCGCGACGCCGGAATCTCCACGCGCTGGTGGCGCGAGTGGACGGCGTTGCGAATCCGCGTGATCATGTCTGCGATCGGATCAGTCATAGTGTCTAGAACCTTCGAATCGGGCTATTGAGATGTTGGGTGATCGAGGTCTTGGGAGCCCCCCAAGAACTCAATCCCCCAACAACTGAATCACTCAATATCTTCGTCCTCACCAGCTGCTCTTGATGACGCCTGCGACTTCGCCTCGCAGCGCGAGCTCGCGGAAGCACAGCCGGCAGAGCGCGAACTTCCGCAGGTAGGCCCGCGGGCGCCCGCACCTGCGGCACCGGTTCCGGTGCCGGATCGTGTACTTCGGCTTCCGCTCGTCTTTGACGGTCTTTGCGGTTGTCGCCATATCGTCGCTTTGCTCCGACCCTTCTAGCGTCTGGCTTCCACCTTCTGCCGTGATCCCTAGTTCGCCCTGAACGGCATGCCCAGCAGCTGCAGGAGCCGCCGGGCTTCTTCGTTCGTCTTCGCGGTGGTCACGACCGAGATGTTCATGCCCCGGCCCTTGTCCACCTTCATGTAGTCGATCTCCGGGAACATCAGCTGGTCGCGGAGGCCGAGCGTGTAGTTGCCGCGGCCGTCGAAGCCCTTGGGCGACACGCCGCGGAAGTCGCGGACGCGCGGCAGGGCGATCGAGATCAGCCGATCCAGGAACTCGTACATCCGCTCGCCGCGGAGCGTCACCATCGCGCCGATCGGCATGTTGCGGCGGACCTTGAACTGCGAGATCGACTTCTTCGCGCGCGTCACGGCGGCCTTCTGGCCGGTGATCTTCCCCAGCTCCTCGGCGCCGGTGTCGACGATCTTGGCGTTCTGCGTGCCCTCGCCGAGGCCCATGTTGACCACGACCTTGGTGAGGCGGGGGACCGCCATCACGTTCGCGTAGCCGAACTCCTTGCGGAGGGCGGGGACGACCTCGCTCGCGTAGCGTGTTCTGAGCCGGTTCATTTGTCGACCACTCCATGGCACTTGCGGCACACGCGCACGCGCGTGCCGTCGTCGAGCCGCTTGTGGCCCACGCGCGTCGGCGCCCCGCACTCGGGGCACACGAGCTGCACGTTCGACGCGTGCACGGCGGACTCGCGCTCGACGATCCCGCCCTTGACGTTGCGCTGCGGGTTCGCCTTCGTGTGCCGCTTCACGAAATTGACGCCCTCGACGATCACGCGGGTCTTCGTCGGCAGCACGCGCAGCACGCGCCCGCGCTTGCCGCGGTCCCGTCCCGTGAGGACGACCACGTTGTCGTTCTTCCGAATCGATGCCGCCAGTCGATACATAAGCCCTGCCCCCGCGCGCCCGGTTACAGCACCTCGGGCGCGAGCGAGATGATCTTCATGAACCGCCGCTCGCGCAGCTCGCGGGCCACCGGCCCGAACACGCGCGTGCCGATCGGCTCGCCCTCGTTGTTGATGAGGACGGCCGCGTTGCGGTCGAAGCGGATGTACGTGCCGTCCTTGCGGCGCAGCTCCTTGCGCGTCCGCACGATGACGGCCTTCACGACCTGCCCCTTCTTGACGGTCGCGTCCGGCGTCGCTTCCTTGACCGACGCCGTGACGATGTCGCCGATCCGCGCGTAGCGGCCGGTCGACCCGCCAATCGGGTTGATGACCGCGATCTTGCGCGCGCCGGAATTGTCGGCGACGTCGAGGATCGAGCGCATCTGAATCATGGCGTCCTACAGCTCCTTTGCCCGCTCGACGATCCGCGTCACGACCCACCGCTTGCGGCGGCTGAGCGGCCGCGACGGGACCAGCGCGACCCGATCGCCGACCTTGGCTTCGTTCTGCTCGTCGTGGGCCATGAACTTCGACGTCAGCCGCTGCTGCTTGCCGTACATGCCGTGGCGCACCTGGCGCTCGACCGTCACGACGACGCTCTTGTGCATCTTGTCGCTGACCACGGTGCCGACGATTTCCGCTCTCGCCATACGCCTAGTCCTTGATCCCCTTCTCGCGGAGCACCGTCCGGACCCGCGCGAGCTCCTTGCGCAGGGGCCGCACCTTGTTCCCCGACTCGGCCTGCCCCAGCGCCCGCTGAATCCGCAGCCGGAACACCTGATCGTCCAGATCGCGCGCACGCTGGCGGAGGTCCTCCACCGGCAGGCCGCGCAGCTCGGACAGCTGCTCGACGACCTTCATAGTGCCTTCTCCTCGGCAAACCGCATCGCGAACCGCGTCTTCATCGGCAGCTTCGCCGCCGCCAGCCGCATCGCCGCGCGCGCTTCGTCGGCCGTCACGCCCTCCATCTCGAAGAGGATCCGGCCGGGCTTGACCACCGCCACCCACGCCTCGGGCGCGCCCTTGCCCTTGCCCATGCGCGTCTCCTGCGGCTTCTTGGTGATCGGCTTGTCCGGAAACACGCGAATCCAGACCTTGCCGCCGCGCTTGATGCCGCGCGTGAGCGCAACGCGCGCCGCCTCGATCTGCCGATCCGTCAGCCACACCGGCTCGAGCGACATCAGCCCGTAGGCGCCGAACGCGACCGTCGAGCCGCGCCACGCCATCCCGCGCATCCGGCCGCGCTGCTGTTTGCGGTACTTCACTTTCTTCGGCATCAACATAGTTAGTGCTCGCGATCAGGCATTGGGCCTTCGCCACCAGGCACTCGCTCGTGCCTGATGCCCAGGGCCGAGTGCCTATTGGCGCATCCCTCGATCTCTGTCTCCGGACGCGCGCCTCGGCTGCCGGTACTCTTCCTCGCGCCCGACGCGCGGCGAGAGGCGCTCGCCCTTGTAGAGCCACACCTTCACGCCGATCGCGCCGTAGGTCGTGAACGCCTCGGAGAATCCGTAGTCGATGTCGGCCCGCAGCGTCTGGAGCGGCAGCTGGCCGTGCAGGTACCACTCGGACCGGGCGATTTCCGCGCCGTTCAGCCGGCCCGACACACGCACCTTGATTCCGCGCGCGCCGAACCGCAGCGCCGACTCGACCGCCTTGCGCATGGCGCGCCGGAACGCCACGCGCTTCTCGAGCTGCATCGCGACGGACTCGGCGATGAGCTGCGCGTCGAGCTCCGGCTTCTGGATCTCGAGAATATTGATGAAGACCTCGCGCCCCGTGACCTTCTGCAGCTCCTGGCGCAGCTTGTCGACCTCGGTGCCCTTGCGGCCGATGATGATGCCGGGGCGGGACGTGTGGATGTCGATCTTCAGCTTGTTGGCCGCGCGCTCGATGTCAATGCGCGCCACGCCCGCGTGCGCGAACCGCTCCTTGAGCTCGTCGCGGAGTTTCAGGTCCTCGTGCAGCAGCTTGGCGTAGTCCTTGTCGGCAAACCAGCGCGACCGCCACGTCTTGTTGAAGCCGAGCCGAAATCCGTACGGGTGTACCTTCTGGCCCATAGTTCAGTCCTTCGCCTCTGGCGTCGTCTCGGCGCCCTTCGACTTGCCGGCCGGCCTGGCGGCCTTGGCCGGCGCCGTCTTCACCGCCGCCCTGGATTTCACCGGCCGTTCGGCGACGCCCACGCTGAGGTGCGCGGTGCGCTTCACGACGCGGAACGCGCGGCCCATCGGCGCCGGGCGGATCCGCTTCATGCTCGGCCCCTGATTGGCCCAGCAGCTCGCGACATACAGGCGATCGACGTCGCCGCTGAAACCTTCCTGCTGCTGCGCGTTGGCGATCGCCGACCGCAGCACCTTCTCGATGTCGCGCGCGATCAGCTTCGGCGAGAACTTGAGCGCCGCCAGCGCGCGGGTGATGTCCTTGCCGCGGATCTGGTCGAGCACGAGCTTCGCCTTCTGCGCCGAGGTGCGGATGTACCGAGAGGTGGCTCGTCCCTCGATCACGACGCACCTCCCTTCGCCGGCGCGCCGCCGCCGGCCGCCGGGGCCCCGCCGCCCGCCGGCGCCGCACCGCCGGCGCCCGCCGCGCCGCCCGCGCCGGACGGGCCGGCCGCCGCCGCGGCCGCCGCCAGCTGCGCGGCTTTCTCGGCCTTGGTCGTGTGGCCCTTGAAGAACCGCGTCGGCGCGAACTCGCCGAGCTTCTGCCCGACCATGTTCTCGGTGATGAACACCGGGATGAATTTCTTCCCGTTGTGGACGGCGATCGTCTGCCCGATCATCTCCGGGATGACGGTCGAGCGGCGGGACCAGGTCTTGATCACTTTCTTGTCGGTCTCGCGGCTCATTGCCTCGACCTTCTCGAGCAGATGAACGTCGACGAACGGCCCCTTCTTCAGTGAGCGCCCCATGACTACTTCTTCCTCCGCTCGACGATGAAGCGGCTCGAATCCTTCCGGCGCCGCGTCTTGAAGCCCTTCGTGGGCTGCCCCCACGGCGACACCGGGTGCCGGCCGCCCGACGACTTGCCCTCGCCGCCGCCCAGCGGGTGATCGACCGGGTTCATCGACACGCCGCGGTTGTGCGGGCGCCAGCCGAGCCAGCGGTTGCGGCCCGCCTTGCCGATCGACACGTTCTCGTGGTCGATGTTGCCGACCTGGCCGACGGTCGCGAGGCACTCGATGTTGATCAGCCGGATCTCGCCCGACGGCATCTTGACCGACGCGTAGAAGCCTTCCTTCGCGACCAGCTGCACGGCCGACCCCGCCGACCGCGCGATCTGTCCGCCCTTGCCCGCCTTCAGCTCCACGTTGTGAATCATCGTGCCCAGCGGAATGTTCTTGAGCGGCAGGCAGTTGCCCGGAAGGATGTCCACGTTCTCGCCCGAGAGAATCGTGTCGCCCACCTTGAGTCCGACCGGGTGCAGGATGTAGCGCTTCTCGCCGTCCGCGTAGGTGACGAGCGCGATGCGCGACGTGCGGTTCGGGTCGTACTCGACGGTCGTCACCTTGCCCGGGATGTTCTTCTTGTCCCGCTTGAAGTCGATCAGCCGGTAATTGCGCTTGTGCCCGCCGCCGCGCCACCAGGCCGTGACCTCGCCGCGATTGTTGCGCCCGCCCGACCGGCCGAGCGACTCGACGAGCGGCTTGTGCGGCTTCGACGACGTGATCTCGTCGAACGTCTGCACGCTCTGGAACCGGCGGCCGGCCGACGTGGGCTTGTAGTTGCGAATCGGCATGATGCTTACGCCCCTTCCATGAACTCGGGCATCTTCGAGCCTTCCTTCAGCCGCACCCAGGCCTTCTTGCGATCCGGGCGCTGGCCGGCGAACCGGCCCTGCCGCTTGAACTTGCCGTGGCCGATCTGGGTCCGCACGGACGCGACCTTGGACCCGAACAGGTGCTCCACGGCGCGCTTGATGTCGACCTTCGTCGCGTCGGTCGCGACCTCGAGCACCATGACCAGGCTGCCCTCGCGCGCGCGCGTCGTCTTCTCCGTCACGATCGGACGGCGGATGACGTCGGTGATCTTCATCCCAGCACCTCCTGCAGCCGCTCGACGGCCGCGCGGGTGGCGATGATGCGCGTCGTGTCCATCACGTCGCGGGCCGTCAACCGGCCGCTCGACACGAGCTTCACGCCCGCGATGTTTCTCGCCGACGCATTGAAGTTCTCGTCCAGCCGCACGTCCACGACGAGCGTCTTGGCGGTCGCGCCGAGCTTCTTCAGCAGCTCGGCCGTGGGCTTCGTCTTCTTCTCCGCCGCCTTCAGCTCGTCGACCACCACGACGACGCCGTCCCGGAGCTTGCTCGCCAGCGCCGCGCGCAGCGCGCCGCGCTCCACCTTCTTCGGAATCGCGTAGTCGTAGCTGCGCGGCTGCGGGCCGAACACCGTGCCGCCGTGGCGCCAGAGCGGCGTCCGCGACGACCCGACCTGCGCGCGTCCGGTGCCCTTCTGCGCGTAGGGCTTCTTGCCGGTGCCGCTCACGAGCGCGCGGTTCTTGGTCATGTGCGTGCCGCGGCGCTCCGACGCGTTCTGCCGCACGACCGACGCCCAGATCACGTCCGTCTTGATCGGTCCGGCGAACACCGCGTCGTCCAGGTCGACCGAACCGACCTTTTCGCTCTCCGCGTTGATGACATCCAATTTCATTGCCCGCTCCGCTGTTAGGCACGAGGCATCAGGCCTTGGGCACTGGCGAGTGCCGCGTGCCTCTTGCCCGGTGGCTGACCTATTTCTTGCCCTTCTTCGGCTTCTCCGCCTGCGGCTTCGGATCCGGCTTGCGCGCAACCGCGCGCCGCACGATCACGACGCCGCCGGGCGCCCCAGGCACCGCGCCGCGCAGCACCAGCAGGTGCTCGTCGGCGTTGATGCTCACGACCTTCAGGTTGCGGGTCGTCACGCGGTCGGCGCCCATGCGCCCGGCCGCACGCATGCCTTTCACGACGCGCGACGGAAACGACGAGGCGCCGATCGATCCGGGCGCGCGATGGAACATCGAACCGTGCGTCGCTCCGCCGCCGCCGAAGTGGTGGCGCTTGACGACGCCCTGGAATCCGCGACCGCGGCTCGTGCCGATCACGTCCACGCGGTCGCCCGCGTTGAAGATGTTCACGAGCACCTGGTCGCCGGCCTTGACGGCGTCGCCGCCGGGGGCGACCTTCACTTCGCGGCGCACGCGCGTCGGCGGCACGCCCGCGAGCTTGTAATGCCCGGTCATCGGCCTGTTCGCCTTGACGGCCGTGGGGTCGACCAGGCCGAGCTGCACGGCCTCATAGCCGTCGGTCTGCGCCGTCTTCGCCTGGACGACGACGCACGGGCCGGCCTTGATGACGGTCGCGGGCACCACCGTGCCGTCGGCCTCGAAGACCTGCGTCATTCCGACTTTTCTTCCGATGATTCCTGTCACCATCGCTCGATCCTTGTCAGGCATCAGGCATTGGGCACCAGGCACGAGCGAGTGCCTTCGGCCTCATGCGTGATCTACTTGTGCTCCTTGCCAAACGCCTTGATCTCGACGTCCACGCCGGCCGGCAGGTCGAGCTTCATCAGCGCGTCCACCGTCTGCGGCGTCGGCTCGAAGATGTCGATCAGCCGCTTGTGCGTGCGGATCTCGAACTGCTCGCGCGACTTCTTGTCGACGTGCGGCGAGCGCAGCACGGTCCACTTGTTCTTCTCCGTCGGCAGGGGCACGGGCCCCGCGAGCCTCGCCCCGGTGCGCTTGGCCGTGTCGACGATCTCGGTCGTCGACTGGTCGAGGACGCGGTAGTCGTAGGCCTTCAGGCGGATGCGGATCTTCTCACTGAATGCTGTAGCCATGGTTATCGACCCTGAACTTTCGCGACGACTTCTTCGCTCACCGACGCCGGCGCCGGCTCGTAGCGGTCGAAGTGCATCGAGTACGAGCCGCGCCCTTGCGTGCGCGAGCGCAGGTCGGTGGCGTAGCCGAACATCTCCGAGAGCGGCACGCGCGAGTTGATGACCTGCGACCCGCCGCGCGCCTCCATCGCCTGGATGTGACCGCGCCGGCTCGTGATGTCGCCGATGACGTCACCCATGTACTCCTCGGGCACGACGACCTCGACGCGCATCACCGGCTCGAGCAGCACCGGGTGCGCCTTCTTCGCGGCGTCCTTGAACGCCATCGAGCCGGCGATCTTGAACGCCATTTCCGACGAGTCGACGTCGTGGAACGATCCGTCGTAGAGCTCGACCTTCACGTCGTCCATCGGGTAGCCCGCGAGGACGCCCGTCGTCATCGCCTCGCGAATGCCCTGATCGATCGGCTTGATGAACTCCTTCGGGATCGTGCCGCCCACAATCTCGTTCTCGAACTCGTAGCCCTCGCCCGGCTTGCGCGGGACCAGGCGGATCTTCGCGTGGCCGTACTGGCCGCGGCCGCCGGTCTGCTTGATGTAGCGGCCTTCGCCCTCCGAGGCCTTCGTGATCGTTTCCTTGTAGGCGACCTGGGGCTTGCCGACCGACGCCTCGACGCTGAACTCGCGCTTGAGGCGGTCGACGATGATCTCGAGGTGGAGCTCGCCCATGCCCGCGATGACGGTCTGCGCGGTTTCCTGGTCCGTCCGGACGCGGAAGGTCGGGTCCTCGGCCATGAGCTTGCCCAAACCCGTCGCGAGCTTCTCCTGGTCGGCCTTCGTCTTCGGCTCGATCGCGAGCGAGATGACCGGCTCGGGGAAGTCCATCGCCTCGAGAATGACGGGCTTCTTCTCGTCGCAGATCGTGTCGCCCGTCGACACCGATTTGAGGCCCACGGCCGCGGCGATGTCGCCCGCGTAGACTTCCTTGATTTCTTCACGCTTGTTCGCGTGCATCTTCAGCAGGCGGCCGATGCGCTCGTGCTTCTGCTTGGTCGCGTTGTAGACCGACATGCCCGACGTCATGACCCCGGAGTACACGCGAATGAACGTGAGCTGACCGACGAACGGGTCGGTCATGATCTTGAACGCGAGGCCCGCCAGCGGCGCGTCGTCGGACGGCGGTCGCTCAGTCGTCGCACCGGCCGCGCCGTTCGGATCGATCCCGACCATCGGCGGAATCTCGACCGGTGACGGCAGATAGTCGACCACCGCGTCGAGCAGCGGCTGGACGCCCTTGTTCTTGAACGCCGAGCCGCAAATCACGACGACGAACGCCGGCCCCTCTTTCCGCACCGACTCGACGACGCGCTTGCGCAGCGCGGCTTTGATCCGGTCCTCGGGAATCTCCTGCCCGTGCAGGTATCTCTCCAGGATCTGATCGTCGACTTCGCTGACTTTCTCGATGAGGTGCTCGCGGTAGGTGTGGGCCTGGTCCTTGAGGTGGGCTGGAATCTCTTCGACGACGTAATCGGCGCCGAGCGTCTCGTCCTTCCACCGGATCGCCTTCATCTGGACGACGTCGACGATGCCCTCGAACTTGTCCTCGCTGCCGATCGGAAACTGGATGGCGACGGGGTTGCCCTGCAGCTTGCTCTTGATCTGCTCGAACGTGCGCTCGAAATTGGCGCCAATCCGGTCCATCTTGTTCACGAAGCAGATGCGAGGAACGCGGTACTTGTCGGCCTGCCGCCAGACGGTTTCCGACTGCGGCTCGACGCCGGCGACCGAGTCGAACACGGCGACCGCGCCGTCGAGCACGCGCAACGACCGCTCGACCTCGGCGGTGAAGTCCACGTGGCCCGGCGTGTCGATGATGTTGATGCGGCAGTCGCGCCAGGTGCAGGTCGTGGCAGCAGACGTGATCGTGATGCCGCGCTCCTGTTCCTGCTCCATCCAGTCCATCACGGCCGTGCCTTCATGCACCTCACCGATCTTGTAGGTGATGCCGGTGTAGAAGAGGATGCGCTCGGTCGTGGTCGTCTTGCCGGCATCGATGTGCGCCATGATGCCGATATTGCGACAACGATTCAGCGGAACAGTGCGGGGCACGTTAATTCGTCTCTCAGTCCAGTAAGTGGTTCTCGTCAGGCACTGGGCACCGGGCATCGGGCATTAGCGAGTGCCTAAGGCCTGGTGCCTGATGCCTACCATCGATAGTGCGCAAACGCCTTGTTCGCCTCGGCCATGCGGTGGGTGTCCTCGCGCTTCTTGACGGCGCCACCGCGCAGGTTGGCGGCGTCGAGAAACTCCATCGCCAGCTTCTCCTGCATCGTCTTGCCGTCGCCGCGCTCGCGCGCGTAGCCGGCCACCCAGCGGATCGCGAGCGACAGCCGGCGATTCGGGTTGACCTCGACGGGGACCTGGTAGTTCGACCCGCCGACGCGGCGCGACTTCACCTCGAGGCTCGGCTTGACGTTCTCGATCGCCTTCTTGAACACCTTCAGCGGGTCGTCGGCCGACTTCTCTTTCACGATGTCGAGCGCCTGGTACATGATCCGCTCGGCCGTGGAGCGCTTGCCGCCCCGCATGATCGTGCTGATGAACTTCGTCACGAGCGGACTGTTGTAGAGCGGGTCCGCCGGAATCTCGCGCTTCGGAATCTCTCTGCGTCGTGGCATAGAACTCTGTCTCTCGTCAGGCACCAGGCACGGGGCATTGGCTGGTGCCTAATGCCTGTGGCCCAATGCCTGATCCGTTACGCCTTCTTCGGCCTCTTCGCCCCGTATTTCGAACGCCCTTGCATGCGGCCCGCGACGCCGACGGCGTCCAGCGTGCCGCGCACGACGTGATAACGCACGCCCGGCAGGTCCTTCACCCGGCCGCCGCGGATGAGCACGAGCGAGTGCTCCTGCAGGTTGTGGCCGACGCCGGGGATGTAGGTGGTGACCTCGATCCCGTTGGTCAGGCGCACGCGCGCGACCTTGCGCAGCGCGGAGTTCGGCTTCTTGGGCGTCTGGGTGAAGACGCGGACGCAGACGCCGCGCTTCTGCGGGCTGCTCTGCAGCGCCGGACTCTTCGTCTTGGTCAGGACGGCTTCGCGCCCCCTGCGCACCAACTGACTGATCGTCGGCATACGACTCCAAAATCGTCCGGGGGACTTCGTCCCGCCGGACCCCCTGACACGCTCACTCGCGGGGACCCCGTTCTCCCCGCTCCGTTCGCGTGGCTCGCGCTCGCTCGCGCTCGCACTTCCCACGGGACTTCGTCCCGCCGGACTCCCTGACACGCTCACTCGCGGGGACCCCGTTCTCCCTGCTCCGTTCGCGTGGCTCGCGCTCGCACTTCCCTCGGGACTTCGTCCCGCCGGATCGCGGCGCGCCAGCGGCGCGCCACAAAATCACATCTCGCGCGCGCACACGCGCGCGGTTCGGCGTCTCGGACCTAAGAGCGGAGCTCGGCGCCCGAGACTACTCCCCTATTGCTGTTCACGCAGCGTGGCGATCGGGGGGCAACGCCATGAGCGTCGCGCCGATCGCGCGGAAACAACCAGGAAGCAGACTGCTTCGTCTGGAGGCGGGCTTAGATAGGGTGTCCTAAGCCCGAATAACCTTACGAGGGTATCACGCCCACGAAAATGTGGTCAAGGACACCGGGAGAGGAACGCCCCGCCGGCCGGTCTCAAATCGTCAGGTTGGTTATTTGACCAAACGCCGTCACCGCAACACAGCGGCGCCAGCGCACCCCTTCGTTTCCGCCGCCATACCCCCAAGGCTCGAAACGAAGCCGCCGCCCCGCGCGAATCCCCCTCCGCTCGACGACCGGATGAACGTGCTCGCACCGTCCAGGGGCAGGGTCGCCACGCTGCGGCAGAACGCGTCCCACTTGCCGTCCTGAACCAGGTATTGCTCGACGTTCGAAAGGTAGAACGCCGCCACGGTCCCGCCGTGGTTTTTCAGATACGCGCCGACCGCGCGAATGGCCTTCGGACCACCGAAGTCGCCCACAACCGGCACGACGAGGTTGCGGGTCTCGAGGTCCTTGAGCAGCGCGTAACTCTCCTCGCTCGCGAGAAAGCTGCGGCTCGTGCCGGCCGCATCCGTCGCGGTCATCAAATCGGCGTACGTCGGCGAGGCCCGAACGGCGAAGCCGTTCCAGTAGAAAGCCTGATAGACGGCCTCGAGCCCGGCGAGATCGGAAGCTGGAAGCGGCAGCGCATGCGTCTTCGTGAGAAGCAGCTCGATGCTCTTGAGATTCTGCTGGTAGAGCGTGTCGCTCGTCGCCGATCGCGCGAAGGCCGAGAACAGGTCCGTCGCCGTCGCCTTGGCGGTCAGCCCGGCGGGCCGCGGCTTCGAAAAGAGCAGCGAGATGAAGTCCGCGCGGTCCTTCGCCATCTCGAAGATCGCCTTGTACATCAGCTGCAGATCGAGGTTGCCGCGCCGGATATCGAAGATGACGGCGAATTTCGGCCGCACGGCCGCCATGTACGTGAAGTTCTGCTCGGGCCCGACGCCGAGGTAGACGCCGTCCGGCCTGGTCCGCGCGATGAGATCGGGAATGACGTACTGGAACCACAGCTCGTTCGACGTGAGGTTCGTCACGTTCTCGCCGCGGAAGTACCCGCCGGGCTCGGACGAGTCCTGGCTGAGCCGCCAGAACTCCTGGTCGGTCAGCCGCTCGGGCAGGTCGGCGCGACGAGCCTCCGCCGGGCGCCACACGACGATGCCGATCGCCACGAGCGTCGCGAGACCAGCCCACAGCCGACGTGCCATGCCGTGAGGTTCTAACAGTCGTCCCGCGACCCGTCAAGTGACGGGGTCGACTGCCAGCGGTGGAACGGCTACGGGTTCGAATGGGTCGGCGGACACTGGGCGCCGCGGTCCCCGCACTCACGGAACCTCGGATCGCCCCACCATGGGGGAGGCACCCCGGCGGGCTCGGGCTCGACGGACGGCGGCCGCCCTGAGCGCGCAGGACACGTCGCCCACCAGCCATGAACCGCGATAGGATGCGGCAGGCCGAGGTCCCTGCATGGATCGTCCTGTCCTTCGTCTAGCTGCCGCTGCCGTCGTCGCGGCCGGTCTCGCGAGCGTCGCGCTCGAGGCGCGGCGCCAGTCGGGCGGGCCGACGTTTCGCGTGTCGTTCGCCGCCGCCGCGCACGGCGCACCCATCACCGGACGGGTGTACGTCGCGATCAGCCGCACGAACGACCGCGCGCCGATCCAGCAGGCCGACTCGACCGGCGCGCCCCTGTTTGGCAGGAACGTCGAGGCGCTCGCGCCCGGCGCCGCGGCTGTCGTCGGCCCCGACGACTTCGGCCATCCGATCGCGAGCCTGCGCGACCTTCCCGCCGGCGACTACTGGGTGCAGCCCTTCGTCAACGTCTACACGAGATTCGAGCGGGCCGACGGCCACACCGTCTGGCTGCACATGGATCAGTGGGAGGGACAGAACTGGCGGCGGTCGCCTGGCAATCTCTACGGCGATCCCCGCCAGCTCCACTTCGATCCGTCATCCTCCGCGCCCATCGCCTTGGTCGCCGACAAGGTCATCCCGCCGATCCAGGTGCCGCCGGACACGGAGTCGGTCAAGCGGATCAAGATCCAGAGCCAGATCCTGTCGAAGTGGTGGGGACAGCCGATCTACCTCGGCGCCACCATCTCGCTGCCGAAGGACTACGCGTCGCATCCGGACGTGACGTACCCCGTGATCTATTCCGAGGGCCATTTCTCGTTGAACCCGCCCGGCGGCGGGGGCGGACGTGGCGGCGGGCAGGGCGCCGCGGCCGCGCCGGATGCGGGCCCGGCGCCGCGCGTGATCTGGGTCTCGCTCCAGCATCCCTCGCCGTACTACGACGACTCGTACGGCGTGAACTCCGAGAACAACGGGCCGTACGGCGACGCGATCATGCAGGAGCTCATCCCGGCGGTCGAATCGCAGTTTCGGATCATCCGCGAGCCGTGGGCGCGCATCCTCACGGGCGGCTCGACCGGCGGCTGGATCGCACTCGCGCATCAGATCTTCTACCCCGACTTCTACGGCGGCACGTTCGCGCTGTGCCCCGACTCAGTCGACTTCCGCTACCACCAGATCGTCAACATCTACGATGACGCGAACGCGTACTGGGTCGATCGGGGCTGGACGAAGCTCGAGCGCCCGGATACGCGGCGCCCCGACGGCAACATCACGTCGATGATGAAGGACGAAAACTGGTTCGAGCTCGCCCAGGGCGACCACTCGCGGTCGGGCGGCCAGTGGGACATCTGGGAGGCGACCTACTCGCCGGTCGGGCCCGACGGCTATCCGAAGCGGATCTGGGACAAGACGACCGGCGTCATCGACAAGGACGTCGCCGCGTACTGGAAGCAGCACTACGATCTGCGCAACATCCTCGAAACCAATTGGGCCACGCTTGGGCCGAAGGTCGCGAACAAGATCAACGTGTACGTCGGCGACGCCGACACGTACTACCTCAACATGGGCGTCCACATGCTCGACGAGTTCCTGCGCCGCGCGGACAATCCGAAATGGACCGGCGAGATCGTGTTCCAGCCCATGGCGCCGCACTGCTGGGGACCGCGGGGAGAAGAGCTTCTCGGAAAGATGGTCGCGCAGATCGAACGGTACGCTCCGGTCGGGGCGGACCTCAGGAGCTGGAAGTACTAATCATCGGCGATCACTCAGCGCGCGGCACCCCGCATCGTGAGCGGGCTACTTCGAGCGCGCGTTGACGTCGAAGTAGGTCGTGATCTTCCCGGCCAGAAAATCGCGGACGAACGTGCGCATCGGATCGAGGGCGCTCGCGCGGCCGTCGGGACCGATGCCGCCGCCGCGGTAGCCGAACCGCGTCGAGACGGACCGGATGAACACGCTGTTGCCGTCGAGCGGCAGCGTCGCGACGTTGCGGGCAAACTCGTCGAAAAGGCTGTCCTGAAAGAGGTACTGCTCGACGTTCGAGACATAGAACGCCGTCACGACCGAGCCGTGGTCGCGGATGTACCGGCCGACGGCGCGCAGGGCCTTCGGGCCGGCGAAGTTGCCGACGACCGGCACGAGCAGGTTCTTCTCCTCGAAGCGCTTCAACCAGCGGAAATTCTCCTCGCTCGCGAGGTACGACCGGTTGACGCCGTCCATGTCGGTCTGGAGCATGAGCTCTTCGTAGCTCGGGAAGTTCCCGCCGAACCCGCCGCCGCGCCCGCCACCGAAGCCGCGGACGCCGAAGCTCGCGGGAAACGACGAGTAGCGAATGTCCGGCCCGTCCCAGAAGAACGAAAAGTAGATGCCCTCGAGCTGCTGGAGGTCCTCGGCCGACAGCGGGAAGCCGTGCGTCTTGGTGAGCTGCGCCTCGATCTCGTTGACGTTCTGCCGGTACAGATCCTCAGTCGTCGCCATCTGATCGAAGGCCTGGAACAGATCCCTCGGCGTCGCGTTCTCCGGGAGACCCGCCGGCCGCTTGCGCGCGAACAGGCGTGAGAGGAACTCCGCGCGATCCGCCGAGAGCTCGACGATCGCCTTGTACATCAGGTGCTCGAGCAGGTTGCCGCGACGGATATCCACGATGAACGCCATCGACGGCCGCGTCGCGATCAGGTAGGTGAAGTTCTGATCCGGCGCGACGCCCAGATACACCCCGCCGGATCTCGCGGCGCGCGCGAGGGCCGGGACGACGTACTGGAACGTGTGCTCGTTCGAGACGAGGTTTTCGGACCGGAAGAAGCCGTTCGGCTCGGACAGGTCGGCGGAGAGGCGCCAGAAGTCCTGGTCGGTCAGCCGCGCGGGCAGCGCCTCGACCGCCTGCGCCCCCCGCTGATCGACCTCGAGCGGAGCGACGCCCGAGCTGGCCGCGACCAGAAGTACCGGCACGAGCCACCAGGCTTTCAGCATCCGCATGGAACGATCCTAGCGAAAATCAGCGCGATCGCCAGAGCACATCCGCATACGTCCGGATCTTCCCGTCCCGCGCGTCCCTGAGCAGGCCCGGCATCGAATCGAGCAGCATCACCGACCGCGCGCCGAACGACGAGGCGCAGCCGTTGAAGCAGGACCGGATGAACGTGCTTGTCTCAGCGAGCGGCAGCGCCTCGATGTTGTGAGCGAATTCCAGCCAGATCCCGTCGCCGAACAGATACTGCTCGACATTGGACAGGTAGAACACGGACACCGACGCGTCGTGGGCCTTGAGGTACGCGCCCACGGCCCGCAGCGCCTTCGGACCCGCGAAGTTGCCGACGATCGGCACGAGCAGGTTGTGCTCCTCGAACGTCTTGAGCGTCCGAAAGCTCCCTTCACTGCCCAGATACGCACGGTTCTGCCCCGCGCCGTCGTTCGCCGTCTGGAGATCCTGATAGGTCGGGTAGCGCATCCCGCGTCCAGGAAAGGTCCCCTGCGCATAGGCAAGCGACGGTCCCGCGCCGAAGAAGTTCTCGTAGACGTACGCGATCCCCTGCACGTCATCGGGCGTCAGCCTGAAGCCGTGGCGCTTGACGAGCAGATCCTTGATCGCCTGCAGGTTCTCTTCGTAGAGCCCGCGCGACGGCTCCACGCGGTTGAACGCGGCGAAGAGCTCCTCGGCCGACGACCCGGCGTCCAGGCCCCCGGGGCGCTTGCGCGAGAACAGCCGCGACAGGAACTCCGCGCGGTCGGCCGACAGCTCGAAGAGCGCCTTGTACATCAGGTGCTCCTGGAGGTTGCCCCGGCGGATGTCCGTGATGAACGCCATGCGCGGCTCGAGCGCCGCGATGTAGGTGAAGTTCTGGTCCGGGCCGACGCCCAGGTACACGCCGCCAGGCTTGACGATGCGCGTGAGCTCGGGCAGGACGAACTGCAGCGTGTCTTCGTTGGACACGAGGTTGTCGGACCGGAACGAGCCGTTGGGTTCGGAGAAATCGTCGATGAGCCGCCAGAAATCCTGGTCCGCGAGGCGCGGCGGCAGGTCGAGGCGCGCGGCGACAGACGTCCGGCCCGGCGCCGCGCAGAACCACAGCGCGAGCGCCAGCCCGACGATCGTCACGCGACGACGGGTCATCGAGACATTCTGACGCCGGGCGCGACCAGGAGGCCGGGCGCGCCGCAGCCCCTCGTCTCTTCACGCATCGATCCCAGGTAGCTCATCAGACCGCCGCCGCCATAGCCGCGTCCGCCACCGCCGGCCGATCGGATGAACGTGCTGTGCTCGTCGAGGGGCAGGCTGGCGACGTTCTGACAGAACTGATTCCAGATGCCGTCCTGATTGAGGTACTGCTCGACGTTCGAGAGATAGAACGCCGCGACGGTGGCCTGGTGCTCCTTCAGGTACTTGCCGACGGCGCGGAGCGCCTTGGGCCCGCCGAAGTTGCCGACGATGGGCACGAGCAGATTGCGCTCCTCGAGCTCCTTCAGCACCTGGAAGTTCTCCTCGGACCCGAGGAAACTGCGATTCAAGCCCGCGCCGTCGGTCTGCGACATGAGGTCCGCGTAGTTCACCATGGAGCCGCCGCGGCCGCCGCCGCTCGTCGACGAGTTGTAGTTGATGCTGGGCCCGAACCAGTAGAAGTTGTAGTACACGTTCTCGGCGATCGCCTGCAGATCGTCGGCCGGCACCGGGATCGCATGTTTCTTGGTCAGCAGATCCTGGATGTCCTTCACGTTCTGCTTGTAGGCCGCCTCGGGGCTCGTCGGCACGTCCCAGAACGCGTTCATGATCTCCGCGCCCGTCGATTTCGCGGTCAGGCCCTCCGGGCGCTTCTTGGTGAACAGCCGTGAGACGAACTCGGCGCGATCGGCCGACAGTTCGAAGAGCGCCTTGTACATCAGCTGCTCGTGCAGGTTGCCCCGCCGGACGTCCGTGATGAACACCATCTTCGGCTTGATCGCCGAGATGTAGGTGAAGTTCTGTTCCGGACCGACGCCCAGATAGACGTTGCCGCCGCCCTTCACGCGCTGCAGCAGATCGGGAATGACGGTCTGGAACCAGATCTCGTTCGAGAGCAGATTGTCCGACCGGAAGAACCCGTTCGGCTCGGAGAAGTCCTCGACGAGCTTCCAGAATTCCTGGTCGCTCAGCCGCTGCGGCAGCGTGTCGGCGGCCGCGCGCACGGGCGTGGGCGCCGCCACGACGCCCAGGGCAAGAACAAGTGCGAGAGTCGAAACAACCGCCGCGCGATGTCTGGTCATGGCTGTGCCTTTTGCTGCCCTCTATCTTCTGCCTTCTGCCTTCTGCCTTCTGCCCTATCGTCCCTGCGCGCGCTGCACGGCATCACGAATCGCCTGCAGGGTCGCCTCCGATCCGGTGAACAGATTGTCCGGATATCGCGCATAGCCCAGCATCTCGGAGTAGATCGGCCCGCTCTGGTACAAGTTGAGGCCCATGCCCGCGAGGTACTGCAGCCGCAGGTTGCGGTCGTGGTTGATCTCCGCGTCCTTGAGCCAGGGCCCGAGGTCCTGGGCGTTGCCCGCGTAGGTCGAGAAGAGATCGATCGCCGAGTTGAAGCCGATCTCGCGGAGCGACTGCGCGACCTGCGCGTACTGGGGGCTCTGGAGCTTCGCCTCCATCGCGTCCAGGTCGATCTTCGTCGGCTCGACCTGACCCATCAGGACGAGGTCGTAGCCCTGGCCGTTGTTGGTGTTGCCCCAGACGACGCCGTTCGGAAACGCCTTGAAGAAGGTCGCGATCTCGCTCTTGACCGCGGCCGTGTTGCTCTCGTACAGCTGCACGAAGAGGGTGACGACGCCGCCGGGGTTCAGATGCGCCTTGACGACGTTGAAGAACTCCTCCGTGTAGAGCGTCGCCGCGCCCTTGACCCATGGATCGAGCGGGTCGGACGTCACGGCGTCGAACTTCTCTCTCGTCGTCAGCAGGAAGTGCCGCGCGTCGTCGACGTGCACGGTGACCTTCGGATTGTTGACGACGTCGTAGTTGTGCTGCGCGAAATACGTGGACACGGTCGATGGCACGAGCGGCTCGATCTCGGCAATCGTCTCGTGCTTGACCGTCGGGCCGATGGAGACGGCGCCGGCCGTCACGCCCGCGCCGCAGCCGATGACCAGCACGTTCGACGGATTGGCCGGGATGAGGTGCGTGATGTGTCCCAGCATGCGCTGGAGGCGCATGTCCTGCGGCTCGCTCGAGGCTTGCACCTTGCCCGCGTTGTGGTAGTTGCGCACGCCGCTCGGCAGCTCCGACACGGCCACGAATGCGTTCAGGCCCTCGCCGACGTAGATGATGTTGCTGAGTCCGACCCACGTGGCCGAATACCGGCCGTACGCCACGAGCAACCCCGGCACTTCGGGGATGCCGCGCGCCAGCAGACCGGCGCCGCCGGTGGCCGCGACGAGCACGATCGTGGCGGTCCACTGGATCTGGCCCTTGCCGCCCTCACCGGCCACCGCCGGGGCGAGCATCAGCAGCGCGGACAGCGCACTCAGCAGGATTAGCAGCTGCTGGGTGTGCTGCGTGTGCAGCCAGACGACGAGCAGGAGACTTGCGGCGAGCGACCCGACGATCGCGCCGACCGTGTTGGCAGCGTACACCCCGCCGACGAGGCGCGCGGGATCCTGGCCGGGCGCCGCGACCGACGCGAGCGCCAGCGGGAAACTCGCGCCCCAGAGCACCGCGCCAGGCAGCACGACCCAGAAGCAGCGCGCCAGGTCGAGCTGGAAGTTGAACCAGAAGTTCTTGTCCGGGTCGAGCAGGATCGACGGGTTGATCGGCCAGTACGGCATCGAGCTGCAGAGCTGGTAGGCCGCCCACGCCATCGCGCCGCACAGCAGCATCTGACACCAGCCGAGGACAACGCGCGGGCGCGCGGCTTCGCGCGCGATCATCGAGCCGATGCTGCTGCCGATGCCGAGTCCGACAAGAAACACCGCCAGGATCAGCGAGAACGTGTAGACCGTCGCGCCGAAGTGCAGCGACAGCAGGCGCGTCCAGATCACCTCGGCCGAGAGCGCGGTCAGGCCCGACAGCGCGATCGTGAAGTACACCAGCCGCGATCCCGCCGCGCGCTCCGCCGGCGCCGCTGACGCCGCGGGCGCTTCATAGGTCGTGACCTTCGCCAGCAGCAGGCCGATCGACGCCACCAGCACGTTGAGCGCGACGGCCACGTACGTCGTGACCGCCATGTCCCAGACGCGCAGCAGGTACAGGCCGGCGACGAGACTGCCGACCACCGCGCCGCCGATGTTGCCGCCGTAGAAGAAGCCCAGCCACGACACCCCGCGCGGCGTCGTCTCCACCCAGCGCGCCATCGCCGGCAGCGTCGCACCCATCATGAGCGTCGGAGGCAGCAGGCAGACGCCCGCGACGATGCCGCGCAGCAGCAGGCCGGCCATGCCGGACGCGCCGACGGCCGTGTAGATCGTGTTCACGATCGGCATGCCGAACAGCAGGAGCAGCCCCATCGCGCCGATGCCAAGCTCGAGCATCGCGTAGACGCGCAGCGGATGCTGACGAGCCGCGACGTAGCGCGGGAGCAGGTAGCTGCCCAGGCACATGCCGCCCATGAAAGTCCCGAGCAACACGCCCAGCGACACGGCTGACGAGCCGATCGTGAGCTGCAGCAGCTGGAACCAGACGATCTCGTAAATCAGGGCCGCGCAGCCGCTGCCGACGAACAGCAGAAGCAGGACCGGCAGAAACTGGCGCGACGAATCCGAGGCGGCGGAGCGAGCGTTCATTGTTGGGCGATCCTATCGCAAAGATCCGGGGATCCGGGCGTTCCAAAAGGGCGTTCCCGCGGGGGGTTCCTCAGGGGTTCCCAGAGGGTCGGTATCTGCGTCTCTTTACGACGGGCGGGGCGGCGGCGTGTCACCCGCAACCAGGACTCGCCCGTACAGGATCTCGTCGAGCAGTCGCCCGTCCTTGAAGGCGTGGCGCCTCAGGACGCCCTCGCGCTCGAACCCGCACTTTTCGAGGACGCGCATCGACGACGGATTCGTTTCGAAAACGTAGGCGAAGACGCGGGCGAGGCCGAAGGTCCTGCCGGCCCAGGGGACGAAGTGCGTGACGGCGGCCGTCCCGAGCCCGCGGCCCCACCACGCCCGGCCGAGCCAGTAGCCAATCTCGCCGCTGTACCGGTTGACGTCGGCGCCCGGAATCACGCCGATGCCGCCGACGGCCTCGCCGCCGACGTCAATCGCCAGCGCGGTGGGGGGATCCTCGCTCCCCGCGGCGACCAGCCACGCGCGTCCCGCGTCAATCGTGTAGGGATGCGGAAAGCGATCGCGGAGCGTCCGCGCGACGTCGGGATCATCGGCGTAGCGCACGAGCGAGGCGAGGTCATCCTCGCGCCAGGGGCGCAGCACGCACGGGCCGCATTCGATCCGGGTCATACAGGCACACATTACCCGGGGCTCCCAGGCGGCTCAAAAGGGGCCCCACCGGGGTCCAACGCGGTTCCCAAGCGGCTCGGGAGTTCGCGAGTCAGCGTCCGATCGGGACGGCGACCGTGATCACGATCGGCACGGGCGTGCCGACGGAACGGCCGTCGGCGGGTCGTGCGAGGGCGGCGGGCTCGAAGCGCCACTGCAATACGGCGGCGCGCGCCTCGGCGTCCACATCTGCGCGCAGGCCGTGACGCACGCAGCTGTCCGTCACGCAGCCGTGCTCGTCGATCCGCACCTCGAGAATCACGACGCCGGACGGCGCGTCGCGCGCGAGGCGCGATCGCGCCGGTGGGTCACCCTCGAGCCGCTCGGGCTCGAAGATGTACCCGCCTGCGACCGGCTTTCCGAAGTGGCACGTGGGCGCGACGCACACGCAGACGATTTTGCGCGCGTGCGTCTTCTGCCCGGACGCACCCGAGCCAGCGGCGATCAGGAAGACCGCGATCGCTGACGCCGCGCGGCCGAACCCTGTGGACGACGAGAAGGTCACGCACGGGTTGGACACCAAATTCTGGGAAACGTCTCGGAAACCCTCTTGAGAACCCCTTGGAGCCCCTCTGGAACCCCTTTGGGAACCCCTAGAGGAACCTCTTGATGAGCTGGATCTGCCCCGCGTGGTACAGGTCGTGCGCGGTGACGCCCGCGACCAGATCCGCCTTCGTGAATCGGCCCTTGCCGTGGGCCGAAAGCTGCCGCGGCGTGAGCGACGCGACGGCGGCTCGGAGCCGGCGGTGCATGTCATCGAGGAGCGCTACGTCGGCGCGCCACGCAGCCGCGTCCGCGCCGCTCCGCGGGAACCAGTTCGATCCGTTGTGCGCGAACGCCCCCCGCTTCGCGCCCGTCAGGAGGCGCCACACGGCGTACTTCCAGTAGGCGCAATGCACGACGATCTCCTGGATGTTGTGCCGCCCGCGGCCGGGTCGGCGCGCGGCGGCCGCCGGCCGGAGTCCACGAATCGATCCGCGCAGGTTCGTGCCGTGCCACGAGGGCCGGTGGTAGCCCTGGTCGAGCGCTCTCAAGAGGCGTGTGACGTCGCTCATCGGATTCGAAACACGAGATCTTTGCGAACCGGCGGGCCGCCGGCGGGCGTCGCGGTCACGCTGACGAGTTGCGGTCCGTGCTTCAGCTTCTCGAGCGGCAGGTCGAACCGGAACGACGCGGCGCGGGTTTCCCCGAACGCGGACGACGGAATGGACTGGGTCGCGTCGGCAATCTTCGTGCTGCTCGAATCGAGCACCTGGACGTTCATGGCGACGTCCACGGGCGGCGCCGCGCCGCCCTGAAATACCCGCAGGAACGCGTCGACCTGGTCGCCCGGCGCGAAGTCGCGCGCGGTGGTCGGCACGATCGGCATGATCGACGCCAGCGGATCCTTCCGATCGCCCGGAGGCGTCTTGGTGCCGAGGACGATCGCCGACAGCGAGAGCGGCGCGCGCGTGAAGTCCGGCACCTCGATGTCGGCATAGACCGACCCGCTCTTGTCGATCGATCGGCTGGTCGCGTTGAGCCGCAGCTGGTACCGGCCGGGCGTGAGCGTGAGCCGCGAGAACAGGTCGTACCGCAGATCCTCGCCGGTCGTCGGCAGGAGCGCCAGGTTCGTCGTCTCGAGCACCGGCGGACCCGCGCGGCCGTCGGCGTCGTACAGCGTCCGCACGACGGTGACGGTCTCACTCAAGGGCCCGCGCGGCGCGGGCAGACGCACGGTCAGCACGACCGCGACGTCGGCGGCGGCGCCCCGGCCCGCGAGAGCGACGGGCTCGGCCGTCACCCGCAACGGCAGCGACGGCGCACTCATCATCCCGACGAGTCCGAGGTCGTTCGTCGTGGGCGCGCTCTTCGCGTCCCGCGTCGCGCTCGTGTCCGCCTTGGGCGCAAAGTAGCCGGACCGCGTGCGCACGGTCAGCCCGGGCTTGTTGACCTTGACGGTCACCTTGCGGAACTTTCCGTCGGGCCGTCCGTTCGACGTCTGATAGCCGATCAGGTAGTACGACGATTCCTCGGTGAAGATCGCGTCGATGCCCTTCTGCACGTCGTCGGAGTTGACGGTCGCGGTGGCGCCGGTGTAGTCCGCCATCGTCTCGAGGAAATCGTGGCGGACCTTCGCCGCGTCGAAGGCCGCGCGGTCCGGCATCGTCGCCATCGCGGGGCGACCGCCCCGGCGGATCGGCATCTGGAGATAGCGCGCGTAGCCGTCGTAGCCGGCCGGGTCGACGCTGTAGATGTTGACGTTGGCGCGCGCGGCGCGCCCGAAGACGTCGATCATGCGATCGCGGAGCTCGCCCGGGCAGCCGCGTGTCGCCATGAAGTCGATCGGCACCCCGGTGCTGACGAACACCACGGTCTTGCGGCGGTTCGGCACCGTGGCCAGCCGGCTCACGAGCGTCTCGAACATCGGCACGGTCAGCTGCGAGCGCGAACACGTCGAATGGCCGAGCAGCGCGCTGCCGTGTCCGAAATCGCCGCCTGTCGACATCGACGGCCCGAACGTGCTGGGCAGATCGGGCTCGCGTGGGTCGAACTTGTCCACGGCCGACAGCAGCTTCTCGCGATCGGTCGTGAAGTCCTCGGTGTTTCCGGCGTCGCGCGGGTACACCACCGCGGCGATGTCGGACGGCCCCAGTGAATCGATGACGTCGCGGCCGATGCCGCGCGCATTCTGGATGATGTCCACGTCATCCCAGGGGATATTCACGTCGTCGAGCACCACGGCGAAGACGCGCCCGTCGCCGATCTGATCGGCGAGGTCGTTCGCCGAGACGTCGGGTGTGACGTGGCGCATCCACGCCGTCGGCGCCGGGTCGTATTCCTCCGCGTCCACCTCGGAGACCGCGACGACCCGCTGCGGCGTGCCGTCTTCGACGACGTTGAAATCGTCCGCGGTCAGGCCGCGCACGGGCCGCCGGTTCTTGTCGAGGACGGAGACGTCGAGGCGGATGACATCCGCGCCGGCGCGAAAGACCGGCTGCTGGCTGGCGGCGGGCTGGCCCTGCGCGGGCGCGGCGGGCGGGGGCGCCTGCTGCGCCGAGACGACCAGCACGAACGACGCGAGCGCCGAGGCGACGAAGGCTACGCCGACACGATGCATACGAGTGACGGTCGGGGGACCTTCACTCGATGATCGTGAACGCGTCCGCGATTGTCAACCGGCGCCTTGCGCCTTCGATCCGTCGATCGTCGCTTTCGATGCCTCGATGATCGATGGCTTTTCGAGTCCCCATTCATCGATCCCCGCTTGCCGGTGTTCAGATCGTCGGGTGCTTCAGATGCCAGGTCGTGTGGGTCTGGTACTGATGCGCGACCGACAGGATCTTGTCGTCGTTGTACAGATTCCCGGCGATGACCGCGCAGATCGGCTGCGGCTTGCCAGGCTCGGCAGGGGGCGCCTGCGGCGCGGCCTCGCGACCGGCGGCCGCCGGATTGGCGGCGCTCGCCGCGCCCCCGGCTCGCCCGCCGCCTCCGCCGCGGCCCGCCGGCGGCGCTTCGAACTTGTACGGAACCACCACACACGGATGGCCCGTCGAGGCGTGCAGTCCGACGTCGAAGCCGTTGCCGGGAACGTACATGTCGAGATCCTTCAGCAGCTCGGCCATCTGCGAGATCTGCTGCCACCGGCGCCGTTGCTGGTTCACGAAGTCGAACGCGCGCGGGAAGCGGCCGTTCGTCCAGCGCGTCAGCGCCGCCATCCCCGTCGGATTGCCGGGATCGCCGCCGCGACCTCGGCCCCCGCCCGCGGCGCCCGCGTCACCGCCCGCGGCGCCCGGCGCACCGCCACCGGCCGCCCCGGCCGCGCCGGCATCCACGGCGCCGCCGCGACCTCGTCCACCGCCACCGGCACCTCCGCCGCGCTGTGGCTCGGGAATCGTCGCGAGCTCGATGTTGAGCTCCTTCGCCTTCCAAATCACGTACGAGTCGAAGGCGGCTGCCGACTCGACGCCGAGCCCGCCGCCCCCTCCTCCCGGACGAGGGCCGAGCTCGGTCGGACGCGCGCCCAGTTCCTTCAGCGAATCAACGAACTCCTTCGGCGCGCCCGCATCCACGCCGATGCGCACCGACGCGAGCTTGATGTTGCGATCGAACTCGAACGGCGTCGTGATCGTGCCGGGGTCCTTCGGGTCGACGCCGTGGATCGCGTTGAACACCATCGCGCAGTCCTCGACCGTGCGGCAGATCGGCCCGACGCGGTCCTGCGACCACGCGAGCACCATGCCGCCGTAGCGGCTGACGCGGCCGAACGTGGGCCGCAGCGCGCTCAGCCCGCATTCGCGCGCCGGCGACACGATCGAGCCCGACGTCTCGGTGCCGATGCCAAACGCGACGCAGCCGGCCGCGGTCGCCGACGACGGCCCGGCGGACGATCCACTCGAGCCGCGGCGGATGTCCCACGGGTTGTTCGTGCGCCCCCGATACCACTGGTCGCCCTGCGCGAAGAGCCCCGTGGCGAGCTTGGCCATCAGGACCGCGCCGGCATTGCGGAGCCGCACGACGACCTCGGCGTCGTCGTCGATGACGCGGTTTTCGAAGTCCTTCGACCCCCACGTCGTCCGCACGCCCTTTGTCGAGAACAGATCCTTCACGCCGTACGGAATGCCGTGCAGCGGCCCGCGGTAGCGGCCCGCAGCGATCTCGGCGTCGGCTTTCGCCGCCTCGGCCAGCGCCTGCTCGCGCATGATCGTGACGGCGCACAGCAGGGTCGGATCGAGCCGCTCGATGCGGTCGAGGTAGATCTTCGTCAGCTGCACCGACGTGAGGCGCTTCTCCTTGATCAGCACCGATAGCCGGTGCGCCGGCAGGAACGCGATCTCGTCCGGGCCGGTCGGCACCGGGCCCGTCCACTTGAGCGGGACGAAGGTCGAGCGTTCGAACGCCCCCGCGCCGCGCTCCTTGATCAGCTTCTCGACGAGTGCGCCGGTGCCGCCGGGATACGGCTGGAAGGTCCAGGAGACGGGCTCGCCATTGCCCAGCGGCGGAGGCGGCGGAGCGGCCGGGGTCTGCGGCGCCGGCGCCGCGCCCTGCGCGACGGCGGTCGCGCCGAAGCCGAAGGTGCTGGCCGCGGCAGCGACGAGCGACAGAAACACGAACCGGCGGCGATCGAGCCCCGACGACCACGCCATGCCGTCTGCCAGCTCCTCGGTCTCGGCCTGAACTTGCTCGAGCAGATCGAACTCGTCGTAATGAGTCATACCGCCTCCGGGATCGGGATGGAGAAGAACGGGGAATGATACCCAATTCCATTGGAGATTGGAGATTGGCGATGGGTGATTGGAATGGGTAATTGGAGGATGGGTGATTGGAAGGGGTGATTGGGGGATGGGTGATTGGAAGAGGTGATTGGGCGATTGGATAATTGGGCGACCGATTAGAGAACCGAGAGGGCCGCGCCGATGAGCGACCCCATGACGGCCGAGAGGACCGTGCCAATCAGGAAACCACGGAAGTGGTGCCAGTAGTCCTTGTAGCCCGCCATGCCCTCCGTGCCGGGAAGGACGATGAACCGAGGCGTGATGGCGCACACGAGCAGCCAATCGAGGATCAGCAGGTCGACGAGATTGAAGATCATCGCGACGCCGAACGCCTGCAGAGCCAGCGTCGCCCAGGTCACGTCGGGCGCGTGCTCGCGTTTGACGGCCCACGCCGACCACGTTGGTACGGCCACGAGCAGGATCAAGAACGGCACGCCCAGCCACAGCGACATCCGCCGCTCGGCCGGGGTCTTGGGCGGCAGCCGATCGCGCAGGTCCTTCGGAAAGTCCTGAAGGAACAGGCGCGGGTTGAGGCGAAGCAGGAACAGGATCCACGCCGAGGCCAGGATCGACAGCACGGCGCCGTCGACGGCCATCCTCTGAAGATCAATCATTGCGGGCGTCCATGCCAGAATAGCATCGTGCCCGGCGCCGACGATTGGTCCACGCTTGCCGCGTCGGGCGATCCCGACGACATCAGAGAGCGGATTCTGACCGGCTTCAAGACCGGCAAGCCCTTCACGCCGTACGCGCCGACGATCGCGCTGCCCGGGGGCTTGCGCCGCGTGCTCGATTTCGGGTGCGGCCTCGGCCGCAACTTCCCGTACCTGACCGGCATCGCCGAGCGCGTCGTCGGTTTCGATCTGCCGGCGATGATCGCGCGGTGCCGCGCGCTGGCGACGACTCCGGTGGACGGCCTGGACGACGACTGGACGCGCGTCCGGCAGCAGCGCTTCGATCTGGTGTTCGCGTCGCTCGTGGTCCAGCACGTCCAGACCGACATGTGCCGGGCGTACCTGCACGACTTCGCGCGCCTGGCGCCGGCCGTGTACCTGCTCACGCGCACGGACAGCGATTTCGGCCAGAACGTGCTGGACCTGGTGGCCGAGACCGGCGCGTACGACAGCGGCCCGTGCGTCGAGGTCGAGCACGACCCGCGCACGCACCAGCTTCTGGCGATCGGACAGTCGACCCTGGACGAGGCGCGACGCGAGCGTGCGTCGCGTCACTACGAGGTGCTGCTGAGGCCTCGCGCGATCACGACCACCGCGACCATCTGAATCAGATGGAACAGGCCGTTATGGTCGAACGGCCAGACGATCGTCGCCGAGAATGACGTCTGCTGGATCGCGGCGGCGACGAGCGTCAGGGCGATGCCGGTCGCGACGACGCCCGCGCCGGCCATCGCGTGCCTTCTCCACAACATGAGGTACGTGGCAAGCGCCGCGATCATGGCGACGGCCTCGTACCCGACGAAGAACAGGAAGCTGCCGCCGCCCAGCTGCGTGACCGCGAAGAAGCCGAGGCCCGCGGCCGTGGCCCAGGGCAGGGCCGCGCGCGCGGCCCGCTGGCCGCGCCAGTCGCCGATGGCGCCGACCACGAACAGCGCGACGCACAGCCCGAGCGACAGGTAGAGCGGTCGCCACCACACCGCCCGGGCGGCGTCCGACAGATCGAGGCCGTGCGCGATGGCGCCGATCACCGAGCCGATGGCGAGCAGCGCGAAGACCGAGGCCCAGATCGCACGCCGCCAGGACTGCTGCGCCGGCCGTCGCAGGAGCGAGACGAGCAGCACGACGCACAGCAGCGCGAGCGCCGCGTCAGTCGCAGCGGTGGTCAGCTCGGTCGGCGACGGCGTGAGCGGCATGGCCCCGGGCGGGCGGCGCTCATCGCGCCGGCCCTGGCCCGTTCAGATAGTCTCGCAGATGTTCGGCGACGATCGTGTTGCCGCGCTCGAAGAAGCTGTACACCGCGTCCCAGTCCGGACCGCTCTTCCACCCGCACATCGACGTCGCCACGCGCGACCGGTGCTGGCCGAGATCCACGATCTCGATCACGGTCCACACCTGCTTCGCGACGTCGGCGTGCTGGAAGTCGGGCGGCGTCCGCGCCACGCGGATCGACAGCATGCGCTCGGGCAGGAAGCTGATCACCTCGTTGAGGATGTTGCCGGGATCGCCGAGATGCGCGTTCGGGTCGTACGACGACTCCCACATCCCGCCGAGCCGAAGATCGATCGCCACGACTGGGGCGACGAAGGCCCGGAGTCCCTCGTTCGTCGTGAACGCGCGCCACACCTCCGCGGGCGCCGCGTTCACGTCGATTTCGTGACGCAGCACGCGGCTGCCGTCGGCCGCCACGTACGACGTCAGACGGACGGGCGCCGGCGTGGCGGGAGCCGTCGCCCAGTCGATCGGACCGGACTCGAAGCGCCGGCGAAGCTGCGCGAGCAGCTGTGCGTTGCCCACGGCGAGATACTCGTAGGCGGCGTCCCACTCCGCGCCGGCCTTCCAGCCGGTCTGGGTCAGCGTGACAGTCGTGCCGCCGGACGTCGCGGGCGCGAAGTCGAACACCGCGCGCGTCCGTTCGCGGCGCACCGTCGGGAACTGCTCGGGCGCCATGGCGTCGAGCGTGAGCCGCCGTCCGGCGTCGAAGCCGACCACCGTGCCGCCGGCCGTGTTGCCGCCGGGCAGGAGCACGAGCCAGTCCCCGCCTGGCCTCAGATCGACGCGCGCGTCGGACCAGATCCACGTCTTCAGGCCCTCGCTCGTCGTCATCGCCGTCCAGACGTCGTCCACGGTCGCGGGAACGATGACCGAGAAGCGAAGCGCTTTCTCCGGCGCGGTGAGCCTTTCGACGCGGATTGCGTGGTCGGCGGCGCGCGCCGGCACCGCGAGGGCGAGTACGGTCAGAGCGACGGCGATCGATCGGGTCATGGTGTCCTCTTGGAGGCGCGGCGGGTCGGCCGCGCGGGCGTCAGCACGTCGAAGTGTGCGCGGAGCTGCCGGATGCAGGCGTCGAACGGCGCGATCGTCCGCTCGGCCCGCGACTGCATCACGGCGCCCTCCATCACAGCCAGCACGAGCGCGGCGGTGTCCTCGGGGCGCGCGAGGCCGGCCGCACGCACGCTCGCCTCGACGTAGCCGCGCCACGCCGCGAAGTTTCTGGCGATGAGCTCGTGCGCCGGCGTGTTCTCGGGATCGATCTCGAGCGCCAGCCGGCCGATCGGACACCCGTACTGGCTGCCGGTCTCGACGAGCCGCTGCCGGTAGCCGTCGAGCAGCGCGAAAATCCGCTCGACGGGATCCGTCGTGCGGTTCCATGCCGGGCGGATCACGTAGGGCTCGAGGAGCGCGACGTACGTGTCGAGCACGGTCCGCAGCAGCGCGTCCTTGCTTTCGAAGAAGTGGTAGAAGCTGCCGCTGTTGGCGCGCGCGCGCTGGAGGATGTCGGCGAGGCCCGTCGCGGCGTAGCCGCGCTCCCAGAACAGGAAGCGCGCCGCCTCGACGATGCGGGCGCGGGTGTCGGGGACGGCGGCGGGGGTGGCCTGAGTCACGGCTTACTTGAACAATCAAGTAACACAGGCCGAGTCACCCTGTCAAGGACCCGGGCCGGAGCCGCGCCGGCTGATCGCGACGACTTCCGGAGAATCACCTGCGCCGCGGCGCGCGCTCCCGCGACGTGCTCGTAGCCGAGCGCCGGCAGGATCAGCTCTTCTTCAGCCCGTACCCGCCGACCGGGACGGTCTCGACCCGGTGGCTGAAGCCCGCGATGAGCGGCCGGCCCTTCGCGATCGCCGCTTGAACGGCGGGCAGCGACAGCGACGCCTGATGGCTGGCGGCGCTGTCCCACACTTCGGTGATCCACAGAGCATCGGCATCCGTCGGATCGGTCGCGACGACGTAGCTCAGACAGCCGGGCATCGCGCCGGGGCTTTCGGTGAGGACCGCCGCGAGCGCATCGCGCTGCCGCGGCACCGCGTTGACCTTGCTGATGAGTCCGTACATTGGCGCGCCTCCTCCGGTTTGGCCCTGGCTCACGCGAGCCGCGAGCGGCGCCATCATCACGGCGCCGACGATCACGAGGAACTCCCGGCGGTCAGTGGTCATGTGCGCCGAGTCTATCGCCCGCGTCAGCCGTTGATGCCGACTCAACGACCCATCTGGTAGAAGACATCCGTCCGGATCTTCGAGGGGTCGGCGTTCCACGCGTCTTGCCAATGGCCGTAGATCTCCCAGCATGGTCCGGCGAGGGGATGATGATTCGCGCGGCACCACTCGCGCACCGCGCCGTGCGCGGCGCCGAGGCCGCCGTACGGACCGAAGTGCGTCGTCGTCGCAACCGCGCCGGCCGGTGTCGCCGAGCGGACGAGCCCGTCGTGTTCGGCGAATGGCACGGCCAGCTCGACGCCCACGTCGAGCTTGATCGACTCGTCCCAGTACACGGCGACATGACGGCCGCCGCGAATACCCTGCGCCTTGAGAGCGTTCCAGACGAGCCCGCAACATTCCGGCACGAGGCGCGAGAGCTCCGGCACGCGCGCCACCCGTCGGACAACCGCGAGCGAAACGCCCGGCAGATCGCGAAGCTCAACAATGTAAGAAGACGTCATCACGATCCCCGATGCGCGTCGATGATCGGAGCGCCAGTATACATTTCCGTCCCACGGCCGCGTGAACTTCCGCCGGCTGGATCCCTCGCAGCCCGGAGCCTGAATCGGCGCGACGACGCCCAGGCTGCCGTTTCCGCATCGATTGATTCACGACGCCGACGCGCCGGGCGCTGGATTTTCGGCGCCGACGGCGCGTACCCTC
>DATIWF010000068.1:0-64738 GCA_035519535.1 Vicinamibacterales bacterium | reverse complement strand
GAGCGTCCACACGTTCGGAATCTCGCCGTTCTTGAGCACCTCCGGCGGAAGCGACAGCTTCGGATCGACCGCCGTCGACGTGAAGACCAGCACGTGGTCGTTATAGAACTTCGCCGCCGCGTCGTCGTGCGCGCCGAACGTCAGCTGCTTCTTCTGGCCGCTCGCGAGGTCCACCGAAAACAACTTGTGATTGCCGCCCACCCGCGCGGTGTAGACGATCGTCTTGCCGTCGGGTGAGAACGTCGGTGCGTAGTCCGCGAAGGTGTCGTTCGTGACGTTCGTGATCTTCCCGCTGCCCAGCTCGTAGGTGAAGATGTCGCCGATGGCGTCGCGCATGCCGGCGAACGCGATCTTGGTGCCGTCCGGACTGAAGGCCGGCGACTCCGGCTCGTCCACTGTCTTGAGGGGGATGCGGTATTCAGTCTTGCGATTGACGACGTTCTCGACGATGAGCGTCTTTTCCTTTTCGGTCCGGACGAAGTAGGCGACGCGATCGCCCACCGGCGACCACGCGATCCACGGCACGACGTTGCCCCGCAGACCGCCGGCCTGGGCGATGTACTCATAGCCGCGGTTCTTGTCGAGGCCGGGCGTCAGGTTGCGGATGACCTGACCGTCGCGGGCCGAGATCAGAATGATGTCGAGCTCGTAGTCGTGGCGGTTGGCGACGACGGCGGCGAGCATGTCGCCGGTCGGCGACGGCTCGAGCGAGATGACCGACACGTAGTCCGACCGGTCGGGCCGCGGCGCGAGGTTGCGCCCGTAGTCGGCGGGCCGTTCCTTGTCGCGGAACGGCTTGAACCGCTCCTTCATGTACCGATCGAACTGCTCGTCGAAGTCCTCGGGCTTGAGCTTGAGCGCCTCTTCGTAGGCGCTCTCGCCGCCGCCGATCGCGCTCTTGCGCAGCGAGAACAGGAACTGGCGCAGACCGTCCTTGCCCCACTTCGACTCGATGAACTCGAACGTCGCGTGGCCGAGCACGTACGGCGTGCGGCCCGACATCGGCTGGCTCTCGAGCTCGCTCATCTTCGGCACCGTGTCAGAGACCGCCGTGTCGCGGACCATCATCAGGTCGAGCGGGTTCCACGCCCCGGCCATGTAGTCCGCCAGGCCCTCATCCATCCAGAGGGGCAGCGAGCTGGCGAGGCCCAGGCCGCGCGGGATGATGTCGAACTCGAAGATGTGCGTGAGCTCGTGCGTGATGAGCTCGTAGAGCTGGTCGGCCGGCTGGTCGATCGGCAGCACCATCCGGTTGCGTTCCGGCTCGGCGAAGGCCAGCACGCCCTCCGGCATCTGGCCGCCCGAGACGTGCTCTTCCTGAAACTCGGCCTCGGTCTTGAACAGGATGAGCGGCACTTTCTCGGCCAGGTCGTGCTTGAGCTCGGCGCTGATGTGCTGGTAGGCGCTTTCGGCGTACGACGCCACGCGCTCGAGGTGCTTCTCGAGCGCCGGGTAGTAGAAGATTTCGAAGTGGTCGGTCTTGTAGATCATCCACTCGAACTTGTCGTACCGGACCTGGTTCTTGCCGAAGTACGGGACGTACGGCGTCTGACCGGTCGCTGCCACCGGCACGAACGAGAGGAGGGCGAACGTCAGAGCACCGAGGAGTAGGGGAGATATGCGCAGACGGCGCATCCGCATAACAATCACCTCGACGAGAACATCCAAACCAGGGACCGTCTCGGCATCTTACACCCGGACCCGACGGGCACGGCGCGCAGGGCGTGAAGGCCTGGGTGCGAAACCTGGTGATGTCGCCAGCAAAGGTCGTACCTCGCCTCGCGCGCCGAAACACGTCACGGATTCGCGCGCGCCGTGGCCCGGCGAGGACACCGGCCGCCCACGCAAGGAGGCGGGCCGGCAGACGCCGGACTGTAGTAATGTGGGGGAGTGAGGTCGCCGACGTTTCGTTCAGGGGTGTGGCCCCGGCAGCTCCTGCTGGCGGGACTGGTCGCCGCCGCCATCGCGATGTGGCCGGGCGCGTGCGCCCGCGATCGCGTCCCGGCCGGCGCCGGCGACGACACGACGCCGACGCACGTCAGCCTCAACTACACGCTCAAGGACATGAGCGGCAAGGACGTCCGCCTGGCCGACTTCGCGGGCAAGCCGCTCATCATCAATTTCTGGGCGACCTGGTGCGGGCCGTGCAAGGACGAAATTCCCGCGCTGATTGCCGTCAACGAGAAATACAAGGCGCAGGGTCTCACGATCCTCGGCGTGTCGATCGACGACTCGCCCGAGGACCTGCAGAAGTTCGCGGCCCAGTTCGGGATGACCTACCCCGTGCTCGTCGGGCAGGGCCACGACGACATGCTCGAATCGTTCGAGGCCTCCTTCGCGGTGCCCGTCTCCTGGTTCATCCGCAAGGACGGGAGCGTCTACATGAAGCACGAGGGCGGCCAGACGCGCGATTGGTTCGAACAGCAGATCAAGGCCCTCTTCTAGTCCGATGGCCGAGCGCAAATCCCCCCGTGTGACGCCGCCCGTCAGCGCCCGTCTCGGCTGCGGCTGCGTCGTGAGCTTCCGCGACGGCGTCCAGGGCAGTCCCGTGACCGTGGTCATCGCCCAGAAGGCGCCGGGCTGCGAGACCACGATGCATGTGGCCGGGCTGCCGGTCTTCGATCATCGGGAGGCGCTCCGCCCCGCGACGCGCTTCCTGCCCGCCCAGCAGCCTGACTTCGAAGAAGGCTGATCAGAATCTGATCCGCACGTCGGCGACGAGCGGCAGGTGGTCCGACGCGACCATCGCGAGCCGCGTCCGCGGCAGCTCGATGCGCCGCACTTCGATATCGCCCGCGAAATAGATGTGGTCGAGGTGCAGCACGGGGAAGAAGCCTGGATACGTTCGCCGGCGCCGGAGGTGTGGATAGAGATCGACGCTGCTCAGCTGCTCAGCGAGCACGCCCGTGGCGAGGCTGCGCGACCACTCGTTGAAATCGCCGAGCACGATCTTCGGACCGCCGCGGCGAGCCCCCACCCAGGCCGCAAGACGCGCCGCCTGGTAGCGCCGCTCGAGCAGGGCCGTGCCGAGATGGACGTTGAAGATCGTGAGCATGCGGCCGGCGCCCAGATCGACCGTCACGCGCTGGCTGCTCCGCGGCTCGCAGGTCTTCCACGAGAGGTCGTGCTGCGCGTGGTCCCGGATCGGGTGCCGGCTGAGAACGGCGTTGCCGAACTGGTGCCGGCGCAGCTCGCGGGTTGGCGCCATGACCCAGCCCATGCCCAGGGCCGCCCCCAGCCGCTCCGCGTGTCCGGGTCCCGCGAGCCCCGGGCCAATCACCTCCTGCAGCGCGACGATGTCCGGGTCGATGGTGGCGAGGACCGCCGCGATGCGCTCGACCCGGGTCCGCCGATCCAGGCCGCGGCAGCGATGGATGTTGTAGGTCGCGACGCGCACGTCGACGACCTCGCGCGAAGGCGGGCCCATGTCGGTATCATAGACTCCGGAGCGGAGACGAAAGGGGCGGTGGGCCCATGAGCAAACTCAGAACCGAATACGAAGTCACGTGTCCGTGCTGCCAGTCGACCCTCGTCATCGACGAGGGCCTCAAGCGTGTCGTCCGCCACGTCGAGCCCGAGCGGGCCGACAAGCCCAAGCTGGATGAGGCCCATCGCATCCTGGCCGAAGCCAAGGCGCGCCGCGACAATCTCTTCGCGCAGGCCGTCGAGTCCGAGCGCACCCGCGGCGACGCGCTGTCGAAGCGCTTCGAGGAGGCGCTGAAGCAGGCGAAGGACGAGCCGGTCACCAAGCCGTCACGGGATTTCGACCTCGATTAGACATGGGCCTCTGACTTCCAACGTGTGGTGGGCAGCGCTGACCACCTGCCCTCATCGTAGTAGTCGGGCTGCGCTCCCGGACGTGCACGCCTGAACGCCACGTATTTCCGTCGCAGGCGCCGCACACGACTGGCCGAGGAGCGGATCGGCCGGTGCGGCACGTCGAGCAGGTAGCGCTCGACCTTCCAGACGTTGTGCCTGGCGAGCCGCCAGTCGTAGTCGCCGAGCACGCGCAGGTCGACGGCCGCGTAGCCCTTGAGGCACCCCGTGAAATCGACGAAGGGATCGAAGTAGCTCAGCGCGAGCTGGCGGAGCGTGCGGAAGACGGGCCGCCGGCCGTGCAGCCCGAGGTCGCGCGAACGCGCCACCGATCCCCATCGTCCGCGTCGGCGGTAGATGAAGATCACGTGATCGAGCTGGTCGATCGACTCGAGGCTCATCACGAGCGGCGGGTAGCCGTGCTGCTCGAGGATGACGGCCGCGGCGAGGGCGGCCTCCAGGCAGTGCGCCGTGTGGTGGCGGATGACGCCGCGGAACGACCGGAGTGTCGCGCGGCCGGGCGGCGGCTCGGTGTTGTAGGGCAGGGCGTTCAGGAACCGCTGGACGGCCGCCGGCGTCGGGCAGCGGCGGATGACCCGCCGTTCGGCAGGCGTGAAAAATAAGCCGGGTATATTTTTCGTCGCCGTTTCTGCGAAAAATATACCCGGCTTATTTTTCACGGCGCAAGTCGGCCAGCACCGCCCCCGGCGTCCAGTCGTTGCCGTTGTAGAAATGCCTGATCCTGCCGTCGGCGCCCACGAGCGTCGTCCGAAGGCTGTGCGTGATCTGCGAGTCACCCGGCGGGCGCACGAGGCTCACGCCGAACCGCGCGGCGAGCCGATCGATCGTCACGCGATCGGCGGTCGCAAACGTCCACACGGCGGGATCGGCCTTCAGCCGCGCGGCGTGCGCGGCGAGGACCGCCGGCGTGTCGTAATCCGGGTCGAAGGAAATGGACAGCAGCCTCACGCGGCCCGCGAGCGCCGGGTCCCGCCCGATCAGCCGCTGGAGCGCCTGGAAGTTCTGGTCCATGAGCGGGCAGAAATCCGGCAGCGGGCACCGCGTGTAGATGAACGTGATGAGCGTCAGCGACCCGCGCCACTCCGACAGCGACCGCCGCCGGTCCTGCTGGTCCACGATCGCGACGTCCGGCACGGCGTCGCCGACGTCGAGGAGCTCCGTCGCGAGGCCGACTTCGTTCGTCGTGTCCGGCAGCGGCGCCGAGCCGACATGGGTGATGGCGGTGATCTTCGGCCCCGCGTCGGTCGCTTCGAGCGTGCCGCTGACGAGCTCACCGGGCGTGCGTCCCTCGAGCAGCGCCTTCGCGGCGACGTCGTAGGTCATCGTCATCGCCGGCATGTAGCCGACGATGTCGTCGTGCTTGAGGGTGATCTCGAGCTTCTCAGGCTTGACGCCGAGGACCTGGCCGCGGAACGCGTACTGCTTCGGGGCCGTGCGGCTGCAGGCGGCAGAGACGACGATCAGGCCCAGCGCGATCCACGACAGCGCGACGCGCCGTCGCCCGATCGTTCCATCACCCAAGACCATCCCCAATCGCCCATCCCCACTCGCTCAATTCACCACCCATCCGTCTTTCAGCTCGATCACCCGGGATCCGTACGATGCGTTCGTCTCCGAGTGCGTGACCTGCACGATGGTGGTGCCCGACTCGTTGAGGCGCTTGAAGAGCTCCATGATCTCGCGGCCCTGACTCGAGTGCAGATTGCCGGTCGGCTCGTCCGCCAGAATCACCTTGGGATTGGCGATGACGGCGCGTGCCACGGCAACGAGCTGCTGCTGGCCGCCTGAGAGCTGATTCGGATAGAGATCTTTCTTGCCCACGATGTTGAAGCGATCGAGCACGTCGCAGACCATGCTGTCGCGCTCGGCTTTCTTGATGTCGCGGTACGACAGCGGCACATCGAGGTTCTCGTAGACGGTCAGGTGGTCGAGCAGATGGTAGCTCTGGAACACGAAGCCGATGTGCTGCTTGTGCAGGCGCGCGCGATCCTTCGGCCCGAGCCGATGCACGGGCTGGCCGCCGAAGTAGTAGTCGCCCGTCCACGCGCTGTCGTGCATGCCGATGATGTGCAGCAGCGTGGACTTGCCCGCGCCCGACGGCCCCATGATCGACACGAACTCGCCGTCCTTGATGTCCAGCGTGATCCGCCGCAGCACCCACGTTCGGCTCGCGCCATGCGCGTACGACTTCTCCATGTTGCGCAGGGAGACGAGCGCCTCGCCGCCGAGCGGTTCGGCGTCGGCAGGTGCGGGTGCGGGCGCGGGTTGAGAGCTGCGGGAGAACAAGGCCATCGGCGACTCCTTCGATCCCCTCGATTGTACTTAGAAACCGGTGTTCGATTCCGGAGCCCGCGGTCGCGCCATTCGCCGGGGGCGGCGCCATTGGCCGAGGGGGCGCCGCCGCTGGCCGGAAGGGACGGGACACCCCCGCTGTCCGCTCGTATTGTGAGGTGGAACGCGGAGAGACGTTATGAAGCGCACGCAATTCTGGCTCGTAGTCGTGGGGGCGGCGGGGCTCGTTTCGAGCGCGCTCGCGGCGAGTCTGCTCTGGTTGCTCCTGACGCATCCGGTCACGGTCGCAGCCTACCTGGGACGGGGCCTGTGAGCGCGTCGGACTCCGTGCGCCGGTCGGAAACGGGGGAGGCTATGGCGGAGGGCTCTTCGAAGGTCGCGGTGGGCGTGTTCCTGATCGTTCTCGGGCTGGTGGCGCTCGCCGGGCGGCAGCACTTCATTCCGGTCGTGGGATTCGGGCGGCTGTGGCCGCTGATTCTGATCCTCCTCGGCTTCGGACGCTTCGCCGCCAAGACCGACGACGGCAAGCATCGCGGCGGCCTCTGGTTCATGTTCATCGGCGGACTGTTCCTGCTGCACACCCTCGACATCGTGCGGATCGACCAGTCCTGGCCGCTCTTCATCGTCGCGGGCGGGGTGTCGATTCTGTACGGCCGGCGCGAGCACCGGGGCGCCGCCGGAGATCAGCGGTGACCCAGCTTCCAGGAAGCCAGCCGGGTCGTCGAATCACGGCGCAGGCGGTCGTCGGGATTGGCATCATCACGTGGGGCCTGCTCCTGACGGCCGCGAATGTCGGCTGGCTCGACCTCCGCGAAATCTGGCGCTACTGGCCGCTGATCGTCATCGCCGCCGGTCTGACGCGCTTCTTCAACGCGTGCACCCTGTCGGGCCGCGTGACCGGCGGCATCATCACGTTCGTCGGCGCGTGGTGGCTCGCGGACAATTTCGATCTCGTCTCGGTGCACGTCTGGGACTGGTGGCCGCTGCTCTTCGTGCTGATGGGTATCATGCTGATCCTGCGCTCGGGGCCGGCGATCCGGGCCAACCGCGGCGTGCCCACGTCGACCGACGAGACAATCAGCGCGTTCGCCTTCTGGTCAGGCGTGCGGCGCCGCGTGGCTTCGACGGTCTTCAGGCGCGCGGATCTCACCGCGGTGATGGGCGGCATCGAGCTCGACCTGCGCGGCGCGGGCACCGCCAACGGCGAGGCGGTGATCGACGTGTTCGCGATGTGGGGCGGCATCGAGCTCCGCGTGCCGCCCGACTGGAGCGTCTCGAACCAGGCGCTCGCCATCATGGGCGGCGTGGACGACAAGAGCGCCGCCACGGCCGACGCGCGCCACCGGCTGATCGTGCGCGGGCTGGTGATCATGGGCGGGGTTGAGATCAAGACGTAGGGCAGAGGGCAGAGGGCAGAAGGCAGAAGGCAGAAGGCAAGGCGGAGAGGGCAAACCAGCGGCATGGCGACTGTGCTCGGCGACCGGCTGCGATTGCAGTTCCACCTGGCGGCCTGGGCGCTCGTGGGCGGCCTGCTCGGCGTCCTCGTCCATGCGCTGATGGGCGTCGACTGGCTCCGTGCCCTGCTCTTCGGCGCGCCGCTCGGGCTGCTCGCGACCCCCGTGTCGTTGTCGGCGACGTACCTCTGCCGAGCCATGCCGCTGCCGGGGACGCCGACGCTGCGGGTGGCGGCGACGTCGGTGACCGCGGCGATCGTCACCGCTGGAGTGTGGGCGGCGATCGGACGCGGCTGGTGGCAGGTCCTCGTGCGATCCGATCCGACGCTCGCCTCCGCGCCGGTCGCGCCGCTCGCGGCGCTGCTCGTCGGCCTCGGCGCGCTTGCCTACCTGCTCGCCGTCGCGGTGGAGTATCTCGCGCAAGCCTCCGAGCGCGCCTCGGAGGTTGCGCAGCGTGCGCTCGAGCTGCAGATCGGTCAGCGCGAGGCCGAGCTCCGGGCGCTCCGCGCCCAGGTCGACCCGCATTTCCTGTTCAACAGCCTCAATTCGATTGCCGGCTTGATTGGCGCCGACCCGGACCGGGCCCGGCGGATGTGCCAGCTGCTGGCCGACTTCCTGCGCGACAGCCTGAGTCTCGGCGGCGCGGCGCGGATCCCGCTCGGGCGCGAGGTCGCGCTGGCCGAGCAGTACCTGCGGATCGAGCAGGTGCGGTTCGGCGAGCGGCTGCGCGTACAATCCATCGTCTCCGCCGACAGCGGAGGCGTCACCGTGCCGCCGCTCATCCTGCAGCCGCTCGTCGAGAACGCCGTGCGCCACGGTGTCGCCACCTGCCTCGAGGGCGGGGTGATCGGCATCAGCGCGGAGCGCGCCGGCGATCGCGCCGTGATCGTGGTCTCGAATCCCCGCGATCCGGACAGCGCGCGCAAGGGCACCGGCCTGGGCCTCGACATCGTCCGCCGGCGGCTCGCGGCGGCGTTCGGCGACCGCGCGGCGCTCGCGATTGAGGCGGCGCCCGAGGCCTATCGTGTGTCGGTCACGCTGCCGGCCGACGAGGCGTCGGCATGATCGAGGCCCGTCGGCTGCGCGTCGTGATCGTCGACGATGAGGAGCCGGCGCGGCTGGCGCTGAGGCAGGACCTGGCGGCGCAGGAGGACGTCGAAATCATCGCGGAGTGCGCGAACGGGTTCGAGGCGGTGAAGGTTGTCAGCGAGAAGGCGCCGGACCTGCTGTTTCTCGACGTGCAGATGCCCAAGCTGACGGGCTTCGAGGTGCTGGAGCTCGTGGGGCGCGAGGTGCCGGTCGTGTTCGTCACGGCCTACGACGAATATGCCTTGCGGGCGTTCGACGTGCACGCCGTGGACTACCTGCTGAAGCCGTTCACGCGGGAGCGGCTGGCGGAGGCGCTCGCCCGGGCCCGGGCGCGGACGGCGCCGGCGCCGGCGCCGGCGGTGCTGCGCGACGCGGCGCGGCCGCCCGGCACCCCGCTCGATCGCGTCGTGATTCGCGACGGCGCGAACGTGCACGTCGTGCCGGTGGCGAAGATCGACTACGTCGAGGCGCAGGACGACTACGTCGCGTTCCGGACGGGCGGGAAGGCGCTGCTGAAGGAACAGCCGCTCTCGGACGTCGAGGCGCAGCTCGATCCGCGGCGCTTCGTGCGGATCCATCGTTCGTATCTGCTCAACATCGACCGGCTGGCGAAAGTGGAGCTCTACGCGAAGGACAGCCGGATCGCGATCCTCACGGACGGGACGAAGCTGCCGCTGAGCCGGGCCGGCTACCAGCGGCTTCAACAGCTGTTGTGAGTCGGCGGCGGCCGCCGTGGGGCGCGCCGAGCGCGCGCGGAGCTTGACACGGTTCGGCGGCTTGAGTTAACTATCCAGTTAGTTAAGAATGGCCGCCACCCGCCCGGCCCTCGCCGACGCCCCCTCCACCCGCGATCGCCTGCTCACGGCCGCGACCGAAGAGTTCGCCGCCCGCGGGTTCGACGGCGCGAAGGTCGACCGCATTGCCGCGCGCGCCCGCGTCAACAAGGCCATGCTCTACTACTACTTCCGCTCCAAGACCGCGCTGTATCAGGCGATTCTGCTCGACCTGTTCAGCGGCGCCGCCCGCGCCGTCACAGCCGTCCGCGAGCGTGGCGGCCCGCCCGAGGTGCAGCTGCACGACTTCATCGAAGCCGTCGCCCTGGCCGCTCTCGGCCGTCCCCAGTTCCCGCCCATGTGGCTCCGCGAGATCGCCGATGGCGGCCGGCACCTCTCGCCGCCGATCGTCGCCAGGATGCGCTGCGTCGTCGAAACGCTCGGCGCGATTCTCGCCGACGGCCGGGACGCCGGCGTGTTCCGCGACGTCAATCCCTTCATTACCCAGATCGCCGTCGTCGCGCCGCTGCTGTTCTTCGCCGCCACCGGGCCCGTGCGGGAGCGACTGCGCCCGCTCGTGCCGAAGCAAGTGGCCGACGCGCAGCGCCAGGAAGTGGTGAAGCACGTCCTGGCCACGACGCTCGCGGCCGTCGCCGCGGCGCCGGCGCATGAGTCCCCCGTGTCCTCGTCAAGGAGAACGCGACCATGACCCGCCTCCTGGCCAGCCTGCTGGCCGCTTCGCTCCTCGTCTCCACCGGCTGCCGGAAGGAGAACGCCACGGCACCGCCGAAGGCGAGCGGCTACGTCGAGGCGACGGACGTGAAGGTCGCATCGAAGGTGCCCGGCCGCGTCGCCGAGGTTCGCGTCGTCGAGGGCGCGCGCGTCACGGCGGGGCAGGTGGTCGTCACCTTGCAGACGACCGACGCTGATCTCGCGATGGGTCGCGCGCACGCGGAGCGCGATCAGGCCGTGGCCCAGCTGCGGCTCCTCGAGGCCGGCACGCGGCCCGAGGACATCCAGCAAGCCGAAGCCCAGGTCGCGGCGGCGAACGCCGATCGACTCGCCGCGGCGGCGGAGCTCTCGTCCGCCCAAGAGGACGAAACGCGCTTCGAGCAGCTCCTCCGCCAGCGCGCCGGATCGCAGAAACAACGCGACGATGCCGTGGCACGCCGGCAGCTGGCGGAAGCGCGGCTGCGCGCCACCGACGATCGCGCGCGCGCCGCGAGCGCGACGTTGGCGCGCTTGAAGGCCGGCGCCCGGCCCGAGGAGATCGACGCCGCCAAGGCGCGTGTCGCGGCCGTCGACGCGCAGATCGCCACGATCGAGCACGATCGCGCGGAAGCCACGATCACGGCGCCCACCGAGGGCATCGTGTCGTCCCGGCTCGTCGAGCCCGGCGAGCTCGTCGCCGTCGGCACGCCGCTCGTCGTCATCGTCGATCTCGATCACGCGTGGGCGGACGCATATGTCGAGGAGCCGCTGGTGCCGAGCCTCAGGATCGATCAGCCCGCCACGGTGATTACGGACGCGGGGGATCGGCTGCCGGGGCGGATCACGTTCATCTCGCCGCAGGCGGAATTCACGCCGCGCAACGTGCAGACCACGTCGGAGCGCGCGAAGCTCGTGTACCGCGTGAAAGTGACCGTGGACAACCGGCAGGGCGTGCTCAAACCGGGCATGCCTGTCGAGGTCGAGCTCACCGGTCTTGGTCACCAGGGCGGCCGGCCATGACGGCGGCCGATCACGCGGTCGAGTTCGAGGACGTCCGCAAGTCCTTCGGCGCCACGAAGGCGGTGGACGGGCTCAGCTTCGCCGTCGCTCGCGGCGAGATGTTCGGCGTCATCGGGCCGGACGGCGCCGGCAAGACGACGAGCCTCCGGCTGATCTGCGGGCTGCTCGCGCCCGACGTGGGCCGCGTCCGTCTGTTCGGCGTGGAGCCGTTCGTGGATCGGCGGACCGCGACGTCGTCGATCGGCTATCTGTCGCAGCGGTTCAGCCTGTACGGCGATTTGTCGATCGACGAGAACGTCGCGTTCTTCGCCGAGATCCACGGGGTGCGCGACTTCGCGTCGCGGCGCGCGCGGCTCCTCGACCTTACGGGCCTCACGCGGTTCCGCGACCGGCTGGCCGACCACCTGTCGGGCGGCATGAAGCAGAAGCTCGCGCTCGCGTGCACGCTCGTGCACGAGCCGCGCATGCTGGTGCTCGACGAGCCGACCACGGGCGTCGATCCGGTGTCGCGGCGCGAGTTCTGGAAGCTGCTGGCCGAGTTCCTCGGCGAGGGGCTCACGATCATCATGGCGACGCCGTACCTCGACGAGGCCGAGCGCTGCGGCCGGGTCGCGCTCGTCAACCAGGGCCGGCTGCTCGCCCTGGAGGATCCGAAGCGCCTCATCACGTCGATGCACGGCACCATCCTCGAAGTCGTGGCGACGCCCGTCCGGGATGCGCTCCACGCCCTGCGCGAGCGGCTCGGCCGCGAGCGCGTGCAGCTGTTCGGCGACCGGCTGCACGTGCGCGTCGAGGCGCCGGGCGACGCCGGCGGGGTCGCCGCCGAGCTCGAGCGGGCGGGGTTCGCCGGCGCCCACGTGCGCCCGATCGTGCCGACGCTCGAGGACGTGTTCATCGAACAACTGGCCGGGACCCGATCCTGAAAAAGGAAGGAACGATGCGCGCGACGCTGACAAGTGCACTGGCCATGACGATGTGGCTGCTGGTGCCGTCCGGCGCGGCGGCGCAGACGCCGCTGTCGCTGTCGCTGGACGAGGCCCTTCGACGAAGCGTGGGCCACGACCCGCGGCTGGCCGAGGCCCGGTCGAAGGAGCTCGCGGCGGCCGACGAGGTGACGTCGAAAGAGACCCTCGGGCGCCCGATGCTGACGACGTCCGCCGGCTACCAGCGCAACAACCACGTGCCGCCGTTCGGGGCGCCCGGGCCGAACGGCACCATCAACATCATCTTTCCCGACATTCCGAACAACTACCACGCTCGCGGGGAACTCGACGTGCCGCTGTACACGTGGGGACGCGTCGGTGCCCAGGTGGATGCCGCGCGGGCGGAGGTGCAGGCCAGCACGGCGGACCTCAGCGCGACCGAGCAGGGCGTGCGCCTCGACGTGGCGCGCGCGTACTGGGGGCTCGTGACCGCGCGTGAAAACGTGCGCGTGCTGCAGGAGGCGCTGGACCGCGAGGACGCGTGGGTGGCCGACGTCAGAGCCCGCGTCGACGCCGGTGTGCTCCCGCCCAACGATCTGCTCTCCGCGCAGGCGCAGCGCGCGCGCGAATCGGTCGGGCTCATCCAGGCGAAGAACGACGCCGCCGTCGCGCAGATTGCCCTCGGCCTGCTGATTGGCGCCGGCCCGGACAGCGCGATCGAGCCGACGACGAGCGTCAACGAACCACTGCCGGGGGTGTCGGCGCTCGAGACCGAGACCGCGGTCGCCTTGGCCGCGAGCGCGCGCGAGCAGCGGGGCGAGCGGCTCAGTCTGCAGGCGCGTCGGGCCGGGCTGTTTGCCGGGGCAACGGCCGCGCTCGCCACGACCAAGCCGACGCTCCTCGGGGTTGGGTCGATCCAGCCGGCCCGGCCCAACTTGCGCTTCGTGCCACCCAAGGATCAGTGGGACGTGTCGTGGGACCTGGCCGTCAACTTCCTGTGGCCCCTGTGGGACAGCGGCCGCGCGAAGGCCGATGCCGCGACGGCGACCGCGCAGGCCGAGGCCGTCGGTCACCGTATCGAGCAGTTCGACGCGCAGCTGGCGCTGGAAGTGCGGCAGTGTCTGCTCGACCTCGCGTCGAGCCGCGCGGCGCTCGCGGCCTCGGACGAGGGCGTCGCCGCGGCGGCCGAGGCGCACCGCGTCGTCGCCGAACGCTTCAACGCGGGCGTCGCGACCAGCACCGACGTGCTCGACGCACAGCTCGCGCTCGTCCAGGCCGAACTCGATCGCACGCGCCTGCTCGCCGGCCTGCGCGTCAACGAGGCGCGGCTGCTGCGCGCCGTGGGCAAGCTGTGAGCGGGGACGCCGTCATCCGGGTCGAGCATCTGTCGCGCAAGTTCGGCGACTTCTTCGCCGTGCGCGACCTGTCGTTCGACGTGCGGCGGGGCGAGGTCTTCGGGTTCCTCGGTGCGAACGGCGCGGGCAAGTCGACCACGATCCGGATGCTGTGCGGGCTGCTCAAGCCCACCGACGGCCGGGCGGAGATCGCGGGCCGGGACGTCGGACGCGATCCTGAGGGAGTCAAGCGCCAGATCGGGTACATGTCGCAGCGGTTCTCCCTCTACGAGCTGCTGACGGTCGATCAGAACATCCGGTTCTACGGCGGGCTGTACGGCCTGGACCGCGCGCGGCTGGAGGCGCGGCGCGCGTTCGCGATCGAGATGGCCGGCTTGAGCGGCCGCGAGCACGAGCTCGCGCGCAACCTGTCGGGCGGCTGGCGGCAGCGCCTGGCGCTCGGCTGCGCGCTCCTGCACGAGCCGCCCATTATCTTCCTCGACGAGCCGACCGGCGGCGTCGACCCGGTGTCACGCCGCGATTTCTGGCGGCTCATCGACGACCTGTCGCACGGCGGTACGACGGTGCTCGTCACGACGCACTACCTGGACGAGGCCGAGCGGTGCGACCGCGTCGCGATCATCCACGCGGGGCGGCTGGCCGCGATCGGGACGACGTCCGCCCTCAAAGCGCGCTTCGACGACCGGCCGATCTACGAGATTCGCGCGAGCGATCCGGTCGCCGCGATGACGACGCTCGACGCGCTGGCGAGCGTCGAGAAGACGAGCCTGTTCGGCACCGCCGTGCACGCGGTCCTGCGCGATCGCGCGACCTCGGCCGCGGATCTCACGCGCGCGATCACGGCGGCGGGCCTCACCGTCACGGGCATCAGTCCGGTCATGCCGTCGCTCGAGGACGTGTTCCTCGACGTCGTCGACCGGCTCGAGGCGGAGCGGGGCGCATGAGCCGGGCGTGGGCGGTCGCCGTCAAGGAGATGCGGCAGATCGTCCGCGACCGCCGGACCTCGCTCGTGCTGCTGTTCCTGCCGGCGTTCTTCCTGTTTCTCTACGGCTACGCGCTCAACTTCGACATTCGCCACGTCGCGCTGGCCGTCGAGGACCGCGACCAGTCGGCCGAAAGCCGCGAGCTCGTCGCGAGCTTCGTGCGGTCGACCTACTTCGACGAGGTCGCGCGCGTGCGCTCCGACGCGGACATCAACGACTTGATCGACCACGGACGCGTCCGCGCCGTGCTCGTCATTCCCGAAGACTTCGCGCGGCGCATCCGCGGGCGCGAGACGGCGACGGTTCAGGTCATCCTGAACGGTGACGACGCCACGACGGCGACGACGGTGCTGGGCTACGCCGACGCGGTGCTCCTCGAAGCCGCGGCGGAGTTCGGCGCCGGCGGCCGGATCGCGATTCTGGGGGTCCAGCCGCGGGTCTGGTACAACCCCGAGCTTCGGAGCACGCTGTTCCTCGTCCCGGGGCTCATCGCGTACATCTCGATGATCACGGCGGTCGTCTCGACGGCGCTGTCGATCGTGCGCGAAAAAGAGAACGGCACGATGGAGCAGGTGCGCATGGCGCCGATCTCGACGCCGGCGTTCGTGATCGGCAAGACGATGCCGTACCTGCTGCTCTCGCAGGTGTCCGGCACGCTCGTCATCATCGCGTCGATGATTCTCTTCGACCTGCCCGTGCGCGGGAGCTGGATCGACCTGTCGATCGTGCTGGCGGTGTTTCTCGTGGGCGCCCTGGGCACCGGCATTCTCGTCTCGACCGCCGCCGACACGCAGCAGGTCGCGCTGCAGGCGGCGATGCTCATCGCGTTCCTGCCGACGTTCATGCTCTCGGGCTTCATCTTCCCGATCTCGAGCATGCCGGTCTTCCTCCAGTACATCACGACGGTCGTGCCGGCGCGGTACTTTCTGGTGGCGCTGCGCGGCGTCGTGCTCAAGGGACTCGGCCTGGCCTCGCTCTGGCAGCCGCTCCTGGCGCTCGCCATCTACGCGGTCGTCACGCTGGGCCTGTCGGCAGCGAGGCTGGCCCGGCGATGAAGCAGCGGATTCGGACGCTCGTCGTGAAAGAGTTCCTGGAGCTCCGGCAGACGCCGCGCCTGTTCGGCCTCGTGCTGATCGCGCCGATCCTGCAGATGGCGATGCTCGGCTATGCCGCGACGACCGACGTCAAGCACGTGCCGATCGTCGTCGTCGACGGCGATCGATCGCCGTTGAGCCGGGAGCTGATCGAGCGGTTCGCGGCGTCGCCCAACTTCTCGATCGTGAAGGAGGAGCTCGATCCGCGTGACGTGGACGACGACCTCGCGCGTGGGCGGGCGTGGCTGGCGATCGTGATTCCGCACGGCCTCGCGGCCGCGATGGACGGGCACGGACCGGCCAGCGATCGCGTGATTCAGGTGCTGGCCGACGGCACGGACTCGAACTCCTCGGGTGTGGCGATGGCCTACGCCTCCGGGCTGGTGAGCCAGTTCAATCTGACGTGGCTCGCCGCGCGAGGCGCGCCGGCCAGCGCGATCGACGGCCGGCTCCGCGTGTGGTTCAACCCGGAGCTCGAAAGCCGCTTCTTCATGCTGCCCGGCGTGCTGGCGCTGTTGCTGCTCGTGATCACGGCGAACCTGTCGTCGATGGCGATCGTGCGGGAGCGCGAGCTGGGGACGCTCGAGCAGCTCAACGTCACGCCGCTCGGGCGGTGGGAGCTGATCCTCGGCAAGCTGCTGCCGTACGCGCTGATCGGCGCGATCGACGTGTTCCTGGTGCTGGCCGTCGCGGTGTACTGGTTCGCGGTGCCGCTGCGCGGGAGCGTGGCCCTGTTGTTGGCCGGCAGTTTCGTGTACTTGATCTGCACCCTCGGGCTTGGATTGTTCGTGTCGACGATTTCGTCCACGCAGCAGCAGGCGATGATGACGTCCACGTTCTTCTTTCTGGTGCCGATGGTGTACCTCTCCGGCTTCATCTTCCCGATCGAGAACATGCCGCGGGTGATCCAGTGGGTGACGACGCTGATCCCGCTGCGGTACTTCCTGGTGATCGTGCGGGGCATCTTCCTCAAGGGCGTGACGTTTCGCGTGCTCTGGCCGCAGTTCGCGGCGCTCGTCGCGTGGGGCGCGACCGTACTGACGCTGGCGGCGTTCAGATCACACAAGCGCGAGTAGGGGGACGGGGCTTTTTTCCACAGAATAGGCCTGGCGGGGGACGGAGCTGCTCGGGCAGACGCCCCTTGCAGCTCCGTCCCCGATCTGGCCTATTCTGTGGGAAAAAGCCCCGTCCCCCTACGGCCATGCGCGTCCACGTCGGCACCTCCGGCTACAACTATCCTGAGTGGCGAGGCACGTTCTATCCCCAGGACCTCCCCGCCAAGGAGATGTTCGCCTACTACTCGGCGCGATTCCGCACGGTCGAGATCAACTACACCTTCTACCGGATGCCGACGACGAAGCTGACGACGGGGTGGAGGGAGCAGGCGCCCGAGGGATTCTTGTACACGCTGAAGGCGCCGCGCCGGATCACCCACGAGCAGCGGCTCAAGGACGCGGGCCGATCGCTGGCGTCCTTCTGCGAGAGTGCACGGGTGCTCGGCCCGCATCTCGGCCTGCTGCTGTTCCAGCTGCCGCCGACCTTCAAGTGCGACCTCAGCCGGCTCGAGGCGTTTGTGAAGCTGCTGCCCGCCGACCTGCGCGCGGCGTTCGAGTTCCGGCACGAGTCGTGGCACAGCGAGGACGTCTTCGGCCTGTTGTCGGCGCACCGCGCCGCGCTCTGCATCGCCGACTTCGGCGACAAGACGACGCCGCTGCGTGCGACGGCGACCCACGGCTACCTGCGGCTGCGGGACGAGGGCTACACGCCGGCCGATCTCGACCGCTGGGCGGACTACGTCGCATCCCAGGCCGCGGCGTGGGAGGACGCGTTCGTCTACTTCAAGCACGAAGAGGAAGGGAAGGGCCCCGAGTTCGCCCGCGCGTTCGTCGACCGCCTCGCGCCGCGCGGCCTCACGCCCGCACCGCCGCGGTAAGAAACTCGATCGCCCGCGTCTCCGCCCAGTAGCCGTCGTCGCCGTCGCCCGGGTCCGTCACGAACCCGCAGTGTCCGCCGTGCCGCTCGATGCAGCGCGTGATGAACGGGTTGCCGGCGACTTCCGGCGCGTCGAACTGCGCCGGCGGGACGAAGGGATCGTCGACCGCGGAGATCACGAGCGCAGGAACGCGGATGCGGTCGATTACGCGCATGGCGCTCGCGCGGTGGTAGTAGTCGGTGGCGCCGGCAAACCCGTGATAGGGAGCCGTGTAGATCTCGTCGAACATGCGGATCGTCCAGATCCGTCCGAGCGGCCGCAGGTCGAACGACCCCGGCCAGCGCGCGACCTTCCGCCGCATGCGCGCCTTGAGATGCCGGACGAAGTTCCACTCGTACGGGATGTTCACGCGCCGTTCGATCGCGCGGACGCAGCGGTCGAGATCGATCGTCGGACTGATCGCCGCGACGGCCCGGACCGGCAGATCCCGATGGTCGGCCAGTTCCCCCGCCAGCTTCATCGTGAGATTGCCGCCGAGCGAGTAGCCGACGACGCCGAACGCGCGCAGGCGGTCGCTCGCCATGAGACTGCGCATGACCGTCCGCGGATCGTCCGTGAGGCCCGAGTGGTAGAGGCCGGGCGTGAGGTGCTCGGTGCCGCCGCAGTTTCGCTGGTTGAGCAGCACGGCGTTCCAGCCGCGGCGCCACGCCTTGTCGGCGAGCCCGCGCATGTAGTGGGCCTCGCTCGATCCCTCGAGGCCGTGGAGTGCGAGGAGCGTCGGCGCGCTGGTCCGGTCGAGCTGCCAGTAGCAGTGCGCGAGCACCTGCGTGTCCAGCGTGACGCGAATCAGCCGCGCGTCGGCCGCCGGCAGCGCGGGAAACCGGCGCGCGCGCGCCCACGCGAAAATCGTCATCGCGTGGCCGCTCGCGAGCCAGCGGCGAGGCACGAAGGGCGCCGCGGTGACGCGCGGCAGGGCGGTGGCCGTCATCGGAGGTCGTAGACGACGAAGTCGGCGTTGCGGTACAGCACCGGCAGATCCAGCGGCCGGGTGCGCTGGTCGACGAGCACGTCGAGATGGGCGCGCGCGGCCAGCGCGCGCAGCGCGGCGGCATCCATGCCCGCGAAGTCGCCGAGCGCCGCGGCGCGCTCGCGCACCCGCATCGCCACGTCGCGATCGTACATCGCCATCGACGCATCCTTGCCCAGCTCGAGCCACGTGTCGCGGTGGGCCCCGACGCGCACGCTGAGGCCGTACTTCCACGCGTGGCCGGGGTCGGCCAGCACCTGCCACGCGGCCGGCTGCGTCCGGAGCCACGCGAGGGCCTGCACCCACGTCGTGGCGGGCAGATCGATCTGCACGAGCTGCCGGTCGGCTTCGACGCGCAGCACGTACGCGCCGCGCGCCGACGCGGCCACGGCCAGGGCGGCGACGATCGCCGCGCGCACGCGCGGGCTCGGTCGCCGGTCGATCAGCCACCACGCGACGTACGCGATCGCGAAGAAATCCGCCAGCCAGAACACGCGGTTGATCTGCAGCTGCACGGCCAGCGCGAGCCGCGCCATCGTCAGGGGCACGGATGCGAGAAACACGGCGACGAGCGCGAGCACGCCGGCGACGAGCGCGTCCTCGCCGGCGACGAGCGCGCCGTCGCGCCGCCGCTGCCGGTAGATGAGCCCAATCACCGCCGGGTACGCGAGATTGAGCAGCCACGCGTAAGCGGGCCACCCGGTGGGGAAGAGGTAGTCCTTGTCGGCGAGGACGCCGAGCCAGTCGGCGTCCATGATGCGCGCGCGTCCGGCCAGCGGCCCCGTCACGAGCAGCCAGATCCCGCCGGCGAGGCCGACCGCCAGCGTCAGGATGATCGGACGCCGCCAGGCCGGCCGTGCGACGAACGTCGCCGCCGACACGACGATCGCAAACCACAGGGCGGTCGTGGGATGCATGACTCCAGCGAGCGCCGTCCAGCCGGCCGCCCAGGCCACCCGGCCGCGCAGACACACGGCACACGCGGCGACACCGCACACGAACGCGATCATGCGCGGGTGCATGTAGCCCTCGAGGGAATTGGCGCCGGTCTTGGCAATCCGATGACGGAGCGTCAGCAGGACCAGGAAACCCGCCGCCGCCCACCAGGACAGTCCGAGCCGCCGCGCGAGCACCAGCGAGGCGGCGAACAGGCCCGCGGTCGTCACGACGTACGTCACCCCGAAGACCGCCGGCAGGTCCGCGCCCGTCGCGCGCGCGATGCCGGCGAGCAGATGGACCGATCCGAGGAACTTCGACTGCACGTCGAGCAGCGCCGTGTCGCGCGGGAACAGCGTCGGGTCGACCAGCTTCGCGACCGCCGGCTCGTAGTACGCCTGATCGGAAATGCCGAAGCGATACCCGCCCGAGTTGGCCGTGGCGACGAGGCCGAAGACGACGGCCGACGCCGCCAGCGCAATCCAGCCCTTCACATCGTCTCGTCGGCCGAGGGGCCGTAAATCGGCGGGAGCGGCACGTTCTGCATGCGGAGGTAGATGCTCAGCTGTCCGCGATGATGGATGACGTGGCTGAGGAGAAAGCTGCGAAAGGCCGAGGCGCGCGGCATCGACATCACGACCCGCCCGCTCTGCGTGAGCGTCCATGGGGCGGCGAGGTCGGCGTCGTTGCAGTTGACCAGCCCGCGTCGCACTTCCGCCACGTGTCGATCGAAGAGGTCGAGCACGTCCGCGCGTGTCGCGCGCGCCGGCGTGGACTGGCCGTTGGTCCCGGGCATGTCGTGCTTGTCGTGATTGAGGATCGCCAGGCCCCAGTGCGGCAGCACGGCGATATGCGTCGCCAGGCTGCCCAGGCCGAAGGCCTTGTCGTGCGGCTTCCAGTCGAACGCCGCGTCCGGCACGCGCTCGAGCAGGCGACGTGTGATCGCCATCTCGTGATCGAACTCCGGCAGCAGCCAGTCCTTGAGCGTCATGGGCCGCGCGCGGCGCGCGCCTACTGCCGGCCGCGCCCGAAATCCACCTTCGGGACGGCCTTCGCGTCGGCCGGCGCCTCGAAGTACGGATATTCCTTGAAGCCGAACATCTTGGCCGTCACGTTCGCCGGGAACTGGCGGCGCGCCGTGTTGTACTCCTGGACTTTCTCGTTGTAGCGCATGCGCTCCTGCGCAAGGCGATTCTCGGTGCCCGCGAGCTCGTCCATCAACCGCGCGAACTCGGCGTCCGACTTGAGCTGCGGATAGTTCTCGACGACGACGAGCAGGCGCGAGAGCGCGCTCGATTCGGCGTTGGCCGCGGCGATCTTGTCGGCCGGCGTCTGCGCGCCCGCCATCTTCGCGCGCGCGTCGGCGATCGCCTGGAAGACCGTCTGCTCCTGCTGCGCGTAGCCCTTGACGGTCTGCACCAGGTTCGGGATCAGATCGTTGCGGCGCTGCAGTTGATTCTCGACCTGGCCCCACTGCGCCTTGATGGCCTCTTCCTGCGCCGTGAACTTGTTGTAGGAACAGCCGGCGCCGAACCAGACCGTGCCGGTCATGAGCGCGAGCCCCAGGACGCGTTGTGTCCACCGCTGTGTCATCGTCGTGCTCCTGCCTAGTCACTGTACTGCGGCGGCTCGCGCGGCGCTACCACCCGCCCGACGCGCCCCCGCCGCCGCTGCTGCCGCCGCCAAACCCTCCGAACCCGCCTCCGCCGCCCCCGAACCCGCCCCCGCCGAATCCGCCGCCGCCAAATCCGCCGAGACCGCCCGACCATCCGCTCCACGGCCCGCCCCAGCGGCGCCGGCCCACGAACGGCGGGCCCGAGCTCCGGCGGATGATCTGCAGGATGACGATGATCAGAATGACGATCACGATCGGCGGAATGTGGAACGACGGCTCGCGCTCGCGCGACGTCACCGTGGGCACGTCCTGGAGCGTGACGCCGCGCTTTTCAGCGATTCGCTGAATGACGCGGTCCGTGCCCGCGAGCAGCCCCGGGCCGTAGCGCCCCGCGCGAAACTCGGGCAGCATCTGCTGTCGAATCGTGTCGCCGGAGAAACCGTCGGTGATGAATTCCTCGAGGCCGTAGCCGACCTCGATGCGCACGCGCCGCTCGGACACGGCGAGGACGATGAGCACGCCGTTGTCCTGGCCCTTCTGGCCGATACCGGCGCGCTCGAACAGGTGCACCGCGTAGTCCTCGATCGACCCGTACGGCGCGAACGAGTTCACCGTGACGACGACGACGGTGTCGTGGCTGGCGGTTTGGAGGGCGCGGATGTGACGGTCGAGCGCCTCCGCGCTGTCGCGGTCGATGACGTGCGCGAAGTCGTTGACCGGCGAGGTGAGCCGCGGCAGGTCCTGGCCCCGGACCGGTGAAGCCGCCGCGAGCGCCAGCAGCAGGCTCGCGATCGGTGCGACCCGCGTCACGGCGTCCGCCACGCGTCGACGAACGACCACAAGCGCTCCGCCGCGGCGAGATACTCGGAGAGCCGCCGCACGACCTCGCGCCGCCGCTCGGGCGCCGTCTCGAGCGCGAGGACCGCCGCCACGAGGTCGGCAGGAAGCGCCAGCCGCCTGGCCGCAAACGCCGCGAGGCCGGCCGTGTCGTGCGCCCGCTCGCCCTCGAGTGCCGCCACGTGCGTGAGCAGGCGACGGAGCGGCGCGGCGGAGTGCTCGACGAGTTCCTCGACGCGATGCGCGTGGCCGCCGGCTTCGAGCCAGCCCTGCCGCAGGTGGATGAGCAGCCCGCGCGCCTGGACCTCGCACGCCCGTCGGAGGTCCTCGCGCTTGATCTCGACGCCGGCGAACGGATCGTGCCCCGCGATCACCACGTGGCTGTCGAGGATCGCGGAGTACTCGAGCGGAAACGTGTCCAGCGACCGGCGGAACTCGTCAGGCGTCATCAGGAGCGGCGCCGCCAGGCCGTCGCGACGCCACGCGTCGGCGAGCGTCGCGCACGCGTCCAGATCATCGGCCGCGAGCGTCCGTACGAAAGCCACGCTCGACCCCGGTCCGTACGCGACGAGCGCGACGAGCCGATCGCCGAAGATGCGCGTCAGGTCCGCGGCGAGCCGCGCGAAGGCACGCCGTGACGACCCGGACAACTCAAGCGGCGTCATGCGTCCGATAGAATAGCTTGTGCGCCTGCGCGTGTTGAAGGTCGGCTGTTTCGGCGGCGGGACGGGCCTGCCGAGTCTGCTGGGCGGCCTCAAACAGAACCCGTGGGCGGACCTCCACGCCGTCGTGACGATGTTCGACAGCGGCGGCTCGTCCGGCCAGCTGCGCGATGAGCTCGGGGTCCTGCCGCCGGGCGACGTGCTGCGCTGCGCGCTGGCGCTCGCGCGCAACGAGCGTGAGGCGCGCGCCATCCTCCTCGCCCGGCTGCCGATGTTCGAGCACGGCCGGCTCGCCGGCCACACCGGCGGCAACCTCCTGCTCTCGATGATGGAGCAGTACACGGGCGACTTCCTGGTCGCGGTCGACGGCCTGCGTGCGCTGCTCGGCTGCCGCGGCCACGTCTGGCCCGTGACCGTCGAGCGCGCCTCGCTTTGTGCCGAGTACGCCGACGGATCGACGACGCGCGGTGAGGTCGAGGTCGACGCGGGTCAGGCCGGCGGCCTCGCGATTCGCCGGGTGTGGATCGACCCGCCGGTCTCCGTGCATCCGCGGGTCGCCGACGTCATCCGCTCGCTCGACGCCGTCATCATCGGTCCGGGCAGCTTCTACACGAGTCTGCTCCCGATCCTGCTGGTGAACGGCGTGCGCGACGCGCTGGCCGCGGTGCGGGGACCGGTGATCTGCGTCGCGAATCTGCTCACGGAGGGCCGGGGAATGTCCGGGTTCACCGCGGGCGACGCGGTGACGCGCCTGTCTGAGACCATCGGGCGGCCGATCGACGTCCTCGTCTTCAACGTGGGCGCGCCGAGCGACGAGGTCCTCGCGCGCTACGCTCGCGAGCACAAGGCGCCGCTCGCGCTCGGCCACGTCCCGTCCTCGTGTCAGGTCGTCGAAGGCACGTTCTGGCGCCGCCCCATCGCGCGGCACGACCGTCGCCGGCTGCGCGCGGCCATCTGGGCGGTACTGTCGGATCAGCTGCTGATGAAGAAATAGATCAGGACGAGCCCTTGTCTCGCTTCGCCGTCCACGTCGCGTCGCCCAGCCCCTCGATCGTGGCCGTACCTTTCATCGACTCGCCGTCGACCGCGACCTCGCCGCTGAACGACATCGTGACGTCCTGGCCCTCGGCGTTCATCTGGAACGAGAACTCCAGGGCGCGGCCCTTGAGCGTCCCCTGCAGCGGGAACGTGCCGTAGCGGCCCGTGTACGTGCCGGTGACTTTCTCGCCGTCCTGCTTCAGGTCCAGCGCAGGCGTCGCCTGTCCGATCGACAGATCGAGCGTCATCGCCCACTTCCCGGCGATGTTGATCGGCTTGGCGGGCGTCGGCGTCGGGGTCGGCGTTTGCGCCAAGGCCACGAGCGACGCCGCGACGAGCAGGAGACTCGCTAGGATCGTTCGAGCGCGCATGGTGCTAGCCCTTCGAGCGCGTGGCATGCCAGGGCACCTGGCCCTGACCGAAATCCAACGTGCCGGCGAGCGAGCCGTCGTCCTTCAACGCGCCGGTGAAGTAGACCTGCATCGAGCCGCCGCCGCCGTCGACCGACACGCTGAACGACAGCTTGTTGTCGGCGTACTCGCCCTCGATCGGGTAGGTTCCCTGCGGGCCCGCGATCGTGCCGGAGACCTTCTTGCCGTCGAGTTTCATCTCGATGAACACCTGCATCGTCCCCTGATCGGAGTCGATCGATCCGTCCCACTTGCCGGCCACGGTGGGCGGGGTTTTCGCGTCGGGCTTCTGCTCGGGCGCGGGCGTCTGCGCGGGCGGCGTGGACTGCTGCTGTGCGGCCGTGCCGGCCGAAAGGGCCGCCGCGGCGATGAGCGTCAAGGCACCGAGTAGCATCCTGTGCTTCATACAGTCTCCTGAGTCCTAAGCGTTCCTCCGGCGGGCCTTCTTCGTGCCGCGCGCAGGCCGGTTCCGCTCGGCCCGGAGCGCCGCGGCTTTTTCGATGACCTCACGAAGCATAGCACCGGTTGCGCCCCCGGCCGGCCGGTTGGTCTGCCAGATGGCCGGGTGGTCGTCGGCGAGGATCTCGTGGAAATCCTCGCCGCTCTTGACGCTGAGGGGCGCGAAGGTCGCGATGTCCAAGTCGCCCGACCACTCGTCGCGGTGCTTGATGAGCAGCCAGCTCTTGCCCTCGCCCCGGTCGCCGCCGTAGCCGCGCGTCCGCACGAGCGCCCACTCGCCCTTGAGCTTGTAGCCGTCGAGCGTGAACTTCATGTCGCCCTTCGCGAGCGCGGCGTCGACGTCCTCGTTGGCCGGCGTCCACGTCCCGCGGTCCCAGAGCATCACGATGCCCGCGCCGTAGCCTTCGGGAATCACGCCCTCGAACGAGCCGTATTCGATGGGATGATCCTCGACCTGCATCGCGAGCCGCTTGACCTTGGGGTCGAGCGACGGTCCCTTGGGCACGGCCCAGGACAGCAGGACGCCGCGGTGCTCGAGGCGGAAATCGTAGTGGAGGTGGCTCGCGAGGTGCTTCTGCACGCAGAAGTACCGCGCGCCCTTTTTCCGCGGCGCCGGCGACTTCTTCGAGCGGCCCCGGGGCTCGGGCGACTTGTCGAAGTCGCGCTTGCGGCGATATTCGTCGAGGGCCATGTCAGAAAAAATACACCGGGAGTATTTTTGAATTTCGCAAGAACACTCCCGGTGTATGGCTCACTTCACGCCGTGCATGAGCTTCGTGACGAGCGGCGCGGCGAGGAACAGCACCACGCCCGCGCCGACCAGCGTCCAGAAGCCGAACGTGTAGCCGCTCAGCGCCGACGTCGTCGTCATGCCGCTTTCGCCGCTGACCGAGCTGGCGAAGATCCCGGCCAGGTTGTTGCCGATCCCGGTCGACAGGAACCAGCCGCCCATGCCGAGGCCGACGAGCCGGACCGGCGCGAGCTTGGTCACCATCGACAGCCCGATCGGCGAGAGGCACAACTCGCCGACCGACTGGATCCAGTACACGGCGGTCAGCGTCCAGAACGGGATCTTGTTGTCGGCGCTGACGAGGCTCGACAGCGCATACATGAGCAGCAGGAACGCCAGGCCGTTGAAGATCAACCCCAGCCCGAACTTGCGGGGGATGGACGGATTGGCGCTGCCCATCCGCACCCAGATCCAGGCGATGATCGGCGCCAGCACGATGATCGCGACCGAGTTCACGCTCTGGAACCACGCGGTGGGGAAGACCCAGCCCCCGAGGTTGCGGTTCACGATCTCGTCGGCGAGGAAGGTGAACGAGCTGCCCGCCTGCTCGAAGAACATCCAGAACAGGATGTTGAACGTGAAGATGAGCATCATCGCGATGACCTTGTCGCGCGCGACGTGCCCCTCGCGCACGCCCTCCACCACCAGCATCACCGCGAGCACGATGAACAGCACCGTCAGCGCGTACTGAATGATCTGCGCCCCGGCCGCCAGCAGGAAGTAGTAGCCGGGGATCATCGCGAGGGCGCCAATCGCGACCAGCACGATCGACTGCAGGCCGGCCTTGTCGGGCGCCGGTGCGCCGATGCCCTGGAGCCGGGCGCGGCCGATGTAGAACCAGACGAGGCTGACGAGCATCCCCACGCCCGACGCGATGAAGACGACCTTGTACGCGGGCGCGGCGTCGCTGCCGAACACCGATTGTGCGAGCCACTGGGTCACGATCGGGGCCGCGAACGCGCCGGCGTTGATGCCCATGTAGAAAATCGTGAAGCCGCTGTCGCGGCGCTCGTCGCCGACGGCGTACAGCTTGCCGACGATCGTCGAGATGATCGGCTTGAACATGCCGTTGCCGACGATGATCGTGGCCAGACCGAGCTTGAAGACGCTCGCGTCCGGCAGCGAGATCATGAACAGCCCCGCGGCCATGAACACGGCGCCCGTCAGGATCGACCGTTGATAGCCGAGGATCTTGTCGGCGATGTAGCCGCCGAAGATCGCCGCGGCATAGACGAGGGCGAGGTACGCGCCGTACGTGCGGTTCGCGTCGGCCTGGCCCGTGGACGAGCCGCCGTGGAACTGCGCGACGATGTACAGCACGAGCGCCCAGCGGATGCCGTAGAAGGCGAACCGCTCCCAGAACTCCGACATGAAGAGCATCCACAGGGGCGAGGGATGCCCGAGGACTTGCGTGAACGTCGGAATCGCAGCTTCGGCGCGAGGCGGCGTGGCGGCACTGCTCATGCGGGTCCCTCCAGCTGGGTGCGGGTCGACGTGCGGATCAGTGCGACTCTGGCGTGTAGCCCGGCGGAAGTGCCGCGCCCTCGCCGAAGAAGAACTCCTCCATGTGCTTCGCGACGAGCTGCTGCGCCTCTTTCTGGAACGGGAGCAGCCGGTACTCGTTCAGGATCATCTTCATCCGCTCTTCCCACAGCTCCCAGGCTTCGGCGGACACGTGCTCGTAGATGCGCTGACCGAGCGGGCCGGGCCACGGCGGGGCGTCGAGCCCGGGCAGATCGCGCTGCAGCTTCACGCAGTGCACGATGCGTCGTTCCGAGTGGTCGCCCGCGGCCATCGAGATACTCCCGTGTCGTCTGCCCGACAAATCTTACTGGAGAAATGACACCGGGAGTATTTTCCGGTCGCGGGGAGGGAAAATACTCCCGGCATCAGTTCTCTGCCCCGGCGTCTCGTGGCGCGTGTTATCACTAGGTGGTGGGACGTCGGTCGGCGGCGTGGCGCGTGGCGGCGTGGGTCGGGTTGAGCCTCGCCTGCGCGCCGGCGATCGCCGGCGCGCAGTACTTCGGTCAGAACAAGGTCCAGTACCGCACGTTCGACTTTCAGGTCCTCAAGACGCAGCACTTCGACCTCTACTACTACCCCGAGGAAGCCGAGGTCGCCGGCATCGTGTCCCGGATGGCCGAGCGGTGGTACACGCGGTACTCGCGCTTCTTCGACCACGACCTCCGCAGCCGGCAGGTCGTCGTGCTCTACGCGGCGCCGTCGCACTTCCGCCAGACCAACGTCATCGAGGGCCTGATCGGCGAGGGCACCGGCGGCGTGACCGAAGCGCTGAAGCGCCGCATCGTGCTGCCCGTGGCCGGATCCCTTGCGGACACCGATCACGTGCTCGGGCACGAGCTCGTGCACGCTTTCCAGTTCGACATGACGGGCGACGACCCGCGCGGGAACCCGGGCACCGCGCCGGGCATCCTGGCGTTTCCGCTGTGGTTTGTCGAGGGCATGGCCGAGTACCTCTCGCTCGGGCCCGTCGATGCCCAGACGGCGATGTGGCTGCGCGACGCCGCGCTGCGCGAGAAGCTGCCCAGCGTGAAGGACCTCGACGACCCGAAGTACTTTCCATATCGCTGGGGCCACGCGTTCTGGGCGTTCGTCGGGGCGAAATACGGCGACCGCGCGGTCGCGTCGCTGATTCGATCGGCCGCGAACCCGCGCTTCGACCTGATGGGGCTGGCGCGCCAGCTCGGCAGCACGCCCGACCAGCTCGATTCGCAGTGGCACGACGCGATCATCGCGGCGACGCACCTGGTCGCGGCGGGGCAGTCGTCGCTCGACAGCTCGTCCCGCATGATCGTCAATCGCACGACCGGCAGCGGGCGCTACAACGTCGGTCCGCGGCTCAGCCCCGACGGGCGCCAGGTCGCGTTCTTCTCGGAGCGCGACCTGTTTTCGATCGATCTGTACATCGCCGACACGGAGTCCGGCCGCATCATCCACAAGCTCGAGAACTCGGCGACCGATCCCCATTTCGACAGCCTCGAGTTCCTCGATTCGGCCGGCGCCTGGAGCCCGGACGGCCGGTGGCTCGCGATCACCGCCGTGCGATCGGGTCGGCCCGTGCTGGCCCTGCTCGATCCGAAATCCGGCACCATCGCGCGCGAGGTGCCCCTGCCCGGCCTCGACGATGCGATCAATCCGACGTTCTCGCCCGACGGTCGGTCGGTGGCGCTCAGCGGCAACCACGGCGGATTGATGGATCTGTACCTGCTGTCACTCGACTCCGGCCGGCTGGATCGGCTGACGCACGATCCGTTCGCCGACCTCGAGCCGGCGTTCACGCCCGACGGCAAATCCCTCGTCTTCGTGACGGAGCGCTTCAGCACGGACCTGGCGACGCTCGTGTCCGGTCCGCTCCGCCTGGCGCGCCTGGACCTCGGGACGCACGTCGTGACGCCGATTCCCGGCTTCCTGCAGGGCAAGCATCTCAGCCCGCAGGTGTCCGCGGATGGCCGCACGCTGACGTTCATCGCGGAGCCCGACGGCGTGAGCAACCTCTATCGGATGGGCATCGACGGCGGGCCGATCGATCAGGTGTCGTCGTTTCTGACGGGCGTCGCCGGCATCACGACGTCGAGTCCGGCGCTCTCGAGCGCCGCGGCGTCCGGACGGCTCGCGTTCAGCGTGTTCGAGGATGACGGCCAGTCGATCTACCTGCTCGATCCGTCGAACATCGTCACGCAGGTGCCGCCGCCGGCGGGGGGGCGCGCGGCGCTGCTGGCCGGGCGGACCGTGCCAGACGGCGAGGTCGAGCGGTACCTCACGGACGCCGGCCGCGGCCTGCCGCCGGTGTCCATCAAGCCGGAGTCGTCGCCCTACAAGGATCACCTGTCGCTTGACGCGATCGCGCAGCCATCGGTCGGCGTGGGCGTCAGCTCGTTCGGCGGGTACGTGGGCGGGAGCATCGCGTTTCTCTTCGGCGACACGTTGGGCGACCGCGCCCTCGGCGTGTCCGCGACCGTCAACGGCACGTTCGCCGATTTCGGCGGCCAGCTCTTCTACGTCAACCGCAAGCACCGCTGGAACTGGGCGACGTCCGTCGCGCAGGTGCCGTACCGCTCGGAGTTTCTCACGCTGACGCAGTCGCCCACCGGGACCACGCTGGTGAACGACGTCATCGAGCGCCAGACGAGCCGGGGGGTGTTCGGGCTGGCGGCGTACCCGCTCAATCGGGCGACGCGGGTCGAGTTCTCGGGCGGCGTCAGCTCGCTGTCGTTCACGCAAGAAGTGCAGACGGGCACGTACGATGCGTTTGGCACCTTGCAGTCGCGCACCGTGACGAAGTCGACGCTGGCCGATCCGATCAACACGGGCGAGGGCAGCGTCGCGCTCGTCCACGACACGTCGTTCTTCGGCGCGACGAGTCCGCTCTACGGCGAGCGCTACCGGCTCGAGCTCGACCGCAGCGTCGGCACGCTGAATTTCTCCGGCCTGCTGATCGACTGGCGCCGGTACGTCATGCCGAAGCGTCCCATCACGGTGGCGTTTCGCGCGCTGCACTACGGGCGGTACGGCGCCGACGCGGAGGACCCGCGCCTGGTGCCGCTGTACGCGGGCTATCCGGATCTGGTCCACGGATACGGCTTCGGAACGTTCACGTCGGCAGACTGCGTCCTGTTGCCGAACGGCACGACCCAATGCGGCGTATTCCAGAGCCTCGAGGGCAGCCGGATTTTCGTCGGCAACATCGAGGTGCGCGCGCCGCTCTACGGCCTGTTCAAGGGCGACATCCAGTACGGCCGCATTCCCGTCGAAATCGCGGGCTTCTTCGACGCGGGCGTGACCTGGAGCAGCAACACGCGCCCCTCGTTCCTCGGCGGCACGCAGGATCTCCTCCGCAGCTACGGCGGCGCGGCTCGTGTCAACGTCTTCGGCTTCCTCGTCCTCGAAGTGGCCGCCTCGCACCCGCTCGATCGCCTCGACAGCCGCTGGTACTGGCAGGTCGGGCTGCGCCAGGGCTTCTGACATCGGGAATCGGGCGATCGATAATCGGGCAATCGCAGAGCCATCGGTTATCGATGAACGATATCGACCATCGATCAACGCATCGGCCATCTGCCATCGGGCATCGACATCGGTCATCGATGAACGACATCGACCATCGATCAACCCATCGGCCATCGGGCATCGCCATCGGTCATCGATGAACGATATCGACCATCGATCCAACCCATCGGCCATCGTCCAACGGCGTCGGTCATCGATCATCGAGGTGATCGGCGATCCGATGATCGATGTCGATGACCGATGATCGATATCGATGCCCGATGATCGATGGCGATGCCCGATGCTCGATGTCCATCATCGATCATCGATGGCTCGTCGATTGCCCGATTATCGATCGTCGATTGTCGATGCCTCCCGGGTTACCATCACCCCGGGAGGCAGTCTGTGGACCGACGACAATTCCTCGAAGCCTCGACGGTGCTGGCCGGCGGCGCGCTGCTCACGGGCGTGCCGTCGCCCGTGGGGTCCGCGCGCGCCGGTCGCGAGCGCCCGCCCGACGATCGCATGATCGGCATCCAGGCCGGCGCCGTGTCGTTCGTCGACGAAGGCACGGACGCGGTGCTCGACGCGTTTCAGGCGCTGGCGGGGATCAACACGGTCTTCCTCGCGACGTTCACGTACGGGCGCGGCATCGCCGGCCGCCAGCTGCCGTCGCAGCCCCTGCCCGATCACGGCAAGCAGCAGTACGACGCGGACACGTTCCACGGCGGCAACTATGCGACGCCGCACCCGCAGTACTACCGCGACACGGCGCTCGTGCCGGAGAAAGCGCCGGACCATCCCGGCTACGACGTGATCGCGGACGTGCTGCCGGCCGCGCACAAGCGCGGCATGAGGGTGATCTGCTGGTTCGAGGACGTCCTCCGCTACACGGCGAACGTCGCGGCGCCCGGGTTCGATCGGGCGCAGGAAGTCGTGCTGGCCGGGCCGCCGTCCGACTTCGCCTGCGCGCGCAATCCCCACACGCACAACTTCTGGCTCGGCCTGGTCGAGGACTACCTGCGGTCGTACGACGTGGACGGCCTCATGTGGGGCAGCGAGCGCCAGGGGCCGCTCGGCAACGTGCTCGTCGCCAACCACGGCGGGGCGGGAGCGGGCGGCCGCGTCGCCTGTTTCTGCCAGTACTGTCTGGCCGCGGCGCGGTCCCGCGGCATCGACGTCGACCGCGCGAAGGCCGGCTACACCGAGCTGATGGCCTGGGCCGCGGCCATTCGCGGCGGCCGCGTCCCGCGCGACGGCGCGTTCGTGACATTCTGGCGGCTCCTCGTGACGTACCCCGAGATACTCGCGTGGGAGAAACTCTGGAACGACGCGCTCGAGGACACGTATCGGGACATGCACCGGCTCGCCAAAGAGATCGCGCCGTCGAAGGGCATCGGCTGGCACGTCTGGCACAACAACTCGTTCTCGCCGTTCTATCGCGCCGCGCAGGACTACGCCGATTTCGCGCGCTACTCGGATTTCCTGAAGGTCGTCATGTACAACTTCTGCGGCGGCGAGCGCCTCGCCCAGTACGTCCGCAGCACGCAGCGATCGATTTTTGCGGACCTCACGCCCGACCAGGTGCTCGAGTTCACCTACGACGTCCAGCGCTATTACGACCAGCCGCTCGACCGGCTGGCCGCGGCCGGGCTGGGCGCCGACTACGTCCGGCGCGAGACCGAGCGGGCTGTCGCCGGCGCCGGGCCGGCGATGATGATCTGGCCGGGAATCGACATCGACATTCCGACAGCGGCGTCGAGCAAGAAGACGACGCCCGATGACGCCTACCAGGCGGTGAAGGCCGCGTTCGACGGCGGCGCCCACGGCGTCCTGCTCTCGCGGAAGTACTCCGAGATGCGACTCGACAACCTCCGCGGCGCTGGCCGCGCGATCCGCGAAACGGCAAGGCAGAGTGCGACATGACGAGGACGCGGTTCGTCGGGGTCGGCGGGTTCGCCCGGGTCGTCGGGTTCGGTCCGCGTCCGCTCATCTTGCTCCTGGGGCCGTTGGCCTGGGGCCTGATGGTCGTGCTGCACGCGCAAGGCCCGCTGCCGACCCATCTGTGGAAGGACGTCACGGCCGACACCATCGGCAAGACCGCCGGCTGGACGAACAAGGTCGAGGTTGCGGACCTCAACGGCGATGGCCGGCCCGATCTGCTGTTCGCGAACGGCGGCAACTACTCCGATGCGGGGACGCCCGAGATGAACGGCGCGTGGTTCAATCCCGGGCCGGGGCGGCCCTGGGAGGACCACAGCCGCGAGGTGTTTGGCACGCCCGGCCTGACGCGCGTGATCAAAGCCCGCGACCTCAACGGCGACGGCATCGTCGACCTGATCGTCGGCAACACGTTCCAGTCGCAGAGCCGCCTCTACCTGGGGACGGGCGGGGGACGCTTCAAGGAAGTCACCGAGACGAATCTGCCGCGCCAGGTCGCGAGCATCGGCGACATTGAAGTCGGCGACGTGGACGGCGACGGCGATCTCGACCTCGTGCTGGCCGACTGGGGGCCGGGCAACAACATGACGAACGTCGGCGGGCGAGTCATGTTGTGGCTCAACGACGGCGCCGGCCGCTTCGCGGACGCGACCGAGACGCGCATGCCGGACGCGCTCGTGCGGTTTTCGTGGGACCTGGAGCTGGTGGACGTCGACAACGACTACGACCTCGACATCGTCGTCTCGTGCAAGCGGTGCGGGGGCGGCTACCTGTTCAGAAACGACGGGGCAGGGAAGTTCGCGGACGCCGCCGGCACCATCCCTCAGTACACGAACAACTACGACTTCGAGGCGATGGACCTCGACGAGGACGGCTTCCTCGATCTCGTGACGATCAACGACGGCGACATCCTCAAGGAGCAGGGCTCGAACCGGCGCGAGCACGTCTTCCGCAACGACGGCCGGGGCCGCTACCGTGACGCGACCGCGCTCTGGTGGCCGCCGGATCAGAACATCGGCGAGGACGACAACGTCGCCGCGTTTCTCGACTACGATTCCGACGGGCACGCGGACTTCCTGATCGGGTCCCTCTCGGGGCCGGACCGGCTCATGATCAACGACGGCAAGGGTCGCCTGCGCGTGGCGACGGACGTGTTCGACGGCGCGCCGACGCCGGGGACGCTCGGCCTCGCCGTCGCCGATCTCGACGGCGACGGCCGGATCGATGTCGTGCAGGCGCAGGGCGAAAACCCCCAGGCGCTCGACGAGCGCGTGTTCTTCGGCGTCGGCCTCAGGCCCGACACGGCGCCGCCGTACGTCGGGCTCGTGAGCACCTGGTCGAACGCGAGCGGCGGCTTTCAGGTCCGCGCGCGGGTCCACGATCGGAAGAGTCCCGCGGAGGACTTCGACTTCAAACGCGTCGGCGTCGAGTGGACGTCGCCGCAGGGGCCGACGACGACGGCGATGAAGTGGTACGGGGAATACCTCTGGCGCGCCGTGATGCCGGCCGTGTTCACGGCGACGACGAGCTACCGCGTGTGTGCGACCGACGCGGCCGGGAACACCGCCTGCGCGGCTCCGCAGCGATAGAGGGTGGATCGAGCAGAAACGCCGCGTGATCCCTACGCGATGATCTCGTGGATCACGTTCCCCGACACGTCCGTCAGCCGGAAGTCGCGTCCGCTGTAGCGATAGGTCAGCTTCGTGTGGTCGATGCCGAGCAGGTGGAGAATCGTCGCGTGCAGGTCGTGCACGTGGACGGGCTTGTCGATCGCCTTGAACCCGAAGTCGTCGGTGGCGCCGTAGGTCACGCCGCCTTTCACGCCGCCGCCGGCGAGCCACATCGTGAAGCCGAACGGGTTGTGGTCGCGGCCGTTCTGCGCGGAGCCGGCGCCGCCGCCGATTTCCACGACCGGCGTCCGCCCGAATTCCGATCCGCAGACGACGAGCGTGTCCTTGAGGAGCCCGCGTGACTTCAGGTCCTTGATCACCGCCGCGAACGGCTGATCGGAGTCCTTCGCGTTCTTGCGGTGCATCTGGATGTCCGCGTGGTGATCCCAGGGATCGCCCTTCGCGTAGTAGACCTGCACCATGCGGACGCCGCGCTCCACGAGCCGCACGGCCATCAGGCAGCCGCGCGCCGTGCTGCCCGGGCCGTAGAGCTTGAGCGTCGCCTCGCTCTCCTTGCGGATGTCGAAGACGTCGGGCGCCTCGGTCTGCATCCGGTACGCGACTTCCATCGAGCTGATGGCTGCCTCGAGCTGCGGATCCTTCGGCTGGCCCTCGCGGCGGATCCGGTCGAGCGTCTCCATCAGGTCCAGCTCGCGGCGCTGCTCGCCGAGCGCGAAATCCGGGTTGTTGATGAACGGGACGAGCTTCTTGGGGTCGAAATCCTTGCCGATGATCTGATCGGGCCGCTCGACCTTGTCGGAGATGTACGTGCCCTGGTGCACCGCGGGCAGAAAGGCGTTGTTCCAGAGCGGCGGTCCGACGGTCGTCGGCACGTCCGGACAGAGCACGACGAAGCCGGGCAGGTTCTTGTTGTCGGTCCCGAGGCCGTAGGTCAGCCACGAGCCGAGCGACGGGCGGCCGACCTGGCTGTGTCCCGTGTTCATCATGAGCATCGACGGCTCGTGATTCGGGATGTCGGTGTAGACGGACCGGATGAAGCAGATGTCGTCGGCGCACTCGCCGACGTTCGGGAAGAGCTCGCTGATCTCGATGCCGCTCTCGCCGTACCGTTTGAACGTGAACGGCGACTTGAGGAGCGTCCCCGTCTTCCGCTCGGTCGCGATCGATCCACCCGGCAGCGGCTGCCCGTGGTACTTCTCGAGCATGGGCTTGTGGTCGAAGCTGTCCACCTGCGACAGCCCGCCGTTCATGTACAGGAAAATCACGCGCTTGGCGCGGGCGGGATGGTCGGGCGGACGGCCGCCGGCCTCGGGCGCCTGGCCGTTCTGGAACCCGGCCGCTTCGAGCGACTGGCCGACGAGGCTGGCAAAGGCCAGCATGCCGAAACCATTGCCGATGCGGCAGAGCGCATCGCGACGGGTGAGCGGCCGGGAGGCTCGGTGTGCCATAGGACTCAGCTGATAAAGATGAACTCGTTCGAGCTCAGCAGCAACTTCAAATACCGGCCGAACGTGGTCACCGGCAGTTTCTTCGACGCGTCGCCTTCAACGCCGGCGCCGGGCTTGACGCCGGCCATCATGCCGTCAGCCGGAGGCGCAGCTGCGGGCGCGTCGTCCTTCGTGGCGCCGTCGTCCTTCTTCGCGGCCTCGTCTTTTTTCGCCGCGTCCATCTTGGCCTTGTCCGCTTCGGCCTTCTTGTCTTCGTATTGGCGCATGGGTTCGTTCGCGAGGAACTCCCGGCCCGCGGCGACCTCGGCTGGGGTGGCCGCGCGGCCGAAGATGAGCCGGTAGGCCTTCTGGATCCGCGCCTCGTCGGTCGGCTCGGCGGCGACGCGCTCGGCCAGGTGCTCGGCCTGCTGCTGCATGAAGTCGCTGTTCATGAAGAAGAGCCGTTGCAGCGGGACGTTCGTCGAGAAGCGCTTCTCGGCGCTCTGGCTTGCGCTCGGGAAGTCGAAGAGCTGCAGGTACTCGTCCAGCTTGTAGCGGCTGACGCGGCCGTAGATCGTGCGGCGCGTGTCGTACGGCGTGAGCGGCGCCGAGGGCCCGCCCATCTTCGTGTCGAGCGTGCCCGCGACGAACAGCACGGAGTCGCGAATCTGCTCGGCGGTCATCCGCCGTTCGTTCGCGCGCCAGTACAGGCGATTGCCCGCGTCTTTCTCCATGTTCGCGGCCACGGTCGCGGTCCCGAGCTGGTAGGTCGCGCTCAGCATGATCTCGCGGTGCAGCGCCTTGATCGACAGCTTGTGATCAACGAAGTAGCGCGCGAGGTAGTCGATCAGCTCCGGGTTGGTCGGCCGCTCGCCGGTGACGCCGAAGTTGCTGGGCGTGTCGACGATGCCCGTGCCGAAGTGGCCTTTCCAGATCCGGTTGACGATGACGCGCATCGCAATCGGCTGTTCGAGGATGGCATCCGCGAGCTGGAGGCGGCCGCTGCCCTGGGTGAACGCGCGCGGCTCGTCGCCGCTCAGCACGGTCAGGAAGCCGCGCGGGACCTCGTCGCCGAGGCGATACGGGCTGCCGCGCAGGTTGATGCGCGGCTGCGCGATCGTCGCGGCGTCCTGCACGCCGTGGACGTAGGCGTACTTCTCGGGCAGCGCCTTTGCCATCGCGTCGATGTCGTCGCGCAGGGCCTGAATCAGCGTGCGTTGATCCGCGCCGAGCTGGCGCTCGAGGCCCCAGCCCGAGAAGGCGAGGAGCGCGGGCTTCGGATCCTGCCCCGGGACCGGCGCGCTGTTGAGGTCGCGCTGAAAGACGTCGGTCCACAGGCTGTTCTGCTCGGCCGGCAGGCTCTTCAGCTCGAGGCCGCAGCCCGGGCAGAAGTCGTCGTTCGTGATGAACTCATTCGGCAGATTGGCCCGTTCCTTCTTCTTCGTGCTGGGCAGCGCCTTCGCGCGGATGACGTCGTTCTCTTCCTTGATCGCCTTCGACGCGAGCAGAACATCGACGAGCGTCGCCTGGAAATCGTCGGCGAGCGTCTTCGCCTCGGCCTTCGTGCCGCCGCGCTTGATCATCGTCTGCCAGGGCACGAGGTACGGGTAGAAGGCCGGCGGCTTCTCGAGGAAGCGCAGCCAGCGGTCGAACAGTTCGTAATCGAGCTTCTCGGCCTCGATGAGGCGGGCCTTGTCCTTCTTGGGCTCTCCGGTGACCTGCCAGGCCGCCTGCATGTATTTCGACGCCTGGAAGACCAGCGTCTCGGCGAGCTGGTCGGACTCCTTCTCCAGGTAGTCGTCGAGCAACTCCTCCTTCTTCTCGATCTTCTTCGCGTCCGCCTTGTACTCGTCCACGACGGCCTTCGGCGCCAGCGGATACTCGTGGTACTCGGTGTTCAGGAACACGCCGGCCATCGCGTAGTAGTCGCTCGTCGGAATCGGGTCGTACTTGTGGTCGTGGCAGCGCGCGCACGCGACCGTCAGGCCCAGCAGACCGCGGCCCACGACGTCGACGCGGTCGTTGCGCTCGTCGGCATGCGTGATCTCGACCGCGCCGTTGTCGTAGTACCACGGGCCAAGCCCCAGGAATCCCAGCGCCGGAAGATTCCGCACGCGCGATCCGTCGTCGACCAAATCGTCGGCGAGCTGCGCCCGCACGAACTGGTCGTAGGGCAGGTCGTCGTTGAAGGCCTTCACGACCCAGTCGCGATAGAGGTACGCGTTCGGATACGGGTTGTAGCCGCGGCCCTTCGGATCGAGGCTGCGGTAGTCGTCCTCGCCGTAGCGCGCGACGTCGAGCCACAGCCGGCCCCACGCCTCGCCGTACTGCGGCGACGCGAGCAGGCGATCGACGACCTTCGCAAACGCGGTCGGCGAGGAGTCCTTGAGGAACGCGTCGACCTCCTCGGGGGTCGGCGGCAGGCCTGTGAGGTCGAGCGTGGCGCGGCGAATGAGGGTGAGCTTGTCGGCTGGGGCCACGGGCCGCAGCCCCTCGCGTTCGAGCCGCGCGAGCACGAAGCGGTCGACGTCATTGCGCGCCCACCCGGCGTCGCGCACCGTCGGCACGACCGTCCGGGCGAGCGGCTGGAACGACCAGAACCCGCGCTGCTCGGCGGTGATCGCCGGCCGGTGAGACGCGACGGGCGCCGGGTTCGCCGCCGTGGTCGCGCTCGCGGGCCACGGCGCGCCGCTGCGCACCCACTCCGCCAGCGCATCGATGTCCTCGGCCTTCAGCTTCGCCCGGCCGTACGGCATCTTCGGCGCGCCCGCGATCTGGCGAACCGCCTGGATCATCAGGCTGTCATCGGGCTTGCCGGGGACCATCGCCGGACCCGACTCGCCGCCCTCGAGGATCGCCTCGCGCGAATCGAGACGCAGGCCGCCCTTCTTGTCGGTCGTGTGGCAATCGAAGCAGTTGGCCGCGAGGATGGGCCGGATGCGGCTTTCGAAGAAGTCCCCCGACTGGCCCGGCGTCTGCGCGGCCTGACGAGCCGCGACGGCCGACGTCAGCGCCAACGCCAGACCGGCCGCACCAAGAACGCGCGGGCCGAAGCGCCCGAGGAACCGCATGCGACGTGGCACCGTAGCCGGTATTATGACGGCGCATGCGGATCGTCGGCAACTTGTTGACTGTCGTGGTATTGGCGAGTGGCGGCCCGTTCCAGTCTCCTCGACCGTCCCCGGACAAGCCCGCGCCGCCCGCCTGGCGGATGCCCCTCAGTGCGATCAGGCCTGACGCCACCTTCGAGGTCAGCGGCCGGCGCGCCATTCTTGTGGCCGGGAACGCCGTCTGGGTCGCGAGCCGCGAAGCCGGATCGATCGCCCGCATCGACCCGAAGGCCAACACGATCAGCAAGACGATCGCCGTTGGCAAGGAGCCATGCGGCGGTCTCGTGTCCGCCTTTGGCAGCGTGTGGGCGCCGCTTTGCGGGCAGGCGGCCGTCGCCCGTCTGGACGTCAAGACCGACGCCGTGGCGGCGACGTTCCCGTCGAGACTGGCCGGCGATCTGACGGCGCTCTCGACGAGCGTGGGCAGCATCTGGCTCGTGACCGACCCGAAGGGCACGCTGGTGCGGATCGACCCGGCGAACAACGCGCCGGTCGCCGAGATCTACCTCGCGCCGGGCGCCAACGCGCTCGCCGCCGGTCTGGACGCGCTCTGGGTGACGAGCGGCGCGCGCGATCTCCTGACGCGCCTCGATCCCTACACCAACCTCATCGTCGAGACGATCAAGGTCGGCAAGGGCCCGTCCGCTGTCGCGGTGGGCGAGGGCGCCATCTGGGTGTTGAATCAGGAGGCCGGCAGCGTCTCGCGCGTCGATCCGAAGACGAACAAGGTCGCCAACACGATTCAGATCGGCAGCGCCGGCGCGCCCGGCCAGATCGCGATCGGCGCCGGCTCCGTGTGGGTGAGCCGCCTCGGCGCGCCGCTGACGCGCATCGATCCCCGGACGAATCACGTGGTCCAGCAGTTCACCGGCGAGAGCGGCGGGGTCGTGGCGTTCGGGCAGGGCGCGCTGTGGATCGGCGCCACGCCGGGCGCGGTCTGGCGCGTGGACCCGAAGCTCGCCGAGGCGACGCGGCCGCGGTGATTCGCGCGGCCGCCGGCGTCACGGGCGCCCTCAGGCCGGCCAGATCGTGCCGAGCACGCGTATCGCGTTGCCGCCGAGGATGTTCTGGATGTCGGCGTCGGCGTAGCCGCGGCGGATGAGGCCCTCGGTGAGGTCGAACATCCGTTTCGGGTGGTCGAGGCCCTTCACGGTGATCGATCCGTCCGCGGCCTCGTGGTACTTGTAGCGCGCGAAGTTCGGCTGCCGCCGCGGATCGGACCCTCCGCCGATCGGGTTGGGCGCGCCGACCATGTCGAGATCGCTGCCGACGGCCAGGTGCTCGACGCCGACGAGCTGCCGGACGTGATCGAAGTGATCGAGCACGTGCTCGATCGTCACGGGCTCCTGGTCGCGGTCCATGAACCTGATGAAGTCGATCCCCATGACGCCGCCGGTCTTCGCCAATTTCTGGATCATCTCGTCGGTCTTGCAGCGCAGCGCGCCGGGAAGGAGCGCGCGGCAGGTCGCGTGCGTGAAGATGACCGGTCGTGTGGCGGTCTCGAGCGCGTCGAGCGTCGTCTGATCGCCGCAGTGGGAGAGGTCGACGCCCATGCCGGCCTGCTGCATGCGCGCCATGATGGACCGGCCGAACACGGACAAGCCGCCGTCGCGCTCCTCGAGGAACCCGCTGCCGATGCGGTTGTTGAAGTTGTAGGTGAGCTGCGAGATGCGCTGGCCGAGGCCCCAGAACGTGTCCACGTCGGCGGGCGTGCGGAAATGGATCGAGTCCTGGAAGGTCAGCATCACGCCGACCTTGTGCTGCGCCCGCGCGCGCGCGAAGTCGCTCGTGTCGTCGATGCGCGTGAACCAGTCGGAGTAGCCCGCGAGAAAGCCGTTCCAGCGGGCGAAGAACAGCAGGCCGTCGTCGTAATCGGCGGCGCCGTCGCCCAGAGCCAGGACGTTGATGCCCGACGAGCGGTACACGTCCCAGTCCGCCTGGGTGAACGTGCCGGGCCGCCCGAGCCAGACATCGCTCTTGGGCGGCCGTTGTTCGGTGAAGTTCGGGAAGCGGAACTGGTTGAGCAGGTCCACGACGGTCGTCTCCTGGACCAGCCGGATCGCGCGCGCGGAGTACTCCGTGGATGACTGGGCGAACAGGCGAAAGCGCCGGCGCAGGACGGCCGGCGCGCCGACGGCCGCCGCCGCGAGCCCCGCCAGCGCGGCCCGCCGTGTGATCTGACGCATGGGCGTGCTCCTCGAGGACAAATCGCGCGCCAAGGATACTGCGCAGTGCTAGGCTGTCGCCATGCGACACCTGGTGCTTCCGGTGGTCGTGGCGGCCGCCGCGTCCGTGTGGCCGCAGGCCCAGCCGCGCGTTCCGACCTTCTCGGTCGTCGAGGCGACGATCCCCGACATGCAGCGCGCGATGCAGGAGCATCGGGTCACGTCGCGCGAGCTCGTGACGCAGTACCTCAACCGGATCGCGCTCTACGACAAGCGGATCAACGCGGCGATCTCGATCAATCCGCGGGCGCTCGAGGAGGCCGACGCGCGGGACCGCGAGCGCGAGCAAGGCCACGTCCGCGGCCCGCTCCACGGCATCCCGATCGCGCTCAAGGACAACATCCACACCAATGACATGCCGACGACCGGCGGCGCGCTGGCGTTTGCGAACTTCACGCCGCCGTTCGACGCGACGCTGACCAGGAACCTGCGCGACGCCGGCGCCGTGATCATCGCCAAGACGGTCCTCACCGAGCTCGCCAACTGGGTCTCCGGCGCGCCGACGCCGATGCCCGGCAACTACAGCGCCGTCGGCGGGTTCGCGTTCAATCCGTACGACCCGCGGCGCGACCCGCGCCCGTCGAGCGACGGCGGGCCCGTGCTGAGCACGGGCGGATCGAGCTCGGGCGCCGGCACGGCCGCGAATTTCTGGGCCGCGAACGTCGGCACCGACACCGCGGGATCGGTCGTCAATCCGGCGGCGCTCACGATGCTCGTCGGTCTGCGGCCGACGACGGGCCGCATCAGCCGTCACGGCATCATTCCGATCACCGCCGACCAGGACACCGCGGGCCCGATGGCGCGGACGGTCACCGACACCGCGATGCTGTTTGGCGTGCTGGAAAGCGCCGCGCCCGACCCCGCCGACGCGGCCACCTCGCGCTGCGCGCCGCCGCCGGGCCGCGACTATACGAAGTTCCTGACCCCGAACGGGCTGCGCGGCGTCCGCATCGGCATTCCGCGCGCGTACTACTACGATCGACTTCCGGCCGCCGGCGAGCCGGCCGGAGCGCCCGCGGCGGCGGCTGCGGGCGGCCGTGGCCGCGGGGGCCGCGGCGGGCTGTCCGACGCGCAGACGACGCTCATGGCCGACGCCATCGAGGTGCTCAAGCGCGGCGGCGCGATCGTCGTCGATCCGGCGAACATGCCGACGGTCCTCGAAGCGGATCCGACGAAGAACATCCTCTCGTATCCGATCTGTTCCGGCGTCAACAACGCGAAGGGCAAGGACGAGAACTGCTCGGTCGTGCTGAAGTACGGCATGAAGCGCGACTTCAACGCCTATCTCGCGTCGCTCGGCCCGCTGGCGCCGGTGAAGTCGCTGACCGAGTTGCGCGAGTGGAACACCGCACACGCGCGCGCCGGCGCGATCAAATACGGCCAGAGCAATCTCGACATCTCGGACGAGATGGACGTCGCGCAGGATCGCGCCCGCTACGAAGCCGACCGCGCGCGCGACCTCGCGCTTGCCGGCGACCGCGGTTTCACGGCCGCGATTGAAGACAACAAGGTCGACGCCCTGATGTTCCCCGGCTGGGCGATCTCGAATCTGGCCTCGCGTCCGGGATTCCCGGAGATCGTTGTCCCGATCGGCCTGACGCCGGGCGGCGGGGGAGGCGGCGGGGGCGGAGCCAATCCCTTCCCGGCCGGCTTCACGCCGAAGCCGACACCGTACAGCGCGGCGTTCGTGGGCCTCGCGTGCAGCGAGCCGAAGCTCTTTCAGATCGCGTATGCGTTCGAGCAGGCCACGAAGAAGCGCGTGCCGCCGGCGCTGACGGGGAAATAGGGCTGCATGCCTTGGTGCTCAGTGCTCGGTGCTCGGTGCTGGGTGCTGAGTGCTTGGTGCGCGGTGCTTGGTGCGCGGTGCGCGCGCGAAGTGCCGGTGCGGTATCGGCGGTGCTCCTCGCTGCGCTCGGTGCTTCGAGCCTGCGTCAGCGCTCTAGGAGCGGCTGCCGCAGAGGAAGCCGGTCGTCGCCGCACGAGCACCTAGCAGACGCACCCAGCACCCAGGACCTAGCACTCAGCACCCAGCATGGAGCATGCAGCCTGCCTCGCGCCAGCGTCAGTGGCGCGCGAGCAGCTCCACCTGCACTCTCGCGTCGTTGAAGCATGCGCCGCCCGAGAGACCCTCGAGCGCGTCGGGTGCGAGCGCGGTGGCGGTCGCGCCGTTGAGCGTGCTCCGCGACCACAGGCCCTTCGGCAGCGACACGGCGCCCGGACGGATCTCGGGCGTGACCGACGCCTCGCAGTGCACCTCACCGAGTTCGTTGAAGACCCGAATGGTATCGCCCTCCGCAATCGACCGGACCTGCGCGTCCTGCGGATGAATCTTCAGCCGCGCGATGCCGGGGCGGAGTTCGCCGAGGGTCGATGAGATCGTGTGCTCGCTCGCGGGCGAGATCAGCGCGAGCGGGTGCGCCCCGGTCCGCGGGTCCGGCACGTAGTGATACAGCGCGTGGCTCGCGGCAAGCTCCGGCGGGTAGAGATGCGCCTTCTGGTCGGGCGTCTTCGGCAGGACGTCCACGAACTGAATCGGCCGTCCGTCCGCCGGCCCCGGCGCGGGCCGGCCGTCGCTGAGCGGTCCGGCCAGTGCCTCCGGCAGGCGCGGCAGCGTCTCCATCAAGGCGCCCGCTTCACCGCACTCGTCCGACGCCTCGGCGAGGCCGAGGCGTTCCCCCAGCTCGCGGAACACCTCGTGGTTCGGCCGCGCTTCGCCCGCGGCCGCGATCACCGGCTGCACCACCTGCAGGTGATACGCGCCGTAGCCCTTCGCGATGTCGTAGTGTTCGAGGAACGTCGTCGCCGGCAGCACGACGTCGGCGTACGCGGTCGTGTCCGTCATGATCTGCTCGAAGACCACGGTGAACAGATCCTCGCGCGCCAGGCCGCGCCGCACGAGGTTCTGATCCGGAACGGTCGAGAGCGGATTGCAGTTGTAGACGAAGAGGACCGAGATCGGCGGATCCGGATCCTCGGTGAGCGCCCGCCCCAGGCGATTCATGTTGACGAGGCGCGTGGACGGCTCGGGCACGTCGATCAGCTGGTCGGATTTGACGCCCCAGGCGGCCGAGTTGCTCATCGTGTAGCCGCCGCCGCGGACGCCGAACTTGCCGCCGACCGCCGGCAGCGCGAGGATCGCCATGGTCGAGGCGCACCCGTTGCGGTTGCGCTCCTGACCCCAGCCGCAGCGGATCAACGCCGGAGAGATCGTGCCGTACCACTCGGCCACCGTGCGCAGGTCTTCGGCGGCGAGACCGGCTTCGGCCGCCGCGCGATCGATCGACCAGTCGCGCGCGGCCCGGCGCAGCTCGTCCACTCCGGTCGTATGCGCCGCGAGAAAGGCCTCGTCGGCCCGGCCGCGCTCGAAAAGGTCGTTGATGATGGCCAGCGCCACGGGCAGGTCCGTGCCCGGACGCAACGCGAGGTGCAGATCCGCGTGCCGCGCGAGCGGCGTCCGTCGCGGATCGATCACGACGACCCGCGCGCCCTGCTTCTGAGCCTTGTTGATGTGCGAGACGAGATGGATTCCGGTCGCCGACGGGTTGCAGCCCCACACGACGATGAGCCGGGCCGCCTCGAAATCGGGATAGGCGACGCCGGCCATCTTGCCGTACATCGACGTCGCCGCCAGGCCGGTGGGCGCCGCGCAGAGCGTGCGATCCAGCCGCGAGGCCCCGAATCGCCTGAAGAGGCGCGCGTCCTCCAGCTGGTGCGTGAGCAGGCCGTTCGACCCGCCGTAGTTGAAGGGCAGCACCGACTCGGCGCCGAAGGCGTCGCGCGCGTGGCGCATCCGCGCCGCAATCAGGTCGAGGGCTTCATCCCACGTCACGCGCTCGAACGCCGCCTTGCCCTTGGGGCCCTTGCGGATGGCCGGGTGGAGCAGCCGGTCGTCGTGATACACGCGCCGGTCGAAGCGCCGGACCTTGCCGCAGATGTACCCCTCGGTCGAGACCGCGCGGCGGCTGCCGTCAATCCGGAGCAGCCTGCCGCGCTCGACGGTGACGTCGAGGCTGCACGAGTCCGGGCAATCGAGCGGGCACGCGGTCTGGACGGTGGATCGACCCCAGGAGCGCGGCGGGGCGACCGGGGACTCAGCCATGCCACAGTGTAGCAGTCCGTTTACGACCGCCTGATGAAAAGTCCGCATCGTTGTGCGCTTTGGTACACGTAGAATGTCCCCGGACGACATCCTTCCGGAGGTCCTATGGCGAGCTTCCAGGATCGTGTGATTGGCGCATTGAAGCTTCAGGCATCGACGTTTGAAGAAGTCGAGAACGACGCGACCGCGACGCAGCAGGCGGCGACCGTGGTGGTGGCCGCGGCGGTCTCGCGCGCGCTGCCCGGGCTCATCTGGCTGGGCGCGCTGGGTTTCGGCGCCGGCTTGACGGCCTTCGTGCTCTCGCTCGTTCTCGCGCCAATCGCGTGGGCGGTCGGCTCCTACGTGCTGTTCTACGTCGGCACCAAGCTCATGCCCGGCAAGAACACGCAAGCCGACTGGGGCCAGCTGCTGCGCGTAAGCGGGTTCGCCGCCTCGCCTGGACTCTTCGGCATTCTGGTGGTGATCCCGATCCTCGGCCTCCTGATCGGCCTGGGCCTGGCCATCTGGCAGCTGATCGCGCTCGTCATCGGCGTGAAGCAGGCCCTCGAGTACGACGACACGATGAAGGCCGTCATCGTCTGCGTCATCGCGATGGTGATCATGTGGATCATCATGGCCATCGTCGGTTTCATGGGTTTGGCCGGTGCGGGCCTCGGCAGCCGCTTCATGTAACGTGTAGCGTGTGACCACTCGGGCGCGTCCGCGCGTCGTCATCATCGGCGGCGGCTTCGGCGGGCTCAACGCCGCGAAAGCGCTTCGTCATGCGCCGGTCGATGTGCTGCTCATCGACCGGCGCAACCATCACGTCTTCCAACCGCTCCTGTATCAGGTCGCGACGGCCGGTCTCTCGCCGGGCGACATCGCGTCGCCGATTCGCTGGATTCTCCGGCGGCAGGCCAATGTCGAGGTCTGGCTCGCCGAGGTGACCGCGATCGACGTCGATCACAAAACTGTGACCCTGGCCGACGGCCAGGCGCCGTACGACTACCTGATTGTCGCGGCCGGGGCGGCCCACGCCTATTTCGGGCACGACGACTGGCCGCGGTTCGCCCCGGGACTGAAGACGTTGGAGGATGCGCTCGATATACGACGTAGGGTTCTTCTCGCTTTCGAGGAAGCCGAGCGGGAAACGGACCCGGTCCGGCAACGGCGCCTGCTCACGTTCGTCGTCGTGGGCGGCGGGCCGACGGGCGTGGAGCTGGCGGGCGCGCTCGCGGAGATCTCGCGGCACGCTCTCGCGCACGATTTCCGGACGATCGATCCGGAGTCGGCGCGGATCATTCTGGTCGAAGGCGGACCGAACGTGCTGCCGGCGTATCCGGCGACGCTGTCGGCCTTCGCGCGGCGAGCGCTCGAGCGATTGGGCGTCGCCGTCTGGACGGGACGGACGGTGACAGGCGTGGAGGCAGACAAGGTGCAGATCGGCGCCGAGACCATCGAAGCGGGCACGATCCTCTGGGCAGCCGGGGTGTCGGCGTCGCCGCTGGGACGCGCCCTGGGCGGGCCGGTCGATCGCGTCGGACGCGTGCAGGTCAACGACGATCTCACGCTGCCGGGACACCCCGAGGTGTTCGTGATTGGCGATCTGGCGATCATGAACGGCAAGGACGGGCGGCCGCTGCCCGGCGTCGCGCAGGTGGCGATTCAGGGCGGCGTGCACGCGGCGCGCAGCATCGGCCGGGCGATCGCGGGACAGCCGCGCGAGCCGTTCGTGTACCGGAATCTCGGCAACCTCGCGACGATCGGCCGCAACTCGGCCGTGAGCGACCTGCCGTGGGGACGGTTCAAGGGCTATCCGGCGTGGCTCTTCTGGCTGTTCGTCCACATCCTGAAGCTCATCGGCTTCCGCAACCGATTGTCGGTCATGACCCAGTGGGCGTTCGCGTATCTGACGTACCAGCGGTCCGTGCGTCTCATTACGGGAGAGGATCCATGGCCAAGCCACAAGTAACGCCGTCCGAGCCGGTGACGTTCTGGCTCGTCGCGCCGCTGGCGGCCGCGGGCCTCGCGCTCGTGCCCATCCCGGGCTGGGTCGTCGAGCAGTTCTACTCGCGCGGCGTCTACGTGCAGATCCAGCGGTGGCTCACGGCCGGCAGCAACCTCGTGCCGTTTGCGCTCGTGGACCTCTTCATCGTGTTCGCGGTCTACCTCGCGCTCAAGCGGTTCGTGAGGCTCCTGAGCGTGGCGCGCCACGAAAGCATCGTGGACGCCGCCTGGGAGGGCATCCGCCGCGTCGCGCGGGCCGCGGCGATGCTGACGATCGTGTTCATGTGCTTCTGGGGCTTGAATTACCGCCGGCTGACGATTGAGTTCACGCTGCGATCGGACGCCGGCGCCACGCCGCTCACGCCTGAGTTCCTGCAGGGCGGGATCTCGGACGCCAACGCGCTGGCGACCCGCCTGCGCATCGGCTCCTCGACGGCCGACGTCCTCAGCTTCGAGGGCGTGTCGAAGGCGCTCCGCGATCCGATGAACGAGGCGCTCGCACAGCTCAACCGCGAGCCCCTGCGCACCGCCGGCCGCCCGAAGTACTCGCTGCTCCTGACGCCGTTCTTCACCTGGTCGGGCGTCGATGGGATGCTCAACCCGCTCGCGCTCGAGACCATCGTTCAGCCGGACCTGCTGCCGTTCGAGCGGCCCTACGTGCTCGCGCACGAGTGGGCGCACCTGTCGGGCGAGGCCGATGAGGCTGAAGCGAGCGCCGTCGGCTGGTATGCCTGCATGCACGGCCCGGCGCCCCTGGCCTACAGCGCCAGCCTCTATCTGATCATGGAAGCGCGCGCCGCGCTCCCCGCCGACCGCGCCCAGTTCGTGACGAGCCAGCTCGACCCCGGCGTGCGATCCGACCTCGAGGCGATTGCCGATCGGCTGAGGAACCGTCGCCCGGAAATCCAGATGGCCGCGAACCGCGTCTACGATTCGTACCTCAGAGCCAATCGCGTGTCGGACGGGATGGAAAGCTACGGCCGTGCGGTGTCGCTCATCCTGACGCCGCCGTTCCGGGATGCGCTGAGCAAGTATCAGTTCAGAAGGAGATAACGGGTTCGCAGGGCCTCGGCGACGGTCTCTACTCGCTGAACTCTCTCAGCTCGTGCGCGATGCCGACCCACGAGAGGGCGCGCAGCACGTAGTACGTGATGTCCACTTCCCACCAGCGAACGCCCTGGCGGACGCTCGACATGAAGTAATGATGGTTGTTGTGCCAGCCCTCGCCGAGCGTGACGAGCGCGAGGAAGAAGTTGTTGCGGCTCTCGTCGGGCGTCGCAAACCGCCGCGAGCCCCAGATGTGCGCCAGCGAGTTGATCAGGAACGTGCCGTGGTACAGCACGACCGTTGACACGAGGAAACCCCACACGAACGCGCCCCATCCGCCGATCAGGAAAATCGCGACCGCGTAGGCCACGGTCGGCACCAGGTGGAAGCGATCGAGCCAGCGCAGCTCGGGATAGCGGGAGAAATCGGCGATGCGGCGCGGGTCGTAGTCGTCGTACTCGTCGGACAGAATCCAGCCGAGGTGCGACCACCAGAAGCCCTCGTGCACCGGCGAGTGCAGGTCGGCCTGGCGGTCCGAGTTCAGGTGATGGTCGCGGTGGTGCGACGCCCACCACAGGACGCCCTTCTGCCCGGACGTCTGGGCGAGCCAGGCGAGCATGAACTGCCAGAAGCGATTCAGCTTGAACGATCGATGGCTGAAGTACCGGTGGTAGCCGGCCGTCACCGCGAACATGCGCAGCAGATACGACCCGGCAAGCCACAGCAGGTATTCGAGACGGAACGGAACGGTCAGGACGAGCAGGACGGAGGCGTGCAGCACAAGAAACGGCAGCATCGTGCCCAGGTCGTAGTTCTTCCGCTTCAGAGCGAGTTCAGCCATCCACGCATCCTGTGTCAGTGGAAAGTCCCGGCCCGGACGGCCCGGGACCACGCGAGATAACCATACTAGTTTACCATCGACCGGGCTCGCGCGTATTAGTTATCGGCGCCTCGGGCCGCCGCCCTTATGTCCGTCGCCGCGTGGAACTTGACGCGCCTGCCGCGCGTCAAACACCCGCGATCCCGTGTTGTGGCCGTCCACAGGCGAGCGCCCACGCGATGAATGACCTGAAGTTCGGTTTTCGCATCCTCATCAAGCGTCCCGGCACGTCGCTCCTCGCCATCGTCGCGCTCGGGCTCGGCATCGGACTGACGACGACGATGTTCAGCATCGTGCAGGGGGTGTTCCTCCGGGGGCTGCCGTTCGAGGAGTCCGAGCGCATCCTCGCGATCAGCCGACACGTCGTGAACCGTCCGGCCAACAGCATCTCGACGTCGCTCGAGGACTTCCTCGACTGGCGCGCCAGCCAGCAGACGTTCGAGGAGCTGTCCGCGTTCGCCGGCGACACCGTGGTCGTGTCCGGGGGCCTCGCGCCGCAGGAATACCGCGCGGCGGACATCACGGCGAACTCGCTTCACCTGCTGCGGACCACTACGGCGTTGGGCCGCGACTTCACCGACGCCGACAGCCAGCCAGGGGCGCCGGCCGTGGCCATCATCAGCGAGCCCGTCTGGCGGCTGCAGTTCGGCGGCGACCCGGGCGTGATCGGGCGATCGATCCGCGTGAACGGCACGCCGACGGAAATCGTGGGCGTGATGCCGCCGAAATTTGCGTTTCCGCAAGGGGCGGACCTCTGGCGGCCCCTCGAGTTGAAGGCGGGCGCCACGCGCGGCCAGGGCCGGCAGGTGAGCGTGGTCGGGCGGTTGAAGGCCGGGGTCACGATTGAACGGGCGTCGGCCGACATGGCGGCCATCGCGCGCCGGCTCGAACAGCAATATCCCGAGAACAAAGACCTCACGACCGACGTGATGCCGTTCATCCGGCGGTTCATGAGCAAGCAGGTCATCAGCACGCTGACGGCGATGCTCGTGGCTGTGATGGGCGTGCTGCTCATCGCCTGCGCGAACGTGACCAACCTCCAGCTGGCCCGGGCCGCGGAGCGCGGCAAGGAGATCGCGGTCCGGACGGCGCTCGGCGCGGGCCGTGCCCGCGTCGTGCGGCAGCTGCTCGTGGAAGGCCTGATCCTGGCGGCGCTCGGCGCCGCGCTCGGGCTCGGGATCGCCCTGGTCGGCACCCGGCTCTTCCGCGGCGCCGTCGCCGACACGCACCCGCCGTTCTGGATCGACATCCGCGTGGATCAGATCGTGCTGCTCTTCGTGATGGCGATCACGCTTCTGGCCGCGGTCCTCTCGAGCCTCGTTCCCGCGCTGCGCGTCACGCGTCAGGACGTGAACGCCGTGCTGAAGGACGAGGGCCGGGGCAATACGGGTGTGCGCATCGGCCGGTTCTCCCGCACGCTGGTCGTGGCGGAAGTGCTGCTGTCCTGTTGCCTGCTCGTGGTCTCCGGGCTGGTGATCAAGAGCGTCGTGCAGATCGGCCAGGTCGACTATCCGTTTGCCACCGAAGACGTCTTCACCGGCTCCGTGTTGATTGGCCAGAAGGCGTATCCTGCCGACGCGGACGTGTGGGGCGTGACGGACCGGCTGGCGGACCGGCTGGCCTCGGTTCCGGGCGTGCGAGGGCTCGCGTTCAGCTCCGGCGTCCCGACGCCCGGCGGCGGGACGCCGGCCTCGGTCGAGGGACGGACCTATGCCTCCGACAACGACCATCCGATGGTCCGCCGTGTGATCGTGTCGCCCTCGTTCTTCGCGACGCTCCGCGTGCCGCTCCTCCGCGGCCGGATGATCTCCGTCAGCGACGGCGCCGCCGCGCCGCCCGTTGCGCTCGTCGGCGAGGACTTCGCCAGGAAGCTCTTCCCCGGTGAAGACGCGGTCGGCCGGCGCGTCAAGTACGGCAACGATCCCAAAGCGCCGTGGGTGACGATCATCGGCATCGTCCCGAATCTGGCGGTCGGCGCGAACCCGGGCGATGTGACCGAGACGATGTACGTGCCGCTCGCGCAGTTTCCGGTTCGGACGCTGGGCATCCTCGCCTCGACGACGGGCGATCCCGTGGCGCTCACGAGCGCCATCCGCCGGGCGATCGCCGACGTCGACCAGGACCTCGCGCTCTCCGGCAGCGACCGGCTTTCGGCGGCGCTCTGGCAGCGCAGCTGGGCCTTCCGGGTCTTCGGCGCGCTCTTGACGGCGTTCGGCGTCGGCGCCCTGGTGCTCGCCGCGGCCGGACTCTACGGCGTGATGGCCTTTGGCGTGCGGCGCCGCACCCAGGAGATCGGCGTGCGCCTCGCGCTTGGTGCGGACCGCGCCCGCGTGATCCGCATGGTGCTGTCGCAGGGACTCTGGCGCGTCGGCGCCGGGATCGCGCTCGGCCTGCTCCCCGCGTGGTTTCTCGCCGGGTTCATGAAGATTCTCTTCTTCAATGTCACGCAGGGTGATCCCGTCGTGTTCGGTGTGGTGATTGGCGTCTTGCTCCTGACGGGATTCGCCGCGTCGATCGTCCCGGCGCTGCGCGCCGCGTCAGTCGATCCGATCGTCGCGCTCAGGCACGAGTAGGGCGGTCAGTCGACCTTGAGGTCGAGGTCGATGGCGAACTGCTTGAGCCAGCCCATGATCTTGCGGCGGTTGTCCGGGCCCATCAGCAGGAACTGCTTCTGCACCGGCAGCAGACCGCGCAGGTTCTGGTCCTCGTGTTCGAAGAGGCCCCCGGAGCGGCGGACCAGGACGGGATCCTGATCGACCTGCGGCGTGGCGCCCAGGGTGTTGATCGCACGAACGATCGCCTCATCGAACCCGGCGTTCGGATGGCCAAGCTCGCGATAGGCCTGATCGAAGAGCAGCTGCGTGTTGACGTAGAGCTGCGCGAGGTCGGGCGGATTGATCGACGTGAGCGCCGCGGTCGCGCTGTCCCATCGCGCGTAGCTCGCGGGATCGAGCCGCCCCGACGCCGTGCCGGCAATCGCGACGTGGGTCGCCGGCCGCAGCACGAGGAGCGGCGTCGCGGGCGTCTTGCCGTCGCCAATCTGCACGGTCGCGAGCGTGGCGTTGCGGACGAGGTCCTTCGTCGCCAGCAGCCGCGAGAGCAGCGGGTGCTTGGAGAGGGCGGCGACGAGCGTGCGGAGCGCGGTGTCCGACGCATCGAGCGGCGGCAGATCGATCGGCTGCGGCTTCGGACGGTTGCGCGGCACCGCCACGTCGGTCGCCGCCGTCGCTGGGGGCGTCGCCGTTTCTGGATGCGCGCGGCTCAGCCACCAGAGCGCGAGCAGCGCGCCGGCCACCACTGCCACGGCGCCGAGGACAATCCACCGCGTCGGCGCCCCGGAGGGCAGCGGCGGAGACGGCGGTACGGGCGGCGGCGGGGGCGGTGCGTCAGTCCGTTCGAGGGGCAGGTCGTCGAATGCCATCGCCGCGTGCTCCTTACTACTCTATGACTTTCCGGGCTCGATCCCAGTCTTGAGCGTCCGGACCGCCACGGCAGGATGATACGCCAGTCGCCCGCGCGGGGCCGGCACTAGAATGTGTCCATGACACCCAAAGTGCTCGAGGCCATCAACCGCCAGATCGCGGCGGAATTCAGCGCGTCGTTCTCGTACCTGGCCATGGCCGGGTGGTGCGAGCACCACAAGTTCATGGGTGCCGGGCAGTGGCTGCGCCTGCAGAGCGCCGAGGAGCACCTGCATGCCATGAAGCTGTTCGACTTCGTGCTGGCGCGCAATCACCACGTCCGGTTGCTGGGCATCGACGAGCCCCGGGCTGATTTCGGGTCGGTCGTGGAGGTGTTCGAGCAGGCGCTCGCGCAGGAACAGAAGGTCAGCGGCCAGATCGACGAGCTCTACGAGCTCGCGTTCCACGAAAAGGTCTTCGCCGCGATGGCCGAGCTGCAGTGGTTCATCACCGAGCAGGTCGAGGAAGAGAAGAGCGTCCGGGAGATCGTCGCGAAGTTCCACATGGTCAAGGACGATCCGGCGTCTCTGCTGGACCTCGACCGCGAGCTCGGATCCCGCCAGTCCGAGGCCGCCCCGCCGCCGGCGTCACGCTAGCTTCGGACGGCGTCGTCCGCGGTCGCGAAGCGTTCGAAGACGCCGTCGAGGCCCGCCATGTGCAGCAGCTCGACGATCCGCTCCGGGGTCCCGACGAGTTTGAGCTTGCCGCCCTGTCGCGACACCGTGATGTGCGCCGCGATCAGCTCGCCGAGGCGGGTGCTGTCGATGTAGCGCACGCCGGAGAGATCGAGCAGCACGTTGCGGGCGCCGCGGCTGACGGCGTTCGCCACCGCTTCTTTCAGCACGCCCGGCTGATCGTTGACCGTCAACCGGCCCGACAGCTCGACGACCGTCGCCTGCCCGATCTGTCGCTCGCGGATGTCCATCCCGCGAGCCATTGTACAAGAGCGCTGGCTTCGACGTCCGCATCACGGCGCCCGACTGACCGATCCGGACGGCTATCTGATCACCTTTGCTGAAAAGCGATCAAGTGAGAAGCCAGAAGTTAGAAGTTCGGCGGGGTGTCGAAGTACAATCGAGAGCTTGACGTCACAGAGGGCCCCCTATGTCTGAAGTTGCCTCCGCCACTCCCCACGCCGCGCCGGCTTCGTCGGCCAGCGGCAAGACCGCCACCGCCGTTGCCGCCACGAGCGGGATCTACGCCGTGCCGCCACCGGTGAACGAGCCGATCAAGGTCTACGCGCCCGGGTCGCCCGAGCGCGCGGAGCTCAAGACCCGGCTGAATTCGATGGCGCACGAGCGGATTGAGATTCCGCTCGTGATCGGCGGCCGGGAAGTGCGGTCGGGCAAGACGCAGCAGTCGGTGATGCCCTTCAACCACGGCCACGTGCTGGCGGACTGGCACGTGGCCGAGCCCCAGCACGTCCAGCAGGCCATCGCCGCGGCGCTCGACGCGCGCCGCGAATGGTCCAGGTGGCCGTGGGAGGACCGCGCCGCGGTGCTCCTCAAGGCTGCCGAACTGCTGGCGACGCACTGGCGCGCCACGCTCAATGCCGCGACGATGCTCGGCCAGGCGAAGACGGTGTTCCAGTCCGAGATCGACGCGGCGTGCGAGCTGATCGACTTCTGGCGGTTCAACGTCGCCTACGCGCGCGAGCTGTACCAGGAACAGCCGCTCAACAGCCACGGCGTGTGGAATCACCTCGAGTACCGGCCGCTCGAGGGCTTCGTCTACGCGGTCTCGCCCTTCAACTTCACGGCGATCGGCGGCAACCTGTCGACCTCGCCCGTGCTGATGGGCGGCGTCTCGATCTGGAAGCCGGCGTCGAGCGCGATGCTGAGCGCGCACTACGTCATGCGCGTCCTGATGGAGGCCGGCTTGCCGCCGGGCGTCATCAATTTCCTGCCGGGCAGCGCCGGCATGATTACCGACGCGCTGTTGGCGTCCCCGGACCTGGCCGGCATCCACTTCACCGGCAGCACCGAGGTCTTCCAGAGCATGTGGAAGACGGTCGGGCAGAACATCGCGAGCTACCGCTCGTATCCGCGCCTCGTCGGCGAGACCGGCGGCAAGGACTTCATCATGATTCACCCGTCGGCGGACGTCGAGGCGGCCGCGGTCGCGATCGTGCGCGGCGGCTTCGAGTACCAGGGCCAGAAATGCTCGGCGGCCAGCCGCGTGTACGTGCCGCAGTCGCTCTGGAAGGACGTCCGCGATCGGGCCGTCGCCATGATGAAGGACATCAAGATGGGCGACGTGCGCGATTTCCGGAATTTCGTCAGCGCCGTCATCGACCGCAAGGCGTTCGACAAGATCGGCGCGTACGTGGCCGACGCGAAGCGCAACGCCCGCGTCATCCAGGGCGGCGAGGTCGACGGCCGCGAGGGCTTCTACATTTCCCCGACGCTCGTCGAGACCGACGACCCCGGGTACAAGCTCCTGTGCGAGGAGATCTTCGGACCGGTGGTCACCGCCTACGTCTATCCGGACCAGAAATGGCAGGAGACGCTCGACGTCGTGGACCGGACGTCGCCGTACGCCCTCACCGGCTCGGTGTTTGCGAACGACCGGCAGGCGATCCGCGAGGCCACGAGCGGCCTGCGCAACGCCGCCGGCAACTTCTACATCAACGACAAGCCGACCGGCGCGGTGGTCGGCCAGCAGCCGTTCGGCGGCGCGAGGGCGTCGGGCACGAACGACAAGGCCGGGTCGAAGTTCAATCTCATCCGGTGGGTCAACGCGCGAACGATCAAGGAGACGTTCGCGCCGCCGCGCAATCACCGCTATCCGTTCATGGACGCCGAATAGGACGGGCGACGCCGGGGCTCGGGGCGCCTCAGCGCCCCTTGCTCACTTCCTGTTTCATCCCCTCGGTGACGATCGCCACACGGGCGCCCGCGCCCATCGCCGCGTCGATGACGTTCATCATCTCGCCGTAGTGCAGGTCCTTGTCGCCGATCACGAAGATGGTCTTGTCCTTGCGGTTGACGAGCAGATCGCGGAGCTTCGACTCGAACTCGTCGAGCGACGTCGTCTGCTTGTTGAGGGTGAGTTTGTGGTCAGCCGTGACCTGAGCCACGATCTCCGTCTCCACGTCCTTCGGCTGCGTCGTCGGACTCACCTCGAGCGGCAGGTTGATGTCCATGCCGCGCTGCGTCAGCGGCAGCGTGGCCATGAAGATGACCAGCAGCACCAGCAGGACGTCGATGAGCGGGGTGACGTTCATGTCCGACGAGGGCGGGGCCAGCATGCGCCGAACCGCGCGGTCCTCGTCCTCTTTGTCGTGGTGCTTGTGCGGCTCTGCCACAGTCGCTCGATTCTACACGCGAACGCCGGTGCGCCAGGGTGACGGGAGTATGCGGTCCTCGGCCAGGCTGCAGGCCGCGGCGAATGCGTGCGGATCGGCCAGATGACGCAGAATCAGGTCGGCGTCGCGGACGCTTCGGCCCGAACGGACCAGCGCGAACGCGACCTCAAGGGATCGCTGCCACGAGCGCAGGCCCCGCCCCAGATGCGCGGTCCAGTTGGCGAAGGCGTGGGCCGAGAGGAAATGCGTCAGCACCGTGGCTGAGATGTCAGACGCGCCCGATGGCGAGACGGCCGGCGCCGCGCTCAGGAGTTCGGGCGGAACCGCGCCGAGCGCGATCTGACAACGCTCCGCAAGCCACGCGCCAGACGGCGCCCACCCGACTGGCGTCGTCGCGCGGGCGTGCTCGCCCGCAGTGCGCACGGCGGTCACGAGCGGCGCGCCGCCGCCGGGCCGCCAGGCCCGCGCATGCTCAACGAGCACGCCGAGTCGCGCCAGCGCCCGTTCGGGCGAGCCGGCCTCGACCGCGATCAGATCGACCGCGAGATGCTCGATCTCCCACCAGCTCGGCCAGTCCATCAACACGTGAGGCGTGAGCGCGGGCGGCAGGCTCGTCGTGGCATCCAGACCGGAATACTCGGCGTCGGGCGGGAACGCCGCCGCATCGGTCACGATCGATGGCGGGCCGGGCGCCGAGAGCAAGGACGCCGCAGTCGGGCAGTAGTGCGACAGCGTCACCGACACCCCGCGGGGATCGCGGACGACGACGCGCGGGAATTGCCGGCAGGCGAGCGGCAGCGCGTCGTGGCCGAGCGCGCGCTGCACGGCGCACGTCCGGCCGCGTTCGGCGTCGAAGAACACGCACGCGCGATCGACCACGCCGAGGACCGCCGGCGTGCCGGCGGGCGCGCCAGGCAGGGTCTCGAAGAGCCGCGCGTCGTCGATCGCGCGCGGCGGCTGAAGCGCCCGCGCGGCGATCGCCGCGCGCAGGCGCGCGAGCCGATCGGACTCGACCGGGATTGGCCAGCCCGCGGTGCAACACGCGCCGGCGTGACGGCACCGGTAGGACGCGTGGCAGGAGAGCGCGAAAACGCGGTGCGCGCCGCTCATTTCAGGCAGTATGGTGCACCACTACACCGGAAATAAACCGCGGGTTTTCTACCGCTTGCGCGCGTTCTTTCGCGCCTGCGGCGCGCGACCGCCTCGCAATCCGCCCAGGATCCGTGGCACGCGAGTTGCTCTTTTTCCTGCCCAGTGATGGGGGTGGGACGATGCGCAAGCCGTTACTGGTGACACTCGGATTGTTTCTCATGATGGGCACGCTGATCGCACAGACGCACGACAACGCGACCGAAAAGAAGGTCACGGACGTCGTCGTGTTCACGACCGACGTTCGCGTCGGCACGACGATCCTGAAGGCCGGCGAATACAAGGTGGCGTGCGACACGAAGACGGTGACGTTCACGCGCCTAGTGTCGGGCAAGGACCAGGAGTGGGTGACGGGTCTCGACCCGGTCGAGCAGTTGATGGTCAAGTCTCCCGCCAAGGTGCTTGAAATGCCGTGCAAGGGCAAGCAACTGAGCGCGAATTCCGAGAACACCGTCGCGGAGATCGGCTTGGACAAGGACGGCGTGCAGACGCTCAAGACGCTGCGGCTCCGCGGCAGCAACGTCGAGCACGTCTTCAACTAGACGCTCCACGCTTCGCTATCGCTCGGTCGAGGGCGCGCTCGCCGACGTGGGCACGCCCTCGACGATGCGAATCTCGCGCTCGACGGACTTGCCGAGCAGTCTTGCCGCGGCCTGATACGCAGGGCTCTCGTAGGTCGCGATCGCCTGCGCCACACTGTCGAACTCAATCACGATGCTCCGCTGGAGCAGGCCGCCTTCGAACGCGCGCGCGGCGGTTCCGCGCGCGAGAAAGCGGCCGCCGCCGGCCTCAATCGCCGGTCCGGCGGCCTTGGCGTATTCGGCGAGCCTCGCCGGGTCGCCGATCGATCGATAGAAGCTGATCCAGTAGCCCTTCGGCATGCACGTTCTCCTGAGTCTAGTTGCGGGACGGGGTGGGCGGCGGCGACGGGTGGTGCCGCTGGTCGAGCCGCCAGGGCAAGACCCAGCAGGCCGCCAATCAGCGAGCCGGTGCGGACGCGTTCCATAGACGGTTCCTCCGTCGAGCGGTGATTCTAGCGGAGCGCCGGGCCGGGGCGCCGGACAGTTGAATCGGAGCCCGGCGTGATCTAGCGTTGGCGCATGCGTACAGCCAGCCTCCTCTCGCTCGCGGCCGTCGTGGCGCTGACCGCGTCCGGCACGGCCCAGACGCCGGCGTCCAGGCCCACTGCAAAGCTGACCATCGACCAGCTCGTGCAGATCAAACATCCGTCCGGGCATCAGTGGACGCCCGACGGGCGGCACGTGTGGTTCACGTACGACGATGGCGGCGTCAACAATGTGTGGGCAGTCGCCGCCGACGGCAGCAGCCAGCCAGTCGCCCTCACGACCTACCCGGACGGCCAGGCCGGCGCGGGCGGATTCTGGAGCGCGGACGGCCGCACGTTCTTCTTTCAGCGCGGCGGGGGCCTGCTCGCCGTCCCGGTGACGGGCGGGACGCCGCAGCCGGCGTGGCCATCGGCCGCGCGCGCGGGGAGCTTCACGCCGTCGCCTGACGGAACGCGCGTCGCGTTCATCGTGGGCCAGGGCAGCGGCGGTGGTGGACGCGGCGGTCGCGGTGGCGGCGGGCGCGGCGGCGGCCGCGGCGCGGGTGCTGCCGAAGCCGCGCCGGACGCTCCGGCGGGCGCGGCTGGCGGTGCGGACTTGATCGTCCACACGCTCGCGTCCAACGCCGATCAGCGGATCGCGCACGCCGACAGCATCGGCGGCATGAGCTGGTCGCCCGACGCGACGAAGCTCGCCTACGCGACGTCCACGGCCGGCGGCTCGGAGCTCTTCGTCGTCGCGAGCCCGGGCGGCACGCCGGCCTCGATCGTCAAGGAGCCGGGTCCGATCGGCGCCCCCGCGTGGACGCCCGACGGCGCGAGTCTCACATACACGACCGGTGGCGGCGGAGGAGGCGGAGGCGGGCCGATCTATCACGACACGATCGCGCCGGAGGTCGGCGCCAAGCTGATCTTCCGCGCGACGGAAGGCGGCCGCGGCGGGGGCGGCGGCGCGAGCTACATCGTGCCGGCGGCGGGCGGGACGCCCCGTGCGATGGCGGCCGGCGCCGGCGGGGGGCGCGGCGGCGGCGGGCGCGGCGGGGGAGGCGGCAACTGGATCGACGCCACGCACATCCTGGGCACGCGCACGTCGAACAACGGCAAGACGCGCACGACCGAGGCGATCGACCTCACCGGCGGCGCGCCGAAGGTGCTGCACGAGGAGACCGAGGACAAGTTCTTCAGCGCGGTCAACAACACCGCCAACGCGATCTCGCCCGACCGGAAGTGGCTGCTCTTCACGGCCGACACGACCGGCTGGGATCAAATCTACGTGGTGCCGACGGCGGGAGGCACACCGGTGCAGATCACGAAGACGCCGGGCGAGCACTGGCGCGCGACGTGGTCGCACGACGGCAAGAAGATCGCGTGGGACGCGAACACGGCGACCAAGCCGGGCACGCGCCACATCGAGTTCGCGACGATCGGCGACGATCCGGCGCGCGCGATCATCACGACCGTCACGTCGGGCAGCGGCACGAACACGTCCGCGCAGTGGTCGCCCGACGACAGGCGCATCCTCTATCAGCACACCGACTACCGGAGCTCGGCGGATCTCTACGTCGCCGACGCCGCGGCGAACGCCAAGCCCACGCGCCTGACGTCGTCGATGCCGGCGAGCATCGACACGTCGGTTCTCGTGGCACCCGAGCTCGTCCACTATCCGGGGCCGGACGGCAAGTCGGTGCCCGCGTGGCTCTTCGTGCCGAAGAACCTCGACCGCACGAAGAAGCACGCGGCGATCGTCTGGATCCACCCCGACGGCGTGAATCAGAACTACGACGGCTGGCATACCGATCGCAACGAAGCGGTGTACTACGAGTTCCACCAGTACCTGCTCCAGCAGGGCTACGTCGTCATCGCGCCGGACTATCGCGGAAGCATCGGGTACGGTCGCGACTGGCGCAACGACGTCTACATGGACGTCGGCGGCAACGACGCCAAGGACGCGCGGATGGCCGCGACCTATCTCAAGACGCTCGGCTACGTGGACGGCGACCGGATCGGCGTCTGGGGGCTGAGCTACGGCGGGTTCTTCACGCTGCTCGCGATCACGCAGGAGCCGACGTGGTTCCGCGCGGCCGTCGACGTCGCGGGCGTCGCCGACTACGCGCTGTATTACGAGGACCCGTACCACGGCGGCTGGACGACGAGCCGGATCGGGACGCCCGAGGAGCACCCGGACGTCTATGCCAAGGCGGCGCCGATGTCACACGTGGATCAGATCAAGTATCCGCTCTTGATTCTGCACGGCACCGCCGACGTGAACGTGCCGTTCATCCACTCGGTGCTGCTGATCGATCACCTGCTCAAGGCAGGGAAGGGCGACCTCGTGACGTTCATGGTGTACCCGGGCGAGTTCCACTACTTCGATCGGAGCTTCGTCGTGCGGGACGCGTGGCGGCGCGTGGACGAGTTCTTCGCGAAGAACCTGCAGCCTCAGGTCGCGAAGTAGATCGCGTCATCGCTCCTTCGCGACCATGGTCGTCTCCCGGATTCGCCGCACGGCTGCGGGCCTGATGGTCGGCATCGTGTGCCTGGCGGGTGAGCGCGCCGCCATGCAGACCTCCGGCGGGCTGCAGCTGGCCGCGGTCACGGTCAACGGCAGCCAGCGACTGGCGGCAGGCGATGTGGTGAGGCTCAGCGGACTCAAGGTCGGCGACGCGATCACGCCCGCCGCGCTTGACGCCGCCGCCAGCCGCCTCACCAGGACGGGGTTGTTCCGATCGGTGCAGTACCGCTACACGACAGGCGGCGGCAAGCTGACCGCGGTCTTCGATCTCGAGGATGAAGCCTGGAGTCTGCCCGTCGTGTTCGACAACTTCGTCTGGTTCACCGACGACGAAATTGCGGCGGCTCTCCGACCGGACGTGCCGACCTTCGACGGGGCGCTGCCATCGAATTCGAACGCGAGCGAATACGTGGCCCAGGTGCTGACCGGGCTGCTGGCCAGTCGCCAGGTGCAGGGGCAGGTCACCAGCGAAATCCGCCTCAACGCGCGCACGGGTGCCAGGCAGGTGCTCTTCCGCGTCGTGAACACGGCCGCCCCGCTGAAGATGTGCGCCCTCCGTGTCCAGGGGGCGTCGGACGTTCCGGAGGCCGATTTGCAGCAGGCGGCGCAGTCCGTGCTGGGCGGCGACTATTCGCGCGCGTTCGCGATCGATCTCGCGAACGGCACGCTTCGTCAGGTCTACCGGCGCCGCGGGTACTGGGCGGCCACCGTCACGGTGGTTGCGGCAGCGATGGATGCGGGCTGTTCCGGGGTCACAGTGATGCTGCGGGCGGACGAGGGCGTGCAGTACGTCTGGGATCACGCCGAGTGGTCAGGCGAAGCCGCGCTGGCGCCGGCGGACCTCGACCGCGCGATCAACATGAAAGCGGCCTCGGTCGCCGGCCTGACGGAAATGGAGGCCGGCCTGCGCGCCGTCCACGCGGCCTACGAGAAGATCGGCTACCTGATGCAGCAGGCCGACTACGAGCCGTCACTCGATGCGGCGACGCACCGCGCGACGTTCCGCATCACCGTCGTCGAGCGCCAGCAGTTTCACATGGGGACGCTCTCGATCGTGGGTGGTCCCGCCGGCGACGATGCCGCCAAGAAGTGGAAACTGCGCCCCGGCGACGTCTACGACGGCTCGTATCTCGACACGTTCACCGCTGCCGAGATTCTTCCGCGCCAGCGCAGTGGGGCGCTTCCACGCACGCTTCGAGCGGACGTTCGGATCGATCGCAACAACCTCGTCGTCAACGTCGTGTTCGCGGTGCAGTGACGGGGCGGCAGCGCCGGTGCGGCCTTCGCGTCAGCGGCTGAGGGTGACCGAGAACAGCTTCTCGAAATTGCCTTTCACGCGCGGGGTGTACAGCCAGTCGAGCGAGAGCAGATCGACCGTCACGCCCAGGTACGCCGGGCCGAAGCGGTTGAAGATCAGCGCCTCCTGGCGCGGGCTGAGGCGCGGCGCCAGAAGGCTGGCCTTGAGCATCTCGCGCGTCGGGACGAACGCGAACACGTCGCCGCTCGTCGTCGCGCCCGGCGCGAAGGCCTCGGGCGGCAGCCCGCCATGCGCGTCCAGCTGCAGCAGGACGCTCTGGAGCACGATCAGGTACGCGAGGTACTCGTAGTTGGTGAGCGGCGCGTAGCTGTCCACGTCGGCCGTCGTGATCACGGAGGCCAGGCCGCGATGGGTCGCAAAGAACGCGTCCTTCAGCGGCTTGGCCGTCAACGCGATGAGCGGGCCCTCGGTCTCGGCCGTGCGCTCGGCGTAGCACAGCGTGGGCTCCGAGTCGGCCATGCACTGCTGGCGTTCAGTTGATGTGAGCGCCAGCTCGTTGAACGGCCGCGAGTCGATCTCGAAGTACCACTGCCGCTGGGGCCGGTTCAGCTCGTAGACGAGATAGGTCAACGCGTCCTGCTTCACGTCGGCCGGCAGATCCATCACGCGAATCGTGATCCGGCTGAGGCGGCTCGGCGACGTCGCGACGATGGCGAGCCCGGCGGCCGACGCGATGAGCGCCGTCACCACGGCGACGAACACGATCCGCCGCCGATGCGTCCGGAGAAACGCCACCAGCCGTCCGGACGTGCTTGCGCGCCCGGCCGGCTGTCGCGTGCGCAGGAGGAGCATCAGCAGGAGGAGCGCGCCGCTCACGATGAGGATGCGCGTGGACAGGTAGCTGCGCAGAAACAGGGACGGCGGCGTCGCGCCGTACTGCCGCCGCACGTACTCGAACGTGGCCGCTTCGACGGCCACCGCGCCGAAACCGACGAGGACGAACGGCTGGATCGCGCTCCAGTAGCGCTGCTTCTCGAGATATCCGAGGACCGCCTCCCAGAGATTCCAGAGCATGGAGGGCGGCCGTCAGCTCGCTTTCGGGGCGGACCGTTCGAGCTTGATCGTCTGCCCGAGACTGGCGATGCGGTACGTGAAGCTCGCCGGCACCGTGGGCACCTGGGCCTGCGGGAAGAACAGGTAGACGTACAGCGCCTCGGGCGCGCGCGGCGGGCCGCCCGTCGCGGGGGCCGGCGTGCCATTGACGGCGACCGGGTAGGCCAGCCGCTCACGCGTCGCCGCCGTCAGGCTGTCCCAGAAGGGACTGTCGCCGCTCTGGAGATTCAGGATCGCGGCCACCGCCGGACCGCTCGGTGGCACCAGCTCGAGTCGATCCTGATCGGCCGACAGCGTCAACGGCGACGCCGTCGAGTTCTGCACGCGCATCCGCGCGAGCCGGTATTTGCTGGCGACGCTCGCGAGCAGAAACGTCGTCGGCTCGACGTCGACGACGATGTGGTACTGCTCGCGGCCATCAGGGCCCTTGACGAAACCGTGGAAGGTGAGGGTCGGGTCGCTGTTGCCGCTCACGCTGCCAGACGAGCCCCGGCTGATGACGAGGAGCAGAGCGAGCGACAACACGAGCACTGGGGCGAGATGACGGCGGACCATCGCGGCTCCTTGCGTGGGGAAGCGCGACCATGCTGCGCCGCGCAGGGAGAAACGTCAAGCTGGAGCGCTCGCGGACGCGTTATTCGTCGTCCCCCCAGGGCGAGGGTTGCGGGCCCGGGACGATGCCGGCGATGTCGGGATCGCCGCCCTCAGGGCCAGCGGGCGGTTGGGCCGCGCGCCGCCGCTTCGCTTCCAGCCGGCGTGCGGCCTTGTGCTGCTGTTTTTCCTGTTTCGCTCGCTCGCGCGCCCGTTTGTCTTGCGTGGGTCTCGACTTTTGCACTGGGCCTCTCCACCTTGCCGTTCGCGATCCGCGTGGCTCGCGGCTCCAGGGATCTTACCTTGGGTGGGCGTCAACGTGGGCATCAAACACCCGAGGGGCGAGATCACGCAGTGTCCCTGGACGTCGCTGGCTGGGTGGTGCCGGAGGAGGGAATCGAACCCACACGGGCGGTAAAGCCCACAAGATTTTGAGTCTCGCGCGTCTGCCAGTTTCGCCACTCCGGCTCGCAGGGCGACAAACGACGTAACGTGAAGTGTATCAGGTGTTTGAGCCGATCGCGGCTGGTCTGGAGCATCTCCGGAATCGGGCGAAGTGGTTAAAAAAGTGGTTAAAAAATTTCCGAGCGCCGCATCGATGACGCCGGCGGCGTGAGTCAAATGGTCCGGCTGCAGATGCGCGTAGTACGTCTCGGTGACATGCGTCGAGCTGTGTCCAGCGAAGCGCGCAATCTTCTGCAGCGGCTCGCCGTGTTGCGCCATCCATGAGAGTGCCGTGTGCCGAAGCGTGTGCCGCGTGACCCGATGCTGCGGGTCCGGGTGCCAGAGACCCGCCGCGCGCACTGCCGCGTTGAACGTCTCGCGCATGTCCTTCCACGCGCGCCCGTCGGCGCGATGAAAGACCAGGTCGCTCTTCGGGTGTCGGCGTTCTTGCATGGTGCGGAGCGCGGCCATCGCGGTGTTGTTGAGCGGCAACACGCGGTCCTTGCCGCTCTTCGTCTTGCGAACCGCGATGAACCGATTCCACCAGTCGATGTCCGTGAACTTGAGCGTCAGCGTTTCGGTTGGGCGCGTCGCAAGCGAGACGGCGAGGTCCAGATACTCGGGCAACGCGTCGAACGCGTGTGCGGTCGGTACAGCCGCCTGAGCGGCCCTTTGGAGCTCGGCCGTCTCTCGCAGCCGCTTGAATTCGTCTGCCGTCAGGAATCGGTTGTGGACGATGCCATCGTGTTTGAGCCGCCGGACTTCAGCGGCAGGAGAGGTCGCGAGGTAGCCCTGCTCGACGGCAAATTGAAACATCCGACGGAGGCATGCCCGATGCTTGTTCGCGGTGGTTCTCTTGACGCTCTTTGTCAGCATCGAGAGATACGCTTCGACCGCTGGTCGCGAGATCTTGCGAATGACCGTCGTCGCGCCGAAGAATTTCGCCATCGGGCCGTGTAGGTGCTGACGCTGATGCATGACCCAGCCAGGCGAGCGTCCGTCATCCGCAGCTCGCTTGAGGTAGAACTCAGCGAGCTGCGCAAACGTGAGCACCACAGAGGCATTCGTGGGGCGCACGCGGTGCGCCGTTTTCCAAGCCGCCAATCTGTCCAGAGCTTGGGCCTTGGGGCCGGCAAAGTGGAGCGACTCTTGTGCCCAACGGCCGTCATCGGTGAGGTACCGGACGTACCACATCTTGCGGCGTCGAGCGAGGTAAGCGTCAGCTCTCACGGCTTCGTTCCAGCCAGTCGAC
>DATIWF010000067.1:0-2298 GCA_035519535.1 Vicinamibacterales bacterium | reverse complement strand
CCGGCGGATCGCCGCCATCGCGACCCGTGGTTCCAGCGGGAACGCGCCGCCCTGTGGTCGCACGCCGTCGACGTCCCGGATGCGTCCGTGGCGCCCGCTCGTGCCACGGATGCCGCCGCGCTGACGCTGTCGTTGCCCGTGGCCTCGCCGGACGCGACGGTGCTGACGCTCGTCGTCGACGAGGGGGACAACAGCGCGCTGCCGATCTCGACCGTGCAGCTCGTGCTGCCGTCGTACCGGCTGCGTTTCGTCCGGCCCGGCGGCGCGATCCGCCTCGTCTATGGCAGCGCCATCGCTGCGCCGCAGTACGACCTCGCGCTGCTCGCGCCCGCCGTACTGGGCGCCGCGGTGGCCGACGTCTCGATGGCGGCGGAGGTTCCCACGCCGGCCGCCGCCGCTACGGAGCCGTTCATCTCGCCGCGCACGTTCTGGGTTGTCCTGATCGCCGCCGTCGTCGCCCTGCTCGGCGTTCTGGCGGCGCTGCTGCGCCGCACCTAGCCCGGATAATTCACGAATGAGTACGTAGAAATGCCATCGCCCTCGAAAAAGTCGTGGTACTTTCGCGGTGTCTTAGGCCTCGAAGGTGCGCGACCCGAGGAGGTGCGATGGCTACAGAGTGTTATAGCCAACTTGGCTTCGGATTCCAACCAAAACTCGTCGTCGACTTTGCCGGCGGAACGCTCACCACGGATGCTGGGTTGCTGCTCGTTCGAGAATTCGACGAGCAACTCGGCCTCAGCGCCGATGTGGTCGGCCGGATCACCGACACGCGAGACGCGCGCTACGTCACCCACGACCTGGACGCGCTTGTCCGCCAGCGCCTGTATCAGATCGCCGCAGGGTATGAAGACGTCAACGACGCCGACCGGCTGCGCCACGATCCCACGTTTCAAATCGTCGCCGCCGACGGACGGACGACGCTCGGATCGCAGCCGACACTCTCGCGGTTGGAGAATGCGATCGAGTGGCCGGCGATTCAGCGGCTGGCCCGGACGGGCATGGACTGGTTCTGTGCCTACGCGTACGGGCCCGACGAGCACCCGGCCGATCTCATTCTCGATCTTGACAGCACGGACGATCCGACGCACGGGAATCAGCAACTGGCGCTCTTTCATGGCTTCTACGACCAGCACATGTACCACCCGCTCCTCTGGTTTGAGGGACGCACCGGCCTGCTGCTGCGGAGCCGCTTGCGGCCGGGCCGCGATCCGAGTGCGGCGTGCGTCGTCGAGGAATTGCAGCACCTGCTGCCGCCGTTGCGCCGCCGCTTTCCGCACACGCCGATCTTTTTGCGCGGCGATGCCGGGATGGCGACGCCCCGCGTCGAAGCGAAACTGGAAGCCGAAGGCATTCGCTACGTCCTGGGCATTGGGACCAATCGTGTCTTCAAGGCGCGCGTGGCGGGGCTCGTCGCGAAAGCGCAATCCCGGTACGATCGCCTCAGCCGGCCAGTCCACATCCGCACGAGCTTTCGGCATCGCGCCAAGTCGTGGCCGCACGCGCGACGCATCCTCGTCAAGATCGATGTCACCGCCCAGGGGCTCAATCTGCGCTTTATGGTCACGAATCGACGCGGGCGTGCGGCGGATCTCGTCGCCTGGTACGACGACCGCGGCGCGTCCGAGAATTGGATCAAAGAGCTCAAGCTCGACATCCACGCCGACCGGCTTAGCTGTCATCGCTTCCGCACGAACGCGTTTCGATTGCAGCTCCACAGCCTCGCGCTGCTGCTGCTTGCCTATTTCCGCCGCGCGGTCCTCACCGGCACGCGCTTGGCGTCGGCGACGATCGGGACGATCCGTCTCCACCTGCTCAAAGTCGCCGGTCGCGTCGTCCGCAGTGTGCGCCGCCTCTGGTTTCATCTCGCGACCCACTGGCCCGGCCGGGACCTCTTCACCGTCTGTCATCGTGCACTGGCGCGCGCGCCGGCGTAGCGCCGACGATCGCGGCCTATTTTCGCGTCGAACAATCGGGAGTGACCGCGGTGTCCTCATGCACGCGCGATTCCCGTCGCGTGATCCCGTCGGCGGCTCGTCGAACTCGTCTGACGCACGCTTCACCGTCTCATGGCCGTCGATCGTCACGGTCACTGCGGGCGATGGCTCTGCATCAGACTCATTCGTGAATAATGTGGGCTAGCTCGAGTCCGAGCGGGAGCGTGACCATTCCGATCTGCTCGGTGTTCGCGGCAATTAGGAGGACTCGCATCGCGTGCCGTCCCACGCGTCGGATTGCCGGATCCGCTCCATGCGGTCATTCTAGCCCCGCAGGACGCGGGCTCGCCGGACATCCGATTCG
>DATIWF010000066.1:0-2944 GCA_035519535.1 Vicinamibacterales bacterium | reverse complement strand
TGCCGACAACGCGCGGCTGACGGCGCGCGAATACTGGGACAATCAGTGGATTCAATATCTGATGCGGCCCCGCGCGGTTGCCGGCGTCGAACCGTACGCGTCGCGGCTCAAGGCCGCGCCTGAGGAGCAGATTCGCATCTTCGAGCCGTCCGAGATCCACATCGTCGTGGCGGGCGGCGAGACTCAGGGCACCTGGAAGATGATCAGCGGTTCGCGCAGGGCGGCCGTGTCGATCGACAAGTGGCGCTGAACCACGGTCTCTTCTGATCTGAGCCTCGTTCGAGCGTCTGCGACGAGCTCCTCGACTGATTCAGCTCGTGCGACGCCCTATCGAGTCCCGACGCGCCGATGCGCTAGCTAGCGGCGTTCTTGGCTATTTCGCACGGCCCGTATAACCTTGCGCGAGGGTTGGAATCGCGATGATCGCGTTTCGCGCGCTCGGTGTGCCCCACGTGCCGTAGAAGACGATACCATAGAGCGTCTTCCGGTCCCTGCCGCCGAAGAACGTACCGTGCAGACCCTGCGGACCAGGAATCGTGCCGAGGAACTTGCCGTCGGCCGCAAAGACATCCACCGACTTGCCTGTCGCCACGTACACGTTTCCCTTCTGATCGACGGCGGATCCGTCGCCGCCCTCGCCGCCCTGCAGCTTGCCGAACTCACGCTGGTTCGTCAGTGACCCATCCGGGCTCACGTCGAAGGCGTAGACGACCGCGCCGTTCGTCACATACAGCGTCTTCTCGTCCGGGCTAAGAATGATGCCGTTGGCGAGCGGCACGTCCTTCCCGTACTGGGAGACGACGCCCTTCGGACTGGCGTAGAAGACGCCGCTGTTTCTCGCGCCGGTGACGGAGAAATAGACGCCGCCGTTGGCGTCGGCGGTCAGATCGTTGATGACGCCGCCGATGCATTCAAGCGGCTCGCCGTTGAACGTGTTTGCGAGCATCCGGCGTTGCGGCTCGAGCTGTTCGATGCCGCCCCCGAGTCCGCGTTCGGCGACAAACAGCGCGCCGTTCTTGCTGCGCGAGACGGCGCCCGCGGTGTTGATGTCGCCATAGGCGACTTTCGCCAGGCCGGTCGCCGGATCGAACTGGATGACGTCGCCGGCGTCGTTGTTCGCGAACAACACGGTGCCGTTGTCGCCCGCGATCGGGCCGTCGACGTTGTTGCCCTGCCACGACCAGACGATCGTCCAGCTCTCTACCGCCTCCAGCACGCCGGGAATCGACGACGGCGGCGGCAATACCGGCGCCGGCGGGGCAGCGGTGTTAGCGGCCGCGTCTCCGGCGCTCGGAATCGCGAACGGCTGCGGCGGGTTCTTGCACTGCGAGAGCGTCGTCTTGTACTTGGCGTTCTGCCACGCCTGCTGACTGCTGCCGCGATCGAACGTCCCCGACGGACCCTCATTGCGCGCGTCTTTGTATCCTTTGGCGCGAACGTCCCAGTGGCTGTTGGTGCAGAGCTCGCATTTGTCGCCCACGAACATCGCCGCTGCCTTCTTGTCGTTCTTGAACTGCCAGAGCAGCCAGTTCGACGCGACGTTCGCATACTCCCCGCCGCCCGGATGATCAACGGTCGCGGTGTGGCCTGCGCCGTGGCGCGCACCGTAGAACGCTGGCACGTTCTTGAGCAGCTCGAACGTCATGAGCGACGCAGGCGTGAGGAAGTCGCGCTCGGCGCCGTTGACGAGCAGCACGGGACCGTGGACCTTCTGCAGGGCGTCCCCGTTCGACTCCGGCCTGGCGGGCTGCACGCCGGAGTTGAAGACGCCGATGGTCTTGACCCGCGGGTCCGCGCCCAGCGTGATGGACAGAAATCCTCCGCACGACTGCCCCATGACGGCGACGTGCTCGAGATCGACTTTGCCTTTGAGCGGCGAGCCATCGCGCGCGTTTTCTTTCTCCGCCCACGCGATCGCTTTGCGCAGATCGTCGGCGTTCTGCTGCCGTGGCGCGGCGCCCGGCTCCGGTACGTTGCCGATCACCAGGAAGCCGTGCGACGCGATCGTCGTGAAAAAGCCCGAGTAGCGCGCGCTGTTGATGGCGCAGCCGCCGTCGCCCCATGCCATCACCGGCAGCTTGTCCCTGCCGGGAAACTTGCCGAGGTCTTCGGGACGGAAGACGACGTGGCCCGGCGAGCCAAGGGCGGGCTCCGACAAGACTCTATACGGGCCCGGGATCGCCTTCGGCGCGCCTTCGAGCGGCAGCGTCGTCCTGACCAGATCGGCCCTGGGCCCCGGCCCCTGGGCGAACGAAACACACGCCGTGAGGACGAAAGCGGTCGTGAGTGCTGATTTCATGCGCCGTAGCTTGGCAGACGTGAACACGACCGGCGCTGGATCGTCACACCGTCTCCACGAAGAATCCCGGAGTAGAATCCAGGCCAGTCACGAGGCCTCTATCCAGGGGCCTGGCCAAAGGAGGCAGCCTTGAAGCCACGTCACGTCCTCGGACGCGTAGCGCTCGCGGCGATCGTCGTCTTGGCGGCGGCGACCATCGGCGCGCAGCAGAACGTGCCGTTCCGCGGCAACACGCCTATTGCGCCGCAGGGCCTCACGATTCCCCCGCCGCCGCAGAAGCCTGTGGAATTTCACACGGCCGAAGGTCAGGACATCCGCGTCGTCGTCGTGGCGAGAGGCATCCCGCATCCGTGGAGCGTCGCGTTCCTGCCCGACGGCGGCATGCTGGTGACCGAACGAGGTGGCAGGCTGCGCATCATCCGCAGCGGCGTGCTCGATCCTCAGCCGGTCGCCGGCGTTCCGGCCGTGCGCGCATCCGGACTGTCGGGACTCATGGACGTCGTCCTCCATCCGAAGTTCGCGCAGAACCAGCTCGTGTACCTGTCCTACACGAAACCGGTCGGCGCCGACGCATCGACGCTGGCGGTCGCGCGCGGGCGCTGGACCGGCACGGCGCTCGCTGACGTGAAAGACATCTTCGTCGCG
>DATIWF010000065.1:0-60436 GCA_035519535.1 Vicinamibacterales bacterium | reverse complement strand
ATCGAGCAGGATCACGACGTCCTTCTTGTGCTCGACGAGGCGCTTCGCCTTTTCGATCACCATCTCCGCGACCTGCACGTGACGCTGCGCGGGCTCGTCGAACGTCGAGGAGATGACCTCGCCGCGCACCGACCGCTGCATGTCCGTGACTTCTTCCGGCCGCTCGTCGATGAGCAGGACGATCAGGTAGATCTCCGGGTGGTTCGTCGTGATCGACTGCGCGATGTTCTGCAAGAGCATCGTCTTGCCGGTGCGCGGCGGCGCGACGATGAGGCCGCGCTGGCCCTTGCCAATCGGCGTCATGAGATCCATGACGCGCGCCGAGAGGTTGTCGCCGGTCGTCTCGAGCTTGATGCGCTCCTGCGGGTAAAGGGGCGTCAGGTTCTCGAAGAAGAGCTTGTTACGTGCCTGATCCGGCGATTCGAAGTTGACGGCCTCGACTTTGATGAGCGCGAAATAGCGCTCGCCGTCCTTGGGCGGCCGGACCTGGCCGGACACGGTGTCGCCGGTCTGGAGGTCGAACTTGCGGATCTGCGACGGCGACACGTAGATGTCATCCGGGCCGGGCAGGTAGTTGTAGTCGGGCGCGCGCAGGAAGCCGAAGCCGTCGGGCAGGACCTCGAGCACGCCCTCCGAGAACATGAATCCGCTCTGCTCGGTCTGCGCCTTGAGGATCTGGAAGATCAGATCCTGCTTGCGCATGCCGGTCGCACCGGCGACGTTCAGATCTTTGGCGACCTGGGTGAGCTTCTGGATGCTCATGTCCTTCAGGTCATTGATGTTGAGAGCGGGCGCGGCCTTGGGCTTGTTCGGCGGCGGGGCCTCGCCGCCGGCTTGGGCCGGCGGAGCCTGCGCCGGGGCGCCTTCCGCGGGGGCGGCGGCGCCGTTCGTGCCGTTGCCGTTCTCGGGGTTCTGTTCAGTGACGGTCGTGTCGGCAGGCTGACGCCCGCCGGAGCGTTTCTGGTGATTGGCCATAGCGGTTAGTACGGGACAAGGTGAAGTTGTTGTTGGGACGAGGAACGAAACGCGCGAAACCGGAATTGGTCCGCGCTGTGGTTAGACGAAAGAAGTATAGCACGAGAGGGAGGAAGGGCAGAAGGCAGAAGGCAAAAGGCAAAAGGCAGAGGGTTAACGGCGAGGCTAGTAATCCCCGGGCTGCTCGCCGATGCCGAGGATCGAACAGGCGACTCGAGGCGAGAGCCCCGCGGCGCGGGCGCGCGCGATGACCTCCGGGCCGTCCGCGCCGGGGTTGAGCCAGACGGTCGTGATGCCCTTGCGCGCGATCTCGTCCATCAGCGCCGCGCTGCGCTCGGGTGGCACGTAGACGGTCGCCTCGTCGATCGTTCCCGGGTAATCGAGCACGCTCGCGTAGGCCCGCTCCCCTTCCACCTCCCGGGCGTTGGGGTTGATCGGCACGACCGTGTAGCCGTGATGCCGAAACGCGCGGAGCGCCTTGTTGCCGAACTTCGCACGATCGGTGGACGCGCCGATGATCGCGACGACGGGCATGCCGCGATCTTAGAACACGGCCAGCCGCCCGCGGAACCGGGCTGGCCTCACTGGCCCACCTCGTCGGGGAAGATCTTCCCGGGATTCAGAATCCCGTGCGGGTCGAACGCCGCCTTGACGCGCTTCATCAGGGCGATCGTCTCGGGGCTGAGCTCCAGGCCGAGGTACTTCGCTTTCGCGAAGCCGATGCCGTGCTCGCCGCTGATCGCGCCCTCGAGCGCGACGACGCCCTCGAACAGCACCCGCTCGGCGTCGTGCGCGCGCTGGATCTCGGCGGGATCGCCGGGCGACACCATGATGTTGACGTGAATGTTGCCGTCGCCCGCGTGGCCGAAGCACGGGATGCGAAGGCGGAAGCGGCGCTTCAGGCCGTCAACGAGGTCGAAGAGCTGCGGCACCCGCGCCTTCGGCACGACGACGTCGTGGTTGAACTTGAGCGGGGTGATGACCTTGAGCGACGGCGAGATCTCGCGGCGCACGCGCCAGAGCTCCTGGCGCTCCTCCTCGGTACGCGCGCGCAGCAGCTCGGTCGCGCCGGCCTCGCGGCACGACTGTTCGACGCGCGTGGCCTCGCCGCTGACCTGCTCGGACAGGCCGTCTACTTCGATGAGCAGCAGCGCGCCCGTGCCGGCAGGAGCGAGCGATCGGACCTTGAGGTTTTCCGCGACGGCCTCCAGACAGTCCCCGTCGATGAGCTCGAGCGTTGCGGGAATGACCCGCGCGCGGATCAGGCGCTCGAGGGCGTCGACCGCGTGCGTGACGCTCGGGAACGTCGCGCGCAGCGTCGCCTGCACGGGCGGTTTCGGGATCAGCCGCAGGATGATCTTCGTCAGAATCGCCAGCGTGCCCTCGGAACCGACGAGCAGATTCGTCAGGTCGTAGCCCACGACGTTCTTCACGACCTTGCCGCCGGTGTGGACGATCTCGCCCGTCGGCAACACGGCCTCGAGGCCGAGCACCCAGTGCTTCGTCACGCCGTACTTGAACGCGCGCGGCCCCCCGGCGCACTCGGCGACGTTGCCGCCGATCACCGACTGGCGCAGACTCGCGGGGTCGGGCGGATAGAAGAGGCCCACGCGCTCGACGGCATCCTGCAGGTCGCCGGTGACGACGTTCGGCTCGACGACGGCCAGCAGATTGCCCTCGTCGATCTCGAGGATGCGATTCAGTCGCTCGAGGCTGAGCACGACGCCGCCGTGCACGGGCACCGAGCCGCCCGTGTAGCCCGTGCCGCCGCCGCGCGGGACGAGCGGCGTCCGGGTCTCGTGACAGTAGCGCGCAATCGCGGCAATCTCCGCCGCGCTGCCGGGAAGCACCACGACGTCGGCCGGGTGGCCGTGCTTCATCGCGTCCGCGCCGTACGCCTCGCGCGACGCCTGATCGGTCCGAACGTAGTCGGCGCCGACGATGTTGATCAGGGGGACGGGGCTGTTTTCCACAGATCCGGCCCTTCCGGGGACGGAGGTCGGGGCTGACGCCTACCGGCCTCCGTCCCCAACCCTCATGCTCCTCGCGAACCTGATCAGTCGCGTGACGCCCTCGCGGAGGCGATCGAGGGAGGTCGCATAGGACAGACGAAGGAAGCCGGGAGCGTCGAACGCTTCGCCGGCGGTCGTGACGACGTGCTCGTGCTTGAGCAGGGCGTCCGAGAAGTCCAGCGACGTGCGGTGCCGGTCGGGCGAGAGGAAGTCGCTGACGTCCGGAAACAGGTAGAACGCGCCCTGCGGGACTGCGCAGCGGAGGCGCGGTTCTTCAGCCAGCCACGCGAGCGTTTGATCGCGGCGCCGCTGGTACTCGCGCAGCATGTCCGAGACGCACTGCTGCGGCCCGGTCAGCGCCGCGGCCGCGGCCTTCTGGGTGATCGAGTTGACGTTCGACGTCGAGTGGCTCTGCAGCGCGTTCGCGGCCTGGATCACCGGCTTGGCCGCCACGGCCCAGCCGCACCGCCACCCCGTCATCGCGTACGCCTTCGAGGCCGATCCCGCCAGCACGAGCCGGTCGCGCATCGCGTCGCCGAAAATCGCCGGAAGATTGTGCGGGACGTCGTCGTAGATCAGCCGTTCGTAGCAGAGGTCGATGATGACCCAGAGGTCGCGCCGTGCGGCTTCCGCCGCGAGCGCGCGTGCGTCGACCTCCGAGAGCAGCGCGCCCGTCGGATTACCCGGGGAGTTGATGACCAGGCCGCGCGTGCGGGGCGTCACGGCCGCCAGCAGGGCCGGCGCCTTCAGGGCGAAGCCCTCCTCGATGCGCGTCCGCACGGGCACCGGCGTTGCGCCCGCCAGCTTGATCTGTTCGGTCAGCGTCGGCCAGCCAGGTGTGTGGACGATGACTTCATCGCCCGGCTGAAAGAGCGCGAATGCTGCGTGAAACAGCGCCTGCTTGCCGCCGGCCGTGATGATGACCTCGTCGGGCTGATAGCGCACGCCGTAGTCCTGCTGATACCGCGCGACGACCGCCTCGCGCAGCTCGGCCGTGCCCATGTTCGCGGTGTACTTCGTGAAGCCGGCGTCGAGCGCGGCGTGCGCCGCCGCCGTGATGAACGCCGGCGTGGGGAAATCCGGTTCGCCCGCACCGAGGTCCACGACGTCCACCCCCTGGCGCCTGAGGCGCTCGGCTTCAATCGTCCCCTTCATCGTCGGGGACAGCCCGATGTGGCGCATGCGGTCGGCGAGGCGAATCGTGTCTGTGCTCATACGCGGCGGCTGGTGGCGGCGTGACGACGGTTGGCGAGCCGGGCCTCGACGGCCGGCGGGACGAGGCCGGCGAGCGGCCCGCCGAGCGCGGCAATTTCCCGGACGAGTGTGGCGCTGACGTACGTGAAGCGTTCGGACGGCATCAGGAACACCGTGTCGATGGCGCCGTCGAGGTGGCGGTTCATGAGCGCCATCTGCCACTCGTACTCGAAATCCGAGACGACGCGGACGCCGCGCACGATCGCCGTCGCCTGGCGGCGGCGAACGTAGTCGACGAGCAGTCCGTCGAACATGTCCACATCGACGTTCGCCTGTCCGGCGAACACCTCGCGGATGATCGCGACGCGCTCGTCGGGGCTGAACAAGGGGTGCTTCGATGGGTTGGTGAGGACGGCAACGACGATGCGATCGAACAACCGGAGGCCGCGGTCGATGATGTCGACGTGGCCGTTCGTGAGCGGGTCGAACGACCCCGGGTACACCGCGAGCCGAGAGGTATGGGCCATAGCCGCCGTGCGGCACGCCAGCGCGCGTCAGGGCGCCGCCGGTCCGTAAAACGAAAGAGCGCTGTCTCCCGCCGTGAGCACCCGCGTGCGCCTCAGTCCCGCGGCGGCCTCGGGCGACGGTCGCCGCCGGCTGTGCTCGAGGACGACGCGCCCGTGCGGCGCGGCGAGCGCTGCGGCCGTCCGCACCACAGCGTCGAGATCGGGTACATCGTATGGCGGATCGAGCAGCGCGAGATCGAAATGATCGAGCGCGCTGCCGCGCTCCGCCAATCCGATGAAATCGTCGCGGATGATAGCACACGCGTCTTCGGCGCGGCAGGCGGCGATGTTGCGCTCGAGCACGGCGAGCGCGCGGCGGTCGCGCTCGACGAACGTGACGCGCGCGGCGCCCCGGCTCAGGGCCTCGAGACCGAGCGCGCCGGTGCCCGCAAACGCGTCGAGGACGCGCGCGCCCTCGACCGAGGGGCCGAGGACGTTGAAGAGCGTCTCGCGGAGCGCGTCGGAGGTCGGCCGGACGCCCTGCCCGGGTGGCGCCACCAGTCGTCGTCCCTTGAACTTGCCGGAGATGATGCGCAGAAAATAAGCCGGAAAATAAGCCGGGAAAATAAGCCGGGTATATTTCTACGTTACTCAGAAGAAATATACCCGGCTTATTTTCCTATTCCTAGCCGGCTTATTTTCCTAGCCTACATCGACCAGTCCGAACCGCGACGCCCAGTTCGCCGAGAGGTACGCGACGAGCGGCTTCGCGGCGCCGTCCTGGTCGAGCCACGCGACGGCCTCGCGTCGCGCGTCCTCCATGAGCGCGTGGTCGCGCAGCAGGTCGCCGACGCGGAGCGTGGGCAGCCCCGACTGCCGCGTGCCGAAGAAGTCGCCTGGACCGCGCAGCGCCAGATCCCGCTCGGCGATCACGAACCCGTCGGTCGTCTCGACCAGGGCGTCCAGCCGGGCGCGCGCCGCCTCGCTGAGCGGATGCTGGAACAGCAGCACGCACGTCGAGGCGCACTCGCCCCGCCCCACGCGCCCGCGAAGCTGATGCAGCTGCGCCAGCCCAAACCGCTCCGAGTGCTCGACGATCATCACCGTCGCGTTGGCCACGTCGATCCCCACCTCCACGACCGTCGTCGTGACGAGCACCTGGACGTCGCCGCGCGCGAAGGCGGCCATCACGCGGTCCTTCTCCTCCTGCTTGAGGCGCCCGTGCAGCAGCGCGACCGTGTACTCCGGAAAGACCGCCTGCTGGAGGTGGTCGGCCATCGCGGTCGCCGCACGCAGGTCCACCTTCTCCGACTCCTCGACGAGCGGGTAGATCACGTAGATCTGCCGGCCGCGCTCGAGTTCCTGCCGCGCCAGACGGTAGACCTCGTCGCGTCGAGACTCCGGCGTCGCCAGCGTCCTGATCGGCTGGCGGCCCGGCGGCAGGTCGCGGATGACCGAGACGTCGAGATCGCCGTACGCCGTGAGGGCCAGCGTCCGCGGGATCGGCGTGGCCGTCATCACGAGCACGTCGGGATTCAGCCCCTTGCCGCGCAGCGTGGCGCGCTGGAGCACGCCAAAGCGATGCTGTTCGTCGATGATCACGAGCCCAAGGTCGTGGAACCTGACGGCCTGCTCGACCAGCGCGTGCGTGCCGACGACCAGATGCACGGCGCCGCTCTCGAGCTCGGCGAGCACCTCGCGGCGGCGCGCGGCCGGGACGCTGCCCGTGAGCGACGCGACGCGGAACCGCGAGGCGTCGAGCAGCCGGCGGATCGTGAGGAAGTGCTGGTCGGCGAGGATCTCCGTCGGCGCCATGAACGCGACCTGAAATCCGTTTTCCATCGCGACGACGGCGGCAATCATCGCGACGATGGTCTTGCCGGCGCCGACGTCGCCCTGCAGCAGCCGGTTCATCGGCTCGATGCGCTGCATGTCGGTGACGATGTCGCGGAGGGCGTCCTTCTGACCGTCTGTCAGTTTGAACGGCAGGACGCGCCGCGCGGACTCGCGGATCCGGTCATCCACGATGACCGCGCGGGTCTTGCGATCGGCCGCGTGGCGCCGCTTGCGCAGGATGAGGCCCGCCTGGAACAGAAAGAACTCCTCGAAGATCAGCCGCCGCTGCGCGGACGTGCGGAACGCGTTGAGCGCCGCGAGGTCCGCGCCCGCCGGCGGAAAATGCGTGTCGAGAATGGCCTGCCGCCGGTCCGGCAGACCGTGGTTCGTGCGGACGACCGCGGGAAGCGGGTCGGCGAGATCGGAGGGCAGCGCCGCCAGCAGGCGGTGAATCAGCGTGCGCTGCATGCGCGGCGTGACCGAGCCGGCTTTTTCGTAGATTGGCACGATCCGCCCGGTGTGCACCGTCGCGTCGTCGTCATCGGCCTCGCCTCGGACGATCTCGTACTCGGGATTGGTGAATTGCAAGCCGCCGCTGCCGCGAAACTCCACGGGGCCGAAGAGGATGACCTGTTGCTGCGGATGAAACACGTCGCGCAGGAACGCCTGATTGGGAAACACCGCGCGCACGGCGCCCGTGCCGTCGCGGACGATCAACTCGAAGATTCGAAACCCCGGCCGGCGCGTCGCGCGCAGGCCCGTCGAGAGCACGTCGCCGATCACCGTCGCCACCTGGCCCGGGCGCAGGGCGCGGATCGGCAGCAGGTCCGCCCGATTCTCGTAGCGCAAGGGGAACCGCAGGAGCAGATCCTCGACCGTCAGCAGGCCGACACGCTCGAGATCCGCGGCGCGGCGCGGTCCCACACCGCGCATGTACCGGAGCGTGGTCGACAACGACTCGGGCATGCCGCCATCTTAATCGTGCTCCGTGCGAGGTGCTGGGTGCTCGGTGCTACGTGCTGGTGCTGGGTGCTGCGTGCGGGGTGCTACGTGCTACTGCACGACCGTGGCCGCGCCGCGGCGCGTTTCCACTGCCTGAATCGCCGCGGGCAGCGCGAACGGCTTGTCCAGGTCGAATCCGTTCGGCGAGTCGGGTGTCTTCGAGTAGTACGTCACGAGCTCCTGCAGGAGGCTCTTGGGGATGCTGACGCCGCCGAGCGTCGCCGACTGCAGGTCGAACGTCCCCTGGCCGTTGGCGGCGCGCAGCGTGCCGATGGCGACGACCTCCACCTGACCCGAGACGTACGCGAGCGGATCGAGCATGCCGCGGTCCTTGGACTTCCGGATCGTGTCCAGGTCCACCAGCGCCCGCCCCTCGAGGTGGCCCGCGTCGGCAATCGCCAGGCGCGGATCGACGACGCCTGCGGGCAGGTGCACGAGCTCGCTGTACTTGAGAAACGCATTCACTTCACGGTCCGTGAATGACGTGCGCACGGGCTGGCGCGGGCCGGCGGCCGGCAGGTTGCCGCGGGCCGCAATGATGACGAGCTTCTGCTCCATGCTCGTGGCGTCGCCCCGCGTCAGGTCCTGGCGCGCGAGCGGCGCGGCCGTGACCAGACCGAGCGCCGCGCCGATCAACACGGCCCTCCCGGCGAGACGTCGCATGTTCCGATTGTAGCGCGCTACTTGATGGTCTTGGGCGCCGGCGCGGGCGCGCCCGACTTGAGGACGCGCGCCAGAATCTCCAGTTTGCGCTGCTCCATCTGCTCCTCGAACAGGCGGAACCGTGCGCGCTGGCGGACGTTCAGGACTTCGTCGATTTGCGCGTAGGCGGCCTCGATCTCCTGGAACGCCCGCTTGTCGAAGTCGTCGAGCCGCTTGGTGGGCGCCTCGAGCAGCGCGTCCTCGACCGGCGGCTGCTGGTTCGACAGGCGGCGGAGCTCGACGACCAGCCGCTGCCGCTGGTTCTGGTGCTGGCGCCGCAGCCGCTGCAGACTGCGCAGCCGCTGGATGAAGTCGCCGTACTGCTTGTCGGTCAGCTGCAGGACGCGGTCGGCCTGATTGATCTCGAAGCCCTCGAGCATGTCCTGCACGGTCTGCATCTTGGCCATGTCGACGGCCGGCCGCGGCGCCGGCCCATCGGGCCGGCCGGCGCCGCGGCCCTGGGCCGCCGGCGTTTCCTGCGGCGTCGTCGCGGGCGGCGGCGTCTGCTGCGATTGCTGGGCCAGCGCCTGCCGCTCGGCCTGACGAGGCCCGGCGAAGCCCGGCGCAGGGGCCAGGCACATCACACTGACGAGGATTCCAACCGAAAGCGAGCCACGCATGGGGAGCTACTCCAAGCCGCCGAGTTCCTCGCGCATGAGCCGCATGAGCTCACGCTGCTGATCTTCGTTCAGCTGCGATACGGCAAGATCCACCACCGAGCGGCTCGGGACCAGGTCGGCCGACCGCAGCTCGTCGAACGACAGGTCACCGGCCACCGCGCTCACGACGTCCACCGACGCATCATCGCTGGCGGCCGGCTCGACTCCTGACCCTGCCACCACGTTTGTGGTGGCGGGCGCGTGAGTTTCAGCCGGTCCCGTGCCGCGCAGCAGAACGACGAGCGCCGCCGCGCCGGCCACCGCGCCGAGCGCGATGAGCGGCTGCCAGAGGCCGTGCCACCAGGCGAGCGGTCTAGGCGTCGCTTCGCCCGCGGTCGCTTCGCGGACGCGACGGCTCAGATGATCCCAGAACAACGGCGACGGCTCCGGCACGGCGCTGAGCGCCGCGTCGTCCAGCGCCGCGCGCAACTCGGCGACGCGCGCGCGGCACGACTCACAGTGCTCGAGGTGCGTCGCGCGATCGGCCGCCAGTGCGCCCTCAGCGGCGTCGACGAGATGATCGGACGAAAGATGCGGCGTCATGACGATTGCAACAGGCGCTTGAGGTTGCCAAGCGCGTGGAAAAAGTTCGCTTTGACGGCCCCCACCGAGCTCCCGAGCACGCGGGCAATCTCCTCGTGCGAGAGCTCCTGATAGACGCGCAGCACGAGCGTCGCGCGCTGCTTGGGCGGCAGTTTCTCGATGGCCCGGCGCACGACGGCGGCGCGCTCGTCGCGCATCACGGCGTGCAGCGGGTCGACCGCCCGATCGTCGATGCGCGGCGCGGCGTCGATGGACTCGGTGACCGGCCGCTTGACCGCCACGCGATTCAGGCACGTGTTCACGCCGATGCGATACATCCACGTCGTGAACGACGAGTTGCCTTTGAAGCTGCCGAGGCCCTTGAACGCTCGCACGAAGACGTCCTGCGCCAGGTCCGCGGCGTCCTCGTGGTTGCCCACGAAACGATAGCAGAGCTGGTAGACCACGCGACGGTGGCGCTCGACGATGACGTCGAAGGCCTCGCGGCGTCCCGCCAGGAACGCAGCCACCAGCGCGCGGTCGTCGGCGCTGGCCAGGTCCGCGGTCGACGCGGGCGAATCGGCCGGCGCGTCAGGCTCTCTCATCCTGACATCCCACACGGGCTTCCAGCCAATCGCGACAGCCGAGTCCGGCATGACCCGCATGTCCCCTCCGTAGCGTCAGTTGCGGGCCGCCCCGGTCCCGCTCCACGCTCCAGATCCTGCTGATTGGTTAGACTGGGCATGACCACTTCCCGTTACACCCGACGAATCACAATTATCGGCGCGCAACCCCATGGCGGCGAAGCGCTTGGGGGCGCTGGTTGTGGTTGATTTTCGCCTTTTCTTTGCGTATCATCCCGTCCGGTTCACGCTCCCATGACTCCTGCCGACCGCGTGCAGCCCCTTACCAAGCGCCAGCGCGAGATCCTCGACTACCTGCAGGAGTTCATCCAGCAGCACGGCTACGCCCCCAGCCTCGAGGAAATCGGCCGCCGGTTCAGCCTGTCGTCGCTGGCCACGGTTCATAAACACCTCACGAACCTCCAGGACAAGGGCGTGATTCGGCGGTCCTGGAACCGCAGCCGGTCGGTCGAGCTGCTGTCGGCGCGGACGGGCCATCGCGCCGTGGACCTGCCCCTGCTCGGCTTTGTCGCGGCCGGGGCCCCGATCGAAGCCGTCGTGTCGGCTGAGACGATCGCCGTGCCCGAGGATCTCGTCGGCAAGAAGGACACCTACGTCCTGCGGGTCAAGGGCGATTCGATGATCGACGAGCAGATCCGCGACGGCGACTTCGTCATCGTCGAGGACCGCAAGACGGCGGCTGACGGCGAGATGGTGATCGCCCTCGTCGGCGGGTCGGACGTGACCCTCAAGAAGTTCTACCGGGACAACGGCCGCGTGCGCCTCCAGCCGGCCAACCCGGCGATGCAGCCGTTGCTCCTCGACCCGGCGCACGTGCAGGTGCAGGGCGTCGTCGTCGGGGTGATGAGAAAATACTGAGCCGTATGACCAAGCACATCAACTTCACCATCGTCCCGGAGGATCCTGAGGATCCCGGGCGATCGCGACGCGAGTACGCGAATTTCTGCGCCGTCGCGCACACGCCGTTCGACATCACGCTCACGTTCTGCGACGTGCGGCCTCTTTCCGAGCGCGATATCCATAACGCCGAAGCGTCGCAGACCGTGCGCGCACCGGTGGTCGCTCGCATCGCGCTGCCGTTCAGTGTCGTGCCCGGTCTGGTGGCCGCGCTGCAGGAGCAGATGCGCGCGGTGCAGGAAGCGCAAGCTCAGCAAACGCCCGAGTCGTGGCCCAAGGGGCCGCTTCATTAGACTGACGGCATGCCGGCTCGTCGGCCCTCGTCCCGCCCGAAGCCTGCCCGGCGGCCGCGCGGCCGTCAATCGCCGGCGGGGCGCGCGCGCGCCCGGCTCCTCGTGCCTGCCGCCAGCGTAGCGGCGGTCCTCGATCGCCTCGAGGGCCAGCATCCCAACGCGACCACCGAGCTGAATTTTACCAACGCCTACGAGCTCCTCGTCGCCACGATTCTGTCCGCGCAGTGCACGGACGCGCGCGTGAATCAGACGACGCCGGCGCTGTTTCGGCGGTATCCGGACGCCGCGGCGCTCGCGCGCGCCGAGCCCGAGGACCTCGAGCCGCAGATCCAGGCGACGGGTTTCTTCCGGATGAAGTCCCGCAGCCTCGTCGGCATGGCGCGTGCGCTCGTCGAGCACCACGACGGCGTGGTGCCCGCCGACATGACCGCGCTCACTGCGCTGCCCGGCGTCGGGCGCAAGACGGCCAATGTCGTGCTGGGCCACGCGCTCGGCGTGCCGGGCCTGCCCGTCGATCGCCACGTCCTGCGCGTCGTGAACCGGCTCGGCTTCGTGCGATCAGACGATCCGGAGGTCGTCGAGGCTGCGCTGTGCGCTGCCCTGCCGCCGGCGCGCTGGACCCGCACGTCGGACACGCTGATCCTTCACGGCCGCCGCATCTGTCGGCCGCGCCCGATGTGCGATCGATGCGCCGCGCGGGACGCCTGCGCGTACTATCGACGCCTAGGCGCAAAAGCCCGGCCGAAGAAATGACGCGCGCGAAGTTCCGCCAGCTGGTTGACGAAGCGCTTGCCGGCATCCCACGGCAGTTCCGCGACGCGATGCGCAACATCGCGATCGTCATTGAAGACGAGCCAAGCGCCGAGGAGCTCGAGGACGTCGGCATCGAGCCGCCCGACACTCTGCTCGGCCTGTATCAAGGCACGCCGTTGACGGAGCGGCAGTGGGCGCACGGCAACACGCTGCCCGACAAGATCACCCTCTTCCAAGGGCCGATCGAAGACGCCAGCGACGACGAGGACGATGTCGTCGTCGCGATCGGCGAGACGCTGATCCACGAGATCGGCCACTACTTCGGCCTCTCGGAGGAAGAGATCGAGGACATCGAAGATCGCTACTGGCGCGGCGATGCCGGCGCGGACGATGACGATGAAGACGACGAAGACGCGTGAGCGCCGCCGGCCCGGCCGGCACGTGCCGCGCAAGCGGTTCAGCCAGCATTTCCTGGCATCCGAGTGGGCGAAGAAGGTCGTCGCAGCGATCGCGCCGCAGCCCGGAGACGTGTTCCTCGAGATCGGCCCCGGCACCGGAGCGTTGACGCTGCCGCTCGCGGCCACGGGCACGCCAATCCTCGCGGTCGAGATCGATCGCGATCTGGCCCAGCGCCTCGCCGGCCAGGTGCCGCCGCATGTGACGGTGCTCGCCGCCGACTTCCTCGACATCGACGTGTTGCCGCTCTTGAGCGGCCTGGCGCCGCAGCGCACGGCGGAGTCCTCGAGCACGGCGGCGCCCGCGCGCCGGCTGCGGATCGTCGGCAATCTCCCCTATCACCTCTCGTCGCCGATGCTGGCGCACCTGGTGAGACTGCATCGGCAGACCAACGCGTTCGCCGACGCGACCGTGATGCTTCAACGCGAGGTCGCCGACCGGCTCGTCGCGCCTGCCGGCACCCGCGACTACGGCGCGCTCACGGTGCTCGTCCAGCTCCACGCCCGGCTGACGAGATTGCTCGACCTGCCGCCCGGGGCCTTTACGCCGCGGCCCAAGGTGCGCTCGAGCGTCGTGCGCCTGGCCTTCGGTCCGCCTGCGGCGCGGGTCACTGACGATGTCCGGTTCGAGCGGCTGGTCAAAGCGCTTTTCTCGCAGCGGAGGAAGACGCTCGCGAACGCGCTCAAGCGCTTCGACCCGACCGGCCCGGCGGTGCTGGCGATTTCAGGGCTGGACGGGCGGCGGCGGCCCGAGACGCTGCAAGTTGCAGAGATTGCAGGGCTTGCGGAGCTATTCGCTTCGGTTCACCGGCCGGCTGTGCTATAGTTTCGCGAGTTTCCCGCCGGTTTTTCGGGTCCTCCCAGCGACCCTTCAGGCCGGACACCTCGGGCGGCATGCGGCGTGCCCTGCGCCGCGCCTGTGCCTGGGCGAGCGCTCGTTCGCCCCGGGGCACGTGTCCGGAGACAGAAGATGAGGGTGATCGGTCGATGACGCCGCAGGGCGCCCAGGGGGCGCCGGCGCTGGATGTCATTCCGCTTGGCGGGCTGGGCGAGTTCGGCATGAACATGATGCTCGTCGCCTGCGCGGATACCGCTCTGCTCATTGACGCCGGCGTGATGTTCCCCGAGCCCGAGTTGTTCGGCGTGGACCTGGTCATTCCCGACCTCGACGCGCTCGATGCCTATCGCGGCAAGATCCGCGCGCTCGTCCTGACGCACGGCCACGAAGATCACATCGGCGCCGTCGCGCACGTGATCGATCGCGTGGACGGGCCGGTCTACGGCACGCGCTTCACGCTCGCGCTGGTCGAGCCGAAGCTCGAGGAACATGGCATCGACGCACGCGGGCGGCTGACGCCCGTGGCCCCACACGAGACCGTGACCGTGGGGCCGTTTCGCATCGAATTCCTGCGCGTGACGCACAGCATGCCGGATTGCGTGGCGCTCGCGATCCACACGCCCGCCGGCACGATCGTGCACACCGGCGACTTCAAGATCGACCAGACCCCGCTCGACGGCGAGCCGTTCGACTTCCACCGGTTTGCCGAGCTGGGCGCCCGCGGCGTGCTCGCGCTGTTCTCCGACAGCACGAACGCCGACCGGCGCGGTTTCACCGGCTCCGAACGGGAGGTGCTCGAAGGCTTCGAGGAAGTCTTCAGCAGCGCCACCGGCAAGGTTGTCGTGACGGCGTTCTCGACGAGCGTCTACCGGCTGCAGCTCCTGGTGGACCTCGCCGAGCAGTTCGACCGGAAGGTTGCCTTCGTTGGCCGGGGCATGCAGCAGACCTCCCAGATCGCCGAGCGGCTGGGCTTCCTGCGGATCCCGGCCGGTCTCCAGATTCGGGAAGGCGAGGTGCGGGACTACCCCCGCCAGGACGTGCTGTGCCTCTGCACCGGGTCCCAGGGCGAGCCGCTCGCGGCGCTCCCCCGCATCGCCATCGACGACCACAAGAACGTCAAGCTCGACCCGGCGGATGTCGTGGTTTTTTCGGCCCGGGTCATCCCAGGGAACGAGAAGAGCATTGCCCGGGTCATGAACCATGTGGCCCGGCGGGGCGCCGAGGTCATCGCCGACGGCCAGAAGCACGTCCACGTGTCGGGCCATGCGAGCGAAGAAGAGCTCAAATTGCTGCTTTCGCTGGTCAAGCCGAGATTCTTTGTGCCGATACATGGGGAGTACCGGCAGCTGTCCCGGCACGCCCGCATGGCCACCCTCGTTTGTCCGGACTGCCAGGTCCTCACCATCGAAGACGGGGACCTCCTTCGCTTCGACCAGGACGGGGCCCGGGTGGCCGACCGCCTGCCGGCTGGCCGCGTGCTCATCGACGGCACGCGCACGGGCGAGATTGGCGACGAGGTCCTGCGGGATCGGCGGCACCTGGCGGCCGACGGCCTGGTGGTCGCGGTCGTGGCCATCAACGGCCAGACGGGGGCCGTCGAACAGGCGCCGGAGCTCATCACGCGGGGACTGGCGATCGACACGCGGCACGACGACGTGCTGCGCGACGCCCCGGCGCTGCTCGCGCGTGCCATCGAGGACACGCCGCGGGAGGAGCGCACCGATCCGGGATTGCTCAAAGAGCGCATCCGGGTGGAGCTGCTGCGGGTGTTTCGCAAACGGGCTGGACGGCGGCCGCTCGTGCTGCCCGTCGTGATGGAAGTCTGAGGAGCTGACCTTGGCGGATTCCGTGGTGTCCCGGCGGTTGAGCGAGATCCTCGGCGTGGCGCTGTTTGCCGCCGCGCTCCTGTGGATGATCGCGCTCGTCAGCTACAGCCCGAACGACCCCGCCTGGTTCTTCAACAACGTCCAGAGCACGGAGGTCGCGAATTTCGCCGGCAGGATTGGGGCGTTCCTGGCGGTGATCTCCCTCCAGTTGCTCGGCTACGCCTCGTACGTCGTGCCGCTGGTTCTCGGCGTGGCCGGCTGGCACGCCTTCTGGTGCCACAAGGTCGAAGCCGCGAATACGAAGATGGTCGGCGCCGGCCTGATGGTGCTCTGCGTCGCCGCGCTCGTGGCGCTCGCGGCGAGCGCCTTCGACGCGAGCGGGCGTCCCTTTCCCGCGGGCGGCGTGATCGGCGAGCTGACCGCGCACGGTCTCGCGGCCTACCTGAATCGCACGGGCGCCGCGATTCTGCTGCTCGCGCTCCTCGCGCTGTCGGTGATCCTCTCCACGCAGTTCTCCTTCGGCCGGGCGTTCAGCGCGATCGGCACCTACGTCCGGGGGCAGCGCGGGATGGTCGCGCAGCTCCGCGAATGGCGCGAGGAGCGGCGACGCGAGCGCGAGCGGCGCCAGATCATCGAGAAGCACGTCAAGAAGGCCGGCCGCGAACACGCGCCGGAGATCGAGAGCAGGGTCGCCGATGCGGCCGCGACGCTCAAAGCGGCGCGCGCGAAGGCGCCGGCCGACCTCGACGAGGCCGACGAAGAGGCCGATCGCGGGGGCAACCGCCCGGCGGCGCGATCGATCAAGGCGCCGGCGATCCGCCGCTCCGCCCCGCCGGTCACGCCGTCGCTTCCGCTCGAGGATGCCGACACGGCGAAGGCGCCGGCGGAGCGCCGGAAGAACGGCTACACGCTGCCGCCCGTCACGCTCCTCGACGCGCCGAAGGACCACCGCAAGATCGACGAGCGCGAGCTGATGGAGGCGGCGCGGCTGCTCGAAGAGAAATGCCGCGAGTTCGACGTCGAGGGCCAGGTCGTGCAGATCCACCCCGGGCCCGTCGTCACGACCTACGAGTTCAAGCCGGACGCCGGTGTGAAGTACAGCCGCATCACCGGCCTGGCCGACGACCTCTGTCTCGCGATGCAGGCCGAGTCGGTGCTGATCGATCGCATCCCCGGCAAGTCCACCGTCGGGATCCAGATCCCGAATCCGAATCGCGAGGGCATCACGCTGCGCGAGCTGCTCGAATCGGACACCTACACCCGCTCGTCCTCCAAGCTCACGCTTGCGCTGGGCAAGACGATTCACGGCGAGCCGTTCGTGAGCGATCTGTCGACGATGCCGCATCTGCTCATTGCCGGATCGACGGGCGCCGGCAAGTCCGTGAGCGTGAACGCCATGGTGAGCAGCATCCTCTTCCGGTCCACGCCGGACGATGCGCGGTTCATCATGATCGACCCGAAGCGGCTCGAGCTCGGGATGTACGAGGACATCCCGCACCTGCTCACGCCGGTCGTCGTCGATACGAAGCAGGCCGCGAATGCGCTGCAGTGGGCGGTCCGCGAGATGGAGGAGCGGTACAAGACGCTCGCGGCGAGCGGCGTGCGCAACATCGACCAGTACAACCGCAACGTGCGCCAGGCGATGCTCGAGCAGCCCACGGCCAAGGCGGAGGACGGCACCGAGCTGCGCACGATGGCCTACGTCATCGTCATCATCGACGAGCTCGCGGATCTCATGATGGCCGCCGGCAAGGAGGTGGAGGAATCGATTGCCCGGCTCGCGCAGATGGCGCGTGCCGTCGGCATCCACCTCATTCTTGCGACGCAGCGGCCCTCGGTCGACGTCATCACGGGCCTCATCAAGGCGAATCTGCCGGCGCGCATCGCGTTCCGCGTCGCGTCGAAGATCGACTCGCGAACGATTCTCGACGGCAATGGCGCCGAGCAGCTGCTTGGCAAAGGCGACATGCTCTACCTGCCGCCGGCGTCGTCGCGCTTCGTCCGCATTCACGGACCGTACATCTCGGAGCAGGAAACGGCCCGGCTCTGCAGCTTCCTCCGCAAGCAGGGGAAGCCCGTCTACGACGCCTCGATCACCGCCGAGGAGAAGCCGACCGAGAAACTCGAGTTCGAGAAGGACGAGCTCTTCGACGAGGCTGCGCGGATTGTCGTCTCGAGCGGCCAGGCCTCGATTTCGTACCTGCAGCGGCGCCTGCGGATTGGCTTCAGCCGGGCCGCGCGGCTGATCGACATGATGGAAATGGACGGCGTCGTCTCCCCGGCGAACAACGGCAAACGCGAAGTCCTTGTGGACCAGCACTACTTCGAGGAAGTGGATGCGCAACTGAGATAGCCATGCGCGAACAACCCCATCGACTCATTCGTGTGCTTCCCCAGGCGGCGGCCGCCGTGCTGGTGTCGTTCTTCGTGGCAAGCGAGTCCGCGGCGGCGCAGACGCCGAGTCCCGCGGGCGCGCTCTATCAGCAGGCGCAGTCGGCCGAGCAGACCGCGCGCGCGGATTCGCCCCCGGCGCTCGACACGCTTCGCAAGGTCGCGAGGAGCTACGAGAACATCGTGCTCCGGTATCCGACGAGCGGCTACGCCGACAACGCGCTCTGGCAGGCCGCGGGGCTCATGACCGCGGCGCTCCAGCAGTCCGGCAGCGCCGCCGATCGGCAGCAAGCCGAGCGCTACCTGAAGTGGCTGAAGCAGGAGTATCCGTCCAGCCCGTTCGTGAAGCAGGTGGACGGCGCGCTGGCGGCGTTGCCGGCGACGACGGGCGCGGCGCCGCCGCCCGCACCGGCGTCGGCCGATGCCGCGCCTTCAACGTCGTCTGCACCCTCGCCCGCCCAGGCGTCCCCGCAAGCGACGTCGGCGGGCGCCACGGCCACCGTGAAGAGCATCACGGAGTCGGCGCTGCCGCACGGCGAGCGCATCACCATCGAGATCAGCCGCGAGGTCACGTACGCCGGCGATCGCGTCGACAACCCCGATCGCGTGTTCTTCGACCTCAACAACGCGACGGCGCCGCTGTCGCTGGCCGACCACGTGCAGCTCACGGGCACGCTGGTGAAGGCGCTCCGCGTCGGCAAGCACGCGAACAACGTCACGCGCGTCGTCCTCGAGCTCGGCGGCAGCCCGCGCTACAGCGCGTTCGCGCTCTACGATCCGTTCCGGCTGGTGATCGACGTTGAAAGCGCGGACGCCGCGCCGCCGCCGGCCGCAGCGGCCTCCACGACGCCCGCGCCGGCTCCCGAGAAGCCAGCCGACAAAACGCCCGAGAAACCGGCCGAGAAGGCCGCCGACAAGACGGTGGAGAAGCCGCCGGCCGCGCCGCTGGTGCCGAAGCCGACGTCCGCGGCGCCGCCAGCGCCCGCGCATCCCGATCCCGGAGGTTCGCCGGCGCCGCCGGCGAGCAATCGCAACGGCGACTACTCGCTCTCCCGCCAGCTCGGCCTCACGGTGTCGCGCATCGTCATCGACGCCGGCCATGGCGGCCATGATCCCGGCGCGCAGGCGAACGGCATCGATGAATCCGAGCTGACGCTCGACGTCGCGCAGCGCCTGCAGAAACTGCTCGAGGCGCAGCCGGGCGTCGCCGTGGTGCTGACCCGCACGAGCGATGAGTACATCGCCCTCGAGGAGCGCACCGCCATCGCCAACCGCGAGGGCGCCGACCTGTTTCTGTCCATCCACGCCAACGCGAGCAAGGAACCGTCGGCGCACGGCATCGAGACGTATTTCCTGAACTTCGCGACGAATCCGACGGCCGAGGCGGTGGCGGCGCGGGAGAACGCCTCGAGCGCGCAGACCATGGGCACGCTGCCCGAGATCCTCAAGGCCATCGCCATGAACAACAAGCTGGCGGAATCGCGCGAACTGGCTGCCGCCGTGCAGACCTCGCTCGTCCGCAAGCTGAGCGCCCAGAGCAAGACGGCGCGCGACCTTGGCGTCAAGCAGGCGCCGTTCGTCGTGCTCATCGGCGCGCAGATGCCCAGCGTGCTGGCGGAGATCTCGTTCCTCACGAACAGGAGCGAGGCCGCGCTGCTCAAGCAGTCGAGCTATCGGCAGCGCATCGCGCAGGCGTTGTGCGACGGCATCCTGAAATACCAGGCCTCGCTGAAGAAGGTCACGACCGTCGCCGCGAAGGACGGCAAGCAGTAAGGTGCTTCGCCCGCGAAGGCGCCGGGCGCACTACACTGGGAGCTGAGGCCGCACGTGTTCCTCGCCTGGCAGACGCCCCAGCCGTTCATCGTCGTGCCGATTCCCCCGCCGGCACATCAGACCTCGCTCGCCGACGTCATCCTGGCGGCGCTCGGCCTCACCGGGGTGCTCGTCATTGGGTCGCTGGTGGCCGGCGCGCTCGTGGCGGTGCTCCTGGTCATGTGGAACCGCCGCCACCCGCCGGAGGAGGATCGACTTCCGTCGATCAGTCCCCTGGTGCCGGATTCGACCCGCCACGAGTCATCCCGAGCTCGATAAGGACACGCACGGCGACGCCGGTCGGCCCTTTGGGCTGATAGGGCTCCTTGGTCTCGGCCCAGGCGGGCCCGGCGATATCGAGGTGCGCCCAGGGCCGGCCGCCGGCGAACTCGCGGAGAAACGCCGCGGCCGTCACCGCGCCGCCCATTCGGCCGCCGGAGTTGAGCAGGTCGGCGATCTCGCTGCGCAGCTGCTCGAGCGCCTCTTCGTAGATAGGCATGTGCCAGACCCGGTCGCCGGCGCGGGCGGCGGCTTGTTCCACGGTCTGCACCCAGGCGTCGGGCTGGCCAAAGAGCCCGGTGACGGTGCGCCCCAGCGCGACCATGCACGCGCCGGTCAGCGTGGCCACGTCGACGAGGTGGGTCGCCCCGAGTTCCTGCGCGTACCAGAGCGCGTCGCCGAGGATGAGCCGGCCTTCGGCGTCGGTGTTGATCACCTCGACCGTCTTGCCGCTGGCGCCGGTCAGGACGTCGCCGGGACGGATCGCGTGGCCCCCGGGCATGTTCTCCGTGGTTGGAATCACCGCCACGACGCGGCACGCCGCGCCGAGCTCCGCCAGCGCGCACATCGCGCCGGCGACGGCGGCGCCGCCGGACATGTCGCTCTTCATGCGCTCCATGCCCTCGGCCGGCTTGATGGAGATGCCGCCCGAATCGAACGTCACGCCCTTGCCGATGAGGCCGATCACGGGGGTCGCCGGCGCGCCGGGCGGGTCGTGCCGGATCACGATCACGCGGGGCGGTTCGGCGCTGCCCTGCGCGACGCCCAGCAGCAGGCCCATGCCGCGCTCGCGGATTCGTGACTCGTCGAGCACATCGACCGCGAGGCCTGCGGCTTCCGCGGCGGCGGACACGCGGACGGCAAACTCGCGGGGCGTGAGGACGTTACCCGGCTCGTTGGCCAGCGACTTCGCGAGGTTCGCGGCGCGGCCGATGATCCGCCCGCGGCGCACGGCCTCGGCGATCTTCGCCTCGTCCGCGCCCGGCGCGGCGACGACCGCCCTCGCCGGCGCAGGACCCGGGGCGCCGTCGTGCTTGTAGGCGCCAATCTCGAACTCGGCCTGGACGAGTCCATCGGCGACGCACTGCGAGGCGCGCACGGGCGTGGCCACCCGGCGAACGAGAAATCCAATTGACGTGACGCGCCGCTTGCGCGCGTAGTGCCCGCACGCGGCGGCGACGCGCCGGATGCGCTCGGGCGCGAAATCCTCGAGCCGGCCCGCGCCCACGAGCGCGACGCGCCCGGCCCGCCATGCGCCGGCCGACGCGGGCGTCAAGAAGATGTCGTACAGCTTCGCCAGAAATTCGCCGCGGCTCCGGGCGCGGCCGACCTCCCCGCCGGTCGCCGCATCGAGGCCGGTCACATCCGCCAGATCATCGGCGTCCTGAAATACGGGGAGGAACAGCAGGTCCACGGCGAGCTGATCGGCCGAGGTCGTCACCCCGACGAACTCGGTGCTCGCGCTAGTCGATGGCTTCATGAGATGCGGCGCTCCCTCCAGCGCGGTGCCCGAAACGTATGACCGCCCATCATAGGGGAAGTTCGACGGGACGCGCCAGACCTTCGACCCGGTCGTGCTACTGCCGCAGCTCCGGAAGGTCGCGGTACAGCTCGAGTGCCTCGGGATTCGCGAGCGCCTCGCGGTTTTTCACGTCCTCGCCGTGGATGATGCTGCGCACCGCCAGTTCGACGATCTTGCCGCTCTTCGTGCGCGGGATGTCGGCGACCTGCACGATGCGCGCGGGCACGTGACGAGGCGACGTGTTGGCGCGAATCTGCTGCGCGATGCGCCGGCGCAGGCCCTCGTCCAGCGTGACGCCGGGCTTGAGGCGCACGAACAGCACGATGCGCTCGTCGCCTTCCCAACGCTGGCCCGCCGCCAGGCTCTCGAGGACCTCCGGCAGCTGTTCGACCTGCCGGTAGATCTCGGACGTGCCGATGCGGACGCCGCCTGGATTGAGCGTCGCGTCCGACCGGCCGTAAATGATGTACCCGCCGTGCTCCGTCGTGCGAATCCAGTCGCCGTGGCACCAGACGCCCGGAAAGCGCTCGAAATACGCGGCGCGATACTTCGCGCCCGACGGGTCATTCCAGAAGCCGATCGGCATCGACGGAAACGGCGACTTGCACACCAGCTCGCCGGCCTCGCCGCGCAGCGACCGGCCGGCCTCGTCGAACACATCGACGTCCATGCCGAGCCCGGGCGCCTGGATCTCGCCGCGCCACACCGCCCCGTTGGGATTGCCGCCGACGAAGCAGCTGACGATGTCGGTGCCGCCCGAGATCGACGCGAGGTGGACGTCGTGCGAGATCGATCGATAGACGAAGTCGAAGCTCTCTGGCGCGAGCGGCGATCCGGTGGACGTGATCGTGCGGACCGACCGCAGGCTGTGCGACTCGCGCGGGACGACGCCGGATTTGGCGACGCCGTCGATGAACTTCGCGGACGTGCCGAACAGGGTGATGCCGGCGCGATCCGCCAGCTCGAAGAGCCGATGCGGGCCGGGATGCACCGGCGAGCCGTCGTACAGCACGACGCTCGCCTCAGAGGCGAGCACCGTCACCAGCCAGTTCCACATCATCCAGCCGCACGTCGTGAAGTAGAAGACCTGGTCGTCGCGCCGGATGTCGCAGTGCAGCTGATGTTCCTTGAGATGCTGCACCAGCGTGCCGCCGGCGCCGTGCACGATGCACTTGGGGACGCCGGTCGTGCCGGACGAATAGAGGATGTACAGCGGGTGGTCGAACGGTAGCGCCGCGAATGATCGATCCGGCGTGGCCGCTTCGAGCCACGCCGCCCAGCCCACGGCCTTCGAGATCGCGCGGAGGTCGGCCGGGACGTCTGGTTCGATCACGACCACCCGCCGCACGCTCCGCAGCGCGCGGGCGATCTCCGCGAGCTTCGCCACACACTCGTAGCGCTTGCCGGCATACGTGTAGGCCGCCACGGCGACGAGCGCCTTCGGCTCGATCTGACCGAAGCGATCGAGCACGCCCTGCACGCCGAAGTCGGGCGACGCGGACGACCACACGGCGCCAATCGCCGCGGCGCCCAGCGCGGCCACGATGGCCTCGGGCGCGTTCGTGACGATGCCCGCGACGCGGTCGCCCGGCTGCACGCCGGCGGCCCGCAGCGCTCCCGCCGCCCGCGCGACGTCGTCGGCGAGATCGGCGAACGAGATCGTTCGTTCGTGTCCGGCCTCGTTGACCGCGAGAATCGCCCGCGCGGCGTCACGCCGCCGCAGGACGTTGTCCGCGAAGTTCAGCCGGGCGTCTGGAAAGAACCTCGCGCCGGGCATCCGATCAAGGTCGGCGACGGCGCGGCGGCCGCGCTCACCACGCACGGCCGCAAAGTCCCAGAGGGCCTCCCAGAATGCCGGCTGGTCGTTGACCGACAGACGATGCAGGGCCGCGAAGTCATCGTGCGGCCGGCCCGTCCGTTGGGCGAGAAAGGCCGAGAACGCCGTCAGCCTGGTGCGCGCGATTCGGCCGGCGTCCGGCTGCCAGAGGGGCGTCATCCCTGGGCGGCGTCGCGCTGGCGTTCGAGGCGATCGCGCCAGTCATTGGCCCGGTTGAAGAGATCGCGCAGCGTCGCCGGATCGTCGATTACGGTCGGGGGCAGCACCGAGAACAGACGTCGCAGCGCCTCCACGACGTAGTCCGCGTTCGAATCGAAGACGCTCTCCCAGACCGCCGGGGGGCTGCTCGCCAGGCGCGTCATGTCGTCCAGCCCGCGTCCGGCCTGCGCCAGGCCCCGCTCGCCCACCGACTCGCCCGCCGCGGCCATCAAAGCGACGGCCAGCAACTGCGGCAGGTGACTGACGTAGGCCATGACGCGATCGTGCTCGTCGGGGTCGGTCGCGATCGCCCTCGCGCCCAGAGCGTGCACCAGGCGTTCCACCCGCGCACGAGCTCCGGACGACGCGCCGGCGGCGGCGGTCAGGAACCACGGACGACCCGCGAACAGCCCGTCTCGCGCGGCGTCGAGGCCGCCGCGGGCGGCGCCCGCCATGGGGTGGCCGGCGACGAAGTTGACGAGGCCGGCCGTCCGAGCCGCGGTCATGACGCGACGCTTGGTCGATCCCACGTCGGTGACCGTCGTCGTGACGCCGGCGCCTCCGAGTTCTCTGACGAGATCAACGATGGCCGCGACGGGCGTCGCGAGCACGATGAGATCGGCGTCGCGAAGATCAAGGGCCGCGCCGCGCTGGTCGTCGATGATTCCTCGTCTGGCCGCCGCGTCGGCCACTTCGGGGCGATCGACGCCGATGACGCGAACCGTGGGCCAGGCCGACCGGATGCCGAGCGCGATCGATCCGCCGATCAACCCGAGGCCGACGATGCCGACGCGGTCAACCGGCGGATCGGCGTCGGGATCCGCGTGCATGATGATCTACCGGTTCCACCCGCGCCGGGCCACGGGCTCGACGCAGATGCTCCGGCCGATCGCCGGCGCGATGATCCGCAGCTCGGCCATGAGCCGCTCGAACTGCACGGGGAACATCGACTGCGCGCCGTCGGACCGCGCGTGATCGGGATCGCAGTGCACCTCGATGATGAGCCCGTCGGCGCCGGCGGCCACGGCCGCGCGCGCCATTGGCGCCACTTTGTCGCGCCGGCCGGTGCCGTGACTCGGGTCGACGATGATCGGCAGGTGGCTCAGCTTCTGGACGACGGGAATCGCGGAGATGTCGAGCGTGTTGCGCGTGTAGCTCTCGAACGTACGGATCCCGCGCTCGCAGAGCATGACGTCCATGTTGCCGCCCGAGAGCACGTACTCGGCCGACAGCAGCCACTCCTCGATCGTCGCGGAGATGCCGCGCTTGAGCAGGACGGGCTTGCGCGCGTGGCCGAGCTCGCGCAGCAGCGCGTAGTTCTGCATGTTGCGCGCGCCGACCTGCAGGATGTGGGCGTAGCGCTCGACGAGCTCGATCTGGTTGACCTCCATGACCTCGGTCACGAGCTTCAGGTCGTGGCGGTCGGCGGCGGCCCGCAGCATGCGCAGCCCCGCTTCGCCGAGTCCCTGGAAGCTGTAGGGGGAGCTGCGCGGCTTGAACGCTCCGCCCCGCAGGATCTTCGCGCCCGCGTGCTTCACCGCCGCGGCCGTCGTCTCGACCTGCTCCTCGGACTCGGCCGAGCAGGGGCCCGCCATGACAATCACTTCGTCGCCGCCGATCCGCACGTCCTCGACCACGACGACGGTGTTCTCGGGCTTGAAGGTCCGGCTGGCAAGCTTGTAGGGCTCCGAGATCCGCAGGACCTCCTGGACGCCCTCCTGCACCTCCAGCAGCTGCGGATCGCCGGTGCCATCCCCGACGGCGCCGATGACGGTGCGGCTCGCCCCCGTGGATCGATGCACGTCGAATCCCATTTCGACGAGCTGAGCGATGACCGCCTGGACCTGCGCCTCTGTCGCTCGTTCCTGCATGACTACGACCATGGTCGGACCTGTGCCTTTCGTGATTCTACCGTTGCTGCGGGCCGGCGGCAGCCGCGCGCCGCGCTGCGGCCAGCCGTTCCAGCCGCCGGGCCTCGTCGATGATGCGCTCGAACAGACGCACGATCGCGTCGTGGTCGAGGGGCCCCGCGTTCGTCGTGCGCACGTTCGCGAGCACCTCGGCCTCGCGGGCCGGCTGGTAGATCGGCAAGTGCGCCTGCTCCTTGATCTCGCCGATCTCGAGCGCGCAGGCCGCCCGCGCGTTCAGCAGCCGGACCAGCTGCGTGTCGAGCTCGTCAATCCGCGCGCGAAGTTCTGCGATGCGTTCCACGCTTCACCGGCCCTTCAACCACCGAACGAACTGCTCCACCGCGGCCGCCGGGTCGTGCCCGCTGGCTGCGGCGTCGGCGATCCGCTGGACGATCGCGCTGCCGACGACGGCGGCGTCGGCGAATGCGGCGACCTCGGCCACGTGCTCCGGCTGCGAGATCCCGAACCCCAGCGCAATCGGCAGCGTCGTCGTCGCGCGAATCCGATCGGCGAGGGGCCTGGCGGTGGCGGCGACGGTCTCGCGGGCACCGGTGACGCCGAGGCGGGAGATCGCGTACAGGAATCCGCGTCCCAGGCGCGCGGCTTCGCCCAGGCGCGCGTCCGTCGTGGTCGGGCTGATCAGGAAAATCTGATCGATCCCCCGCGCATCGAGCGCGCGCCGCACCGGCTCGGCTTCCTCGATCGGCAGATCGAGCAGCAGGACGCCGTCGATGCCGGCCGCCGCCGCGCGCGCCACGAACGCGTCGACCCCCATCCGGAGCACGGGATTCACGTAGGTGAAGAGCACGAGCGGCGCGTCGATGCCGCGCCGGACCGAGCCGACGAGATCAAGCGCGGCGTCGAGGTGGGCGCCGGCCGCGAGCGCGCGCTCCGACGCGCGCTGGATCACCGGGCCGTCGGCAATCGGGTCCGAGAACGGCACGCCGATTTCGATGACGTCGGCGCCGCCGCGCGCCAGCGCGAGCAGCACGTCGCGCGATCGCGTGAGATCAGGGTCGCCGGCCGTGACGTAGGTCACGAGGCCCGTCCGGCGATTCGTGCGCAGCCGATCGAACGTCGCGGTCAGGCGGCTCATCCGGCGCTCCTCGCGGCGCGCAGCTGCCGCACGGTCTCGACGTCCTTGTCGCCGCGTCCCGACAGGTTCACCAGCACGACGGCCCCAGACGGGAGCGACGCCAGATTCTGCCTGACCCACGCGATGGCGTGCGACGACTCGAGTGCCGGGAGAATGCCCTCCATCTTCGCGAGCCACTCGAATCCGTCCAACGCCGCGCCATCGTCGGCCCAGGCGTACTCGGACCGGCCGCGGGCGGCGAGCCACGCGTGCTCCGGGCCGATCGACGCGTAGTCGAGGCCCGCCGACACGGAGTGCGTCGGCAGGATGTTGCCGTGCGCGTCCTGCAGGACGAGGCTCCGCGTCCCATGCAGGACGCCTGCGTGCCCTCCCGCCAGCCGGGCCGCGTGGTTGCCCGGGGTCATCCCTCGCCCACCCGCTTCGACCCCGACTAGGCGCACGCCCGCGTCATCCACGAACGCGTCGAAGAGGCCGAGCGAGTTGCTCCCGCCGCCGACGCAGGCGACGGCGATGTCAGGCAGTCGTCCCGCCTGTTCGAGGATCTGACCGCGCGCTTCCTGTCCAATCACCGACTGAAACTCGCGAACCATCAACGGGTAGGGATGCGGGCCGAGCACCGATCCGAGCAGGTAGTACGTCGTGTCGACGTTGGCGACCCAGTCGCGCATCGCCTCGTTGATCGCGTCCTTGAGCGTGCGACTCCCGGCGTCCACGCGTTCGACCGAGGCGCCGAGCACCTGCATCCGGAAGACGTTGAGCGCCTGCCGCGCCATGTCCTCGGCGCCCATGTAGACGATGCACTCGAGGCCAAGGAGCGCGCAGGCCGTGGCCGTCGCGACGCCGTGCTGCCCCGCGCCGGTCTCCGCGACCACGCGCCGCTTCCCCATCCGTCGGGCGAGCAGCGCCTGGCCAATCGCGTTGTTGATCTTGTGCGCCCCGGTGTGCGCGAGATCCTCGCGCTTGAGAAACACGCGCACGCCGGTGCCGGCCGCGAGCCGGCGCGTCTCGTAGAGCGGCGTCGGCCGGCCGACGAAGGTCGTCAGGAGCTCGTGCAGCGCCCCGATGAACGACGAATCCCGGCGGGCCTCGAAATAGGCGGCTTCGAGCGCCTCAACGGGTGCCACCAGCGTCTCGGGGACGAACCGGCCGCCAAATTCGCCGAAATACCCGCGGGGATCCGGATCCCGGCGGCCGAATACCGGCCCGCGCGTCTCACGCCTCACGTCGCTCACACGTCCTCCGATCCGTGGCCGATGGCCGCGAGAAATCGCGTCAGCCGTTCGGCGTTCTTCACGCCCGGCGTGGTCTCGACGCCCGACGACACGTCCACGGCCCAGGGCCGCACCAGGCGAATGGCGTCGGCGACGTTCTCCGCGGTGAGCCCGCCGGCGAGCATCACGGGCCGTCGCCGCGCGAGATCCGCGGCGCGCTGCCAGTCCGCCAGGCGTCCGGTGCCGCCGCGCTGCGCGCGGTCCGCGGCATCGACGAGGGGCGTCACGTGCGGCGGCAGCGCGGCCGCGCGATCGACGTCGCCCTCGTCGTGCAGCACGACCGCCTTGATCAGTCGCGCCGGCACGCTCGCGTACGCCTCTGCGGGCTCATCGCCGTGCAGTTGAACGGCGTCGAGCCCGACCCGGCGCGCCACGTCGGCGACCTCGGCGGGCGATGCGTTGACGAAGACCCCGACCCGCGCCACGAGGGGCGGCACGGCGGCCGCGACGAGGCGGGCGGCCGCCGGCGAGATGGCGCGCGGGCTTTCGGGCCAGAACACGAAACCCAGGGCGTCAGCGCCAAGACGCGCCGCCAACGCCGCGTCCTCCACGCGTGTAATACCGCAGATCTTCACGCGGGGCCGCATCACGCCGCTCCCTGTTCGGCCGCCCGGCGGAGGTCGGCGAGAGCGGCGCCTGGCGAGGCCGCCGTCATGAAGCGCTCGCCGATCAGGAATGCGTCGTACCGCGAGCGGTGCAGCCGCGCAAGGTCAGCGCCGCTGCGCAACCCGCTCTCGGCGACGGCCGCCACCCCGCGCGGAAGATGCGGCGCAAGCCCGTCGAACGTGTCGATGCTGACGTCGAGCGTGTGCAGGTTCCGGCTGTTGACCCCGACGTTCGTTGCGCCCGCGTCGAGGGCGATCTGGAGCTCATCACGATCGTGCACTTCGACGAGCGCGGCCAGGCCCGCGGCGCGTGCACGACTGAGCAGTCGCGCCAGCGCCGGCGGCTCGAGGGCCCCGACGATCAGCAGGACGGCATCGGCCCCGGCGCCGACGCTCTCGTCCACCTGGTAATCGGTCACGATGAAATCCTTCCGAAGCAGCGGAAGGTCCACGGCCTGCCTGACAGCGGCGAGGTGGTCGAGCGATCCGTCGAAGAACGTCGGCTCGGTCAGGACCGAAATCGCGGCGGCGCCGGCGCGTTCGTACTCACGCGCGATGGAGGCCGGATCGTACGCGGCGCGCAGCACGCCCCGCGAGGGCGATCGGCGCTTGCACTCCGCGATGACGTTGATCCCGGGCCGGCGGAGGCGCTCGTCGAACGCCGGGCCGCGAGGCGCCCGGGCGGACGACGCGCCCGCGCTCTGACGCTGCGCGGCGCGCAGATCGGCCGCGCGTCGGGCCGCGGCGACGACGGTGCGGAGCAGGTCGGACGTCACGCCGGGCAGATCTCCTGAAGTGTCGACAACACGGCGCGGGCGCGCCCGGAGTCGATCGCGGCCGCCGCGCGGCTGACGCCGTCCCCGAGCGACGCGGCATGACCGGCGACGAGCAACGACGCGCCGGCGTTGAAGAGCGCGATGTCGCGCCGCGGCCCCGTCTCCCCCTCCAGCAGGCGCACGATCATCGACGCGTTGTCCGCGGCGGATCCGCCCCGCAGGTCGCCCACGTGTGCGATCGGCAGGCCGACGTCGGCGGGATGCACGTAGAACGTGTTCACGGTGCCGGCGCGCAGCTCGGAGACCTTGGAGTGACCGAGCGTCGAGACCTCATCCAGACCACCGGCGCCGTACACCACCCAGGCGCGCTCAGAGCCCAGGAGGCCGAGCGTGCGGGCCAGAAGCTCCGTGTGTTCGGGCCGCGAGACGCCGACGAGCTGCCTCGTCGGACGCGCCGGGTTGGTCAGCGGGCCCAGCAGGTTGAATGCCGTGCGGACGCCAAGCTCGCGTCGTGGCGCGGCTGCGTGTCGCATCGACGGGTGCCACGCCTGCGCGAAGAAGAACGCGAGGTTGGCGTCGGCGAGCGCGCGTGTCACGCGCTCGGGTCCGCCGTCGAGGCCGATGCCAAGCGCTTCGAAGACATCTGCGCTGCCACAGCGGCTCGAGGCGGCGCGATTGCCGTGCTTGGCCACGCGCACGCCCGCGCCAGCCACGATCAGCGCGGCGGCCGTCGAGACGTTGAACGTGTGTGCGCCATCCCCGCCCGTGCCGCAGGTGTCGAATACCGGGCCGACGGCCCGGGGCAGCGGCACCGCCCGCTCGCGCATCGCGGTCGCGAAGCCGACCATCTCGGCCGGCCGCTCGCCTTTCATCGCCAGCGCGATCAGGAGGCCGGCGATCTGCGTGGGCTGCGCCTCGCCGTCCATGATGGCGCCCATCGCGCGCGCCGCCTCGCCGCTCGTGAGGTCCTCGTGACGCCGCAGTCGTTCCAGCAGTTCGGTGAACACGTCAGCGACTCTCCAGAAAATTCTGCAGGATGCGGTGGCCGACCGACGTCAGCACCGACTCGGGATGAAACTGCACGCCGAAGACCGGCCAGCGCTCGTGCCGCACGCCCATCACCGTTCGATCGTCGGCCGCCCACGCCGTGGTCACGAAGTCGCGCGGCAGTCCGTCGGCCGGAATCGCGAGCGAGTGGTACCGTCCGGCCTCGAACGGACTGGCGAGTCCGGCAAACAGGTGCGTGCCGTCATGCGCGACGGCCGACGTCTTGCCGTGCATCAGGGTGCGCGCGCGTTCCACCCGGCCGCCGAAGGCGACCGCCAGCGCCTGGTGGCCGAGACACACGCCGAGGATCGGCACCCGGCCCGCAAAGCGCCGCAGGGCCTCGATCGACACGCCCGCGGTCTCCGGCCGGCCCGGGCCAGGCGAAATCACCAGCCGCGAGGGCGCCCACTGCTCGATCTCCGCGACGTTCATCGCATCGTTGCGCACGACCCGCACAGCGGCGCCCAGCTCGCCGAGCCGGTGCGCCAGGTTCCAGGTGAACGAATCGTAGTTGTCGATGAGCAGAATCACGCGTCGTCTCTCACATCCCTCGGTCCGCCATCTCGAGCGCCTGCAAGAGCGCCCGGGCCTTGTCGCGGGTTTCTTCGTACTCGGCCGTTGGTTGCGAGTCGGCGACAATGCCGGCGCCGGCCTGGACCTGAGCGGACGAGCCGCGCATCGCAATGGTGCGAATCGCGATGCAGAAATCGAGATTGCCCGCGAAGTCGAGGTAGCCCACCGCGCCGCCGTACAGCCCGCGCCGGGTCGGTTCGAGCCCGCCGACGATCTGCATCGCGCGGATCTTCGGCGCGCCGGTCAGCGTCCCCGCCGGAAACGTCGCCACGAGGGCGTCCAGGCGATCCCGGTCCTCGGCCAGCCGGCCCTCGACGCGCGAGACGAGGTGCATCACATGTGAGTACCGCTCGAGGGCCATGAACTGCGGCACCCGGACGCTGCCGATCTCCGACACCCGTCCGATGTCGTTTCGTCCGAGGTCGACGAGCATGACGTGCTCCGCGCGCTCCTTCTCGTTCCGGCGCAGCTCCTCGGCGAGCCGCTGGTCTTCCTCAGGCGTCGCGCCGCGGCGCCGCGTGCCGGCGATCGGATGGGTCTCGACGTGCCTGCCCTCGACGCGCACGAGCATTTCGGGCGACGCGCCGATGATGGCTTCCGGCCCCATCCGCAGAAAGAACATGTACGGCGATGGATTGATGTGGCGGAGGGCGCGATACACGTCGAACGGCGACGCCGCCGTGGTCGTGTCGAAGCGCTGCGAGATGACGGCCTGAAAGATCTCGCCCGCCGCGATGTCCTCCTGGATCGATCGCACGGACCGCTCGAAGGCCTCCTGCGTGTGGTTGGCGGTGACCGCGATGCCGTTCGACGCCCGACGCTCGGTGCGGGAGAGGTTGCGCTCGAGCTCGCGCTCGAGGAAGTCGATCTTCGCGCACGCGAAGTCGTAGAGCGCCCGCAGATCGGCGCCGGGCTGCAGCCGCGCGTTCGCAATCGCGAGGATCCGGTGCTTGACGTGATCGAACGCCAGCACCGTGTCGAACATCATGAAACCGGCTTGATCGCGGTCGACCGGGGCCTTGTCGAGACGCACGGCCGGCTCGAACCATTCGGCCGTGTCGTAGTCGAAGTATCCGACCGCGCCGCCCGTGAATCGCGGCAGGTCCGGCACGAACGGCGCGTGGAACTCCGCCATCAGCCCTCGCAGGACGTCGATGAACGGTTCGCTTCGCGTCGTCTGCACGCCGGCCTGCTCGATGGTCGTCGAGCCGGTCCGCCCGCGGAGCACGAGAAACGGATCCTTGCCGAGGAAGGAATAGCGGCCGATGTGCTCCCCGCCCTCGACGCTCTCGAGGAGGAACGCGTAGTCGGAATGCTCGGCGATCTTGAGAAAGGCCGACACCGGCGTCAGCAGGTCCGCCATGATCTCGCGGCACACCGGGACGAACGTGCCCCGCCGCGCCAGCTCCACGAATCCCTCGAAAGTTGTCTGTTCCATGGCTCTCCGTTATTTCGCGCACGCCACCGCGTCACGCGCCGCGCGATCCATCACCGAGGCGGGCGCCGGTCCGCCCGTCCACCACTCGCACTGCAGACAGGCCTGCGCGACGAGCATCTCCAGGCCGCCGATCGTCTCGAGGCCCGCCGCGCGCGCCATGCGCAGCAGCGCCGTCTCCGACGGGTTGTAGACCAGGTCGTAGACGAGGTGCCCGCCGAGATGCGCGCTGGCGATGGGCGACTCCTCGACGTTCGGCCAGGTGCCCACCGGCGTCGCGTTGACCAGGAGGTCCCAGCCGGGCGCCGGAGGCCACGTGCCAGTGCTGGCGCCCAATGCCGACGCGAGCAGGCGCGCGCGCTCGGGCCGCCGGGCGCTGATCTCGACGATCGCGCCCGCCCCTCTGAGCGCCCACGCGGCCGCCCGGGCCGCGCCGCCCGCTCCGACGACCACCGCGCGCCGGCCGCTGAGCGGTACGCGCCGACGCGTCAGGGGCGTGAGGAACCCGCCGACATCGAAGTTCCGGCCTTCCCATCGGCCGCGCCGGCGGCGCAGCGTGTTGATCGCGCGCACGTCACCGGCCGGGCCGTCGGTGGCATCCGCCTGGACGAACAGCGGCTCCTTCAGCGGCGCGGTCACGCTCGCCCCCTCGAGCTTGATCGCGTCGGCCATCGTCTGAAAGTCTTCGGCATCGCGCGTTTCGAGCGGCACGTACACGGCGTCCCAGCCGAGCGCCGCGAATGCGGCGTTGTGCATCGCGGGCGAGGCCGAGTGGCCGAGCGGCGCGCCGGTCAGTCCGAACGTTCGGGTTCGCGACGTCGTCTGCCGCACTCGATAGGTGTCGATCAGCTCTTTTGTGGCGAGCTGGCCCGGTGCGGCCGAGCCGCCATACGTCCATCGCGACCCGAGCCACGCCGGCCACACGCGCGTCACCACGCCGGCCGGGCCCATTCCGATGGCCAGGTGGTCCGACCCGCCCGCGACGGCGTCACGGAGCACCAGGCAATCCGTCAGACGTCGCGTCGTGACTGCGACTTTGAGCACGCCGGGGTACTCCGCGCGCATGGCCCGCACGCGGTCCGCCAAGTCGGTGGGCACGCCGTGGAAGTCGTGGTGCGACAGGACGAGCCTGGTGTGATCGGTGACGGGCAGGCTGCGGCGATCGGCGCGCCATTCGACGTCGACGTACTCCGCGCCGAGGCGGAACGCTTCCGCCAGAAGCTCGAGCCGCTTCGCTTCGAAGCCGGTCCACCGGCCGCCTTCCCACGACGGCCGGCACGTGATGATGACCGGCCGACGCCGGCCCGCGAGCGCCCCGGCGACACTCACGTCAGTCACGCCGTCGAGGCGCAGCTCGACGAGATCGGCGTCTGACGCGCGGTCGCGCGCCGCACGCAGCTCGGCCATAGAGGTCGCCGTCACGGTTTCGCACACGAGCGCGCCCACCGGTTGCTCCAGAAACAAAAAGGGCCTCTTCAGCTCTGGCTGAAGAGGCCCTCGATTCCTTGCGCAGTGCGGTGTCTTAGAGTCCGCGGCCCTCCCCAGCTGTCCGAGCAGACCACCACCAATACGACCAGGCGGCCGGTGACTGTGCCCGCGCTGCGGAGAACGTCTTCATCTGCGACTCACGGGAGAGTACCAGAGGGGCTGGCCCGCGGTCAAATCGTGCCGGTCCGGGCGTGTTATAACGAGACTACGGAGCAACTGGCAGACATGCGCCGATTTACTCTCAGTGTGGCTGCGGCCCTGGTCGCCGGGGCGCTGGCCACGTCGGTGCCCGCCCAGAGCGCCTTCTACCCCATCGAGGAGATCAAGCCCGGGCAGGTCGGGGTCGGCCGCACGGTTTTTGAGGGCGACACGATCGAAGAGTTCAAGGTCGACATCCTCGGTGTCCTCCACAACATCATCGGCCCGCAGCGCGACCTCATCCTTGCGAAGCTCGAGGGCGGCCCGCTTGCAACCACGGGCGTGATCCAGGGCATGAGCGGCAGCCCCGTGTACCTCGACGGCCGTCTCGTCGGCGCGGTCTCGTACGCGCTCGGGTCGTTTCCCCGGGAGCCGTTCGCGGGCATTACGCCGATCGGCGAGATGACCGACGCCGTGCGCTCGGCGGGACCCCGGACCGGTGGAAGCGAAGCGCCGCCGGCCTGGCCGGCGACCAGCAGCGAGGTCTTCGCGTTTCTGAATCGGCTGGCCGAGCGCGCCGCCGCTCCCCTTCGACCAACCGCCGACTTCGGCATCGTCGGACCGCCGGCGCTTGCGGATCTGGTGCCGACGCTGCGGCCGATCGGCGCCGCGATGGTGTTCAGCGGCCTCGACGCCGGACTCGACAGCGATCTGCGCCAGGCCCTGGCGCCCGCGGGCGCGACCGGCGCCGCGAGCGGCGCGACGCGTCCGGCCGCTGCCGCGCTGGAGCTTCGGCCGGGCGACCCCGTGGGCGTCAGCCTCGTTCGCGGCGACCTCGAAATCGGCGCAACCGGCACCGTCACGTATGTCGAGGGTTCCAACGTCTACGCGTTCGGCCATCCCTTTCTCAACCTCGGTCCGACGGCGTTCGCCATGACGCGCGCGCACGTCTATGCGGTGCTGCCGAGCCTCGACTCGTCGCTCAAGATCGCGACGCTCGGCCCGGTCATCGGCACGATGAGCCAGGACCGCGCGACGGCGATTGGCGGCACGCTCGGTGCCGGTCCGCACGAGCTTGCGGTCAACATCACCCTCACCGGCGACCGCGGGACGGAGCGCAAGTTCACGTTCTACGTCCTGCACGACCAGATGCTGACGCCGCTCTTCAGCTACGTGGCGATCCTGAACAGCCTGATCTCCTACCAGCGCCAGGCGGGCGTGTTGTCGATTGACGCGACGGGCGATCTGTCGTTCGGGGCGAACGGCCGCGTGTCGATCGACGACGCTTTCACGGGCGACGCGGCGTTGACGGCCGCCGCCACGACCCTCACGGCGCCCATCGTCGCTGCCGCAGCCAACGAGTTCCGCTCAGTCATGCCCGACAAGCTCGACTTGTCGCTGCGCGTGTCGGAGCTGCAGCAGAGCACGACGATCGAGCGCGCCTGGCTCGACACGACGAAACCCAAGTTCGGCGCCACGCTGTCGCTGCAGGTACAGCTGCGCGACTACCGCGGCGGAGCGCAGACGGTGTCCATCCCGCTCACGATGCCGGCGCAGGCGAGCGGTCCGCTGACGCTGCTCGTGAGCGACGCGCAGACGCTCTCGAATCTCGAGCAGCGGGATCTGCGGCCCGGCAAACCCACGTCCTGGGACGGACTGGTCGCCCAGTTCAACGCCGCGCCGCGGAGCAATCGGCTCTACGTGCGGCTGATCAGCTCGGGCACGGGCACGGTCGTCGGCGGCGAAACGCTGCCCGCCCTGCCCTCCAGCGTCCGGTCGATCCTCGACGCCGATTCGTCCGTCGCGTCCTCGCCGGTCAGCCGCGTGGTTGTCGGCGCCTGGGAGCGGCGCTTCGATCGCGTGGTCCGCGGCTCCCGCGAGCTCACGATCGTCCTCTCGTCCGCCAAGTGAAACCAATTTCGGAGCCGATGTCACATCCCCTTCGCTTTGCTCGTGTCGCTGTTATTCTGGGCGCGCTGCTCGCCGGCGCCTCCCCGCTCACCGCGTCCGGTCCGGTGTTCTGGACGCTCGCGACGCCCGCCGACCTGCTCAAGGGCACGTCGAACGGCGTGATCGTCGGGCTCGACGGCGCCATGACGCCCGGTCCCCAGATGACGAGCCGGTTGACGTCCACGCCGGCGCAGGTCTGGAGCCTGGCGATGACGGCTGACGGGACGATCTGGGCGGGCACGGGCAGCGACGGCCGGTTGATTCGCCTCCGGCCGGGCCAAGCCGAGGAGACGGTCTTCACCGCGGAGGAGAAGAACGTCTTCGCCGTCGCGGTCTCGGGCGCGCGCGTGTTCTTCGCCACGGGGCCCGACGGCCGCGTCTACGTCATCGACGGCTCGGCGCCGCCGCGCGTGTTCTTCGATCCGACCGAGAAGTACATCTGGGCGCTCGCGGTCGATGGCGGCGGGCGCCTCTGGGTGGGCGCGGGCAACCCCGCCGTGATCTACCGCGTCGATGCGAACGGCGCCGGGCAGCCGGTCTACCGTCCGTCGGCCGCACACGTGGTCTCGCTCGCGCGCGATCCGCAGGGGCGGATGCTCGCCGGCACCGAATCCCCGGGGCGGCTCTATCGCTTCGACGCCAACGATCGGCCGTTCGTGCTGCTGGACTCCGGGTTGACCGAGCTCCGCGCCATCTCCGTCAGCGCCGCCGGTACGGTCTTCGCCGCGGCGGTTGCGCGCGACGGCGACAGCGGGTCGTCCTCGGGAGGCGAAGCGGCGTCGGTCGCGATCGTTACGGCGGCGCCACCCGCGCCCGGCGCACCGGCGCCCGCGCCCTCGAGCTCGCGGCGGTCCGTCGTCTACCGCATCGAGGCGAGCGGCACGTGGGAGTCCTTCTGGGAAACGAACGACGTCATTTACGACATCGCCGCGGTTGCCGAATCCGGCGTGGTTGCGGCGAGCGGCCCCGAGGGGCGGCTCTACCGGATCGATCGCAATCGACAGGTGCAGTTGATCGGCGGCGTGGACGCGAAGCAGGTCACACGCCTGGCCGGCGAGCCGCGCGCCGACGGCGCGCCGCCGGCGCTCGCGACGGCCAATCCCGGGCGCGTGATTGCGACCAGCGCGTCCGTTCAGTCGCCGGCGACGTACACCTCGCCCGTTCGCGACACGAAGACGGTCTCCACGTGGGGCCTCGCGCGATGGGAGGCCAGCGGCAACGTCACCATCGCGACGCGCTCGGGCAACACCGAGGTGCCCGACGATTCCTGGAGCGATTGGAGCGCCCCGTACACCCGTCGCGAGGGCGAGGGGATCACGAGCCCGCCCGCGCGCTTCCTGCAGTGGCGCGCCTCGCTCACGCAGGGCGCATCGGCGCCCCGCCTGACGTCCGTGACGGTCGCGTACCTGCCGCGCAACGCGCGGCCGTCTGTCACGTCGGTGACGACGTATCCGGCGGGCGTGGTTTTCCAGAAGCCGTTCTCGAGTGAAGACGGCGCCATCGCCGGCCTCGACGATGCCACGGCGGACGCGAGACGGCCGCCGGGCGATCAGGGGCCGAATCCCCCGCCGCCGGGCCGCCGCATGTTTCAGAAAGGACTGCAGACGCTCGCGTGGAAGGCTGAGGACGCCGACAACGACCATCTCAGCTACTCGCTGCAGTATCGGCGCGAAGGCGAGGCGGCGTGGCACGACCTGCGGACGGGTCTCAGCGACTCGATCTTCGTGTGGGACACGACGTCGGTGGCCGACGGCCGCTACGTGATCCGAGTGCTTGCAACGGACGCGCCCTCGAATCCGGCGGATCGCGCGCTGGTCGGCGAGCGCGAGAGCGATCCGATCGAGATCGACAACACGCCGCCTGTCATCACGACCGAAATCGTTCGCCAGGGCGGGAGCGTGCGGCTGGGCGTCCGCGTGCGCGACGCGCGCAGCGCGATCGCGAGGGTCGAGTACTCGGTGGGCGGCGGGCCGTGGCAGCTCGTGGCGCCGCTCGACGGCCTTGCCGACTCGCCGGACGAACGCTACGAGATTCCGCTCGCCAATGAAGGCGACGCCGCGCGCATCATGATTCGCGCGACGGACGGCATGCAGAATGTGGCGGCGCAGTCAGGTAGCGTGCGCTGACGATCAGATGCCCTTGGCCGTCACGCCGGTGTTGGTGACGAGCCAGAGGCTGTGCACGTTGAGGGAGCCGGTCGAGCTGAACGCCGTCTGCCCGGACCGCAGGCGCCCAATGGTATCGAGCAGGCCTTCCGTATAGCGGCGCTGCTGCTCCGACATCGAGTGGAGCTCCAGCAGGCGGCCGTCGGGGGTCATCGCGTCGCTCAGCGCGCCGACGAGCTCCTGTTCGCTGGCGTAGCGCAGCACGACCGGCACGGCTCCACTCGTCGCTCCGTCGGAGTCCGGCAGGTCGTTGCCGACCTGCATCAGGATCGGGTCGCGATCCTTGCCGCTGATGGGCGTGGCCTCCACGAAGAGCGTGCCGGCCGGCGAATTGAGGTTGGCGATGAGTGCCGCGAGCGAGTCGTCGCGCTCGGGCCGCGGGCCGAACTCGAGCATCACCGAGACGATCCCGATGGACACGAACGCGGCGGTGATGGCGCCCGCGCCAACCAGGGCGTAGTGCCAGTCGTCGACGAGGCGATCGACGAACCCGCGCCACGACTGCGCGCGCTCGGCGCGCACGCGGCTGATGACGCCGCCAGCCAATCCTTCGAGCTCCGGCGGCGCCGCGGGCACGGCCGCGGCACTGCGCACGTCCTCGCCGAGCAGGGCGAGCGCGTCAGCCGTCGCCGCGCACGCCTCGCACGAGGCCAGGTGCTGCGACACCCGGAGCCGCGCGGCGCCCGACAACTCGCCGTCGACGAACGCGCCCAGATCCTGATTCCGGCAGGCCTCGGTCTTCATGCGGGCCTCAAGGCCAGCCGCAGGCTCTCGCGAGCCCGCGCCAGCCGCGACTTCACGGTGCCGACGGCAACGCCGAGCGACACCGCAATCTCCTCGTAGCTCAGGCCGTCGATCTCGCGCAGCACCACGACAGCGCGCTGATCAAACGGCAGCGCGTCGAGCGCGCCCCACACGCGGCGGGCCGCCTCCTGCTGCTGCAGCACCGAATCCGGCTGCGCGAACGCCCGACCCTCCGCCAACTCGCCGTGCGCGGCGGTGTGGTCGTCGAGCGCGACCTGCTGCGCCCGGCGCCGACGCCGCCACCACCGCTGACGGTTCGACGCCTGATTCACCACGATGCGGTAGATCCACGTGCGCAGGGTGGACTGGCCTCGAAACTGCGAGAGGGTGCGGAACACCCGCAGGAACACTTCCTGCGAGACATCGAGCGCTTCCTGGGGATCGCCCAGAAGATGCAGCGCCAGCTGGTAGACCATGCGCTGGTGATCCGTCACCAGCCGCGTGCACGCACTCTCGTCGCCGGCTGCACACTGCTGCACCAGCGCCCAGTCGGCGCTCGCAGCATCCGGCCATGTCAGTGCGCGCAACGGCTTCACACTGGCCCCAACCGCCATGGTAGCACCCCCGATGGGCGTTGCGGTCTTACAGCGTTAGACCCCGGATGCCGGGCCAGGTTCCATCCGGGCGCATGCCACGCCCGGGCGTAAGATGAACGGTGTGAGGTGGATCGTCGGCTTCGTCGCCATCGCCACGGCGGTGGCCGGCGGCGCCATCGTCGTCCAGCGCGTCGACCGGGAGCGGCAGTACCGGCGTCTCCTCGCTGAGGGCGAGCAGGCCTTGCTCGCCGGCAACCCCTACGCGGCCATTGAGGACTTCAGCGGCGCCATTGCCCTTCGGCCTGATGCGATGGCGGCGTATTACCGGCGCGGCGAAGCGTACCGCGCCGACCACCACGACGACTGGGCGATCCGCGATCTCCGCGAAGCGAGCCGGCTGGCGCCCGACGCCGCCCAGCCCCTGGTGGCGCTCGGTGAGGTCTACGACGCGAAGGACGACCCCATCGAGGCCGCGCGCTGGTACGGCGAAGCCGCGGACCGCCTGAAGGACGAGACGCCGGCGCTGCTCTACGCGCTCGCTCTGGCGCGGTATCGGGCGGGGGCCCCGGCCGCAGCGATCGACCCGCTGAAGCGGGCCATCGAGCGGAATGACTCGGTCGCCCAGACGTACTACCTGCTGGGCCTCGTCTACCGCGACACGAACAAGATCGACGCGGCGATCGAGGCGCTCGAGCAGGCCACCAAGATCGCGCCGACCCTGACGCCCGCACGCGAGGAGCTGGCAGACATTTACCGCGCGCAGGGACGGTTCGCCGACGAGAGCGCGCAGCTCCAGGCGCTGGCCGCGCTCGACGAGAACGCGGACCGGCATGTTGCCATTGCGCTTGCCGCAGCCCGGCGGGGGCAATTCGACGCTGCCCTGACGGCGCTCTCGGAGGCCGAGGCCGACAGCCCGAACGACGCGCGCCTTCAGCTGGTGCGGGGCCGGATCTACGTGGCGCGAGCCGAGCGGACGCTCGATTCGGAGTGGGCACGCCGCGCGCTCGAGCCCCTCGAGCGGGCCCTCTCGTCGCACTCGCATCGGAGCGAGGGCCTCGCGCTCTTCGGACGGGCGCTCTTCCTGGCCGGCGACTACACGGGCGCCGAGCGAATCCTCCGTGAGGCGGTGAGTACGTCGCCCGTCGATCGCGAGGCCTTTGGCTTCCTCGCGGACGCGTCCGAGCGCCTGGGCCAAGTCTTGAGCGCCCGCGATGCGCTCGTGAGTCTCGACGCCCTGGAAGGCGACACGGTCGCACCTCCCACGCGGGCGTCCCGCGCGCGCCGCATCGGCGTGCTGTCGCTGCGAGGGGGCGATGCGAAGAGCGCCGCGCGCTATCTCGATGAGGCCATCGATGCCGGCGACAGCGACGTCGCGACCCAGGGGCTGCTCGCGGATGCGTACTGGCGCGCCGGCGACGCCGACTCGGCCAAGACAACGCTGGCCGCGGCGCTTGCGCGCGATCCTCAGAACGTCGGCCTGGTCCGGCTGTCGCGCACGATCAAGTAGCCCGCGGATCGAACCGATCGCGCAACGCATCGCCCGCGAAGTTGAACCCCAGGACGAGCACGGCAATCGCCAACCCGGGGAAGATCGTGAGATGCGGCGCGTCGAACAGGTGCGATCGCCCGGCGTCGAGCATCGTGCCCCAGCTGGGCGTCGGCGGTTGCACGCCCAGCCCGAGGAAGCTCAAGGACGCCTCGGCAATGATCGCGCCCGCCATGCCGAGCGTCGCCTGAACCGTGACGGCCGAAAGTGTCGCTGGCACGACGTGACGCGCCAGCACCCGCGCGACCGGCGCCCCGATCGCTCGCGCCGCCTGCACGTACTCGAGCTCCCGCACCTTCAGCACCTGCCCGCGCACGAGCCGGGCGTAGCCGACCCAGCCGATCGCGGCGAGCGCCATCACGACGTGCGTCAGGCTGGGGCCGAGCACCGCCACGAGGGCGATGGCGAGCAGGATGCCCGGAAACGCCATGAGCACATCCATGAGCCGTCCGATCAGGTTGTCGACCCGCCCGCCGCGGTACCCGGCGACGGCGCCAATCGTCGTGCCCAGGCTCGCGGAGATCGACACCACCGCGAGGCCGACCATGAGCGAAATGCGAGCGCCAACGAGGAGCCGCGCGAGGATGTCGCGCCCGAGCTCGTCGAGCCCGAGCGGGTGCTGCCACGATGGACCGTCCAGCCGCAGCGGCAGATTCTGCGCCGCCGGGTCGAACGGCACGATCCACGGGCCCGCGACAGCCGCGACCACCGCCAGGACGATGATGAGGGCGCCGATCCGGCGGGTCATTGATAGCGAATCCTCGGATCGAGCCACGCGTAGGCAAGATCGACGATCAGGTTCATCCCGACGTACACGACCGACACGAGCAGGATGCAGCCCTGCACCAGCGGATAGTCACGAAAGCTGATCGCCTGGATCAGCAGGCGACCGACGCCCGGCCAGGCGAAGATCGTCTCGGTGATGATCGTTCCGGTCAGTACGGCGCCGAACTGCAGCCCGACGATCGTGACGACTGGAATCAGGCTGTTGCGGAACGCGTGTGCGACCACGGCTCGAGGCCGGGACAGGCCGCGCGCGCGCGCCGCGACCACGTAGAGCTCGCGCAGCTCGTCAACCAGGCTGGCGCGCGTCATCCTCGCGAGGATCGCGGCCAGCGCCGCGCCGAGCGTGAGCGCGGGCAGCACCAGGTGGCGCCACGATCCCGTGCCGGACACCGGCAGGAGCCCCCACTCCACCGCCAGGAGGATCGCGAGCAGGGGCCCGAGCCAGAAGTTCGGCATCGAAATGCCTGCCAGCGACGCCGCCATGGCGGCCCGGTCGATCGGCCGGCCCTGATAGAGCGCCGCGATCACACCCAGCGGCAGGGCGATCACGAGCGCCACGGCCATCGCCGCCACCGCCAACTCGGCCGTGCGCCCGAGGCGCTGGCCGATCTCGCGGGCGACCGGCGTGCCGTAGCGGAACGACGTGCCGAGGTCCCCGTGGACGAGCCGCGTGAGGTAGCGGCCGTACTGCGTCGCGAGTGGTTGGTCGAGCCCGAGCCGCGCCCGCAGATCCGCGACGTCGGCCGAAGCGGCGGATTCGCCGAGCATCGCCTGGGCGGGATCGCCGGGCACGAGGTGGATCAGCGTGAAGACCAGCGTCGCCACGCCGAACAGCACCGGCAGCGTCATGACGATGCGGCGAAGGACGTAGCGGCCCATGGGTCGGCCGATGATCGCCGCAACGCGTGACGTTACGCAACACCGGAGACATCACGGGCCGACTCCAGCCCCAGGCGCTTCATCGCCTTGATCAGCCCCTGACGGGTCAGCCCGAGCTCGCGCGCGGCGGCGGTGCGGCGGCCCGCGTTGCGCGCGAGCGTCGCCGACACGAGCTGCCGTTCAAACGTCCGCCGCGCGTCGACCAGCGATGGGGCCGGCGGCGTGAGCGAACTTCGGCCGTCGAGCACCAGCGCGACGTGGCGCGCGCCGACGCGTCCGCGCGCCGGCGCCGCCAGCGCGAGTCCGGCCATGACGTTCTGAAGCTCGCGAACGTTGCCCGGCCAGCCGTGACGGCTGAGCGCAACGAGCGCGTCCGCTTCGAGCACGGCGTGCTTGCCGACTTCGGCGATGACCCGGCGCCAGAAGGCCTGCGCGAGAGGCGGAATATCCTCGACGCGCTCGCGCAGCGCCGGGAGCCGAATCTTCACGACCGCCAGCCGGAACATCAGATCCTCGCGGAACCGGCCGCGGCCCACTTCGTCGGCCAGCGGCTGGTTGGTGGCGGCAATCACGCGGACGTCGACCGGCCGCGAGGCGTTCTCGCCGAGCCGCCGGATCTCGCGTTCCTGCAGTGTTCGAAGCAGCTTGGCCTGCGCGCGCGCCGAGAGCTCGCTCACCTCGTCGAGCAGAAGCGTGCTGCCGTTGGCCTCTTCGAACAGGCCGGGCCGCGTGCCGATCGCGCCGGTGAACGCGCCGCGCACGTAGCCGAAGAGCTCCGCTTCGACGAGCTCGTCGGTGAGCGCCGCGCAGTTCACGGCGCTCAGGCGGCGATCGCGGCGGGCGCTCAGTCGGTGAAGCGCCCGGGCCGCGAGCTCCTTGCCCGTGCCGCTCTCGCCCTCGATGAGCACGGGGAACGGCGTGACGGCCGCGCGGGCGATCGCTTCGCGCACGGCCGCCATCGCGGGGCTCTCGCCCAGGATGTCCGGCGCGAGCGAGCGTCCCGCGCCGGCCAACGCGAGCGTGTCCAGGCGCCCCCGCATGGCCGGCGCGCACATCGAGGCCAGAAGGTCCGCACCCTCCTGGAGCGAGGCCGCCATTTCCGACCGGCCGAGGACGACCGCCAGACCAATCGTGGCACCAAGCGACCGGACCGGGGCCGAGGCCGCCGCGCTCGGCCCCCGCGCGACCACCCGGCCGGCGTGCGCCAGCGCGTCGCGGATCAGTTCGTCCGAGAGATCTCGATCGGCAAGTCCCTCCCCTGCCACGAGCCGCGGCGCCTGGTCGGAGGTCACCAGCGCGGCGGCATCGGCGCCGACGTGCGACCGGACCCACGCGCAGCCGCCGTGCAGGGCGGCCATTTCATCCTCGGCATCGTGGACGATCTGAAGCAGTGCCGGTACAGCGTGAAGCAGATGCACACCCGTCCTCCTGAGGCCCCACCGCAGCAGGCCCCGCGCGCCCTCTCGCCGAATCAAGTCGGTGGTCAACGGGGAGGCGACCTCCGGGCGGCCGCCGCACGCGGCGCGCAGGCGCTCGAGGACGGCGTCCTCGAGCGTGGCCTCGCTCGTCACCGGCGGGCCGAGCGCGACCCTCGCCTCTTCCACACGGCCTCTGGCGAGCCGGGACTCCGCGAGACAGGCGCGCGCCAGCCTCGGCCGTTCGGTGACCTCCGCATCGGGCGGTCCGGTGATCTCTCCGATCGCCCACGCGACCAGTCCGCGCACGGCGCGCTCCGCGGCCGATTCGGCGGCGTCCGCGGGCAGCAGGTCCCGCGCCTCCTCGAACCGGCCCTGCCAGAACCGGACTTCCGCGCGACGAAGCCGGACGATTCTAGGGATCGGTTCCCGCCGCAGCGCCGCCTCGACGTCGAGCGACGCAAGCAGCGTGTCTGCTCGCGTCAGCTCGCCGACCGCGATCAGAATTCGTGCGAGTTCGCCGGCCACCGCCAATCGGGCTGGCCACGACCGCAGTCGATTGCACACCTCGGTCCCGGCGCGACGGGCGTCGCGCCACGCGTCCCGCGCGGTCAGCGCTTGCATGAGTCGACACGCGGCCCGAGCCTCGGCGACCTCGTCGCGCCGGCGCCGAGCGCTCTCGAGCGCCGCACGCAGCCACCGCTCCCCGGCCGCGCTCCGTCGGCGGTTGAGGAAGGCGACGGCGCGATCGAATCGGACGTCGCGCAGTTCCACCGAGCGGGTTGGCGGGGCCTCGCCGTAGGCGGGTGCCCGTTCACGTGCAAACACCGCACCGCAACCTCGTGATGTCGCGGGCCCCTCCCGCGACAGATCGATGATGACGTGCGCGCGATCGCTCAGGCGAGCCAGCCGCCGCGCCAGCCGGCATGCCTCATCCACCTCGTCAGTTGACTCGACCAACACGACCGCGTGCCGGTGGCCAAGCCGGCGTTCGTCTGACGCGCCGGACACGCCGATGCGCACCGGCGCGTATCCAAGATCCCGCGCCCGGCGCTCCACGAGCGCTCGGACCTCTGCCCGCGTCGCGCGATCGGGCGCCGTTGTCGCGACAATCCGCGTCACGCCAGCGGGCAGGCTGGCAATCTGTCCGAGACGATCAGCGAGGGCGCGGGCCAGCGACCCGGAGTCTTCAGCCGTCACGCACGGTCGTCGTGCAAGATGCAGGCCCGTGCGGCACACCATTTCGTTGGCCTTCCGCAAGGACGTTGCAAAAAGTTCGATAGAATTACGCGCCGATGTTGCGTTTCCTGACCGCCGGTGAATCGCACGGACAGGCGCTCGTCGTGATCGTCGAGGGCATGCCGGCCGGCTTGCCGCTCGCGGCCGACGACCTCCTGCCCGACCTGGCGCGGCGCCAGCTCGGGTACGGACGCGGACGCCGCATGGCGATCGAGCAGGATCGCGCGGAAATCCTTTCCGGCGTCCGGCGCGGTGAGACGCTCGGCGGCCCGATCGCGCTCGTCATCCGCAACCGCGACTGGGCGAACTGGCAACACACGATGTCGATCGAGGCCGAGCCGGCCGAGAGCCTCGGCGGGGCGCGCCGCGGCCCTGTGACCCGGCCGCGGCCCGGTCATGCCGATCTCGCCGGCGGGCTGAAATACGACCGGGCCGATTTGCGTGACGCCCTCGAGCGCGCCAGCGCGCGCGAGACCGCCGCCCGCGTAGCCGCGGGCGGCGTCGCGCGGATGCTGCTGCGGCGCTACGGCATCGACATCGCGAGCCATGTGATCGAAATCGGCGGCGCCGCGCTGGGCGACCCGCTCGCCGTTCGCTTCGAGCAAGTTCGCGCCCTCGCGGCCGACGATGACCTGCGGTGCGTGGACGCCGAAGTCGCGCGGGCGATGAAGCGCGCGATCGACGCCGCGCGCGAGGCGGGCGACACCGTCGGCGGCGCGTTCGAGGTCCTCGCGCACGGCGTGCCGCCTGGCCTCGGCAGCTACGCGCAGTGGGACCGCAAGCTCGACGGCCGGCTCGCCCAGGCCCTGATGTCGATTCCCGCGATCAAGGCCGTCGGGTTCGGCCGGGCGGCCGCGGTCGGCCACCTGCCCGGCTCCAAGGTCCACGACGAGATCCTTCCCGCGGCGGGCGCGCCCTCCGGCACGGTGACGGCCCTTCGCCGCCCGACCAACAACGCCGGCGGGCTCGAGGGCGGCGTCACCAATGGGGAGGATCTGCGCATAACGGCGTGGATGAAGCCCATCTCGACCTTGATGAAGCCGCTGCGATCGGTTGACCTGGCCACGATGACCGAGGCCGCCGCCGCGATCGAGCGCAGCGACGTGTGCGCGGTGCCCGCAGCCGCAGTCGTTGGCGAGGCAATGACGGCGTGGGTTCTGGCCGACGCGCTCGTCGAGAAGCTCGGCGCGGACAACGTCGGTGAAATCGACGCCGCGTGGAAGCATCTGCACGCCAGCCTCGCCCGTCGCTTTCAGCCGCCTCCGGAGCGGCGCTGATGCTCCGGCCGATCGTTCGCTACGGCGAGCCGGCCCTCACGCGACCAGCGGCGCCAGTCACGGAATTCGACGAGTCGCTCGCACGGCTGATCGATGACATGGTGGACACGATGTATGCCGCGCCAGGCGTGGGCCTGGCGGCGCCCCAGGTGGGCGTGCCGCTCCGCGTGGCGGTCATCGACCTGAGTGTCGGCAAGCGTGGCGGCGAGCTCATCACGCTCGTCAACCCCGAATTCGTGGAACGGGACGGCATGCAGCTCGAAGACGAGGGCTGCCTCAGTCTGCCCGGTTTCACGGCGACCGTCGCCCGCCCCGCTCATGCGGTCGTCCGGGCGAAGGACCGTCACGGCCAGGAGCGGATCATCGAGGGCTCGGGCCTGCTGGCCCGCGCGCTTCAGCACGAGATGGATCACCTCGACGGCCTGTTGTTCCTCGACCGCCTTCGTGGCGTCAAGCGCGATCTCATCGTGCGCAAGGTGCGCAAGCTGCAGCGCACCGGGAAGTGGTGAGTGGGGCTGCGCCTGCTGTTCTTCGGGACGCCCGCGTTCGCCGTGCCCACGCTCGAGCGGCTCGTCGGCTCCCGACACCAGGTCGTCGGCGTGGTCACGCAGCCCGATCGCCCGCGCGGGCGCGGTCAGAAGGTCCAGCCCGGGGCCGTGAAGCGCGTGGCCGACACGCACGGCCTCACGACGCTCCAGCCCGAGCGCCTGAGCGATCCGGCGGTTCTAGGGTCTCTCGAGGCGCTTCGGCCGGACCTCGGCGTCGTGGCCGCCTACGGGAAGATCCTCGCGCAGCGAGTCATCGATCTTCCGAGGCTCGGTCTGATCAACGTCCACGCCTCGCTGCTGCCGCGATGGCGCGGGGCCGCGCCCGTGCACCGCGCCATTCTCGCCGGCGACCATCAGACGGGCGTGACGATCATGCGCGTCGTGCTGGCGCTCGACGCCGGGCCGATGCTCGCCAAGGTCACAACCGAGATCGGCGTGGATGAAACGAGCGCGGAGGTCGAATCCAGGCTTTCGACGCTTGGCGCCGCCCTGCTCGCCGAGACCGTCGATCGTCTCGCGTCCGGGCCCGTGCCCGAGGAAGCCCAGGATGAACGGCTCGTCACGTATGCGAGCCGCCTCACGCGGCGGGACAGCCAGATCGACTGGGCGCGGCCGGCGGCTGCGATCCACAACCAGATTCGTGGGCTCCAGCCGTGGCCGCTCGCGGGCGCGATGCTCAACGGCCGGCGCGTCTCGTTCCTGAAGTCGGCCGTCGCTTCCACCGGGCCGTCGGGCGCTCGCGCCGGCACGGTGACGGCCGTCGACTCGGACGCCTTCATCGTCGCCGCGCAACCCGGCAGCGTGCGAATCCTGTCGATTCAGGAAGCCGGTCGCGCGCCGATGCGCGTGCGCGACTTCCTGAACGGCCGCCGCGTGAGCCCCGGTGACGAGGTCGGTCCCCTCCCTGAGGCGCCCGCGTGACCTCTGCCAGGCTCGCGGCCGCGCGCGTGCTGATCGCGATCGAGCACGGGCGGACGACGCTGGCCGCGGAGCTCGAGCAGGAGCGTCCCGGTCTGGACCAGCACCGTGACCGCGCGCTGCTCCTCGAGCTGACGGCGGGCACGCTGCGATGGCAGAACGAGCTCGACGCACTCGTGGCGTCGTGCGCCGGGCGCCCCGCCGGCACACTTGACGGGCAGGTTCGCGCCATTCTCCGGCTCGGCGCGTATCAGCTGGCGCACCTCGATCGCATTCCCGCGCACGCGGTCGTGCACGAATCGGTCGAGCTCACGCGCGCCCTTGGCCGGGCGCGCGCGACGGGCTTCGTCAACGCGGTCCTGCGCCGGCTGGCGCGCGGGCGGCCGCCGGGAGCGCTGCCTCGGCGGCCCGGTCCGGACGCCTCGAGACAGGCGCAGCTGGCGTATTTGTCGGTCACGTTGTCGCACCCCGCCTGGCTGGCCGAGCGTTGGCTCGACCGCTACGGCTTCGACGCGACCGAGCGATGGTGCCGATTCAACAACGACCCGCCGGCCGTGACGCTGCGACCGCAGGGCCGGATGACCCGCGACGAACTGATGGCGGCGCTTGCCGGGGCCGGCGTGGCGGCGGCGCCCGCGCGCTGGGTGCGCGATGCGGTCCAGCTCACCTCACCGGCCGGCCGACTGCCCCTGGCGCTCTCCGCCGAGGCGGCCGCCCAGGACGAAGCGTCGCAGATTGTCGGGCACGCGCTCGGCGCGGCGCCAAACGAGCGCGTCCTCGACATGTGCGCGGCACCCGGCGGCAAGACGGCCGTCATCGCGCGCGACATGACGGCCCGCGGGCTCCTGGTTGCGAGCGACCATCGCCCCGGGCGCGTCCGGCTCCTCCGAGGCATGCTCGCCCGCGGCGGCGTGCAGGCAGCCGTCGTTCAGCTCGATGCCACCGGGCCGCTGCCCTTCCGGCCCGTGTTTGACGCCGTCCTGCTCGACGTCCCCTGCTCGGGGCTGGGCACGCTGCGCCGCGATCCGGACGCCAAGTGGGCGCGCACCGCCGCGGAACTGCCCGCGTTCGCGGCAACCCAGCGGGTCATGCTGGATCGCGCGGCTGAGGTCGTGCGGCCGGGCGGGAGGCTCCTCTACGCCACCTGCTCGAGTGAGCCCGAGGAGAACGAGCGGGTCGTCGAGGCGTTCCTGAGGTCCCACGGCGACTTCGCGCTGCGGGTTCCGGCACCCCTGGCGGGGGTCGCGGGCGGCGAGGCGCTCGTGGACGCCGGGCAGTATCTCCGCACGCTCCCTTTCCGCCACGGGCTCGACGCGTTCTACGCCGCGCTGTTGGTTCGACAGCGAGCGGCGTAGTACACTTTTTTCCGCCACAATGCCCACCAGGACGCCCAAGGCGGCGCCTTCAGCCACGCTCACACGAGACGCCGGCGGCCGCGGGAAAGCCAATCCGATCGGATGGCGTGTCTGGAGCGCCGGGCGCTGGCTGGTGCTGGCCGCCGCGCTCGCGATCACGTTCACGGCGTTCTTCCTGACGGGCATGCGCGTCGCCACCCGCGCGCGCGAGGTCAAAGTCCCCGACGTGCGCGGCAAGTCGGTGAGCGAGGCGGCGGCCGCCCTCGCCGACGCGGGCCTCCTGTTCAAGGAGGAGACGCCGCGGCGGCCGGACGCGAAGGTCGCGCGCGATCACGTGCTCACACAGGACCCCGAACCCGGCACGGTGCTGCGCCGGCAGCGGTCGGTCCGCATTCGCGTCAGCGACGGCCAGCGGGATCCGGTGCTGCCGTCGGTCGCCGGCCAGCCCGAGCGCACGGCCGAGCTCAGCCTCGCGCAGGAAGGCATCCAGGTTGCCGGGAAGGACGAAATTCGGTCCGGCGATTTTCCCGAAGGCACCGTCGTCGCGCAGGACCCGCCGGCGCGCAGCCGGGCGCCCGCCGTGACGCTGCTCGTCAACCGCGGCCAGGCGGGCGGAAGCTACGTGATGCCGGACCTCATCGGCACGCCCGGCCAGCTCGTGCAAGACCTCCTGCGCAAGCGCGGGTTGCGCATCATGATCACCGCCACCGTGCTCTACCCGGGCATTCCGCCCGGCATCGTCATCCGCCAGACGCCGCAGGCAGGGTTTCAAATCGGCGACCGCGAGCTGATCTCGATCGAGGTCAGCAAGTGAGCGTGCGCATCGCGCCGTCGATCCTCTCGGCGGACTTCGCGCGGCTCGCGGATGCCGTGGCACGCATCGAGGCCGGCGGCGCGGATCTCGTGCACGTGGACGTCATGGACGGGCATTTCGTGCCGAACATCACGATCGGACCGCCGGTCGTCGCGGCGCTCAAGCGCGTCACCACGGTGCCGCTCGACGTGCACCTCATGATCAGCGATCCGGACCGCTACCTCGAGGCGTTCATCGAGGCGGGCGCGGCGATGATCACGGTGCACGCGGAGGTGCTGCCGCATCTGCACCGCACGCTGACGCACATCCGCGCGCTTGGCGCCAAGGCAGGTGCCGCGATTAATCCGTCCACCCCCGTGCCGGTCATTCGCGATGTCGTCGAACAACTGGACCACCTGCTGGTGATGTCCGTGAACCCGGGGTTCGGGGGGCAGTCGTTCATTCCCCACAGCCTGCGCAAGATCGCCGAGGCCCGGGATCTTCTGGCCGGCGCGCCCAGTCCGGTGGCGATCGAAGTGGACGGCGGCGTCGATCGCGAGAACGCGGCCGCGATCGTCCGCGCGGGCGCATCGATTCTGGTCGCCGGCGCGTCGATCTTTGGCGCGCCCGACGCGGCCGAGGCGACGCGGGCGCTCCGGCGCGCCGCGACGGCCGCCTGACCGATCATGCCGTCATCGGTGACGACGCTCCGCGTGAGGTACGCCGAGACGGATCGGATGGGCGTGGTCTACTACGCGAACTACTTCGTCTGGTTCGAGGTCGCGCGCGCCGACCTCCTGCGCACCCAGGGCTGGACGTACCGGGAGATGGAAGAGACCGGCGTGTTTCTGCCCGTGATCGAGGCGCGGTGTGAGTATCGCCGGCCCGCGCGGTACGATGATGAAATCGAGGTGCGGACGAGCGGCCGCGTGACGTCGCCGGTCCGGATGGAATTCAGCTACGAGATCGCGCTCAAGGGGCAAACCGAGGTCGCGGCGACGGGTCACACGGTGCACGCCGCGCTCGACCGCGACGGGAAGCCCTGCCGGCTGCCGGCGCGCGTCCGCGAGGTCTTCGCATGAAAGCGCTCGTTACCGGCGCCGCCGGGTTCATCGGGTCGCATCTGTCGGCCGTTCTCACCGAGCAGGGCGCGGAGGTCGTCGGCCTCGACTGCTTCACGGACTATTACGGCCGCGATCAGAAGGAAGCCAACCTCGCGACGCTCGCCTCGACGAGGCGGTTCCGCTTCGTCGAAGGCGCGCTGCAGACGGCAGATCTGGCGGCCCTGCTGGAGGGCGTGACCCACGTCTTTCATCTCGCGGCGCAGGCTGGCGTGCGGCGCAGCTGGGGCGCCGAGTTCTCGGTCTACACCTCGCACAACATCGAGGCCACGCAGCGGCTGCTCGAGGCCGTCAAGGGCCGGCCGCTCACGCGCTTCGTGTACGCGTCGAGCTCCTCGGTCTACGGCGATCTGGCGGCGATTCCCATGCGCGAGGAGTCGCCCCTCCACCCGGTGTCTCCCTACGGCGTCACGAAATTGGCCGCGGAGCACCTCTGCTACCTTTACTACGTCAACTACAAGGTGCCGACGGTCTCGCTCCGGTACTTCACGGTGTACGGCCCCAGACAGCGCCCCGACATGGCCTTCCACCGCTTCATCCGCGCGGCGCTGACCGGCCAGCCCATCACGATTTACGGGGACGGCGAGCAGACGCGGGACTTCACGTTCGTCGCCGACGCGGCGGCGGCCACGGCGGCCGCAGGCGACCGCGGACGCCCCGGCGCCGTCTATAACATCGGCGGGGGCAGCCGCGTGACCGTGAACTCGGTGCTCGACCGCCTGACCCGCATCACCGGCCGCCCTCTGGATGTGCGCCGGGAAGACCCCCAGAAAGGCGACATGCGCGATACGTTTGCTGATACGACCCGTGCGCGCGAGGACCTGGACTTTCGTCCGGCGCACTCGCTCGAGGCCGGACTGACGGCCGAATACGAGTGGCTGGCCGGTCTCCTCCGGACCGCCCGTCGCTAGGTGCCGATGGTCCGACGCGCCTCGGGGACTTCGTGGTTCGCCCGCACGCTCACGATCGTCGCGGCGGGCGTCGTGCTGGCTGCCGCCGCGGCGTGCGGGGAGAAGCAACCCAAGCTGCCCGCCGTCGGGTCGGCCGACGCCGACAAATTTCTGTACGACCGCGGCATGGCCTCCCTCGAAAAGAAAAAGTGGGTCGAGTCGCGCGAGTACTTCAAGAAGCTCATCGAGACGTACCCGCAGAGCCAATACCGCGCCGACGCCAAGCTGGGCGTGGGCGATTCGTACCTCGGGGAGCGGCACGCCGAGTCGTACGTGCTCGGCGTCAACGAGTTCAAGGAGTTCCTGCAGTACTTTCCGCTCAATCCGCGCGCCGACTACGCGCAGTACAAGATTTGCGAGGCGGGATCGAAACAGATGCTCTCGCCGGAGCGCGACCAGACCGCCACGCGCGACGCCCTCCGCGAATGCGACGCCTTTCTGCAGAACTTCCCAACCAGCAGCTTCCGGCCGCAGGTCGAGACGGTCCGCCGCGAGGCGCGCGACCGGTTGTCAGAGAGCGAGTTCCAGGTCGGGTTGACGTACTTCCACTTGAAATGGTGGGCGGGCGCGATCAGCCGCCTCACGCAGCTCGTCAAGGACGATCCGGGCTACTCCAAGATGGACGCCGTCTATTTCTATCTTGGCGAGTCGTACTACCGGGCGCTCAGCGAAGCGCAGGCCGTGCCCAACTACAACAAGGTCATCGAGGACTATCCGAAGAGCGAGTACGTCGCGCGCGCCAAGGCGCGGCTGGCCACGATCAAGATCAAGCACTGACGCGGTCGCGCCGGTCGCGATCCCGATCGCGGTCGGTCGCGAGCACGGGACCCGGCCCGGGGACCGGACGCGCGAGGAGCGCGTTGAACTGGCGGTAGTAGTCCACGGCCGAGACGAGCGCCGTGATCGTCGCCACCCACAACGCGATCTTGCCGACGATGAAGAACTGCTGGAGGTGGCCGCGCCCCAGAATCAGCACGAGAATCGCCACGACCTGCGCGACCATCTTGATCTTGCCGATGGGCGAGGCCGGCAGCGTCTGCCCGCGCGCGTGGGCGATGCTGCGGAGCACCGTGACCGAGAACTCGCGCCCGAGGATCACCGCGACCATCCACGCCGGCGCCAGCTCCATCTGCACGAGCGAAATCAGCGCCGCCGTGACGAGCAGCTTGTCAGCGAGCGGGTCGATCCACTGGCCAAACCCCGTGACCTGCTTGCGGCGCCGCGCGAGAAACCCGTCGAGCCAGTCGGTCAGCGACGCGACGGCGAAGATGCCGGCGCCCCACCACTCCTTGCTGATGCCCAGAAAGGACCAGTTCTTGGTGGTCGTGAGCAGCACGACCACCAGGAGTGGGACCAGGAAGATGCGACCGAGCGTGATCGCGTTCGGCAGGTTCACGGACAGCCCCGACTCCTGCAATTGTACGGCAAAACCGAGGCCCGCTTGTTATGATGGTCGGCTGACATGAAGGCCATTCTCCTGGCCGGTGGGAAGGGCACGCGCCTGCGCCCCCTGACCCTCCACACGCCCAAGCCCATCGTCCCCATTTTCGACCGTCCGTTTCTCCGGTATCAGATTGACCTGCTCCGTCAGGTGCCGGAGATCGACGAGGTGGTGCTCAGCCTGAACTACCAGCCGCGCCGCATCGAGGAAGTGTTCGGCGACGGCTCCGACCTCGGGATTCACCTGCGGTACGTCGTCGAGCCGACGCCGCTCGGCACGGGCGGCGCCATCCGGTTCGCGGCCGGCGATCGGCTCGGCGAGCCCATCGTCGTCTTCAATGGCGACGTCCTGACGGCGGTCGATTTGCCGGCCGTGATCCGCCTCCACCGCGAGCGCCAGGCCAAGGCGACCATCGTCCTCACGCCGGTCGAGAACCCATCGGCCTACGGCCTGGTCGAGACCGACGCGCACGGCAACATCCTGGCGTTCCTCGAGAAGCCGTCGGCCGACCAGATTCGGTGTGACACGATCAACGCGGGCATCTACGTGCTCGAGCCGGACACGCTCGAGCGCGTGCCCCGGGACACGGCCTACTCCATCGAGCGGAGCTACTTTCCGTCGCTCATCCACGACCGGGCGACGTTCGTGGCCCACATCGACCGCGGGTACTGGATCGATATCGGCACGCCCGAGAAGTACCGGCAGGCCCATCGCGACATCATGGACGGCCGCCTGACAGCGCCGCCCTTCGCGTCCACACCCGGCGCGGCCATCGTCTCGCCCGAGGCGCGGATCGAGGAGGGCGCGACGATCACCGGGCCGTGCTTCATCGACGCCGCGGCGACCATCAAGCGCGGGGCGCGCATCGGGCCGTACTCGGTCATCGGCCGGCACTCGACGATCGCGGAGGAGGCGGCCGTCGACGGCTGCATTCTGTGGCCGAACACCTGGGTCGAGAGCGAAGCGCGGCTCGTGGACACGCTCGCGGGCCGGAACTGTCACTTCGGGCGCAACGTCGACATCACCGGCGGGCTCTTCGGCGACAAGTCGGTCGTGACGGACTATTCGCAGACCTGACCGCTTAGAATCAGGCACTCGGCATCGGGCACTCGGCATGAGCCCGCGCCCAGTGCCTGGTGCCTGACTTTCTATGAGCATTTCCAAATCGATCTTCAAGGCCTACGACGTTCGCGGGATCTACCCCACCGAGCTCGACGAGTCCGGCGTGCGCCAGATCGGCCGCGCGTTCGCCGCGTATCTGGGCGGCCAGCGCATCGGCGTCTCGCGCGACATGCGCGTGTCGTCGCCGTCGCTCGCCGCGGCGTTCATCGCCGGCGTCCGCGAGCAGGGCACCGACGTCGTGGACTACGGCATGTGCGCGACCGACATGCTCTACTTCGGCGTCGTGCGCGACGGGCTCGACGGCGGCGCGCAGATCACGGCGTCGCACAATCCGAAGGAATACAACGGCGTCAAGATGGTGCGCCGCGAGGCGTTTCCGCTCTCGGGCGACGCGGGCATCGGCGAGATCGCCGAGATGGTGACGAGCGGGTCCATCCCGGCGCCGAAGGGCGCCGCCGGCGCGCTCGAGTCGCGCAGTCTGCTGGATGACTACGTCCAGAAGGTGCTGTCGTTCGTCGATCCGGACGGCATCGCCCCCTTCAACGTCGTGCTCGACGCGGGCAGCGGCATGGGCGGCCTGGTCGCCCCGCGGCTCTTCGATCGCCTGCCCTGCCGGACGACGAGGCTGTGCTTCGCGATCGACGGGACGTTCCCGAATCACGAGGCCAACCCGCTCATCGAGGAAAACCGCCGCGACATCGTCGAGCGCGTCAAGGCGAGCGGCGCCGACATCGGCATCGCCTGGGACGGCGACGCGGATCGCTGCTTCTTCATCGACGGCCACGGCGAGTTCATCGCGGGCGATTTCGTCACCGCGCTCCTCGCCGAGGCCTTTCTCATGCGGTCGCGCGGCGAGAAGATCGTCTACGACGTCCGCGCCAGCTATGCGGTCAAGGACATCGTCGCGCGGTACGGCGGCACGGCGCTCATGAACCGCGTCGGCCACGCGTTCATCAAGCGGCGGATGCGCGAGGAAGACGCGGTGTTCGGGGGCGAGGTCACCGGCCACTACTACTTCCGCGACTTCTACTACGCAGACAACGGATTCATCCCGGCGCTGCTGATCCTGGAGCTCATGTCGAAGAAGCGGATGGCGCTCGCCGAGCTGCTGGCGCCGCTGCGCGCGAAGTACTTCATCTCCGGCGAGATCAACACGAAGGTCAGCGACATGGCCAGCGTCTCGGCGCGTCTCAAGGACCTCGCCGTGAAGTATCGCGACGGCCACACCTACACGCTCGACGGGTTCTCCGCGGAATTCGCCGACTGGCACTTCAATGTCCGCGGTTCGAACACCGAGCCGATGCTCCGACTGAATCTGGAGGCGGTCACGCCGGACTTGATGGCCGCGAAGCGCGACGAAGTGCTTGGGGTGATCAGGCAGGCAATGTAGAACTGCAAACTTAGAACTTAGAACTTCAAACTTGGAACTTCGAACTTGGAACTTCACACTTCGGTCAGTCCGTGGCCCCAAGTTCTAAGTTCTGAGTTCTAAGTTCTAAGTTGGTATGATTCTCCCAGACGCGGGCTTAGCATAGTGGTAATGCTCTGGCTTCCCAAGCCAGCTAGACGGGTTCGATTCCCGTAGCCCGCTCCACCTATCTCCTAGACAGTGTTCACGTTAGCGATTTCACGATCGTCCGTCTCCACTATTTCTCCACGCGCGGACCCAAGATCCGAGGCCTCGAGCAGCCGAATCGCTCCATCGAGCGCCGCGGGACTGAGGTGCATGTACCGCTGCGTCGTCCCCAGATCCTGATGCCCCGCGAGCTCCTGGATCGCGCGCGCGGGGGCGCCGCGCATCGCGAGGTGCGAGCAGAACGTGTGGCGCAGCCGATGGATGCCGCTGGTGCCACTCCCGGTGATCCTTGCGCGTCTCACCGCCCGCTGGACATGCTCCCGAGCGACGTCCCAGGTGAGCGGCGATCCGTCGCCGTCACTTGGACCGAGCACGCGCGCCGATCGCAGGTGCCGATGCTCGCGGAGCGCGTCGACCAAACGACGCGTGAGCGGCACGTACCGCGCGCGTCCGCCTTTCGGCGCCGTTACGTGCCCGCGCCACGCCGATCGCTGCACTGTCAGTTGCCGCTTCACCAGGTCCACATCGCCCCACTCCAATGCGATCATCTCGCCGCATCGGAGTCCCGCGTCCCCGCCCAACAGCACGATCAGGGACGTCGTGCGGCTGAGTGTGGCGGCCGCGTCACGCAGTCGTCCGTACTCCTCGACGTCATAGAAGCCCATCGAAGCTTTCGCGACTTTGAGCAAGCGAATTGCGCACGGCATGCGATCGATCACCTTCCATTCCACCGCCGCCTTGAGCAACGTGTTCAGGACCGCGAGCACGTTGTTGACCGTCTTCGGCGCGCGATCGCTCAGCCCGCTCTTCAACCGTTGCACGTCCTCGGTCGAGATCGCGTCGAGCGTCTGACCACCGAAGCGTGGGATCAAGTGCGTGTTCAAGATGCTCTCCGTGGCAACGATCCCACTTGGCTTCTGCCGATTTGCCTTCGCGTACCCCTCCAGGAACCTGGGCGCGAAGTCCTTCAGCGTCACGATCGTCTTGACCTCCTGTGTCTGAGCCTTGGGCGTGCCGCGCACCAGCAACGCGTGCTCGCGCGCCTGTGCCCATCGCATCGTCGCGGTCTTGCCCGCGACCGGACTCTTCGTCCGCTCCCGCACGACGCTGCCATCCGGGAGACGCAACCGAATGTCCACTTCCCAACCACCTTTGCCGTACGGCCGTATCTTCACGCTCATCGCGTTACCCCTTTCGCGACGAGGCGCAGTTGTGGTCGAGCCAGTGTAATAGATCGGCGCGCCGAATGAGTACGCGACGACCGATGCGACGAAGACCGGGAAGGTGTCCGCGCTCGATCATGGCGTAGATTGCTTTCCGACTCGTGCGGAGTACGTCGGCGACTTCGCTGACGGTCATGAGCACGGATTCTGCGTCGACATTCATCGCGTACGGCTCCTGCGGTTCGGCTCTCTCAACCCACGCACGCATGCGATTCGCCAGCGGACACGCGTCGGGCCATCACGCAATGGCCAAGCGCGTGGCGGCGCCGAGGGATCCGTCAAGGCCGCAGCCGCGGCGCGGGCGGAGCGAAGCGAACGCGCCTTGACGGATGCCGAGGGCCGCCCGAGAATCGAATGCGTGATGGCCGCGTCCGGCACATGCTGAGACCGCTGACGATCACTCTCCGTGCATTGCGAAGATCACCGGGTCGGGGGAGCGACCCCGGCGCGCAAGGGGGGTCGCTCCCCCCGACCCCGCGACCCCGCACTCGACCCCCGCGCGCCCGGACAAGCGCCATGCGATCCGCCGCCGAGTTGATTCGGGCTGGCGGGAAGTCGTTCGCTCTGAGGAACCTAGCGGGCCGGCGAGCGGTGTGACGGTTGTCGGCGCTGCGCAAGGTTGATAGAGCACGCAGTAGCTCACTAGATAGCGGGCAGCCCTCCAGGATTTCCGGATCCGACGCGCCCTTTTCCGGCTCGTCAAGACAATGGTCCCGTGGAAGGGTCCGCGACCGTCAGCGACTGCGCCATGTGGAAGCTCCCGCCGCATCACGTATTCGGCAGCCTAGTTCAGGACGCGGCGACAAACTGTCGGGTGACCGACACTGTCGGCGAGCCGACAAAGTCACGCGAAGCGTCTCGGCCCCGCTCGGAGCAACCGTCACCTCGCGGTCGAGTGCCGACACAAGACGTGACGGCGCTAGTGCCACGGGTCGGGTCAGGCGAGCACCAGGGAAGCGACCCCCGATCTGACCCAGCGCCGTCAACGTCGGGCAGCTGGTCAAGCGCTTGCAGTGCAACGGACGCTCGGCCTCGTTGCAGTAGCAGGAACGCCTGCCGCACACTCGCTTCGACTTGCGTTTCCTGAACCTGCCGAGCTCGGCTGAAGAGGCGGATCACCTCATCGAGGTCAGATTCCATCTGCGCATCCTGTTTGCCCCAGTCGTCGAGCCTCCGCGTTGGTGCGTACCCTGACGCGTCTGGAGCGCCGGTTCCGCCGGCGACAGTCGCGAGTGAGCGCTGGCCGGCCCCGGCCCGGAACTGCGCCAGTTCGGAGTCCGTGCAGCGGCGCTGCGCGCGCGCGACGGCAGCATCGAGAGCAACTCTCGACCGCACGCGATCGAGCGGCCCGATGGACTTGAAACGCTTCTCGAGGCCTGGAGATAGACCCCTGCTGCGCCCACAAGCGCTGGTGCTGCAAGAGGCCAAGCGCGCACTCGTGCCAGATGATCTCGTAAACCTCGGCCTCACGGTCGCCTACCGTCGTGAGTGGTCTCTGGACCACGAGGCCCACCCGGAGCTGAGCAAAGTAACAAGGCCTTGCTGAGCGCGAGCATTGGAGGCGCCGATCGCCATTTCAAGAAGGAAGCTCGTGCGAATGGCGCGGTGGTCTGTGCGCCACGCGTTGAGCGCGGCATCGAGCGTGACCGATCGTCGAGAAAGTCTTCGAGTGTGTTCAGACGCTGCGCGACGACGTCGTAGTCACCCTGAGCATACTGCGCGAACAGCGACTCGATTGCCGACCCACGCCCCTGAAGGGCAGTCCGGGCGTCCAATCCACGAGTCGCCTGCGAATGCAAGGACTAAGCAAACCGCGACGACAAGCAAGAACGCCCCCGCCCGTCTAGTCAATCGGGCGGATGCACGTCGCGTAATCTCGCGGCCCCTCAGTTGCACCGCGACTTCCCTACCCAATCTGGTCCGACAGCGCTGCCACAGGCGCTAGCCGACCGTGTCTCACGACATTGAGGTTTCTTGTGTTCGCAACTGAACCACCGCGACCGGACGCGCGGCACCCGGATGTCATGTCATTCGGTGGGTAGCGTGACAATACCCATCCCCTCACAGTTCGATGAACTAGTGAAGCGAACGGACGCACTCAGGTAGCGACCGGCCAAGTGTGGGCACTACCGATGCTTGCTTTTTTAACGATCGACAGCGATGTAGCTCGATCTCGAACGAACGTTCATGCCTGATCTAGTTGTACGGACTTCGATGCTGTGCTTCTTGCCATCTAGGACGGCCGGCGAGAAACCGAGCAGGTAGCGATGGTGCAGTTCATCCGAGATCTCACGGAAGACCTTTGCCATGTCGTCGGTGGGTCTCAGAAGGTGGTAGCCGCCGCCGCTGTCCGAGGCAAATTGAAATGCCTCTCGCAGGTAACGGCTTGCCGTTGTCGCGCCGTTCCAAATCCCAACGAAATACACGGTCACCCGCTCAGGGACGAGCGTTGCTAGCGCTGAGACTCCTGGCGCGCCGCCGTCTGAGAGCAGCAACAGCACCGGACGGCCTTGCTGACCCTCGAGTTCTCCAAGCCCGGCGCGAACTGCATCGCCAAGCGCCGTATTCCCTCCGCCTTTCGGGAGGGCGGCAAGGTGGGCTACAAGTTCGGAGTGGTCACCGCTCCAATGCGGACTGAATGTCACTTTGTCAGCAAACTCAGCCAAGCGGGCGAGATCGCCCGGCAAGAGGGCGTCGATGAAGCTCCGAATAGCGACGTCCTTGATAGCTCGTGCTCCGCGCAGACTGTCGCTGTCATCTCGCAGCACGACCACAGCAATCGGTTCGATCTTATTTTCGAAGACCTCGATCGGGCGCTCGTGGCCGTTGTCGAACACCCTGAAGTCCTCGCGGGGCAGGTCAGGCACGAATTGGCCGCGAGAGTCCCTCACCGTCACGTACACGGGAACAATCCGCGTGCGATCACGAAAGGTTGGGTGTTGTTCCTGCAGCGGAATTGCAAGGCCGCAGACGGAGACTGCCAAAGTGGTGCTCGCCCTCCGCCAACCTAGGAATCGCCGACGTGACGGGGTCTCATCCATGTGCAGCGCCATCGACTCACAGCGCCGGCCCCGACGCTCTTCGCAAGCGCGCTAGCTCGTCGGATTCCTCAGCGCGAGGAGCCACAGTTGCTGCTCGTCGATCTTCGACAAGCGTCCTTCCCAGATGCCTCTAACGACTCCACGACTATCGACGAGGACCAGCGTCGGGAGACCCCGCACCTTGAGCGCCGACAGATCATCCGGCGACACATGGACTACTTGGTCTACAGCCAACCCTTCGTCGGCGAGATACTGCGTC